>JBEEFV010000090.1:0-59037 GCA_041166405.1 Actinomycetota bacterium | reverse complement strand
CGAGCTCGGCGCCGGCGACGCGTTTTCGGCCCGGTTCGCGTACGGGCTCGTGAACGGCGAGTCCCCACGCGACTGCGCGGCGCACGGCATGGTTGACGCGAGCCGCGCCCTCGCAGTCGTCGGCGCGGTCGCGCCGCGAACGGAGGAGAACACGCAGTGACAGATCGCATCAGACCGACCGGACTCGCCTTCGACGACGTCCTGCTCGTACCGGCTCGGACACCGCTGCAATCGCGCGCCGACGCCGACACGACCACAACACTGGTACCTGGCCTCCGCCTAACCGTCCCGTTCTTGTCGGCCAACACACAGTGGTGCACCGAGGACGCAATGGCCGTCGCCATGGCCCGCCTCGGCGGCATCGGCATCCTCCACCGGATGCAAACGATCGAAGACCAAGTCGAGCAATTGGGGACCGTAAAGACGGTGCCGTCGACAAGTCCGGTGGGCTTCACCGCGGCGGTAGACGGTGATCGCCGCCTCGCGGTCGGCGCCGCCGTCGGCACTACCGGCGACTACATCGAACGCGCCCACGCCTTGGCCGCAGCCGGCGCCGACGTCCTCGTCGTCGACGTTGCCCACGGCCACTCCGACCACGTCATCGCGGCCGTCCGTCGCCTCCGCGAAGAGGTCCGTCCTGCCTTGGTCGCCGGGAACGTCGCGACTGCCGCCGCCGTCCGCGACCTCGTCGCCGCCGGCGCCGCCGCCGTCAAGGTTGGCATCGGACCTGGCGGTGTGTGCACGACGCGCCGCGTCACGGGGTGCGGCGTGCCCCAGCTGACCGCGATCCTCGACTGCGCCACCGCCGCGCGCGAGCTCGGCGTGACGCTCATCGCCGACGGCGGCATCCGTGCTCCCGGCGACGTGACAAAGGCGCTCGCCGCCGGTGCCGACACGGTCATGCTCGGGTCAGCGCTCGCCGGAACCGACGAAAGCGCGGCCTTGCTCGTCGACGGTCCAGACGGGCCATGCAAGATGAGCCGCGGCTTCGCAACCATGGGGATGACCCTCACCCTGAAGCTCGCCCGTGGCGAAGAAGTGACGCAAGAAGAACTCGATGACTACACGCCCGAGGGCATCGAGATGACCTTCGCCTACGCAGGCCCGCTCCGCAACACCATCCAACGGTTCCGCGGCGGCCTGCGCAGCGGAATGTCCTACTGCGGCGCCGAAACGATCAGCGACTTGCGACGCGCCGAGTTCATTCCGATCACGAACGCCGGCGCGAGCGAAAGCCGACCCCACGCTGCCGAAGCAACGCACCAGCTTCCGTTCGAGCGCACCGCCCACATGGGATAACCGAACCGATGAACGCCCACCGCAACCACGGAGCGGACGCGGTCATCTTCGATGGCGACGACACGCTCTGGCACAACAACCGATACTTCAAGGAAGCGATTGCTCGGTTTTGTGAACTCGTCGGCACCACCCGTTGGACGAGCGAGCAAGTACGACAACGCCTCGGCGAAGTTCAGCGAGCCAACTGCGCACGCGTCGGCTACGGGGCCAAGGTCTTCGCGCAGAACCTCATCGAGTGTTACGAGGACCTTGTCGGGCCCTGCCCGCCCGCGACCGAAACCGTGTTTCGCAACGTCGGCCAACAGCTCTGCGAACACCCAATCGTCTTGGTCGACGGAGCACACGCATGCGTCACCCGCCTCGCACGAGAAAGACCGGTCTACCTCCTCACGAAGGGTGATCGCGACGAACAGCGACGCAAGGTCGAACTGTCGGGGCTCGAGGCGCTATTCGACGACGTGTTCATCGTCGACCAAAAGGACCGAGCACAGTACGAGCGCATCATCGAATGCACCGGCGCCGACGCCCAACGGTCATGGATGATCGGCAACTCGATTACATCCGATGTGACCCCGGCGCTCGCGGTCGGACTCAACGCGATATGGGTCCCCCATCCCGACACTCCCGAATGGGACGACGACACCCGCGACGCCGAGATGTTGCGCGCACACGACGAAACCCGGCTGCGTACCGCACGGTCGATTTCCGAAGTCCCGGACCTCATCGGATGACGCCGCGACCGCATCTCCCCGACGGACAACCTGGGTTCCGTCCTGGGACGTCGGGCCTCGACCTCCTTCGAAACCTCCGCAACGCGGCCGCGACGATCGCCGACGATGCCCGACGCGTTCGCGTCGTCAGCCACGCAATCCCGTCCGCCGCCGCTCACCTCGCGCCACTCGTGAGGGCTGGCATCAACGTCGATCCCGCCTACTTCCTCGTCGGTCCACAACAAGACGTCGTCGCGAACTACGTGCTGACGATCAACGCGATCAATTTCGGGTCAGGCTGGCATCCTCACCTCGCGAAGGACCCAGGATCCTCCGGATCGCGCACGATGATGCGAAGGATCCGCGACTTCATGTACGCGAACGGGCCGTTCGACGCATCGATGCTCGCGCGGATCGAACCCGCCGAAATCGCGACCATCCTCGGACAGTCGATGGCCGTACCCGTCGGCGACCTGATGACGCACTACGCGCGTTCGCTCAACCAACTAGGACGGTGGCTGCTCGCCTCGCACGACGGATCCGCCGTGACCGCGATCGAAGCGTCGCACAGGTCCGCGGCGAACCTCGTCGCCGCGTTGGCGGAGATGCCGAGCTACCAAGACGCCGCCGAGACACGTGGCACGTGGATCCCTTTTCTGAAACGCGCGCAACTCACCGCCGCCGACCTCGCCGTCGCGCTCGACGGCAACGGCCTAGGCGAGTTCGACGACTTGCACGAGCTGACGGTGTTCGCCGACAACCTCGTCCCCCACGTACTCCGACTCCTCGGTGTCCTCGAATTCGACGACTTAGCCGTACGACGCATCGACGCCGGCGAACTCCTCGACCCCGGCTCCGAATTCGAGATCGAGATGCGAGCCGGCGCAGTCGCGGCCACCGAGCGCCTCGTCGCCGCCGTGTCCGCTCTCGGCACGCCGTGCGCCGCGTACCAACTCGACTACGTCCTGTGGCAACTCGGCCAGGCACCCGAATACAAGTCCGTTCCGCGTCCTCGCATCCGATCGACCTTCTACTGAACACCTGGAGCACCATGATCGAACCAACCGCGCCGCGCCGCCCTAGCCACGCCACGACTCGTCGGCCCAACGCACACACGGCAGCGCCGGCATGATCGACCGCGAACGCGAACTGTCAGGCGTCGAACAGCTATACGTCCGATCCAACCGCATCGATCCCGGGTGCGGGCGGCTCCGCAGTGCCAGCGTCGTTCGCAACGACCTCATCGAGCCGCTCATGGCGACGGGCCGCGCCTGGTACCTCGTCCACGACATCGAACGAACGACCTACCACTACGAGGACGGCGCATACATCGCGCGCGTCCACACACCAGAACCGCCGATCAGCGCCACGGTGTCGACCGAGCGCGCCGACGACGTCAAGTCCGCCGTTCGGATGGCCTTGGAAGCAACCGACACCCCTGAGGACCTGACGACGCTGCCGTACTCGTCGTCATACGTCGTACCGCTAGACGATCGGACCTCGCTCATCCTGAGCCAGTCGTCCCACATCACGATCGACGCCCACAGCGTCCTTGCCCTCGCGCAACCGCTCATGACCGCAGCCATCACCGGACAACCCCAACCTGTCGCCGAACCCGAAGCGCAGTACGACGAGTACGTCGCGTGGGAACGCGGCCTCGTCAACGGACCCGAAGGCTCACAACGCAAGCGGTGGTGGCAGACGCGGCTCGCCACCGTACGCACCGCCACGATCAACGACGTTCGCCGTGGTGCAGCGGCACGCCACCGCGGTTCAGCCGAACACGCGGTGGCGGCTACCGCACAGGGTGCCGTCTTCGACCGCCTGGCCGCCGCGTACTTCCTGACGCTCAGCGCGATGGCCGACACCGACACACCGGTCGCATCTTTCGCCCGCTCGCTGCGATCGGAAGTTCCACGATGCGCGACGACGGCGGGGAACCTCGTCGACTACGTCCCCGTCGTCGTGTTCGTCGATCCCGCGACTTCGCTCGGCGACTTCTGCGGCACGGTACGCGACGCCAGACTCGACTCGTTTGCTCACTACCTGCCGCTGGCGACGATCCTCGAATTGGTCGGTGAACGGTGGGAAGCGAACCCGACGCCCCTGCTGCAGTTCATGTTCAACGTCCAGCCCGCGGGAGCCATGGAGGCATTCGCGTCCGACGAGTCGATCGCAGACTCTGACGACCTGTTCATTCCGATAACCCGAACGTTCGAACGCCAAGACCTCACGCTCGTAGTCAAACCTGACAACCGGGAACATCGATGGCTTCTCGCGTCGCGCGCCGACGCCTACTCCGTCACGCGGGCGTCCGAAATCGAGGCCGCCGTCGCCGCAACGGAGAAGCTCATCGCGACTTCGCCGGACACAACCGTGCGCGAGGCATTGGCGCGTCTCGACCTACCCGTTCCAACGATCGGAACCCACTCATGACCCAGCAACTCGCAATCCTCGTGGAACACGTGGCGAAGACCTTCGGCGAGGTCGAGGCACTCAGCGACGTGAGCCTGAGTATCCCCAAAGGCAACATTCTCGGGGTGCTCGGACCGAACGGCGCCGGCAAGACCACCCTCGTGCGGATCCTCGCGACGCTGATCAAACCGTCGGCAGGCCGGGCGATGGTCGAGGGTTTCGACTGCGTCTCGGCGCGAGGACACGTCCGGTCGCGCATCGCCCTCGTCTCACAAGCGTCAGCAATGATCGAGCCGCTCACTGGTCGCCAAAAGCTCATGCTCAACGCGCGGCTCCATCACCTGCCACGCGCCGCGGCGAAGGCCCGCGTCGAGGAGCTACTTGGCCGCTTCGACCTAGACGACGCCGCGGACCGCCCGATCGCTACATATTCCGGCGGCATGCAGCGCCGTCTCGACCTCGCCACCGGACTTCTCGCGTTCCCCGCCGTGCTGTTTCTGGACGAGCCTACGACAGGGCTCGACCCGCGAAGCCGCATCGAGCTATGGCAACTCGTCCGCGAAGCCACCGCCGCCGGCACCACGACGGTCCTAACTACGCAGTACCTCGACGAAGCAGACGAACTCGCGGACCAAATCGCAGTGCTCGGCCGCGGACGACTCCTCGCGCTTGATACGCCCAGCGGTCTCAAAAACGCCATCGAAGGCGGCGTCCTGCGCTTCGGGGTGCGCACTAAGCAGGACGCCGAGACGGCAGTCGCCGTGGTGTCGCGGACGACAAACGTGACCGCCACATTCGACGAGCGCCCCTACGTTTCCGTGCCACTCCCGGACCGCTCGGCGGGGGCAGTCACATCGCTTCTCGACGCGTTACGCGACGAAGGGCTCGACCCGTTGGACCTCACCGTCGAGGGGCCATCGCTCGACAGCGCGTTCCTCGCGCTCACCGATACGAGCATGCACGCACAAGAAGGAGCCAGTTCATGACGACCGCAACGGCAATGGCGAAGCCGGACCGCGTCACACTGCGGTCCGCGTCCCAAGACATCGGGGCGCTCGCCGCACGCGAGATGGTCATGTGGGCGGGCCAACCGACCTTCGTGGTCCTGACGCTGGTTCAGCCCGTGGTCTTCGTCGTACTGTTCCGGTACGTGTTCGGCGGCAGCATCGCCGCCGCTGTCGGCGGCAACTACGCGAACTATCTCGTTCCCGGCGTCGTCGCGCAATCGATGGCCTTTGGTGCAATGGCGACCGCCTTCGGCCTCGCAGCTGACCTCGAAACTGGCCGCCTCGACCAGTTCCGGGTCCTGCGAATCTTCGGCGGCGCCGTCGTCCTAGGCCGCCTCGTCGCCGACGCCATCCGTGCCGCCGTCACGACGCTTGTGGTAGTCGTCGTCGGGGTGGCAGTCGGGTTCCGCTTCGGCGGCGGGTTCGTCGACTCGCTTGCGTTCTTTGCGGTCGCGACGCTGTTCGGCACCTCGGCGTGCGCCGTCGGCGCGGTGATGGCCTTCGTCGTACGCAAGGCGCAGTCGGTGCAAGCGCTCATGTTGCTCATACTGTTTCCCGTCACCTTCGTGAGTTCCGCGTTCGCACCGGTCGACGGAATGCCGCGCCTGCTCCGCGCCGTCGCGACGCACCAGCCGTTCACCGTCGTCGTCGACAGCCTTCGTGCCTTCAGCGCCGGCCGCGACGCGAGTGCCGTGGGCGCTCTTGCGTGGACGATCGGCGTCCTCTTGCCTGCGACGTGGATCGCGGTGCGCGCCTACCACCACGAAACTTGACGTCGTTTCGGTTTGTGTCGTTTCCGACTTGGAGCAACCCGGTCGATCCGGGTCGTTGACGCGGCCGCGAGACGTCGGCCGAGGTGAACCGTGGACAACGCCACGCAGCGGACTCGACGTCGCGACCCAAGCGCCTCGACAGCCTGCCGTCCGCGAAGACGTCGGTGCCCGAGATGCGTCTCCACGCTGTTGGGCGTGTTCCGTCCCCTGGTTCCGAGGCCACGAGATGAGTCGTGAGCGCCCCCGGCTCCACTTCACCGTCAACGAACGCCTGCTGCGCGAACTCGGCGAGCGCCTCATCGGCCAGCCACATATCGCGCTCGCGGAGCTAATCAAGAACAGTTACGACGCGGACGCGTCGCTCGTCGAGATCCGCTTCGTAGGCGATTCGATCGAGGTCGTCGACGACGGACACGGTATGAAGCGCCGCTACCCGTCCACGAGCTCACCCGCGGTGACCGGCGCGTCGTCGACGTTCGGGGCGGCGGGTCTGATGCGGTACACCCTCGGTGACAGCGGACCTTGCCCGGCGTTCACGAGCGTCGGCGCGATACGCACGCGTTTGACCAGGGTGTTGCCCGGGCCATGGTGTTGCCGGCGCCAGTGGCCACGCCGAGTATGTGGCGCGACGTGACGTCCCGTCGGCTCTCCACCCGATGCATCGCCGTTGCCATCTGTCGCGGCGACGTCGAGGACGTGGAGCGCCGGAGCGGGCGCGCGGCGCGGACCGACCACGGGCTCGTGACCATCGTCTGCGTCGTCCGCCGTCGTTTCGACCCACGCACCCCAGGCGACCGCGGCGCACAGCTGGTCGACGGCGGCAGCGAACCCGGCGCTGGCACGGTCCTTCCACGCGGGCAGCGCGTACCGGCAAAGCACAGCGCTGCCATCGGGCGCTGGCACAGCGACACATACGAGCAACCGTCGCGATGGGCAGCCCGTCCGGTCGGCCTCGACGACGATCGCCTCGATGTGCATGCCGAGCCGGCTGGCCGCGACGTCGAGGGGCGTCTGCCCGCTGGTGACGCCCCCGTCGGGTGTGGTGTGCGCGTTGATGACAGAGCGGCGGGCGTACTCGATGCCGTCGCGCAGCACGGAGTCGGCGTCCTCGTCTTCGCCGTAGGCCCCGTCGTCGTCTGCGTAGGTAACCGGGGTATCGGCGGCGTCGATGACGAGCGGTTCGGCCGGGACGATCATCGTCGAGCGGAACGGCATGCGCACCTCGTCGAGATCCTCGCTGCTGAGCGGCTGCGAAGCGGCGTACCCCGCCGCCTGACCCGGCGGCAGCCAATAGATAGCGGCGGTCGCCGCGAGGTCCGCAGCGCTGTCCCACGCTTCGGCGGCCGCCTGGACGCCGGCGAGTTCTTCCTCGGTGTCCTTCGCGGCGACCGCTGGCAGCGCCCGTCCGACATCTGCGGCGAGCGCGGCATACCAGTAGCGCAGCGCGGCAGCGTCGGAAGGCCGGGGGAACAGCGGCGTCGGCATGTACGGGTTCGCCCAGCGCTTGTCGGTGGGCGCCTCGACTGCGTCGGCGTGCGCGACGCCGGCGTGGTCCGGCACGGTACCGGCCGCGGCCCACGCAGCAAGTTCGTCAGCGTCGCCGTCAAGGCAGCCGAGTTGGGTCGCGACCCAGCGGTCGGCCATGAACCCGACCGGTTTGAAAAGGGCCCAGCCGTCCGCGGCTTCGCGGCGGGCGCGTGGCGTGACGCGGCCTGGTGTGCGACGACGGAGGCCCTTGGCGCGTTGCAACGCCGCCGTCGTCGTGGCGTTCATGTTCTTGGAGTGCGCGACGCCCCATTCGAGGCGACCACCGACGCTCGCTCCCGGGCTCGTGGCATCGATGAAGTCTTCGGCTCCTTCGATGCCACTGCCGAACGCGGACTGCAACATCGGCTGCACGCGTCTCCACGCGGCGGTGATGGTCGCCGCCAGTCGTTCCTCGTCCTCCACCGCGACGCGAAGCTCCTCGGCGACTTGGCGGGTGCGGGAGAGTTCGTCGGCGGCGTTGGCCTGCTGGATGCGCTCGGCGCGGCGGATACGGGCGGCGAGGTCGTCAACTTCCGCTGCGGCGGCCGCGGCCGCTGCGTAGCGAACCGTCTCGTCGCTGAAGCGGCGGCACGCGGCGGCGAGACGATCCAGTTCGTCGGCCGCGCGGCGACGATCCGCCGCTTGCGAGTGTTTCCCTTTTGCCATCAGTCGTGGCCGATGCGGTCGGTGCGGCGCCGCGCTTCGGCATAGGCGGCCGTCGCTTCCTGGATGGCCCTTACGCCCGGCCACGTCGCGACATCAATGTGGTCGTCGCTCGCTCGGTCGGGGTCCGCGCCTTTGCTCGCGTTCCTTTCTGCATAGGCGGTGAACCGGGCGAGGCGCGTGACGACCTCGTCGGCGTCCAGGCGGGCTTCGTCCCGACGACGCCGCAGCTGCTCGGTGCTCTCGCGGGCGCGTTCGAGCTCGCCGCTCGTGCGCAGCGTGACTGCGAGCTCCGCGCGGCGCAGCCCGGCTTCAACGGTCGGGCGTTGCGCGACGCGGGCCTCAGCCTGGCGGCGCTGGGCGGCGAGTTCGGCCGCACCTGCCCCGAGCGCCTCGATCGCGGCCGCGACTGTGGCGGGCTGGTTCGCATCGAGGAACTTACGGACCGCCGAATCGGTGACGCCGACGCTCTTGAGGGCTTCAGCCACGGCCGGATCAAGCATCGGCGTCGACCATACCGAACGGCTGTGACATCGCGATCGGGGGCTTCTGATCGAGCACCGCGCGAACGCCGGTCCGAGTTCCGTCGCTCCGCGCTTGAGCAGAGATCGCCATCGTGAAAGGCGGGCGTTCGGGCGTCGCGCGCGTCTACGGTCGATCGCGTGCGCATCGACCCATACGCGCTGGACCCCGACGCGTACGCCCACGTTTTCGCCCTGGCGCGCCACGTCGCACGCGGCCCTCTCGACGCCCGTATTCGAAGCCTGGTCGAGTTGCGCGCCAGTCAGATCAACGGATGCGGATTTTGCCTGCGCCTCGACGCGGAGGGTGCTCGTCGCGCCGACGTGCCACAGTCGAAGTTGGACGCCCTTGCCGGCTGGCAAGAGCACGCCGAGTTCGACAAGGAGCGCGCGGCTCTCGCCCTCACGGAGGAGATGGTTCGGGTCGGCGACGGGAGACGGGTTAGTGATGAGACCTGGGCCGCGGTCAGAGACGCGTTCGCCGAGGACGAGATCGTGAGTCTCATCTACGCCATCGCGTTGATCGGCTTTTGGAACACGGTCAACGTGGCCGTTGAGCTCCCGTCAAACGCGACGTTGCCGCGAGTGACCTAGCGAGAGCGACAGCTCTTCAGAGGTCGGCGAGTCCCGGACCTTCGAGCGTGGACTCGACCTGACGGCGGTTGGCGAGGAACAGCACTAGGTCGACAGCGCGCCCTCGCACCTCCGGACCGTCGCCGGCGGCCCAGTCGCCGTCGGTAGCGACCAGTCGCCTGTTCCGCCCGGGAGCTCCATGGAAGGCCAGCCGTCCGATACGCCGGTACACGCCCAGCACTGCCACGGCGTCGGCAACGGCACATCCAGCTCCGAGCCTACGGACCGCAGAGCGTCGGCACCGTGGACCACCACCTCACCCAGGGCGACAACCGCCGGCGTCCCTAAGACGTGGAAGCGCCCGCCGGCCGCGGCGCGGAGCCGGTCAGCCAACCCCGGCACAGGGCGTTCTCCCAGCCGCCGCGCGATCTTGCTGAGGGCTCGGCCCGGGCGACCCCCGGCCCGCACGACGTCGCGGGTGATCGAGACCTGGGTTGCCTCGGCCAGGTGGACCAGGTGGCCGAGTACGTCACGGACTCGCCACCCCGTGCACCATGACTCCGCGTCCCACTGGCTCGGTTCCAAAGACTCGACGCGGTCAGCCAGCTCCCGCCGCTGCGCCGCAACCTGTGCCCACACGTCGGTCGTCCGCATCGGCGCAGTCTGTCGTAAACGCTCCGCGGCCATCCGCGCGCCTTCGTGAGTTCGACAATCTTCGGGCACGCGACGCGTCAGCGCGGCAACGTCAACCGGTACGCGAACAGCTCGAAGCTCACGCCGCTGGAATCCTCGAAGCGGTCGAGTTGAGGTTCTCGCACGAAGCCGCGGGACGCGTATAGCGCCTGAGCGGCGGTCATCCATGGCGAGGTCGACAGAACCATGCTGCGCCGCCGGTCGTCGGTCGCCATCTGAATGGCGAAGTCGAGGAGCGCGCTGCCCGCGCCCGTCCCCTGAGCGGAAGGGTGGACGGCGAACATGCGGATCTCGGCATCGCCCGTCTGCGCCAGCTCCGCGAGCGGACCGGGTCCCGGCACATACGTCAGCGTCCCGACGACGCCGAACTCGGTGGCGGCGACAAGCACCGGCACGACCGCGGCGCGCTCGGACACGTTACGTAACGTCTCGTTGTACTCAGGGTCGTGGATCGCGCCAGGGATCGAGTCGTACGCGGCGACGACGAGCGCCCCGATGAATTCGAACTCTGAGGCGTCCGCGACCGAACCTCGACCCTCGACTCCCGCCGCACCGGCGTGATCATCACAGCTTTCGCGCTTCCTGGGACCCCCAGTCCGTCTTCGGAGGCAAGATGGTCGCGTGCCTGGTGGCAGTCCAGTCGTGACGCTTTCCGACGGCCTGGTCACCCTGCGTCCGTGGTCGAGAGACGACGCCCGGTTTATGGCGGAAGCATGCGCCGACCCAGCGATCCGTCGCTACAACGGGAGCCACGACCGGCTAGGTCGCCCGGCTCCGCCGCCTTCAATCGCGGACGCGGAGGCCACCATCGAGCAATTCGAGTCGAGTTGGCGAGCGTTCGCGGCCACAGGGACGCTCTCTGGCGTTGCGTTCGCAATCCTGGACGAGAGCACTGGCGAACTCGCGGGCTGCTGTGGGGTCGACGACTGGTCCAAGGAGGACGTCGCACAGTTTTGGTTATTGGATCGCACCAAGAGCGAGAGGGCACGGCTGCGCGACTCGCGCCGCGATCCCGCTCACGCGGTGGCTGTTCGACCTCGGAGCAGCGTGCGTGTTCCTGACGATCGTCGCGGGCAACGAGGACTCAGTCGCCGTGGCCCGCAGGGCGGGATTTGTGCACGAGGGAACGATGCGCGCTCACGGCATTTGGAAAGGCCAGCGCTATGACGTGATGGTGTTCGCTGCGCTACCGCTTGAGTGGCCATGGGCCGGGCGAATTAAGAGCCCTGAGCGCCTCAGAGCGTCCGTCCCCTGCGTTCATGCCGAACACGCGAGCCCGACTATCGCGATGCGATGACGTGGAGCTGCGGAACATCAATCGGCAAGGGTCGTCGCGGCCTACCCTGTCTTCCCGCATCAAATAGAGCATCTGGTTCCTCGTCGTCGGCGGCGTGCTGGCGGTAGTGACCAAGCCGGTCGTGCGCAGCGTGGAACTCGGGCTCCTTGCGGGCCCGGTCGCGCACATCGCGTTGGCGCTGTTTCGCTGACTCGCCCAAACTGCGGTATGGCGACACCAGACGAACTGGCGAACTGGTACGCCGACGCGTGGAACGAGACCGGCGCGGCGAAGCGCCGCGCGCTGCTCGACAAGGCGTGCAGCCCGCAGATCCGCTTTCTGCAGCAGGGCTTCGACGACGAGGTCGTCGGCGTCGATGCGCTTGATCAGACGATCGCCGACTATCAGGCGACGTGGCCCGAAGGCGTGTCGGTGCGCGTCGAGATGACGACACCGGTCGACACGCACCACGGCGTCGGCCGCGGCGGCTTCGTGTGGATCGTCGGTGACACGCGCACGTACGGCACCGACTTCGCCGAGGTGGGCGACGACGGCAAGCTCAGCTTGATCGCGGTGTTCATAGACGCCGGCCCGCCGCCGTCCTGAACGACGCGGTGCTACGCGACTTCCGCCTCGACGATCAGGACGCGCCGCGAACACTCATCCTCGCGGGACTGCGCGAACGCTGGCGCGACGCGTACGACGAGCGCTTCAACACCGACCTCGACGACTTTGCCCCGGATAGACGGCCCGACCGTGAAGGGTCGAACTGCCTGCCTACTCGGGCTGTCGGACGGCCCGTTCGAGGGCGACGACGTCGGTGTCGGTGATAGCTCCGCGCAAGCCGGACGCGGGTTGGCCCCAACTGTTCATTATCCGGGCGTACTGGCCCGCGACGATCGGGGGTCCGACGCCGAGGTTTGCGGCGAGCCGAATGAGGTCTTCGCGCGTCTCGGCGGTGGCGATCTTTTCGGTTGCGCCGTCGGGCAGCAGCGTTGTCCTGGCGAAGTCGTCGGCCTGAGCCTCGTGCCCGTATTTGTCGTCCTTGGTGTCGTCATCGACGTCGAGGAAGGTGGTGCGCCGTGGATGGAGAGCGACATGACCGCACTCGTGGGCAATTGTCCACCAGAGCCCGTCGGGCCGTTTGTGCCGTTCGGTTACGGCGATGACCGGCCGGTCGGCGGCCAGCCAGTACGTCGCGCCACACATGCGGGTTTTCGGTACCTCGCGGACGAAGGTGAGGACGACTCCTGCCTCTGCCAATGTGGATCGTGCCGCGATGAATCCGTCGACGACGTTGAGGTTTGTGAGTTGACGGAGTGACCGGGCGGCCTTGCGGATCGTGGCTGGCCGGAAGGGACCGACGTCGGCGTGGTTGGCGTTGCGTTCAACCAGGCGGAGCCATAGTGCGGTGTTGTGTTCCTCAACTTCAAAGAGCTGACTGCGGCGGAATGACACCTTCGGACGCATCCAGGACTCCTCGAATGCTTCGGGTGACGTCACGCCAAAGAATTTGAGCAGCTTGTCCACCTTCTGGATGTCGTCGTCCGCTTTTGCGTAGATGCCGTTTCGGATCGCGGTGGGGGCGTCGAACGACTTCATCCAGGACTTGAATTCAGGAAGTCGTGCGCGGTCGCGCTGTCGGCTGACGTGCAGGGCGTGCTTGAGATCGAGGTTGATCCAGAGCTCTGCTTCGCCGCCAAGGGCTTTCTCAAGCAAGACGGCGACATCGCTCGAGATGCCGATGTTGCCCTTGATGATCTGGTTGATGTGCTTCGGGCTCAGGCCGGTGCGTTCGGCCAGTTCGCTTTGGCGGATGTCCTTGTTTTCGAGGGTGGCGCGGAGGATCAGCCCTGGGTGAACCGAGAAATCAGGGTCGATGTCGGCCGCGTCGTGCGGCCGCGTCACCCTGCTGCCCGCAAGGCGGAAACGCCGCCGACCGTTACGGACAGGATCTTGAGACCGAAAACGTCCCGCGTGTTTGCGTGGGGGTCTTTCACCGGAGCGCGGTCGGCGCCAAGGGCGACCGCCGTGACAACGACAGTGCCGATCGCCAAGGTCAGCTCTCCGGCGGTGATGCCCAGCGGGGTCAGCACCGTGATGAGCGACATGGTCATGGCTTGCCCGAGCGTGGCAGCGCTCACCAGGATCTGAATCAGGCTCTCGATCTTCTCCACGACGACCGAGCCCAAGGTCTGGATGAACTGGGTCGGTGTGTTCAGAAGCGCAGCGAGGCCAGCCTGGCCCGGGATCAAGAACATGACTGAAGTATTCCAGATCAGCGAGATAAGCGCCACTGCCCGTCGGCTGGTTGAGATTAGATCTTTACTGATTTCGCGATTTTTTGTCCCGATTTCTGCTACCGTTCGGGCTGGGTCAAAAGGGCCCCAACGAACAGAGGAGAGTCGTTATGCGACTTCATCGCTTCAGCGCCGGAACCGGTTCCGTCATTACTCACCCCGAAGCTCCACCCGATCAGCCGATCGGGCAACTTCTCGACATCGAGGACGGCGAGTCTGCATACGTCGTCGGGAGCGACATCGCGCTCGACATCAACCTGACGTTGGCACAGCTGTTCCCGGGCGACGTGGGTCATCTCGTTACGCACCGGTGCCGGGACGCCAAGATCACCGCGGTCTACGCCGGCCACCGCGCGCGCCTCGACGTGCACGTCGCGACGCTCGTCAGCGGCGTCCTCGACCAAGCAGTTCACGACCTCAAGATCGACGCGGCAACAGCCGCCGATCTCGTGATCCGTCTGCACGGCTCGACCGAGGACATGGTGCTGACGAACCCGATCGGCGCGTACCTCGACAAGCGGAATTGTCAGCTGGCTGTTGATCTGGTCCACGTCGTTCGACCCCAAGGATGAGCACCGCCACAATGCCCGAGACGAGCACCGACCCGTCCGAAGCTCAGCTGCTGCGCGATTTGCGCAGCAGCGAGTTTTGGGTCGGGGTCGACATGAAGCAGTGGCGCATCGCCGCTTACGACTGGCCGCACCTTGTCTTGGGCCTAACGGCGGGCGATGGCAACGAGCTTGCAATGCGACTCAACTGTCAGGACTACCCGCGCCTCGCGCCGGCCGGCCGCCCGTGGGACATCGCGACGTGCGCACCGCTTGCGCACGACCGTTGGCCCATCGGCGGCCACGCGCCGCAAATCTTCCGGCACGACTGGTCGCACGACAACAACGACGCGCCGTACATGGCGTGCGACCGCACCGGGCTGGCAACCCATCCCGACTGGGCGACCGTCCACCCGCAACGCGCCTGGAACCCTACGAGGACCATCGCGTTCTACGCCGCCGAGATCTCGCTGGAACTGCGCGGCGCAGAGCTTCCACAACCCGAGAAGGCCGCCTGAACGTGACGGTCGTCATCGCCTCCCGCCGCTACCGCCGACTCCTGACTGAACTCGAGCGCCGCGGCCGGGGCAAGCGCGAGGCCGGAGCCTTCCTGCTCGCCAACGCCCGGGGCACCAGCGTCGGAGACAGCCCTGCCGTCGTGGTTGACGTCGCCTACTACGACGACCTCGACCCCAACTCCCTCACCGGCGGCATCACCTTCGGCGCCGACGGCTACACCGCCCTCGGAGCGCTTTGCGGATCCGCGAAGTTGGTCGCCGTCGCCGACATCCACACGCACCCGTCGCGGTTCGTCCAACAGAGCACCATCGACGCCACGAACCCGATGGTCGCAATCGCGGGACACGTCGCCGTCATCGTCCCCAACTACGCGATCGGCACCATCACTCCGACCGACCTCGGCGTCCACGAATTCCTCGGCGCCGGCGCGTGGCGCTCGACCTACGGCGACGACGCCGCCCGAGTCTTTGTCATCACGCGAATGCCGGTCGCACTACGTCTACTCGTCGCGCGCCTACGCGACTTCTTCGAAAGAGGTCCACATGTTTGACGCGGACACCATCCACCGAACCGTCTTGCTGAGCGCGCACGACCACGCGCACGCCACCCTGGAGGGCGCGGCGGCCGCGCACGCCGCGACCGGCATCACCATCGTTTGCGACTCGGCGACCTGCACCACCCTCGGCGGACAGGCGGCTCTGCTCACCGCGGTCGCTACAGCGGCACGAGCCTTCGGGCAGGTCGACGTCGTCGTGCCCGCGAACCCGCCAGACGTCATCGGTGGACCCACACGCGGCCAACCGCTCGCCGACGCGATTCACGCGGAGGGCGCGGTCATGACGACACCCGGGTTCGTAATGAATCCGTCTTGGCCTGTCCTGCTCATCGGCGGCACCGACACCGGCGACGTCTCCAGCGTCAAAGCGCCGGTGCTGCGCGCGACCTGGAACGGCTGGAACGCCACGGTGGCCCCGGCCGCCACCGCGGCCACAGACACCGACGAGCACTGCGTACTCGCCGCGCTCGCCGCCGGCGCGCTCGGCGTCCACGAAGCCTTCGAGTCTGTTCGCGCCAAACCAGGAAGCGACGCCGGCTACCGAACCGCGACGATCAACCTCTGGGCTCCCGGACAAGGCGCCGACGACGAGGCGCCGGCGCTTCGCCACGCACCCGCCGCGTGGTGGCTGCTCGGGCTTGGACATCTCGGACAGGCATACGCGTGGGCGATTTCGTGGCTTCCCTACGACGCGCCGAGTGATGTCACGGTCATGCTGCAAGACGTCGACACCACCACACCGTCAACCCACAGCACCGGCATCCTCACCCCGGAGGGTTCCGTCGACGAGTACAAGACCGACGTGCTGAAGCGAGCGATGCGCGGCGCCGGCTTTACGGCGAACGTCATCGAGCGACGGTTCCATGGCGACCTCCGCGTTCAGCCTGACGAGGTCCACGTCGCGCTAATCGGCGTCGACAATCTGCCTACCCGACGACTCATCTCGACCGCCGGGTGGAGGCTCGCGATCGACGTGGGACTGGGCGCAACACCCGCCGAGTACGCCGCGCTGACGATCCGACGCTTCCCGGGTTACGCCACCAGCGACGCCGTGACGGCATGGAACACCGAGGTGCAGCCAGTCACGGTGCCGAGCAGCCCCGCGTTCAGCGACCTTCAGTCGCGGGATGCGTGCGGCGCCACCACTCTCGCTGGCAAAGCCGTAGGCGCTTGCTTCGTGGGCGTCATAGCGGCGGCCCACGCGCTCGCCGAAGCCGTTCGTGGCAGCCACCGAGGCGACGCCCACGACGTTGTCACCTTCGATGTCGGCACCCTGATGGCGCGATCGTCGGGGCCGGTGGACGCCTTTGGCATCGTTAGCTGTCGCCTCGGCCGGCCAAGCGGTTAGCCACAACCCGAGAAGAACGGGGCCACTATCGCGGCCTGCTCCTAGTTGCCGAGACGTTGGAATATTGCGCGGAGTGTCCCTGGCAGCGCCGCGGTCGTGACACCCGGCTTGCAGTTCGCGATGATGCGAAGACCCGACACGAGTCGCGCGGTCTCGACGCTGAAGCGATTGGTACCAGCGATTTGAGTTGCACACACGCGAAGCCCTGCTGGCCCTGCGGATTCCCAGCAGCGATCGTGGCCGGGGTGGCTGACGACACGGCGCCAGAGGCGCGCAGGCGCAGCGAGGTGACCGAGTTCCGCCTCGAACGCCGCGGCGGACGGGTAACGATCGGCGGCGTTTCGGGCAAGAGCGCGGTCAACCCGGCCCGCGAGTCCGAGACTGACGTGGGGCGCAAGGTCACGAAGCGGCGTCGGCGGCCCCGCCGCTACAAGTGCCTGCAAGGCCGGCGTGCCAGGTGGAGCGTGGTCGTTATAAGGATAGAACCCGGTGAGAAGCGCGTAGAGGCACGCGCCGAGCGAGTAAACATCGGACGCGACTGACGTCTTGCCGCCACCTATGAGAATCTCGGGAGCGGTCGTCAACGGCGTGCCCGCGCCCGGGGCTTCACCGTTGGCATCCATGGGAAACGCGAGGCCGAAATCACCAACGAGCACGCGGTCGTTGACGGACAAGAACAAATTCGCGAGCTTGATGTCGCGATGCAGGATCGCGTCGTCGTGGGTTCGGGCAACGCCGCGGCACGCCTCACGGATATAACGAATGGCTTGGCCGGGTGCGGTGGGCGCCGCGCCGTCGAGGGATCCCTGCGCAAGTTCCGCAACGATGTACGGAACGCCGCCGAAGATGTCTGCGTTCCAGACGGGAAGGATGTACTCGCTGCGTAGCGCCGTTAGTCGAGCTGCTTCCTCCCATGGCCAGCCCGTAATAAGCGCGGGGTCTAGGAGCTTGAGCGCGACCGTCTGCTGTTGCGTGTGGTCAAACACCTCGTAGACCTCGCCGTACGAGCCCGAATCGATGTAATGGGTGACCTCGTACCGGTTGTCAATCATGAAGCCGGGCGGATGAGGCATGAGATGCCAATTGTGCAACAGGCGTTACGCGCGCAGATGATGCGCGAGAGTGCTGGCCGTGGCTCGCTCCATTGGTATTGCCGTTCGCATGGTCGGTGGACGACCCCGTGCCCGAGTCGTGGTGCTCGATGGTTCGCGAACCGCGCCAACTGAAGCTGAACGGTTCGAGGTCACGACGAACGCCGCTGACGTCGTCGACCAGATCCATGAGCTATCGGCAAGCATCGGCAACCGCGTGCTCGGGCTGAAGCCGGACCGCGCGATGGTGCAGCGAGCCGACTTCTTCAAAATGGCTTCGAACCAGGACGGGCCGCGTGTTCGCTTGCTGGCCGAGGGAGCGATTGCCGCTGCCGTTCGCGGAAAGGTTCCGATCACGCGCTGCCTCGTCGGCCGAGATGTCGCCACGCACGCCGGCGTCACGAAGGATGCCCTCCAGGCCGAGGCCGCCGCGGTGGTGAATGACGACGGCTACGTCGAGGCGGCGGGCGCTGCTCTCGCCATGCTCGACCCCTAAAGCTGCGCCGCCGGGTCGCCCACCAGGAGCCCAGCAATGACGTTGGCCTGTTCGGAGACGGCTCCGTTTAGCTCCTGGAATGCGCGAAGTTGGAGATCCAGCGCCCGGCGTTGACGTTCCATCGCTTGCTGTAGCTGCAGAGCAGCGTCGCGGAAGGGCTCTCCGGTCACGCCGTGGACGGATATGTCAACGACGCGTTCCTCCACCGCGGCAAGTCGAGCCTCAAGATCGGCGAGCGATGCCGCGCGAGCGACCGCAGAGGCGACCACCCGGCCTTGCGGGGTTAGGGGCTGGCCTTGTTTGTTTACCCAGATCGCGAGTCTTGGGCGCTTCGGCTGCGGACCTCGGTCAGCTCCGAGCACGCCGGCCGCGACCCAGTTGCGGACCGTCGCTTGTGAAACGGTGAGCCGGGCCGCGGCCGCCGCAACGCTCACGGTGCGGCGGCTGGCCATCGTCATTAGCTTAAGTAGGAATTAGTTCTTCGACCACTTAGGCTAATTACGCTAATGTCATTCACATGGAAGTTGGACGTCTCCTAGCCGTAGCGACGCAGGCCGATGAGTACGACCGCAGCCTGCTGTCCTCGCCCGCAGCCGAGGAAATCCTGACGAAGTTCGTTGAACTCGCGGGCGACAACCAGCTGACCGCCGTTGTGGGAAGCGGCAACGCTGGGCAACGCCTGGTGGGCGCGCTTCTTGTCCACGCTCGGGGCAAGCTGCACCTGTGGGACTGGGCGAGCGCTGAGCGCGTCCTAGTAGTCGACGGCGTCGTCGCGTCGCCTGTCGGTGTTCTCAGCACTATGGCCCTCGTGAAACGCCGCGGAGCCGCAGCCGCCCTGGGCGCCGCAATGCTGGCCCCCAGATGCGACGTGACGCGGCCGAGTAAGGCGAGGTCGACGCCGGCGGAGCTTCGGCCCGCTGTCGAACTATTCGCCGCGTAGGGAGCGAATCGCGGCAGGCGTTGGCCGCGCGGCCGGCTAGTTGTGTTCTCTCAGGCGGGGCCGGCGAGTTGGTCGCGACGGATCACGATCTGCTCGCTCTCCTTATCCCAGAGTCCGTTTCAGTGCGTATTTCCCGCACAGTCCGCCGGTCGAATCCGCAGCTATGTCGAGCGATGCCTTACCAACCGCGGCGTGCCAGTTCGTGAGCCGCTCCGGCCTTGTAAGGCCATCGAGTGCTACCGCGGACCGAACAGCCTCGAAGGCTCCTGGACCGCTCACTCGGAAGCGCCGCGCGCTCACCGACGACGAAGGTGGTTCAGCCAGGGCGCATGGCGGGCGTCGGCGTCCGGCCGGGTCCCGATGACGAGCGTCACGGAGATGAGGCACGTGGCGGCAGCCACGATCGGCAACGTGAACTCGGCGCCCACGCCGTGAGAGCCGCACACCGTGCGAGCGGAGCGATCAGGTACTTGGCCGCGTCCGCGACGAGGCTAAGGAGTCCGCACAGGGCGACGATGAGTCCCGCGACGGGTTCGAGATCGAAGCGGCGGTGCAACGACGAGTTGGGTCGAATCTTCATGTGCCGCATTGTGGAGAAGGGGTGTAACGCTCCGATCGATGCCGGTTGGTCAGCAAGCGAACACCACCGAGTGATTTCCTGTCAGCGTGATCGATGCGCGCCAGCGCGGCGCCGCCGTGACCGCAGCCATTGGCGCGGCGCGCGGTTGCGAAGCTGACGCGGTGACACCGTCACCGTACGCGCGCTACCCCCAAACGAAGTGCTCACGGCGCGCCGCAGTCAGGCACGTCGCCGTTCTGACCAAGAGGTGTGAGGTAATAGCCGAACGCCCAACCCGTGTACTTGTCGCTGTAGCCCGACTCGCGCAAATCGGTACCCGGAGTCACAGACGGCCACCGCAGCTGATACCACAGAGCACCTGTTTCGAGCGACGGTTCCGGGTCGAAATCGGTGTGTCTCTGGCATGCTACCCACGCCGTGTGGCGTGACGAGAGTCCGCCGATTTGCTCTCCGTCGGCAAGGGGCGTCGTGCGCACTTTCAGGCCGATGCCGTGGTCACGGACCACAACAAACGGCCACGGTCCGGACCCGTGGGGATCCACGTTCGCGTACTTGCGCCGATCGTTGAGGAGTTCGCTCTCATCGCGTTGCGCGGCGTCGCCTGCGATGACCCGGTACTCGCACCTCACGCGGGCGTTGCCGCTACCGGAGCATTTGTTACCCGTGTCCCGACTGCAAACCGCCGCCGTGCCGACGACGAGGCCCGCGATGGCCGCTAGCGCGGCGACCATGTTCCAGTTCCAGTTCTTCAACCTTGGTATCGGCATGGCATCCCAGTCTCGGTAACGGCAAAAAACGATATTCGATCTAGTGGCTACAGGTCGTATGTACCGCAATACAGCATTTGCAGAAAGGACAATCGATCCGATGGCGGAAACGACGTTGACTGCGCGGTAACGAGCGGGTATCTACGAGGCATGGCACCGAAGCAAGCACCGAAGCCGGTCGCGGTCGAGCCGCGGTCCGGCGGTCAATGGGCCGTCCAGCGCGACGGCGGAAAACGCGCAAGCTCCGTCCACGAGAACAAGCAGCCTGCGGTCGACGCCGCCCGGCGGATCGCGCAGAACCAGGGTGCTGAACTCGTCGTGAAGGACAGCCGTGGCCGGATCCAAAGCAAGGACAGTCATGGGCGCGACCCGCGCCGTTCGAAGGGCTGAGCATGGCTGAGTGCTGCCGGCGCGAACGTGCCGGGGGAGGGATAGGCGTTCGTGTCGATGCCAGATGCGGAGAGATCGTCCCGGCGACGGCCGAGGCGGTTCGTTTTTTCGGCCGCGGCACGACACGGATCGGCCGACGGGCGGCGGCGGCTCAGGACGGTAACGCGACTGCCGACTGGAGCTCGGTCGGGTGATGGATCTCCGTGAGCACCTGTGGACAGCGCTCGCACGCGGCGCGCCCCTCCTGCGCGAACCAGCGGCACTCGGTTCTGATGGTGCCCGCGGGAAGGGATTTCACCACGGGATCGAGCAGCTGTACGACTCGTTGAGCGAGTCTGCAGTCGTGCCCGTCGAAATGCGCGCACCGCGCTTCCTCGCACGGCGCCGCTAGGCGCAGTACTTGCGAGACCGCCGGCTCGGCTGCCTGGAGCAGCTCCGGCGTAGCCTTCTGGGGGCGATCGACGTACGCGACGCGCGGGCCGTCGGTGGTTTCGTGCCGGACCCCGATGATCCGGCAGTCGTCCATGTCAGGCTGCGCCGAGGGGCAGAGCGGCGGCTGCACGCGACTCACCGCTGGAACGCGGCCGGCTCGTAGACGATGCCCATGATGATGTGGCCGCGCTGCCACATGAATGCGGGACTGATGCCACCCGCTTGCGTTCGGATCGCGTCGTGATCCGCTACGTGTCCACTGATTTCTTCGGACGCCTTCTCGATCGTCCGGATGTCGACCTTGCCGTCGATCCAGCGGCCGACGATGGTTCCTGGGCCGAGGACGACGTCAGAACCGAAGCGCAGACCATGCTCCTCGGCGACGCGACCTACTGCCGACTCGATCGCCGACGACAGGTCGGCGAGTGCCAAAGAGGCTGGGCGCGACGCTGAATCCATTGAGTTCCCCTATCGGTGATGGCGCCCTATTGGGACGCAGTATCCATCGTCGTGCCGTGCGGCCAATTGTCAATAGGCGTCTATGTGGAATTGGTCACCCGGCAATCGGGAATTGCAGAAATCTCCTTGTACGAGCTATCCCTCACGTGGCACCCTGGCGGGACGACGCGGCGAAAGGGGCACAGATGAGTTGGCGCACTCTCGTTCGGGACGTCGCAGCACGGCTTCGCGCGGATGCGACGCACTCCCGGCGTTGGTCAAGCCGCGCCCTCGTCGAGAGTCCAGTGCAAGTACTGGCGAGATAGAGAAATCAAGGCAGGGAAAGAGGACATGGCGAAGTTCGAAATCTACGAGGACAAGGCAGGCGAGTACCGCTGGCGGTTGAAGGACGACAACAACGTCAAGGTCGCGACCAGTGGAGAGAGTTTCGACTCGAAGTCCAACGCGCGCCGCGCCGCCCAGAACGTCAAGGACACGGCAGGCAACGCGACGATCGAGGACGCGTGAGCGACGTGACCACGCCCTTCGTCCCACCGCGGGGGCGCCCCGTGGGCCTCGAAAACTAAGTGCCTCCAAGAACCGAAAGCAGGAATACCGATGGCTGAAAAGCTGAAAGCCGGGGGGGCCGTGCTCGTTGCGATGTTCACCGGCGCCCTCGTCGTCTGGTGGCTCGGGCTCGTCGCGCAACGCCTCAACGTCCAACCAGTCGTCAAGGACGGAACCGTCATCCTCGACGAGTTCCAGCGGGCGAAAGACATCCTGCTCGTCGTATTGCCGCTGTTTAGTGCGACGGTCGCCTACTTCGTCGGAAACCAGGGGGCGGAGAAAGCCAAGGAGGAGGCGAAGGTCGCCAAGGACGAGACTCAGACCGCGAAACAGGAAACGGCTGCGGCCAAGAAGGAAACCACGAAACTGCGATCGGCGCACAATGCGCTGCTTGAGGCCGCGCCGGCGGAGGTCAAGGACAAAGCGCGGCAGCTGCACCCCGAAGCGTTCCAGTGAGCCGAAGGGGAAGGCGGCCGCGCAAACGTGGCGTCATCGCATTGAAATCTACGAGACCTCGATGCGCCGACGCCGAGACTGACAGCGCCCAGAGTGCCGAGACATGCAGATCATTCGTAAATCGGGATGAACTGAAGCCACACCCGTCATCCGACGATTTTCTCTGCGGACAACCGAGGTTGCTGTCATGCGCTCGAGCGATTGAAGCTCGGCCATGCTCCTCGGCGCTGACTAGGACGCGGAACGGGGGCTCTGCTGTGCCTGTGGGTGTCATCCGCCGACGACGGCGACGTTTCTCGCCACCTGTGACGCGCGTCTCAGCTCGGTCGCGCGTCGTAGGCGCACGATCGAGGGAAGGGCGGCGAACGTCGATTATTAGAGGAATGGCCGATGGCAGTTAGCGAACTACTCAACGTCCCATGGACGCGCAAGCACGACGACCCGGGCACTCCTCGGTTTGCCTCGGTACCAAGGGTTGTGTTTCCAACGTCACTCGAGGAAGTGATCGAGGTATGTGCGACTCGCCGACGCGGCGAGCGGCTACACGCAGCCGGAAGCCACTGGGCGCTTTCGGACGCTGCATTCGCCGACCACACGTTCGTCGAGACGCACGACCCGAACGACCTGTTCCCGGCAATGGGGCGGACTCTTTATGACGTCGTTCCGGAGTGCCTGAACGACGAACTCATTATGGCGTTCGCCAACCAAACCGTCCCCGCGTACGACGCCACGCACTCGCACATGAATTCGGGCGCGTACCTCGTCCACTTCGAAACTGGTAAGCGCGTGTTCCAGGCGTACGCGGAGTTGGACCAAGGCGACACGGACCCTCGCAGCCTCGCAGAACTACTGGCACAGCGAGGGAACGCGAGTTACCGCGGTCCATGGGCATTTCAGACCCTCGGAGGTGCGGGTGGCCAAACCGTGTTCGGCGCGCTGACTACCGGCACCCACGGCGGCGACTTTGTCCTACCGCCGATCGCCGACTGCGTCCAGGCCATGCATCTCGTGGTCGACGGCGGCCGTCACTACTGGATCGAACGCGAGAGCACCCGGGAGTTCGGGCATCCGATTACAGACGACGAGAAGTTGCGCCACGTGTACGGCGACGACCGGTACCGGGGAAACCGATCCACCGGCAAAGAGAACTTCGAAATCATTCGCAATGACGACGTGTTCGATGCCGTGCTCGTCGGCGCCGGACGGTTCGGCATCGTCTATTCGATCGTGGTCAAAGCGGTTCGCCAGTATTCGCTTCACGAGGAGAGACGTCTGCGGACGTGGCAGGACGTCAAAGCTCTCATCGCCTCTCCGTCGTCGCCATTGTTTTCGCGGCGCTTCCTGCAAATCGCGATGTCCATCACGCCGTTCGCGAACAACATGTTGAACCTGGCTGGAGTTACGAAGCGTTTCAACGTGCCGATGGCGGTGGATCCGATGACCGGCATCCCTTCGGGCCGTGCCGAACGCGTAGGCGCGGTAGTTCACGCATTCAACGCGGGGATCGGTGGACCGCTTTTTGAGTTCGCCGGCGCTAGTCACGCTTATTCTCCCGATCCCGCGCATCCAGGCTCAGCGGCAGACCCGAGTTTCCTCGAAAAGGCGTGCATGAACGCCGACTTCTTGCAAGGCGTGCTCCAGGAAGTCATCGACGAAGTTAACGACTTCGTCAGTTCCCACGGTACTGAGATCGGCGTCGGGCTCGCCGCGGTTGCCGCTGTCGGCGGCGCCGCCGCGCTGCTCACCCTTCTTGCAGCGCTCGCCATCCTCGTTCTCATCGTCGCGGCGATCCTGGCATCTCTACCCAGCACGCCTCACCTCGGCAACGCGCTGAACGACCTACAAAACGGGCTGCTGAACCGCTCGGATCCCGACGAGCAGCGCGCCGGAGTGCTCATCTGGCAGATGATTGCCTTCAAGATCTTCTCCGGGCAGCAGGGCGACCTCGACTACGACGCGATTTCCTACGCGATCATGGATCGACACGACTACTTCGACGCCAGCTGCAACGTCAACGTCGACAGCATCGAAGTGTTCTTCGACGCCACCGACCCGATGTTGATCGCCTTTGTCGACGCCTTGCTCGCGTTCGAGGTCGCGCAGGAAACTATGGGGCGGGCTTTCGTCGGCTACGCGTCGCTGCGCTTCACGTCGCGCACCTCCGCCCTACTTGGTGAGGAACGATTCGCGCGAACGTGCGTCGTCGAGGTCGCAGGACTCAAAGATGTTGCAGGCGTGACGCCGCTCATAGATTTCGCCGTCGGCCTCGCCTTGGACCCGAACTTCAACGCCGTTTTGCACTGGGGACAGCGCAACGACGCCGATCGCGCCGACATTCAACGGTCCTTCGGCGATACCTTCACTAATCGAAGCGGACCGCTCCATGTGTGGCGCGAAGCGCTTGCGTCGTTAACGGACAACGGCAGGCTGGACGGCTTCTCCAGCGCCTTCACTCGCGCCACCGGACTCGAAGTCGTCACGCCGAAGGTCCGATCGTTCGTCGCTCCCGCAACAGTTGCCGCAGGCACCTCGATCGACTTCACCTGGGACTGCCGCGCCAATCCGCCCGGGACGATCGTGACGTTGTTCGTCTCTGCACCCAGTGGCAATACCTCACTCCCCGGTCTCCCTCACGCCGGCCATTATTCGGTGCCCGCTACCGCAGCGGGGACCGTCGTCGCGACGCTCGTGGCGTCGTTCTCGCTGGGCGGAGAGAACCGAGACGCCGTGCGCACTGAGATCGTGACGGTAACGCCGTGACTGAAGTCTTCTATGGACCGTGGCAAGTAATAGTCGAAAGCAAAGAGGCGTATTACAGCCAGAGGTTCACGATTAGCGGGTCCGCGAACGCGGACGGTACGTATCCCGGGATACCGGGGACCGGCCCGGGCGACGTGCATGGCTCGAGATGGACTATCGATCTTGAGTGGAACGACAATGCCCAGTCTGGGTGGCAGCCGAGCGACGCCAAACGAACTGCCACCTATTCGCTGCCAGACGGGCTGACGGTCTTCATCGGCGCGGACGACAACTTCGAGCAGCACCGAGATCATGATTACAACGACATGGTCCTCGCCTGTACGAGCCTCGACCCTGACCACGCGCCGTACAAGGGGACGACCCCGTACGAGTTCACAATCGATCGAGTGGCCTGGACGCATTACCTGAAGGAGCACGGCGGCGAGGACCCCCACCGATTCGCGACTGACGGCGACGACTCAAAGGACGACGAGCAAGAGGATCGCGCCCCCACGGACGAACCGGTTCGAAAGCCTAAGCCGCGCGCAAAGACAAGGCGCGAGTAACTGGCGCGAACGACACTACACGCACACAGACACACGCGTTTAGGTCGACATAGCGAACCCGAGGCAGGAAGCTGCCAACGAAGCTCGTCACCGAGCGAGGATTGCGGCTACTACCGGTGCGGTGTCGACCCAGGCGCGCGCACGCCGACTGACTGTGGTCGACCCGGGCGGAACTGTCGGGGTCCTGCAGCCCCGGTGCGCTAGCGCTTCGACGGTGTGTTATAGGTTTATTGCGATGTATGTTATATAGGTGTATTGCGATGTGTTATAGGTGTATTGCATAGTTCGATTGAGCAAAGCATGCGTCCCGCAGTTCGTCTGACTGGTATGCGGCGAGTGGTGGCCCGGAATTCAGATCGGTCTTACGAAACTCTGGTTTCGGATGACCTGCGACGTTCCGACGAAGACGCCGCGCGCCGAACCCAATCGGACCTTGTCTGCACGTCACCGTCTGAAGCGAGGTGCCGTTGATCCACATGGTGTCGTACGACCTGCACAATCCTCACCGCGATTACGAGAAGGTGCGGGCGGTACTCGAGTCCGCGGATTCATGGGCGCATCCCCAAGGATCGGTCTGGCTCGTTGACACGCTTCTAGACACAGCGACGTGGCGCGACAACCTCAAACGCGCGGGCGATGCCAATGACGAATTCCTCGTAATCAGACTCGGTCACAGCTGGGCGTCATCGAACATGGACGACAAAGTCGCCGCGTGGCTAAAGGACCCCTCTCGGCGTTGGTAAACAGATCCAGCGAACGATGAGCAGGTTGTCTCGCCTCCGCGGGGTAATAGGGCACTCGACGTGTGAGCGGTCCGAGCCCGCGACCGTGGCTTCGCGCTCAGGTCCGAGCTTCCCCGGAACCGAATCGGCATCGGAGCGCACAACTCGCAACGAAGCACCTGACACGTGGTCGATTCAAGATTTCGCGAAGCTCGATCCGCCGCTGCGCATCGGTTTGAGCATCGCTGGATTCGCCGCGCCCATCGCGTACGCGGTCTGCTATTTCGGAATCGCCGCGTACTACGAACCTCTCGGACTCACACCGGCCGACGCCGGCGTTACACAAACCGGATTACTCGCCCGCGCAGCTGGCGTCGTTTTCGCGCTGGGCGGCCTACTCGCGCTCGGCGGCCTCTACGTCGTGGCGGTGCGACGACTCCTCCGCTGGGTCGACGAGGTCGCCGCTCGACCACGTCGGCGTCGACGCTTCATCACCTACCCGCTCGGTATCGCGGTCTTCGTAGCTTCGCCTTACTGATCACACCAGCGCCAGCGCTCGCCGTCGCACTACTACCCGCGTCGCCCGCTCTTTGGTTAGCGTCGGCGCTGCACGCAAACCCGCGCTCCCAGCGGATGCGCGGCTTAATGCGTTCGCGGCTGACGTGGCTGTTCGCGACCGTCGTCTGTTTCGTAATCGCCATCTTCTTTGTTGCAATCTCAGCCGACGCAAGCGCACGAAGGCTCGTCGAAACCGGGTCCCTCGACACGAGCGGATTCGACGACGTTACGCGACAGGCACTCGGATTCTCGGCGACACCATTAGCCGACCGTTGCGCGGTCGTCGTGGCGCGGACGGGAAACCGAGCGTGGGTTCTCGAGTGGAACACGACAGGCGTGTCCGTCAAGCCTGAACCGGTCGACCGACTCGTCCTGGCCCCATTTTCGCGCGCGTCCTGTCGCGCCAACTCACGCCGGCCGGCGACGTACAAGGCGAGCGGGCCCCCGTGACGAGCTCGCCATCGACGCATCACGGCGTCGTCTACTTCTTCAGAACCGCAGCGGGGCCGCGCCGCAACCCGCGAACGCCGCCAATGACTCTCCTCGCGAGGACGCGCAGCAGCAAAAGCCGAATCTGGCCCGACATCGTCAAGTGCCTCACCAAACGGTTCACCAACGCTAGACGCGGCTCTATTCGGTGTAGCCCGACTAGAACCCCGGTATAACGCGACACTCGAGCAACCCAGGTGCCGTCGACATCCACAGTCCCATTCGTCCGACCACTGCAGGAACCGTCGAGCGGACGACGGCCTACGTCCGGCGCCGGACGACGCGACTGATCAAGACATCGGCGCCGAACCCGATCGCCATCGTCGTGGCTATGAGCGTCAATAGGACGACTTCGAGCTTGTAGCTGCCGAGGCCCTCGGCGGCCTTGACCACGATCAACTTGAAGCCGTCGCGGTGGTCGCCCTCGGGCGAAGTACCGGTGAGGACGGATCGCCAAAACGGCGTGTGTTCCCACGTGGCGACGGCCCCGGCCATCGAGACGAGCAGCAGACCGAGTTGCCGGTTCGTCGGCTTCGATCGGACGGTCGCGATCAAAGCGATCAGGCTGAAGAGTCCCGCGGCAACCGCGAACATGCTGACGCGGTTGAAAAATCCCCAGCGTTTCCAACCCGCGTCGCCCGTCTCTACGGTCGGCGCGCGGGAAACGGAAGCGGTCCCATCCACGAGTACGTCGGTGGCAGCCTCAGCGGCGACGTCGTTGCGACGGTCGCCGTCCGTCACGTGCAACACGCTGCCTGCCGGGACGTGCAAGGTCCCGCCGTTCTTGAGGGTGATCGGCGCTGGCTGCTCGGCAGTTGAGTACACGAGCGGACGCAGGTCGTTGCCGAGGAGCGTCAGTGTCACGACTGCGGCGGGCAGCGCCAGCATGATGGCTGTACTGATCAGCCGCGATCGCAGCAACGCCATCACCACGATCCCAAACAACAGCGTCGTCGCGATCGCAAACGTCCCCGCGGGGACGTCGGCGCCGACGGCGCGCAGCGCCACGATCGCGCCCGCTGCGGCCAGGACAAACGCAGCTAGCGTCCGCTTCGCGGGCGATGTTCCGGTGAGAAGACTGACGAGGCTGTTGATCGCCTGGAGCGGGGCGCGCAACGCTCGCGCGACGCGGCCGACGCCGATCATTCCTGAGTTGGGCGCCGCGACCATATTGACGCCGACGGCCGCCCCGCGAGCCATGACCTTGTTCATCAACCCGTAGCCCAACTCTTGGCCAACGCTCTCGCTCCCGATCCGCATTTTCTTGACGAGGTCCGGTACTTCGTCCGCGGGCACGACGCCGCCGTTCTTCTTGAGCACCTCGTCCACCGCGCTGCGGAGTGCGCCGTGGTCGCCTTCGACGCCGCCATCGTCGTTCGAAAGCTTCACCGCCGCGGCTACAAGCGGGAGCTCCTCCTGTGCGATAGCGGTCTGGATGCGACGCGCGATCGCCTGAGCGGTCTTGGGCAACGAGGCGGGAATGGGCTGCGTCCACGTGGGATTGAGCACCTCGAGTTCCGCGCCGACCTCTGCGCCGCCCAGGAAGGCTCGCACCTGGTCGGGGGTGACCCCAAGTTGCTTCAGGCGCCGCGGGTCGAGCAGAAGCACGACGAGGCGGTACGCGGCGTCCATTCGGCCCCAGAACCAATCGTTCGCGCGCCAGGAAGGCTTCAGGAACGCTCCTAGTCGACCGAGTTCGTTTCCGGCGAGCTTGTCCTCCGGCCTGCGATTGTCGATGCCGTTGTACGAGTTCCAACTCAACTGCATGAGGTCGACCCGCTGCTCACGGTTCACGACATCACCGAGCAGTACCGCGGACGCGACGTGGAACCGCAACAGCTGCTCGACCACGTCGTCAACTGACCCTGCGGGGATCCCGATTGCCGCGACGAGGTTCGCAAACGGGGCGTCTCCGGCGCGAGAGGCGACGGCGACGAGTGTGGGGGCGGCTGCGACGAGCGCCTTCGCGACGTCCCTGTGTGCCTGCGCGAGCGTCGTGAAGGCGGCGTCGCGAGCGACCTGCAGCTTCGCTTCGGTGGCGGGGTTGCTTGCCCGCGGGAAAGGCCACACTGCGTACGACTCGGTCGCCCAAATCGCCAATTCGTCGTCGCTGAAACTCGCGTTGTACGAACCGATACGCGTCTTCCAGAACTCTTCATCGTGGCGGCGGATCAGGGCCAGACGCGCACGCGCCGCGTGCACAGCGGCTTTGCTAGTGGCAAGCGCGCTTCGCCACGCGTCGTTGTCGGCGGCAGTCGGGTTCTGAATGAATCCAAATGCGCGCTGAAGCACGTCGACGGCGATTGAGATGGCTTGCTCGACAGGCGCGATCCCCCAGCGCCAATCTCCGTCAGACTCTTGAGGACTGGTCGGCAGCAACGGAAGGCGGGCGTCGACTAACGCCTTTGCGAGGCGTGCGCGGTGCTGCAGCCGGCGGCCGCTATCGCGCTGCACAGCGTCGAGCGTTGCGGCTACAGAGGTTTCCGCGCGGCGTTGGCAGTAGACGTTGAAGGTGCTGTCCACGACAGCCCCGAGCACCGACTGCGCTGCGGCGGCGATGGCCTCGCGCATGCGCCGTTGCCGGTCGACGGCAGCGTTGACCGTTTCCAAGTCGTCGATGTCGCCGCTGATGCCGTGCGACCGGGGTGCGAGCGGAATCGTGCCCAGGCTGCGTAGGAGCGTCGGCGGCGCGTCGGCTGGATCGGCGCTGAGTTGCTCCTTGCTCGCAGGTGTCGGGCTGATGAAGAGCACGACGCGACGCACTTCGCCCGCGGCGGTCTGATCGAAGATCCGCTGAAGCGCCTCCTTCAGCGGCAGGTTCACGGTTACACCGCCGTCCACGCACCAGCGACTCGCGCCGAAGCTGGCGTTGTACTTGAAACTCGGGCGGCCGGCGGTCGATGCGTCCGTGTCAGAGCACGGAATGAAACTCGGCTCGAACACTCCGGGGATGCTGGCCGACGTGCGGGTGGCGATGCTGAACTTCACGGACCAGTTCGGGTCAGCGAAGTCGCCGTTCCCGAAATGCAAGTGGTGCGCCTGCGTCACTTCGTTCATGTCTTCGTTGAAGTCGTCGGTGCGCGTGGTCGGCACGCCGTTGACGGCGGTGACGGTTGCGAGGACGTCAATAGCTGGCGCGTCCTGCGCTTTCGCGGCGTCGGGGTGCAACGTGGCCCAGTCGTCGTAGTGTTTCTTCAGTTGCGGAACGAAGTAGTCGTCGCCCAGTAGCAGTGATGGCGGCTCTGGCTCGCCCGGTTTGCGCATGAGCGCCTGGAGGTTGGCGACTTTCAGCCACGTCGCTCGCGTCGACAAGTACTCGTCCGCTGTAACACCGAGAACCCAAGCGGCTGCGATCATCGAACCGTTAAGGCCGCCAGCGCTTGTGCCCGTAACCACGTCGATGACCGCAGAAGTCTCGGTGAGTTCAAGAAGCCCGCGATAGATGTCGAGTCCGGCGGTGTCGTTGGACGGCTCGGCCTCGCTGCGCAGCATGCGGTAGAGCTCAGTCGCGGCTCCGCCCATCCAGACTGCGAGGCTCGTTCCGCCGGTCATCACGGGTGCGATCCGAAGTTCGCGTGTGGCTGACGTCTTCTTGGTCACGGGTCCTCCCAGCGTGTCAGGACAGCATGCGGCGCCGGCGCGGCGGTCGCAAGGAGCGATAGCCGCCACGCTGCTCCGACGAATGTCGCGCCGTTGGCCCAGCGGGGCGGAACGCGGCTTGCGCGCGCCCGCGGGAGCGAGGGGATGGCGCGCGATGTCTTCGCGCGATCAATGGCGACTGTCTGTGAGCACGCCGCTGTTTTCGTCGATAGGCGAGTGCGAGGCCGGATTGATCGCGCCGCGACGCGCTTTGACGGCACGGTCGAGACAGGTCCGTCCGCTCTGTTCGATCTTCGAGGGGGGAGCGTCTTTGGCCTGGCGTCATGTGCCCAAGATCCCCAGCACGAGCAGCGCAGCAAGTTGCGTCAGTACGCCGGGTGTCAACGTCGCCACGATGAGCCCAACCGCATTGTGAGAGTCCGCTGAACACCAAGGGCGCCACGCGGGATACGCGTTAAGGAGATCCTCGCTTCGGCGGATGGCGTGTAACCGCCTGCCGAGCAAACCGATCATCCCGACAAGAACGATCGCCGCCACGCGCGACCGCGGGTTCGCTAGACCGGCGGCCGACATTGCCAGCGCGCCACATACCGATGACATGTCCGCTACCCAGGCGACGCGGCAACGCACCGACGGTCCGTGTTCTCCGCTGGCGTACAACGGAAACACGACGCGCTCACTCCATTTTGGAATGGCCGCGGCCGTTACGAGGATGCCAATCGCGGCGAGTGTGACGGCGAACAAGCGCTAGGTGATGCTGAACTCGAGGTCGGTCGTTGCGCGCGCGTCGCCGTGCAACAGGACAGTCGTTTTGGCGTTACCTGTGGCTGCCTCGGTCGTTCGGCCGCCTGCGGGCCTGATTACCGACCTCGCCAGACTGAACTGCCAGCCGTACCGCTTCCCCCGGTCCGTGGGTGTTCGAATCATCTGGGCTTCCGCCGGAACCACGTACTCCACCTGCGTGCTACGGGCGCCGTACTGATCTTCGTATCCGACCGATTCTGCTGGCCTTACCTCAAGCACGCACGACACGCCGAAAATCTCGTCTGTGTCAGGGTGTCGATTAGCGACTAGGTCGACGTCGTGATACAAGCAGCCGTGATCGGGGAGGTTCGTCGGTTCGTCAAGGTTGTCGACGTCGACGCCATGACGCATATCCGCTTGTTCGCGAAGCGCCACGACTGCAAACACCCGTCCGGCAAACACACGCAGTGTCGTTGTTTTCAACTCGCCGATTGACCCCGCTCTTACGGTCCCCGCAATCGATGAGCGGCTAGGACGCTAATTGCGACAGTAGCGCGTCTTCGGCCTCAGCGAGCATTTGCGCCGTTTGCCGAGTGACGTCATTGCGTGTCAATTCCAGCATTTGCGGCATCATGTCGGGACGCTTGCGATACGTCAGTTCGACGTGGTGTGGGGTCGAGCCGGGCGAGCTCTCCTCGCTTCGGTTCCACACGATCGAGAAGCTGCCGGCCGGAGCGTCGGCATTGAACCGCACGGCTGACGCGCACGCGTCGATCTTTTCAGCGTCCTTGAGATACTCATCGAGCGAGAGGACCTCGAACGGCCACGCGATCAGCGGGCCGTCCTCGCTGGTCGCAAACGCCACGACCTCGATGTCAGGAACGTGACCGCTGCCGAAGATGGCGGGACACTTCTTGAGGATCTCCAGTGCGGTATCGGCTGTTGACCACTCCCATAGGGATTCCGTCGAGTTGTCGGTGGTCGGGCCAATCGAGACTCGGGCGACGCTGCCGTCCTTGAACGTGACGTGACGCTCGGTGCCCGAGCCCTCAATCGTGGGGCCTCCGCGCCACAGACGTAGGCGTCGGAGCGCGGCGAGCCAGCTCACGGGCCGCGCCGAATCAGGCGACGTCGGCTGCTGACGTTTGCGCCATGCCAGGTATTTGCCAATGCCCCGCTCCCGCTATATGTCCGGGACCGTAATAGCAGCCTCGAGACAGACGCAACATATCGGAGGCGACGTGCCTCTGAACTGGGATTTTGCATCCAAGCGCTCCGTTCGCGCCGTTCGGCCAAGCCGAGTGGTACCCGGTTCCGTCCGATCCGAGACCCGCAGCGGCTCCCTGCCGCCTTGCCCGATGACCACTGTTGTGGAGCCCACGACTTCTTATCGGCACGTGAACTCGCGCGCAAAGAACTTTGCCGTGCTTTTTCGGAGTTTGCTCTCGGCGCCTCGGTGGTTGGTAACGGTGGCCCGACCGAGGAGTGACACCGCGGGCCCCATTCTGCGTCAGGGTGGTTCCAGTACTCGAGGTTCCCTGAGGGTCCAAGCGCCCGCGAAGCGATCGACGTTGACGACGTCGCGGATTGAGGCGAGATGCGACGCGGCGTCGCGTGTTGGTGCGCCGCGTCGCGGACACTCACGGTACCCGACGAGACAACCGGGTCTCGCGGTGACCGTGCGGCCCGCGTCGATCGTCGCTCATTGCGCTCTGCGAGATTTCGCCGGAGGCGCGTCGGTGACGGGGCCGATGATCGTCGTTAGGTCTCCGATGAGTCCGAGCGCGCCGGTCAGCCGAGGCCACAAGGTCGACCGGATGTCACTTTGACATCAATCAAAGTGCCCGCGGCTATGCGAGCGGGCGCCGTCGTGTGAGCATCGACGATAATCGTTTGGGTTGAATGCACCACGACCTGCCGAACCAGGCCCGCCGTCTGGACAGAGTCGGAGCACACCTCGTAAGCGATCGTCCACCCCGAGAATTGGTTGGTTGGTCGCGGCGGCTCGATCGTGATGATCGACATGGAAGCGGCGTCGCGACACCCGTTGTTGTTCGAATTGGCGCCGCTGGTTGACGACTATCCCTTCGCGGCTTTGGACGCGCAGGGATGGGACCAACGGATGGACATCTGCGGCGCGTACCTTTCTTCGCTTGAGGACTTCGGACTGGAGCACCACCTCGAATCGATCGACCACCGACCCCTCTACGAACCGTTCATGCTGCACCGTGCCGTCGTCGGGCTCAAACGCCTGCGACATCCACGCGCCGAGTCGTCCTCGGCGCTGAGGCACGAACGTGAGCGCGTCCGATCACTACGCGCGTGTGATTCGTCATTTGGCTTCGGAAGCTGCAGCGGAGCCGATCCGGCGAGCAGCGCGCACGATCGACCGACACGTCCGGGTTGCAAGCGATTCGCACCTCGGTTGGGTGTCTCTCCATGAGGTTTTTTCCACGTTCCTCTCAACACGTCGTTGTCGTTGTCAGGTCGTGTCTTCGTGAGGGGTTGCCATCGGCGTGCTGGCGTAGGCCGGGGCGCTAGACACCGGATGGCGGTGTCAGGATGCGGCAACTCGAACCATCACCGTCACCTGTTTGTCGCACACGCCGCAGACCTGATCGGTTTCCCATCCGTGACCGAGATCCTTGCCCGGTCCGACGAAGATCAGCTCACCGGTCGGGTAATCGCAGTGGGGACAGGTGTAGTTGAGATCGATGAGGAACCCGGTTCCGTCGTCAGGGCCCACCTTCGACCACCTCGTCGCGTTCGTCATCTTCGCCATTCGGTCCCCTGCTCTCCGCAAGCGCGCACCTCAACCCGCTGGCGCTACGTCGGCCCCAGCGCCGTTCGGTCAGCCCGCGCGCTCGACCAGGTCGCGAGCCTGCCCTCGCGCTTCGTCGTAGAGATGCTCGGTCAACCAGAGCGTGTCGTCGCCATCGAAGATGACTCCCCGAATCATTCGCTAACGATACGCCGACGGCGACGATCCGCTCCGCGAGCCGGCGTCACTCTCAGGTCTGTTCCTTCGAAACCAATCGGTCGTCGCCAAACTGACAGCCGTCTGAGCGCACACTCCACACAATCCAACTCGCGACGCGCCTCGCTCGTCGCGGCCGCGGTTCGGGCGTCGGTCCTGCGTGTCTAGCCGACGCCTCCATGCCGTCGAGGATGAGAGAAGCGCAGATGATGCGATCTCGGAACCGCGCAGGGCCCGCGTGAACCCGTAGGGTCGCAAGATGATCGAGTCGGCGTACACGGTACGAGGCAATCCGCTTCATTGCTCGGTGTGCGGGTCCGAAAGCTTCGAGCAAAGCTATATGCGGTCTAAAGACAACGCGTTTCTCTGGCACAAGCCGTCGTTCCTTCGCACGCGTCCGATACCGGTCGTGTTGGTGTGCGCCGACTGTGGGTTCGTGCATCTGTTTCAGCCAGGCGGAGCCGGTCCGGAAGTGGTCGACTGATCCGTGGTGCCGATCACGACCGTGCGGGTCACGATCACCTGATTGCTGAGAGTGAAGACGTCGACGTCGGACGGGCGCCGATCTGTCCGTACTGCGGCGTGACCGTGCTCCAGGCAGAATCCCACGAGGGTTCCTTCGTGTGCGACAACCCCGATTGTGCCGCGTTCGATGGTTCGATGATCTCCTACGTAACCTCGCCCGCTGATCGACGTCGAGCGCAGCGCATACGTGCCCTGATGATGACGAACGCGACGCTCTCGAACGTTCGCAACTCGGCGGGCCGGCTGTATTAGTGCCTGCCGCGCTTCGGGGTCGGCTTCGTAACATCGATGAACACGAGAACGTGGTCACGCAACTGCAAGCGGGCGCGACGACAACGCAGCGCGAGCAACTGCTCGAGTTCGCCGCGCCCTTCGTTGATTGAAGGTGGGCGCTGGAGTCGGCCGGCGGGTTGCGCGACCTCCTCGCTCACGACTCATCGACGCGGGCGAGCAGTTCTTGATGTGCGCCAACAGTCGCAGCGCGCGTGCGACTCCTGGGTTCGCGCAAGGGATCGAAGAACGATCCGAACGACGCGCGCTTAACCGCGACCGCCGCGTTACGCCATCCACGGTTGCGCGAACCCGGCGTCGATGATCATGCGGTTGTGCTCCGACTCTTCGTTGATGGGCATCACGACCTGGGTGTGTTGCGAGCGCAGACGATGAATCTCCTCGGCGTCGCGTCGGCGCGCTATGAGTCGTAGTTGCGGCTTCCATTCAACGCGCAGAACGCGCTTCAGCTGAGCCGGAGAGCTTTCGTCAGCTGACGGCGCGCGACCTACCGACCCGCGTAGCGCGCCGAGGTCCTAGACGAGCTGCCGCTCCCGATGTTCTGCTTCCGACTCGGTCATTTGAGAGATGAAGTCGGCGACACCTCGTGGTCCGACGGCGTCGAAGTCCGGGTCCTCCGCGTCTGTCAGGGACACGGACAGAGCGATCCGAAGCCCACCCGGAAGCCGCTCCCAGGTTTCCCGACGTATCCATTCCTCAATTGCGCTGAACAGACGCTGGAGACGAAGGCGCTCACGTTGCTGGCTTCGAGCCGTTTCCATCCGGCGGACAATGACGCGTTGATAAACAAACTCTTTAATTAAGAGAACCTGGTGCTGCACGACGGGATCGACGACGAACTCGTTGCTGCGACGATCGGCGCTGTCGAGCCACTCGGTGATCAATCGGGAAGTCACGGCGCGCAGAATGCCTTGTTGAAGCCGATCACCAGAGAAGTTGGACAGCAGCGGAGCGTTTTCTGGGGCGCTGAATGCGACGCGAAGGTTCTCGAACGCCGGCCGCCAGAGCTTTGAGTCAAACGACCCCGGTTCGCCGCGGCGCGTGACCTCCTGGGCCAGAGCGTCGATGTCGGCGTCGAGAAACTCGTCCAGACGAACGAGTCCCGCGCGGTAGAAGTCGTCAAAGCCGTGGAGCGCGTAACTGATGTCGTCAGCCCACTCGACGATCGCGGTCTCTGCACCTGGGAGCGGTCCCACACCATCCGTCGCGAATTCGAACTGATCGCGCTCGGATGGATAGACCCCGCGCGCGCCGCCGGCGGCCGCGTCACTGCGGACGAACGGGTACTTGAGCGTGGCGTTGAGGGTCGCCCTCGTCAGGTTCAGACCGGGTCTAATCGGATTATGAACCGCGAGTTTGGTCAGCACGCGGAACGCCTGCGCATTGCCTTCGTAGCCGCAGAGGCCCCGCTGGACTAGTTCTTCATCCAGAGTCGCTTCGCCGAGGTGTCCGTAGCGAGGATGGCCCAGGTCGTGCGCAAGTCCTGCAGCTTCGCAAACGTCGGGGTCAGCAAACAAGGCGTCGTCGAAGCGCTCGGCAACCGAGCGCGCGATTTGCGCGACCTTCAACGAATGCGTGAGTCGGTTGTGGAGTCGACCGACGGACGGCTCGGCGTGGAGGATCTGGGTGACATCAACCAACCGGTGAAACGCCCCGGAGTAAAGCAGCCGATCCCGGTCGCGTCTCCATGGTGACCGCGTGTCACCAAAGTTGGCACCGAAGTCACGACGTGTCGCACCCTTTCCGGGAGATGCGACATCGTCGCGAGTGTCGTCGTCACCCCAGTAGCGATTCGCTCGATGCCGGAAAGCGCCAGACGTGGTGGGCCCGCCGATCTCTACGGCACCTTGTTATAGACGTCTGCGCCGAGACCGAGGTTGTGACGTAGCTTCTTGCCCTTCACGAGTTCGGCGATTGCTGCGCGAACGCCTTCCGTCGCGGCCTGCTCCAGTTGACCTTCGGTTGTTATTCGAATGCCTTCGCCCACGACGGATGCCAGACGCGCGTCTTCGACTGACTGCTGACCGACCGACAGGAGCATCTCGAACTGAATCGCGCTCGAGTGAACCAAGTCTGTGATGTACGCGATGACCGCCGTATATGCCGCCTGGCGCACGAGCTGGACATCACGTTGCGTTGCCAAGCTCGCCGACGCGGTTGCATTGGTCGCTGCATGCGAGGCGACGATCTCTGTATCGAACCGTGGAGCGCCGCTCAGTGTCAGCGGCATCCCCTGAGCGCCGAAGGTTGCTTGGCTGATCGCCGCTAACGCATCAAGCCGATTCTGACGATTAAACAGTTCGGCGGGGACCCTCACGTACCGATCACGGCCTGCGCCTGCCGTGGAACGCTCTGTCCATCCAACCGCGATTGCTCGATCGAATCCCGTGCCCGGGGCAGGCATGTCTTCGAAGGCCCGGCGAACTATGGCGCCGCCGGCGTGGAGTTCTGCGGCCAGTAGCCACATCGCCGCCGCGGGCGTTGCCGCCGACTCTTCCAACACGACGAAAGGCGCTTCGGATGCCTGGTCCCGACCCCGCCATCGATCCGTGATCAGCCGTCGGAGACCTGGCGTCAGGCGTGGATCATCTGCAGACATTGCGCCACGCATGACGTCAAAGACCAGTCGCTGCTGCTCGCTCATCGCTACGTAGCGACCGACCTCGGCAACGCGGGCGCGAATCGACTCATGCACTGAGGGGTTAGCAGCGAGCGCGGCGGCGACGATGGCCGCATCGGCGTCTCCGAATTGCTCCGACAGGTACGCGAGGGATCCGACGCACTCGACGATGTCGACGGCAACAGCCATACGGAACGCGGTAAGCAACCGGTCGCGGGGGAGCATCACTGCAACGACGGGCAGGGCTTCAGCGAAGGCACGCGGAAGCAATCGGGCCTCATCGCCGTGAAGATCCCGGAGAAGGCGGTTCCACGCGAAGTCGTCGGAGTAATCGGCGTCCCGTAACGCCTGGTTCGTCTTCGACCCACCCCGCACCCCGACCGACACCACCAACCCACCACGGCGTGGTCACCCACATGACCATCAACCTTGCAGGAACAACAAACAGACGACTGCTAGAAACCCGCAGACACGCAAACGGGCTGGAGAGATCGGCGCTCCCCGATCTCGGGGCGCAGCGGTCTCTCAACATTCGGGATCGATATTGGGGCCGCCGATCCCCTAGCCAACGATGTTGACGTCGCCGAACGCGCGTCAGCACGTCGCTCCTACCGCGTACCCGTGGTCGTATTCGCGGACATCAATCGCAGGTCCGACCGTCAGTCTGAGCGGAACGCGTTCCCGGATTCGATGAAACGCGTTCCAAAGCGCCCAACACAGGCGTTTGACCTGGTCAAAGCGATTATCCGCCAGTCCTTAGCGCCAGAGGCATGATGCTCCCGTGCTCGCGGACACTCCCGACCCGCCGTATGTCGCAGTGATCTTCACCGCGATCGGCAGCGAGGACCAGGACGGATATGAGGACACGCTCCGAGGTGTGAGGGACCTCGCCGAGCAGCAGCCCGGCTTCCTCGGTATCGAGAGCGGCGGGGGTGGAGCGGGCGCTGTCGAGGTGACTGTGTCCTACTGGCGACACGAGCACGATGCCCGCGCGTGGAAGGCCGTCACCGAGCACGCTGCTGCTCAGCGTGTGGGTCGAGATCGTTGGCTGGCTGACTAGCGGGTTCGCATCGCGTCCGTCGGGCGGGCGTACGGCCTTCGCTGACGCACACGGGAGACGCCCTGGGGCTACGAAACGTAGAAGACCTTCTTAGTGATCTCCCAGGAGTTCGTACACTCACCGCGTGCCTCTTGAGCAACTGATGACACTGGGCCGCGCACGTCCGATCGTGCGGTGGGGAGCCCCGGTGTTGCATCGACGATCGCGACCCGTGACAGCCTTCGATAGCGAGTTGTGGACTCTGCTGTGCGACATGTTCGCGACGAACACCGCGGTCCACGGCGCCGGCCTCGCGGCACCGCAAATCGGTGTCGATCTCGCCGTGTTTGTGTACGACTGCCACGATGCGACCGGCCGACGCCAACAAGGCCTCGTGTGCAATCCCGACACTGTGGCTGGAACGCCACGGGTCGTGGCTGTCGACGATGAGCGTTCATGCCGCTAGGTCGGCCCAGTGCCGCGGTGACGAAAGGACAGGATCAGTTCGGCGGGAGCGTCGAGGTTCACGGCACCGGCGAACTCGGCCGTTGCTTGCAACACGAGACCGACCACCTCCAGGGCATCGTGATGGAAGATCGCCTTTCCAGCAGCCAGCGCCGCGCGCTTCGGCGCCGACACGCTCGCGTCGCGAGCTTCTTTCCCCGCGATTGGCCGCTGAACCCGGCCTGACAACTCGTCGCACGGACGCTCGGCCATGTGATGGTGTCGCCGAGCCGGCGTTTGGGGGGCAGCGCACAGATCCGCGCGGCACGATGTTGCGATGGCGCCCCTTGACCACGTGCTGTGGATCGGCGGCCCGAGCGGCGCGGGTAAGTCGACAATCGCGCGCCAGCTTGTACGTCGATGGGGGCTTCGGCTCTATGCCTGCGACACCCGCACTTGGGACCATCGCGACCGAGCGATCTCCTCGGGTGTCGATGCTGCGATTCGCTGGGAGGCGCTCAGCCCGGCAGAGCGCGACGCGCTTTCAGCAGACGAACACCGAGCTCTTGAGGCGATTCCCGAGCGCCAGGACATGGTCGTCGACGACCTGATCGCTTTTGATCGGACGCCGCTCGTGCTCGCGGAAGGCGCGCTCTTGCCCGCCCGCGTTGCCGACCCGGCGCGGTCGGTGTGGCTCGTGCCGACCGCCGAGTTCCAGGCGCGCCACCGCCATGACCCTGAGCGGAGGACCGAGTCACAAGATCGAATCGTCTCTGAGGCGACAGCGCGAGGCATCCCGATCGTTGTTGTCGACGGACGCCGAAGCGTCCAAGATCTCGCAACTGCTGTCGAGGTTGTGTTGGGTGACGCGCTGAGGGCCGGCCCGACGGCTACCACGATCACCGAACGCCGTGCGTTACTCCGGCAGGCGAACCTCGACGTGGTGCACCAGATCAGGTCAGGCTGCGCGCGATCCTGGGCAACCGCCGATGCGGACTCGCAGGTGAGGACATTCACGTGTGAGTGCGGCGACCCCGCCTGTCAAGCAGATGTTGTCGCCGTCCTCGGCCTCGCCGGCTCCGCGCCTGTTGCCGCTTATGGACACGCCTTGAACTGAACCGGCGTTTAGGGGCAGGAACTCAGTTCGAACGCGCCCGCCACCGCTCGGCTACGGGGCCCGAGCCCTCGTTCACGATGCTGAGCACTTCGCCGATGCGCAGGTCGAACGTGATCCAACCCCGGGCACGAAACTCGTCAGAGGCTTCGCACTCCACGGCGACGCCGGTCAGCAGCACTTCGCCCCGGCCGCCGTTGTTGTCTTCTACGGCGCAATGTGCGGCGTAAACGCCTGACCGCCGAAGGTCCTTGCCCTTCGGTGATGTTGGCGACATCGGAACGATCAGTCGCTCGGCTCGAACGTTGAGGCCGACCGGGTGGATACGAGGGAACCCATCGCTGCGAACCGTGGAGAGGTAGCTCAGCCGGCCAGTGATGCGGGCAGAAACTTGAGAGGACAATTCGTGCTCGCGCTCGCAGAACTCGCCCCAGCTCACGACGTCCATGACGCCAGGCTAAAACCTCAACTGCACTTGAGGTCAAGCATGAACATCGGCTTCCCTCAAATTGCCGTTTTGTGACATGTCCAACGTGGATCTCGCACGCGCGGCGACCCCCTCAGCTGAGTGCCGATGTCGAGACCCTTTTCGCATTCGCAGGATAGTTAACGCGCGATCCGGCTTCCTCGATGAGGACCACGAGTCGGTGGGCCTGCCCCTCCTCGTAGGCCCACTCGTAGCCGCCGGTCGTAGCGTCGAACGGCATGCCTCGCACGAGGCGTAGGGCGTCGCCCCAACGCTCACCCTCGATGCTCTCCTCAAGCAGCGCGGCGTCCGTGAACACGAAGGGCCCGACGCGGTAACGGCGCTTATCGACGTTCCGAAGGTGATGGTTGCCCTGCGGGTCGAGGCCGAGCATTCGGCGGGCCTTTGACACGGTCTCGTTGAACGCGGCTTGCGTAGGCGCGCCCTCGGGCCACAGCGCCGTCCTCAGACGGCCGTCGTCGACACCCTCCGGATGCATCGCGAGGTACGTGACCAGCTCGACGCTTCGTCGACGGTCGATCGGCTGTTGACCACCTTCGATCTCGACGGGACCGAGCACCTTGACCATCACGTGTCCTGCGGGGACGATCGGCTGCCCGTGCGGGTCGAACTCCAGCAGAACCTCGTGCGGACCGACAGTGAGCGCCCCGCGCGGCTCGGAGCTCGTCCGGAGATCGAGGAGTTCTCCAGCTTCAACGTCGGCGGCGACGCGGAGCAACTCACCGGACGCCTGCAACATCTCCGGCGGAAGGTGCGCGGGAGTGAGTCGCAGGCCGACTGGCTTCAGCACGAGCGTGTCGTCTTCGACGCACAGTTCCCTATCGAACTCGCCGTCGGCGTCGCCCGCCACTACTACCGCGAGACCTCGATAGGTGTGAGCGGCTTTGAGTAGACGGTCCAAGTCGGGTTGACCGTCGGCGATGAGTACGACGATGGGCGTGAGTATGTCGCCCGGATCATCGATGCGTGCGTCGAAGGTCGTCGGGCGTCGCCGCGCACGAAGGAACTCGGTGAGCGCGGCGGCCTCGCGCTCGATCTCATCCATCACGTCCGCAAGGTGCTCGAAGACGCGAGCCCGGCTGAGCGCGTCGAACCCCGCCGGTGGGTGCCCGACGAGAACGACGTTGACATCGTCCGCGCGATTGCTCGTGATGAGATCGAGCGCGATCGTCCAGAGCAGCGACTCGGCATCAAGCGGGTCGCCGCCGACGAGTGTGCGAGGCGCGGCCTCGAGGTCAATCAACACCGAGCGTTCGTCAATGGTGCCGACGGTGACGAGCGCGGGCGACGGACCGGCCTGCGTGTTCGCGATCGGTCGGAGGTCGCCATCGGGCAGTGACGCGGGAAGTGTCCACGCGCGCCCGTTGGCTTCGACGTCGAAGGGGCCGGTGGGCGCGTCGACGGCATCGGTCAGCAGAATCTCGATCGCGTCAGGTCCGACACTGACCGCGGAGATGCTGGGGCACGCGCCAGCCTTGCGGCGACCGAGGCTGTGCGCGAGCACGCGCAGCGCGCTGTCGAGGCGGTCGAAGGGTGCGGCGACGGCGGCACGGCGGAGATGGACCTCGGCGCGTGCCGCGTCCGGGCCCGGAAGGCGCGGCATGTGGCCAGGTGCCCGGAGGCGGAGCTGGCGGCGCCGCAGTCGCGAGAGGCAGGCGATGAGCGCGGCGGCGACGAGCGCCGACCCGGCCAGCAGAGGAACGGCGCGGTGGTCGGGGTCGTCCTCCTGCGACGCGGCGGCGGTGGCGGGCGGGCGACCGTTTGTCCTCACGGGTGCAGATGTGGGCGGCGGGGGCATCGGTTCTGATGTCGACACGGACGGCGGCTCCGTGGGCGGCCCCGCCGGCGGGGGCACTTCGTGCATCGCGACAGGGGGCAGCGCGGTCGATGGTGACGCGACATCGCTTGGCACAACGCGTGCGTCGGTGGGCAACGTCAGGGTCCACCCAGGGTTGATCAAGCTCGGTTCGCGGAATCGCCGCCCGTCGGGGAAGGACTTGTCCCGGTTCAGGTCCCAGATTTCGCGCCACCGGAGGCCGTCGCCGAGGTGGACCTCTGCGAGTTTCCAGAGCGAGTCTCTCGGCGCGACGACGCAGGTTGGCGGCGGAGGTGTCGCCTCTGATGGCGCTGCGGTGGTGGCGGTCGCGACGCTCGCCGGTGAACTCACGGAGGTCACACTCACAGCCGGATAGGTAGCAATGGTCGTGACGCCAGACGGCCTAAGGCTTCCGATCAGCAGGGCTGCTGACACGACGAGTTCGCGCATGATCGGTTGGACGACGCCGGCGATGGGGATGTGGCGCGCTTCCCTACCGCGCATCCAGGCGCGCGTCTCGACCGCGAAGCATGCAACCAGAAAGGCCCACAGCGCCCACGTCACGCACGCCAGTGACTTGATCAGCACGGCGTCGGAGATCGAGGCACCGTTCAACGCATGCGTGAGGTCACCCCACGACGGAGTCATGCGGGGCAGCGGCCAGCCAACGAAACGGACCAGCGCCGCGGGGACTCCGCCGAGAATCGCGACAAGAAGCACGAGGGCGACGACTGCGCGGACGGTTCGCCGCGCCGATCGGATGCTGCGGCGCATCACGCCGGCCCGTCCCGTACCGAGCGAACTCCATGCGCCGTGCCGGACGCGTGGATCGTCGCGGGTCCGACACCGACAATGCCGAGGATGGCGAGCCGCTGGGTCACCGTGACGTGCACGGTCACGGTGTCACCGTTCACCTCGACGGTCCCGTCGTGACGGGAGCGAGCGAGGTATTCGGCGACGCGTTGGCGCGCCGCATCGGGTTGGATGACGACGTCGCCTCCCTGGCGCAGAGCGTCTTCGTCGACGGCCTGCGCTCCGACCCGCGCTGCTGCCTCGGCTTCGTCGAACGCCGCCCGTTGGCCGGCGAGCATGTAGCCCCCGTCGACGACCAATCCGGCTACGGCGAGCAGCGCGAGCGCGAACACCGCCACGAACGCCGTAACCGTCCCTCGCTCGTCGCGGCGCCCGCTCATGGTTCCGCGCCGCGGTAGGCGTCGACGGGTTCCGTGAACGACGCGGTGACGCTGCGCGACGCCGGCAGCCTGAGCCCGCTGAGGTCACCGAGGTCGACGGCGCAAGTCACCGTTGCGGTGACAGAGCCGCCGGCCCGGAACTCCGCCGTGTCGAGCGCGACGTTCAGCGTGCGGCATGTGACGTCGGCTTCGTGCAGCCGCGCCTTCGCCGCGCTTGTTCCGTCGGCCGCGGCGGAGTCGGGGCCGCGGGCGATCGACCCGGCACGTGCCGCGTCGCGCGCCGCCGCGTCGACATCGGCGCGCGCCTGCGCGTAACGCCCGCCCATCACGACGAGGAGGAGCATGGCCACGAGCGCGGGCGTCAACAGCACAAGCTCGGCTGCGGCTGATCCTGCGTCGCCGCGTGCGCGTCGATGTCGGTTCATCCCGGGTCCTCGCGGAACCGTTCGACGGGACTGGACGCGCGCGCGTGCACGGGCAAGGAGAAGCCGGGCACGACGGCGACAGCGTGGCCCTGGACCGACACGACCGCGGTGTCGCCGTCCCGCGTCGCGGAGACGACCGGCTCTTGAACGATCGTCGGGCCGAGGTGCGCGAGGAAGTCAGAGGCGCGGCTGCGTCCGGCGTCGGCCGTTGATCCTTCGAGTCGCGCGGCGCGGACACCTTCCTGCGCCGCCGCATGCGCGATGTGTTCGGCGTGATACCAGAGCCCGAACTGGACGATGAGCATCACGAGGAACAGCAGGACTGGTGTCAGCAGGACGACCTCGGTTGTGGCCGAACCTCGCTCACGGGTTCGCATCACTCGGTGGAGATGCTGTTGGCCTTGTTCGTGACCTTGAGGATGATGATCGCCCCAGCTGCGAGTGCGAGGGCGGCGAATATCGCGGTGATGATCACCTTCTCGGTGGTCTCGCCGCGTTCGTCGCGGCGGATGCTGCCGAGACGCAGTTCGAGCCAGCACTGGAAGTACACCAGCGCGGGATGGTTGAGGAATGTCATTGGCTCCTCCTTCTGTTCGAGTTGACTTCAGATCCCATGCAGCACCTGCTCGATGGCCGGGTAGACGAGAAAGACGATGAACCCGAGCATCAGCAGAACGACGGGCAACGTCATGCGCTCGGTTGCGGCTTGGGCGGCGGTCTCGATGTCGGCGAGGCCGTGCAGGCGCAATGACCGCGCCTTGGCGGCGAGTGAGTTGCGGACACGTGCGCCTTCGTCGCCTGCGAGCGCGGCGCTCGCGGCGAGCTCGCCGAGTTCGGGCACCGCCAGGTCCTGACCGAGACGGCCGAGACGGGCCCACGGTGTCTCGCCAAGTAGTCGCGCTTCGAGGAGCGCACTGCGGAGTTCGTCGAAGGCCCAGCCTCTTCCGGCTTCTGCGCCGTCGTGGAGCGCGGAGTCGACGCCGCGCCCGCCGGCGAGGCTGATCGACACGATGTCGAGGAACGAACTGAAGGCGTGGCGGAAACTGCGCCGCCGGTCGGCCGCTTTCGACTTCAACTGCAGCGTCGGGTAGAGGAAGCCCACCGGCGCGAGCACCAGCGACACCCACAGCGGGAAGACAACGCCGATGTGCACACCGCCGGCCCACATCAGCGTGGTCGTCAGCGGTGCCCACAGCAGCCCGACGGTAAGGAAGGCGGCGCTCTGGGCGAGGTGCTCCGCGGCGGTCGTGTTCGTGATCCGCAGGTCGGCAGCGCGCTCACCGGCGAGGCGAATGCCGACGGAAGTTTCGGCGAGGCGAACTCCGAGCAGACGCGTGACCGTGGACTGCCGTGCTGTCGCGGCGAGCCCGAGCGGGTCGGGCCGGCGACGATGCAGCGTTGCGAGCGCGAGATCGAGCGGGACGGGTGCGGGGATCAGCCCTGAGAGCAGCAGGACCAGGCCGGCGCCGATGCCGCACCCGGCGATGAGCGCGGGCGTCACGACTCGACCACCGACGGGCGCAGCGCCAGGAACCGTTCGGGCGCCACGAACTCGCTCATCTGCGAGAGCCACCGCAGCGCGACGCCCCAGCACACAGCGACGCACGCGAGGGTGAGCTGCCCGGTGGCCGAGCCGTAGACGTCCAGGTACTTGCGGTTGAGCAGGATCAGCCCGATCGCCGTTCCCGCGGTGCTCGCCGCGATGACGCGCACGGCGGTGCGAAGCCGGGCCCGGGCGGCTTCGACGCGCAGCCGCATGCCGGCTTCCTCGCGTGCCGACTCCGCCAGCGTGCCGAGCAGTTCGGCGAGGTCGCCGACCGAGCCTTGCGAGGCGAGGGTGAGCGCGGCGACGACGAGGTCGCCGGTGGGGTGCGCCAGGTCGGCAGCGAACGCCTGCAACGCGACGGAGAGCGGCTCACGCTCGAGCCGGACGGCGAGGCCGGTCACCTCGACCTTGATTGGCGTCGGGGCGATCGCTGTGGTCGTGATGACGGCCTGTTCGAGACCGTGCGCGCCCGACATCGTGTCGCGCAACATCTCCGTCCACGCCGCAATGGCCTCGGTGCGCGCCGTCGCCCGGTCCTGCGACGCCTTGGAGCCGAAGAGTTCCGAAGCGAACCATCCCGCGGCGCCAAGGCCGATGGCGGCCACCGGCCATCTCGTTAGGACGGCAGTCGGCAAGGCGAGCGCGATCGCCAAGACGGCGCGACGTTGGAGGCCCGCATGGTCCGCGGGGTTCGGGCGCGCCCACCGCGCTGCGGTGCGCGGCTCGACGGGCTGGCGGCGCAGACCGTCGATGACCAGCAAGACACCGGCGGCGAGTCCGGCGCCGGCGATCGCGGCGAGCAGGTTCATCGCCACCACCCACTCGGGTTGTCGTGCAGCGACGGGTCGTATCCGGCGACGACGAGGTCGTCGAGCAGGTCGGTGGGGATGGGCGTGCCGGGAACGGCGCGGCCGTCCGGCCCGGGGCGGAACAGTTCGTTGGTGAGGACCTGCTTGCCGTCGAAGCCGGTGACCTGCCGGACGCTGGCGACGTAGCGGCCCGAGTTCGTTTTGGCGATGAACACGAGCAGGTCGATGGCCGCCGCGGCGAGCAGCAGCGTGGCTTCCATCGGCAGTCGCTCGGCGGACTGCATCGCGTAGAGCGCGAGCTTGCGGAACACGCCGCTCGATGAGTCGGCGTGGATGGTGCACATCGAGCCGTCATTGCCCTGGCTCATGGCGTTGAGCATCGGGATGACCTCGTCGCCGCGGACCTCGCCGACGATCACGCGATCGGGGTTCATACGCAGCGACATGCGCACCAACTCCGCCGCCGTTACTTCGCCGACGCCTTCCACATTGGCCTCGCGTGCTTCGAGTGCGACGCAGTCAGGATGGATCTCCGGGAAGCGATCGAGGCCGAGCTCGAGTTCGGTCTCGATGGTGACGATGCGCTCCTCGGGCGGAATCTCGGAGGCGAGGGCCCGCAGCATGGTGGTCTTCCCGGCGCCGGTCGCTCCCGCGATCATCAGCTGCTTGCGCGCTTGGACGGCCGCACCCAGAAACGACGCCAAGCCCTCGTCGATCGCGCCGAGTCCTTGCATGTCGGCGAGGTCGACCTTGAGGTAGCGGTGGCGGCGGATGGCGAGGCACGGTCGCCCGCACACCCACGCGGTGGCGAAGAGACGTGACCCGTCGGGAAGCTGCAGGTTGAGCTGCGGCCGGCTGGCGTTGAACTCACGCTCGGTGAGACCGTGACGCCGCCCGATCTCGCGCAGCAGCTCGATCATCTCGGCGTCGCTCGTCGCGATGGCCGGACCCGTCACCTTCCGGCCATCGGCGTACTCGACGAAGACGACATCGCAGCCGTTCGCATGCACGTTCATGATCCGCTCGTCATCGAGCAGCGGCTGCAAGCGGCCGAGTTGGAAGATCCGGTCGAAGACCGCCTGGGCGAGCGCGGCCTCTTCGTCGGGATCGAGGACGGATTGGTTGTGGTCGATGCAGTCGCGGGCGTGGGCTTCGAGTTGGTCGTTGATGACGCTGCGCGCCAGTGCCGCCTGATCATCGGCGTCGAGGCGCCGCCCACCCGCGGCGAGAGCAGCCGACGTCTGCTCGGTCAGTCCGGTCGCGACCGCGGTACGCAGGCGACGGACGAGTGCTTCTTCGAGCGGCACGGTCGTTGTCATGCGAGCGCCGCTTCCGCTGGCGCGACTTCGAGGGCGTCGAGGATCGACCGGGCCGAGCGGACGAGCCGGCTCTTGCGCCCAACTCGCGAACTTGCGGCGCCGTGGAGCGAGTCAACCCCCTCACGGTCAAGGGCGACCGTTGTCACGCTCGCCACCCCCGTCGCCCTCGCAACATTTGCGGCGCGGTAAGGACGGTCGCCGACGAGGACGACGCCGATGCGGCCGCGGGCCGCCGCGGTGAGTCCGTCGAGGCGCTCCTGGAAGTGGGCGACCCCGGTGAGGTCGGGCCGCACGGCGACGAACGTGAAGTCGGCGGTGCGCATGATGTCGATGGTCGGCGAGTTGTGGGTCCACCGCCCGCAGTCGATGACGCCGTTACCGATCGCTCGCACTGCGCCGCTCAGACGTGACGCCACCGTGGCGACGGAAGCCTCGGCCCGGTCGGGATTGGTTGGTCCGAGCACAGCGGTGCCACCGCACGGAAGGGGCTGCGCGTGGCCGACGACGTCGATCTCCGAGTTGGCGTGGCGCGCGCTGGCCGTCATGGTGACGAGACCCGGTTCGAACGCGAGACCGAGTCGGGCGGCGAGATCGCCTCCTGCAGGGTCGGCCTCGATGAGTACTGCGGGCGCGTCGTCGGACCACGCGGCGACGAGCGCGAGGCCGAGCGTTGTCGCACCCGGTGAGTGCTTGGCGGAGCAGAGCGCGACGACGGTCATCGCGGTGCCAGCACCACTGCGAGGCGGCCGCGCGCCCCGGCGACGGCGAGCGTCGACGCGTCGCCGGGCGGCACGGCCAGCGAGATGGACACGCCGCCTCCGCTGTCGAGCAGCTTCTCGACGGAGATGACGGTGACGGCGATGGGCGCACCAAAGTCGGGCTGCCCCGTTGCCGATGCCGCCTCGGGCGGCAGGACGATGGCGAGCACCTTGTCGCCGGGCCGGAGGCCGCCGGGGAACTGGCTCGGCTTGAGTACCGCGCCGACGACGGCGGCGGACGGGTCGACCGCGGGGCCCGTCGCCAGTTGCGCCGGGTTGAGCAGGCTGCCGGGGATGAGGTTCACGAGGGCGGTCTTGCCGACGACTGTGGAGCGCGCCGACCAAGGTGTGGTCCGCACTCCGCTGATCGAGCCGGCCAACGTCTCGTGCAGATCGGCGTCCTGGATGACCTGTCCCGCGGCGACCGGTCGTGCGATCGCAACGACCGCGTGCCGACCGCCGACGTTGGCGTAGAGCAGACCGGCCACGAGGGCGCTGACGACGATGATGAACGCGCCCGTCACGATGCGCGTGCGCTTGCGGGCGGTGGCCTTCGCAGTTGTGCCGATCGTTGGCGGCGCCGTGGACGCGGTCCGGCGGAGGGCGCCGTTGCCCGTTGCGGTCGGCGCATTTCGAGTTGCTGGCACGATGCCCTCCTTGGTCCGACTAGCGGTTCACGGCCTCGATCTCCGAGACGCGGACGATGAACGTGGTGGTGCGACTGACGTTGCCGAGATCGCCCCCGCCCGCGGCGCCGGCGGCCGTCCAAGTGACGTGCCATGTCGCGGTGGCGGTCGCGGTGAAGGCGCCGTTGGGCGCGGACGCGGAGCTGCGGCGGTACGTGTACGAGCAGTCGGTGTGCTGCTCGCTCGACGGGCGGCTGGAGTCGTACGGCGTGCCGGGGCCGACGCACGTGACGACGTCGCCGTTGCCCATCGCCCACCGCACCGACTGCGGCGCCGCCGATGCGGTCACCGTGATTCCGCCGGCGCTCGCGGTCGCCGCGACCGGTTGCCACGCCGACGGGTCGATCCACATCCACGTTTCGAGGTTGACGACCTGCTCGCCGCTCTCGGGCGGGTTGAGATGCACGTCGGGCAGCGGGATATGCGCGCGGTCCGACGCCTGCTCCGCGAGCTGCGCCGGGCTGACCGTTCGGTCGGTGACCCACAAGATCGTCGCGCTCGACTGCCCGTTCGCGTCGGTGCACACCTTGCGGTACCAGGCGCCCGGCTCCTTGCCCCGCGGCGGGCCCGATCCGTTGCTCGCAATGGTGTCGGCGATCGCTTGGCTGTCGGCGTCGAGCTTTTCGTAGGTGCAGGTCGAGTGACCGCCACTGCCGCCCTTACTGGCGCCGCCACCGGAGTTGTCGTTCTTGCCGGCGTCGGCACCGACCTGCGTCCCGTCGCTAAACGCGTCTCCGGTGCCGTCGGCGCGCGCGACCGCGGGAGCCGTGGCCATGATGAGCCCCGCGACGAGCGCGCCTGCGATCACGCGGCGGTACACCCGTCGCCCTCACGCTTGAGGTCGCTCACCTTCCATGCACCAGCTTCACGGACGAGTGACGCAGTTATGAGGTGCCGCATGCCCGTGGACGTGTCCTTACGCGTGCCCTTCACCGCGTCGTAAATCCCTGTGTTGTCGAGGTAGCAGTCCTTGACCGAGGCGCTCTCGCCGAGGACCGACAGGACGCGGGGAGCGAGGTCGAGGTCGCCGCGGATCACCTCGCCGTCGGACTTGCGGGCGAGGAACGCGGCGCGCACGGTCTGCAACTCGGAGCCGGTGGCGTGGGCGCCGAGGCGCGCGCTCTGTGGGTCCATTGGATCGGCGGCGGCGAGGTAGTCGTCCCAAAAGGCGCGGTAGGCCACGAGCACCTCGTGGTCGGCGGGCGCGGTCGTCGTTGTGCGTCTCGTCGTCCGCGACTTGTCGGCGTTCTTGCCGTCGCCGTTCGAACACGACGCCAGCATCGCCACGACCGCGGCGAACGTCACGAGTTTCACAAGTGGTCTACGTACGCGCGCGCGGGCAAAAGCGCGACGGGTTTCTTGTGAATCGTTCAGCGAGATCGGAGGTTGGGCGGTACCCCTGGGCGGCTCTTTGCCGTCCCTATTCGCCAACCGCTGGAGGCGGTCGCCCCGGGTCATCGCATGCTTCGTCGTGGCACCTCCATTCGCCACGAACAGTGAACAAGACCAACAGTGCACCCACCGGACGAACTTCGCAAGGGCCGTGTCTGTTCGAATAGTGCTCTGACCAGGGATGCTGATCACACAGCGCGGCTGATCTGGTCGCGCTGAGGTTCTGGCTGAGGTTTTCGCTGAGGGTCGGGGCGGACTCTCAGGGCCACCAGCCGCACCCCGCGGCTCTCGACATGGGAGGCCCGATGACCACCGACCTATTCACGCTCCTCGACCGCGATTGGCAGAGCTGGAGCTGTCGCCCCGACGCGCGCCAGGCACTCGTGCGTTGGCAAGCATCGGACGTCAGGCTCCGCGGCGTGTGTTCGGTCGACGAGCTGTTGGCCGTGTTCGAAGACCGCGCCGAGCGCGACGAACACGACGAGCTCCTTTTCGCGCTGATCGGGCTAGCCCGAGTTGACGCCGACGCACGGCGCTCGGTCCTCCGCATTCTCCGGTCCGGACTGGTGGCTCTTGCGGTTCGCGCTCGGAGGTGGTCGGACTGGGACGACGCCTGCAGCGCGGTGCACGCAGCCGCGCTCGATCGGATCGGGCGCTATCCAGCCCACCGAACGAGCCGCGTCGCCGCGAACTTGCTCGGCGACATTTGGCATTCGGTCTGGGCCGAGCGCCAGATCGAACTCCGGCACCGCGCCGGCTGGACCCACCGCGTCGACATCGACGCGATCGAGACAGTCGCAGGGCGGGACGAGCCCGGGCCCGGGGAGGAACTCATGACGTTGATCGGCGAGGCGATTCGCCGTCGGCGGATCACGCCCTACGACGGCCGCATCGTCGCGCTGCACCGGGTGTTCGGCTTCAGCAACGTCGAGGTTGCCCGGATCGAAGGCAGGCAGCCGTGCACGATTCGCAAGCGGCGACAGGACGCCGAGGCCGCGATCACCAAGCTGGGCCGTGGCATAGGGGTGGCGCCATGACGACAACAAGTTCCGCTGCGCGCAACAAGGTTCCCGACCTCCTCGACATAACGGAGCTCGCCGATCACCTCGGCGTCAACGTTCGCCACGTGCGTCGGCTCATCGCCGAGCGTCGTATCCCATTCATCAAGTGGGGTCATCTCATTCGCTTCGACCCAGACGAGATCGTTGAGTGGCTGGAGCACAGTCGCCATCACGAGCGCGCCAGCAGATGAGGTGTGGCTATCGGGCCACGTCGAGCAGACGGACGGCCATGTCATTCACCGGCGACTGGACCGCGCTTAGCTGAAGATCGCGTCCGCCCTGCTCGCGAAGCGCGCCCACCCAATGGTGGGCCCAGACGTGAGCGTCGTACAGATCCAACAAGTCCCAAACATGGTGGTGTTCAGACTCGGCTGCCACGAGCGTCTCGGACCTCGTTTGCAGCCGGTTGCGGCCTGCCAGTCGACGAGCATCGCCAACTCGATTCGGAAGCGCGCGAGTTCTCACCAACGCCGACGGATCCGCGCGCCGCTCCAGTCGACGACTCCGGTCAACCGACCTCTCCGCCACAAGAGGTTTCCGGATAAAAGTCCGAATCGATCAGGACCTGCATTGACAATGGCGTTTGCACAGCATTGACTTCGATCCGCAGGCTCGTGGCCTGGATAGCGGAGGGAGGCGCGGTGGCGACAACGCTCGAACGCCGCAACGTGTACTCGTTTGAAGGTCCGTGGGCGCCGGAACTTCGAGCGTATGCGCTCGCGATCGGCGTGATGCGAAACCTGCCGGACAGCGATCCGCGCAGCCTGGGCTACCAGGCATCGGTCCATGGGGTCGGCAGTCCGGTCGACCCCCCGCCCGATCAGTTCCGCAGTCAATGCCAGCACAACTGCTGGTACTTCCTGCCGTGGCACCGGTGGTACCTGTACTACTTCGAGCAGATCATTCGCTCCCTACTTCCGACGATCAAGGACGTTCCGAGCGACGTGGCTGCCAACTGGGCGCTGCCGTACTGGAACTACGCAAAATCGGGTCAGAACAGGCTCCCTCCGGAATTTGGCGAGAGAAGCTTGTGGGACGGGCGCGACAACCCGTTGTTCGATGGAACGCGCGCCGCGGGAGTCAGTGAGCGAACGGCCGCACTCGATCCGAGGGTGGTCGCGCCTGGCCCGGGCGTGCTCGGCCAGGCTTTCACCTCGCCGTCAGACCAGGTTGCAACATTCGGGGGAACCGAGTCGCAATGGCACCACTTTCGCGAGCCATCGACGCAAACCGGTGGGCTGGAAACGACACCACACAACGCCGTGCACGGATTTGTTAGCGGCGACATGAGCGATTTCGCCACCGCCGGGCTTGATCCAGTCTTCTGGCTGCACCACTGCAATATCGACCGATATTGGGAGGTCCGTGGACACGGATCCGACCCCGACCAGTGGACGGTGCCTTTCTTCTTCCGCGACGCGGCCGGCGCGACGCGGCAAGTCGTTTCCAACGAATGCGTCGACACCGTTGGTCAGCTCGGGTACCGCTACGACGACGTCGCGCCCCCCCTGCCCGTAACCGCCACTGAAACCACGAGAACCGCGAGGATTGCAATGAGTGCGTCGACGCCGCCGCCCGATCTTCCTCCCGAAGTTGTGGGCAGCCGTGGTTCTGTGACGCTCGCGGGAGAGCGCGTCGACGCGCCGCTCCAAGTGGGACCGGTCTCGAATCAGTTCCGTACTGCACGCGCCGGTGAGAGCGAGCCAAAACGCGTCTACCTCACCATTGAGGGGATCCGCGGGCAGACCGATCCTGGCATCAGCTACGGCGTCTACCTCGGCGATGTCGCCGACGAACACCTCGCAGGGGTGATCTCGTTCTTCGGTATCCAAGGAACCGCGGATGGCGGACACGGGCTCGGATACTCATTCGATGTCACCGACATAGTCGACGCGCTTCGCGACGACGCTGCGTGGGACCTCAACGATGTGCACGTTGTGTTCGAGCCTGTCGGCGCGATCTATGACGATCCGCCGCCGAACACTCCTGTTCCGTCGGTCGACATCGGCACAGTGAACATCGTGTTCCATTGACTGCTGTCGCGAGAAGGCGATTCCTGCCCACGCTCAACGCTTCGAGGCGGGCGCGCACGAAGATCGCAAGGTTCGCGGCCCGGCATCCGGAATGGTGGGTCGCGGTCATCGCCCTCGGAGCGTGGTCGGCACTCCTGCGACCGGGCACGACGATGTCCGGCAGGGCGCACGCAGGAATGGTTGGAATGCACGACATGCCCGGGATGAGGTTGCCGACAGCCATCTCGACAACGAAGGCCAGCGAGTTGGCGGCCGGAGCAGTCGCGTGGCTCCTCATGGTCGGCGCCATGATGCTGCCAGCCCTTGTTCCGCGGATACGGCGCGTCGCGAGCAGGGGCATCGGCCGCATTCGGCAACGCGCGATTGCACAAACGCTTTTCGGCGCCGTACTCGTGTGGATCGTTTTCGGTGTCATCGTCGTCACCCCAACCACAGTCCTGCCCACGACCGACAATCGAGCGTCGGGCGTCTTCATGGCCGTATGGCTCGCGGTCGCGGCATGGCAGTTCACACCAATCAAGCGGCGATCCCTTCGCGAGTGCCACCGCGTTCCAGTGCCTCCTGGTGTGGCCGACGGACTGCCACGGGTGCGGGCGGGTGCCGAGCACGCGATCTGGTGCTCCGTTTCGTGCGCTCCGGCCATGATGGCGATGGCATTTACCGGTCACGCGCTGCTTCCAATGGCGGTCGCCACGATCGGATTCACGATGGAACTCGTCGTTCATCGGCCGCAACTCGCCGCGCGAGCAACGGCAGTCGGCATTGTTGGAGCAGCGCTGTTGTCAACAATGCTCGCGGTAACGGGCTGAACATGAGCTGGATACGAATCGGCACCGAAGATTTCCTGGCCTTTGACGCCACACTCGATCTCGGACAGGTCCGCTTCCTCGCCGACAAGATCGCGCCCAGGTTCGTCGTCGTCCGAATGGACGACGAGAACCCGAGTAGCAAGAATGCGGTTCCGAAGTACTTCGTTTTTTCAGCTGTTGAGCTGTTCGCCGAGGTCGAACATTCGCCCGAGTGGGAGACGCTCGGTGATCTGGTCCGCGACCGAGACGATCCGGCCGTCGTCATCGAGACAGACGATGGGTGGATGAGATACGTCGACAACTTCGACATCCCGATGAACCGTCACGCGGTCGTCGTCGACGACGATGGAATCGTCGAGAAGGTCGTTCCCGATCTGCAGGTCGTTATCTCCGACGGGACCGACACGTCGGGCGTCGTGGCTGCTGACAAAAGCTGGCGCCACCTGCACCCGCTCGAACCAGCAGAACTGACCGGGGACGGGTCGATGGCGCTACTCGGCCCGGATCTGAGCCACTGGCGCGAGGTGACGGAAGGCGACGAACTCGAAGCGGGTGATGAAGGGACCAATCTCCCTGGAGGCGGCGGCACGCCGCCCCCAGACGACGGAATCAACCACGGCGGAGGCGCCTTCAGCGGAGGCGACGACGGCGATACCGATCTACGACCGATGGCTCTCGAGGTCGAATTCGCCGATGCGGTCAAGCTTGGTGAACGTGCCCCGCTGCTGGTTCTCCTCGAACCGGGACCGGGCGGGCCTGGCTCGGCTCCGGTGAGCGTGAAAGTCAACGAGGTACTCGAGATCATGGTCTCGCCGACCACGGGCTTCACGTTGGTTGACGAACGCTCGAAGAGGATGACCGTGCTTCGCGACGACCAAACCCTCCCAGTCAAGTTCGACCTACTCGCCTCGACGGCTGGCAAGGGAACTGCGAGGGTCTATGCATTTCGCGACGGCACATGCGTCGCGTCATTGAGCGTGTCGGCCGACATCGTTCTGACCACCCCGGAGCCGACGAACCGCGTCCCCGCGAGGCTGCCGCTACCGGCCGCGGTCAAGGCGGATGCCGACCTCGACCTGATGGTTTTCAAGGAATCGTTCCGCGGCGGGATCGCGCTCACGTATCGATTAACAGACAGGGCCAACGTCTCTTCCAACTTCGGGCCGCACACGCTCGACAGCGATCCGAGCGCGTATGTCCACGCCAAGTTCGCCGAGATACAGGAAATCAACCGAACAGCAAGGGCGTGGGGAAACGCGGAGCGTATCCGCCTCGAACGGATCGGGAGCGAACTCTACGAGTCGCTAGTCCCGCCCGACCTGCAAGAAATTCTGTGGAACTCCGATCGCGTGCGGTCATTCCTCGTCCAAACCGAGGAGCCGTGGATCCCATGGGAGCTGTGCCGCATGACGATCACCAGAGGCGACGGCTCCACCGAGGCGCGCGGCTTCCTGTGCGATCTGTACGAACTGAGCCGGTGGTTGCCGGGTACTCCTCCAAAGACGGCGTTACGAGCCACGCGCATTGGAGTCATCGCGCCTAGCGACCGGTGGCTGCCCACCGCGCCGGCAGAGGTGGAGATGCTCAAGGCGCTGTCCGCGTCCGGCCCGGAGGTCGACCGCGTAAGGGAAACGTATGTATCGGTCATCGAGGCGCTTCAATCTCACCGGTACGACGTCCTTCACTTCGTCGGTCACGGAAAGAACCTTTATCCCGAGGACGCAGAAAGGTCCGAGTTCCTGTTGTCGGGGCGATGGCGTCTCCGCCCGACTGATATCAGCGGCGAGACCAAGAACTTCGGGCTGGCGTCGCCGGTCGTTTTCATGAACGCGTGCGAGGTGGCTCAGGCGTCGATGGGCCTTCACGGGATCGGAGGATGGGCATCGGCGATGACCAAGGCGGGCGCCGGCGCGTTCATCGGCACACACTGGGATGTCCGCGACGACCTGGCAGAAACCTTTGCCGCAACGTTCTACGCGAAGCTCATGGGCAGCCCCACGATGACTATCGCGGGAGCCGCACACGCCGCACGGCAGGTGCTGAAGCAACGGCCCGACAGCGACGCGACGTGGCTCGCGTATTCCGTTCACGCGTCACCCGGCGCCACGTGCAGTTTCTCCAGTCCGACGCCGTAGTCCTCGCGGACGCCAAACCGGTCGGATGTTACGATCGCCGCCCGCGGGGCTTGGAGGCACAGCATGGCAGAGACCTATACGGGAAGGTCGGCTTCCCTTTCCTTCGAAGAGGCGCTGCAGGACGCCATCACTCAGTTGCCTGATGACGGCAATGATGGGAGGCGGTTCGACGTGTCGATTCGATACGAGGACGGCGGCGTCGTTGGGCCCTCGTTGTACGTGGAGCTCCGCTAGTACCACAAACCCCGCTGCGACGGTAAGCCACCCGTCGCCGGAAACGAACACGCGTGGGGCGACTGTCACACCTGTCGTACACCACGACCGTGCGGCGTGCAGAAACCGACTCGCCGCGCCGAACGGCGTTCGGCAACGGTTCGGGCAGAAACTGTCGCGTTTGGCGACGGCGTTGATGTCACACACCGAGCGAGCCTCCGGCCTCGGCGTCCGCGCAGGGTGGGTGTGGTCGTCGTCATCGTTTTGGCTCTCACAATGGAGGAAGCGAAACGATTCCCGGTGACGCCGAATCTGAAAGCTCTCGATCGGAGTTAGCGCAGTCGTCGTACACGTCCGTAACGCGGCCGCTAGCGATGGCGCGAAGCGCCGCTCAGCTGGTCCTCGAGCGTGCGACCGGACTCCGATCCGGCGGTCACGGGCGAGCGGTACCTTCGATCCGTGGCCCAGTCAACAGCAGACCGGAAGTTCGCGGTAGCGCTCACGATCGCCGCGGCGCTGCTGACGGCCACATCGTCGCCGTGGTGGTGGCATCGAATCTTTGACGCCCACCACGATGACTTTGTCGGCGGGTGCGAGACGTTCACCCTTTACGCGCAGAACCAGTTCGACGCACTGGGAGCCAAGATCTGGTCCGAGCCGGAGCCCACGGGAGACAACTACCGCGGAATCTCTCCGAACGAGATCGTGAATGTTGACGGCTGGGTCCGAACCAGAAATCCTTATCCCACGAACCCACCTCCGCTCGACGTCGACGCATGGTTCCACCTCGCCAACGGAGCAGGTTGGGTCGACTACGCGGCAGTTCGCTCGACGCCGACAAACCCCGATCCCGCAAACGGCAGCTACGCCGCGGTTGTGTCGCCTGCGCCGCTGGATACCGACTGCCAGGGCACATGGCGCCCGTAACCGCTGACCGCTTACACAAGCAATCTGACAGACCCAGACCAAGCCTCCAGTTGGCCGCCGCCCGGCCAGCGATCGACGCGGATCGCCACGAGGCGTACATGCCAGCTCCCGTGCC
>JBEEFV010000089.1:0-18482 GCA_041166405.1 Actinomycetota bacterium | reverse complement strand
TCGTGTGTCCCGGTCTCATCGACACGCCGCTCGGGCGCGTCGCGTCGGGAGGCCGCCCGTCGCGTGACCGCACGCCAGTACCGCTCAAGCGCCAAGGCACCGCCTGGGAAGTGGCCGCGCCGGTGGTGTTCCTCCTCTCCGACGACGCCAGCTACATCACGGGACAAGTCCTCACCGTCGACGGCGGACTGTTCATGCGTTGAAAAAGACGGCGCTTTTCCTCGCGCTCGCGCTGTTGACGAGCGGCGCCGCCTGCAAGGGCAAGGCAGAACACGTCACGACGCCGCACAAGACCACGACGTCTTCGTCGACTTCGTCCACGAGTTCGACGTCGACCACGGTGTCGCCGGCCACCACCGGCGTCGCCGCCGCGCAACCGGCACCTAACGGGTGCGACGCGTCGGCGCTCACTCGGGTCGAGCCGCGTCGCGATCGCACGAAGTACACCGTCGACGCGAACCTCGACCTCAACGCCAACCAAGTCGCCGGCACGCTGAAGGCGATGTTCACGCCCGACAAGGACACCGACCAGGTTGTGCTGCGCCTGTGGCCGAACGGTCCGACACCCGCGGCGAAGGGCGCACACGAGGACATCGCCAACGTCACGATCGACGGCAAGCCGGTCGCGTTCCGCATGGACAACCCGACGACCGCCTACGTCGACACGCCCGACAAGAAATCGCTCACGCCGAACAAAGCGATCACGATCAAGCTGTCGTTCACACTGCGCCTCCCCGGCGCTTCGGACGACCGGTTGAGTCGCCAAGGCAACACCGTGCGACTCGGTTCGTGGCTGCCGCTGCTGGCGTGGGAGCCCGGTGTCGCGTGGGACATCGACCCACCGACCACCAGCAACGCCGAGGCGTCGGTGACCGTCGCATCCGACTTCGACGTGCACTTCGTCGCGCCGCCAGGGCTCACCGTCCTCGCCACGGGTGTGAACGACGGGCCGTGGCATTGGACGGCCAGCGCAGTGGGCGACTGGGCAGCGTCAGTAGGGTCGTTCAATCTCGCCGAAGGCGAGGCCGTCGGTGCGAAGGTCACCGTCGGCGTCGAGAAGTCGATGACCGAGTCGGCGGCCACGTACCTCGCACGCGTCCTCAGCGCCCTGACCGACTTGTCGCGTCGCTACGGCAACTACCCGTATCCGACGTTCACGCTGGCGCTCACGCCGAACCTCAAAGGCGGCATCGAGTACCCCGGTCATGTGATGCAGGGCCCGAACACCAACGCCCGCACCACGCCACACGAGGTGGCGCATCAGTGGTTCTACTCACTCGTCGGTAACGACCAAGGGCGTGACCCCTGGCTCGACGAAGGCATGGCGAGTTGGGCCGAGGCGCAGACGAACCACACGTACGCGTCGTTCGTTTCCAAGCCCATCCCTGCGGACGGCAAGAACCGCATCGGCGAATCGATGCCGTACTGGGATCAGCGCCACGGCAGCTACTACCGCTCGGTGTACGTCCAGAGCGTGCAAGCGCTCGCGGCGACGGGCCAGTCGACCGCGGCCATCGACTGCGCGCTGGCGCGCTACGTCGCCGCCAACGCGTACCGCGTCGCGACGCCCGCCGCACTCGCAGCCGCGCTGAAGACCGTGGCGCCGAACGCGCTCGAGGTGCTCGCCCGGTACGGAGCGCAACGCATCACGTAAGTTGCGCTCATGCGCACTGCCATCGAGATCGCCGAGGCCATCCGAGCAGGTGAACTGAAGGCGACGGAGATTCTCGACGAGTCTCTTCGTCGAATCGCCGAGCACAACGACGCGCTGAACGCCTTCGTCGTCGTCGACGAGGATGCGGCGCGCGTCGCCGCACGGGCGATCGACGATGCGGTGGCCGCCGGCCGCGATCCCGGACCGTTCGCGGGCGTGCCGCTAGGCGTGAAGGATCTCGAAGACGCAAAAGGCCTCGTCACGTCGCACGGGTCGCTGCTGTTCAAGGACTCCCCGCCGCAGCCCGACGACTCGATCCACATGGCGCGCCTACGCGCCGCGGGGTGCGTGCCGCTCGGTAAGACCGCGGCTCCCGAGTTCGGCACCGTTGCGTTCACGCATACCAAGGCGTTCGGCACGACGCGCAACCCGTGGGATCTCGAGCGCACTCCCGGCGGATCGAGCGGCGGTTCCGCAGCCGCGGTCGCCGCCGGCCTCGTACCGATGGCGACCGCCAGCGACGGCGGCGGATCGATCCGGATACCGGCTGCGTTCAGCGGTCTCGTTGGTATGAAGCCGTCGTTCGGGCGCATCCCGCATCCGTTCCCCGCCGTGTCGCAGACGTCGGTGTACGGCGTCGAAGTGACCACCGTGCGCGACGCGGCGCGTCACCTCGACGTCACCGCGGGACCGGCGAACGTCGACCGCACGACGTTGCCGCCGCCGACCATTCGTTACGAAGACGCGATTGAGAACCTCGACGTTTCGGGACTCCGCATCGCGTACTCGCCCGATCTCGGATTCGGCACCGTCGATCCGGAGCTCGCCGAAATCGTCGAGGCGGCGGCGCGGGACCTGTTCACCGCGCTCGGCCGGCCGTTCACCGCCATCGAGCTGGATCTGCCCGACCCGGTGCGCACGTGGCTGAGCGCAGGCGCCGTCGAGCAGTGGCTCAGCCTCGACGAAGGCATGTGGCCCGACCGCGCTGGAGACCTCATGGGCTTCGTTCGGCGCGGCTACGAAGCGACGGAGAACTTGAACGCGCAAGGCGTGGCGCGCCGCTTCCGCTACCGCTTCGCACTCGAGGCGGAGTGGGGACGCGTGTTCGACGAGGAGGCCGACGTCATCATCTGCCCGACGACCGCTGTGCCCGCATTCCCAGCCGCCGGGCCGCCGCCGTCGATAATCGCCGGCAAGGACGTGGGCCCTGCGCTCACCACGCCGTTCTGCATGCCTGCGAACCTGTGCTGGAACCCGGCGATCTCGCTGCCCGCGGGCCTGACGTCGGACGGGCTGCCCGTCGGCCTGCAGATCAACGCGCCGCGTCACGCCGATGAGATCGCGCTGCGACTCGGACGCATCTTCGAACAAGCGCGACCATGGCCGCGCCACGCGCCGGGGTACGTGTCGTGACACTCCCCGCGTCGATCGACGACGTCACACCGCAGTGGCTGAGCGACAACACGGGGCTCGCGGTGACGGGCAGTACGGCGACGCAGTTCGGAACCGGCATCGGCGTGAGCAGCGCGCTCTACCGCCTCGCCGTCGAGGGCGACGACTGCCCGCCGACGGTCGTCGTGAAGTTGCCCGCGCTCGACGATGCCGCGGTGTTCACCTCGACGATCTTGCGCATGTACATCCGCGAGGTCGCGTTCTTCAACCAGATGGCGGCGGCGTCGCCCGTGCGCGTGCCGAAGTCCTATTTCGCCGGCGTCGACGAGGAAACGAGTCAGTTCGCGGTCGTCATGGAAGACATGGGTGCGATGCGCATCGTCGACCAAGTCGCGGGCATGTCGATACCCGATGCCGAGCGCGCTGTGGACGCGTTGGCCGACTGGCACGCGCAGTGGTGGGGACAGGGTGACGACCTCGCGGCCCGCGGTGTCACCGTCAGCCTGGCCGACCCGATCTATCCGGCGATCCTGCCGATGGTGTTCGACGAAGGCTGGCAAAAGGTCACCGCGGCGATGCCGGTCGCCGACGCCATCAAGGTCGCGGGGACGCGCTGGATCGCGTCGTTCGAGCGGCTGTTGACCGACCTCGCCGCGGGACCGACGACGATGCTCCACGGCGACTACCGCGGCGACAACATCTTGTTCGACGCCGACGACTCCGTCGTCCTGCTCGACTTCCAACTCATAGGCACGGCGTCGGGTGCCTATGACCTCGCGTACTTCGTCACGCAGACGATCGATGCGGAGGTGGCGGCCGTGAACGAGCGCGCATTGTTCGACCGCTGGGTCGATCGCCTGCGCTCGGCAGGCGTCGCCGCCGATGACCTGTCGAACGCGTGGGAGGACTACCGCAAGGCGGCGTTGTTCTGTCTCGTGTATCCGATCGTCGCCGCCCGCGGCATGGATCTCAGCGACGAGCGTCAGTACAACCTCATCGACGTGATGAACACGCGGTGCGCGCGCGCCGTCGACGAACTCGGACTGGCCGAGTTCCTGTCGGCTTAGTTCTGCTCGCGGAGGAAGCGCTCGGCCTGAGCGGCGATGTCGAAACGATCGGGATCGTCCATCGTCTCGCCGTTGTCGATCACGCGCTCGAGGCCCTCGACGTAGCTCGCGATGTCCTCGTCGGCTTCGATCATGTCGTCGACCTGGCGCTCGTAGGACGCCGCGGCGATTTCGAGGTCGGTGGTGTCGAGGGTCGCTCCGACGATGTCGGCGGCGCGGCGCGCCAACGCCAGGGTGGCCTTGGGTGACGGCTGCTGGCTGACGTAGTGCGGCACCGCCGCCCACAGTGACGCCGACTTGACGCCGGCGGCAGCGAAGCGCGTGTGCAACACGCCGACGATTCCGGTGGGGCCTTCGTAACGCGAACGACGAAGGTCGAGCCGTTCGATCAACTCGGGATCCGAACCCGTGCCCGTCACCTGCACGTCGCGGGTGTGGGGGACTTCGGCGGCGAGCGCGCCGAGGGTGAGCACGAGCTCGACGTCGAGTTCTTGCGCGACGCTCACGACGTTGTCGCAGAACGTGCGCCAGCGATTGTTCGGCTCGATTCCGTGACCGAGCACGATGTCGTGGTCCGACGACGGCGGCGCGGTGGCGGCGAAGCGCGTCGTGCGCCAGTCGATCTCGCGCGTGACGCCGTCGATCAATCGCACCTGTGGTCGGACCACGGTGAAGTCGTAGAACTCTTCCGGATCAATGCTGGCGAAGACGCGCTCGTCCCACGTGTTGCCGAGGTAGTCGACTGCGGCCGACGCCGACTCGGCGGCGTCGTTCCAACCTTCAAACGCGGCAATCAGGACCGGGCGGCGGAGCTTCGGGCGGGTGTCCCATCGGACGTGATCCATGCCAAAAGGCTACTCCTGCTCCGAACGTGCGAAGTCTCTTGCCACCCCCGCCATGGCGACGTCGAGCAGCACTGCTTCGTCACGCGTCAACGCGTCGCGAATCGCTTCGTACGTCGCGCGACCGGTGAGTGGATCGGCGATGGCGTCGCCCTTGAAGCGTGGCGTGCCATCGGGTGTGTAACGAACGAGACCGCCGGCGACCGCGGCGTCGTCACCGAACGCGACGCGGTTCGATGTCCTTCCGTATCCCGTGACCGACGCCCACACGCGCACGTCCGCGTCGCGCGCAACGATGCCGCGTTGTTCCAGCGCGCGTGGGCGCGCGGATTCGATCACGACGTCGGCGTCGGCGATCAGCGACGGCAACGCGTCGGGATCGTCCCAGTCGAACGTGATGACTGTTTTGTTGTCGTTGAGTTCCGCGTACAGATCGGGCCGACCCGCTTTGAGGTTGTCCGGCCGCTGCAACGACTCGGCCTTGATTACGCGCGCCCCGTCACACGCCAGCAAATGCGCGGCGAGCGGCCCGGCCCACAACGACGACAGGTCCAACACCCGCGTTCTTGTGCGGTTTCGTAAGGGTCTTGTCGACAGGACATCACAAGAAATCGTGGGGCCGGTGTATTCGCCGAGCGCGGCGACGGGCAGGCCGAGCAGCTCGGCGCCGGCGACGAGTTCGGCGCACGTGCGCTGCTGGACCGTCTCTGCGAGGCGGTCTTCGCTAGCGCCGATCCACGCCGGGAGCAGTTCGACGTCGGACGGGCGCGCCAACGTGACCGCGATCCAACCGTCAGCGCTGCGTAACAACCTGCTGTTCAATGTGCTCGTGACCGTAGACGACGCCATCGCGGAATCCCGTCGCCGCTGGCCGCTGGCGTGCGCGGCGTACGAAGCTCTGCTCGACCGCGCGCCGTTCCCGACGGTCGAGGACGGGTTGCGCGAGGAGTCACTCGTCTACTCCGCGTTGCAAGACGGTCCCGAGTTCAAAGCGTGGCGCGCCGCGACCCCTGTCAAGGAGAAGCGACGCAACGACGAACCTGCGGTCCTCGTGGAACGCGTCGACGACGTGTTGCGCGTCACGCTCAACCGTCCCGAGCGGCGCAACGCCCTCGGCGTCGAAGTGCGCGACGGACTGCTCGACGCGCTCGCGGTCGCGCACGCCGATCCGTCGCTGCGCGTCGTCATCGACGGGCGCGGGCGGAACTTCTGTGCCGGCGGCGACCTCGACGAGTTCGGCACGTTTCCCTCGCCGGAGGAGGCGCACGCCATCCGATTGCAGACCAGCATCGGTGCCGCGATCAACGCAATCGCCGACCGCGTGACGTTCCGGATTCACGGCGCGTGTTACGGCAGCGGCATCGAACTACCGGCGTTCGCGTCGCGGGTGATCGCCGCGCCGCACACCGTCATCTCGCTGCCGGAGATCGGCCTCGGCCTGATTCCCGGCGCCGGCGGGACCGTCAGCATGACGGCGCGCATCGGGGTGGACCGCATGCGCCAACTTGGCCTCTCCCGCCAACCCATCGAGGCCGAAACCGCTCTCGCCTGGGGCCTCATCGACGAGATCGAAATAGGGTGACGCGTATGTCAGAAACCGACTACAAGTTCGTCACGTACGAGACCGTCGACGACGGGACGATCGCCCGCATCATGCTCAACCGTCCGGAGGCGCGGAACGCGCAGAACCGGGGCATGCTCGTCGAACTCGATGACGCGTTCCTGCGCGCCGAAGCGGACGACGCCGTTCGCGTCGTGATCCTCGGCGGAATGGGCAAGCTCTTCTCGGCCGGCCACGACATGGGATCGAAAGAGGCGGCCGAGGAGTGGCAGACGCATCCGACGTCGGTCACCAACGGCGGCACACGGCAGGGCGCGGAGAAGCTGATCCTCCAGGAGTGGCACTACTACTTCCAGAACACGCTGCGTTGGCGCAACCTGCGCAAGATCACGATCGGGCAGGCGCACGGGCCCGTGTTCGCCGCCGGCCTGATGCTGTTGTGGGCGTGTGATCTCATCGTCGGTTCCGAAGAGGTCGTGTTCGCGGACGTCGTCGGCACGCGCCTCGGCATGTGCGGCCTCGAGTACTTCGCGCACCCGTGGGAGTTCGGCGCGCGCAAGACCAAGGAGTTGCTGTTGACCGGTGATTCGATCGACATCCACGAAGCGCACCGTCTCGGGATGGTGAGCAAGGTGTTCAAGCGTGACGAACTGGAAGAGAACACTCTCGCGTTCGCGCGTCGCATCGCGGCGCTGCCGACGATGACTGCGCTCATGATCAAGGAGTCGGTCAACCAGACCGTCGACAACCAGGGCTTCTACAACGCGCTCAACTCGTGCTTCACGCTCCACGAGCTGAACCACTCGCACTGGGCGCAGGTGCACGACAACAAGTACCCGGCGGCCCTCGAAGAGGACGGCATTCCGAACTGGAAGACCGCGCCCCCGACCGTCAACGCCGAAAAGACGTCGGTTCGCGCGGACGCAGCAAACTGACGCCACTGTTAGATTCATCGTCATGATGAACTTCGACGACGTCGAGGGCATGGATCTCGAAGGTCTCGCTCACCCGCAACCGCTCTTCAAGGCAATGCGCGAGGTCGGCGCTCCGATCGACATGACGGCCGACATGGGCATGTTCGTCGTCGGCAACGCGGAGCACGTGCGCGAAGTCCTGATGCACCCGGAGATCTACTCGTCGGGTGTCGACGCCGTCGACATCGGCCAGATCCGGCCGCTCATCCCGTTACAGATCGACCCGCCGCAGCACAAGTACTTCCGCCGCCTCATCGACCCGATCTTCGGGCGTGAGACGATCGCTCGCATCGAGCCCGAGACCCGTCGGCTCGTCAAGGAACTCATCGACAAGGTGAAGGACAGCGGCGGCACCAACTTCCACGAGTCGATCGCCGAGCCGCTGCCTTCGACGGTGTTCCTCCAGATCCTCGGCCTGCCGGTGTCGCGCACCAAGGAGTTCATCGCGCTGAAGGACGGCATCGTGCGTCCGCCCGCGAAAGACAACGACGAACGCATCGCCATGGTCAACGAGACCGGTCAGAAGATCTACGCGATGCTCAAGGAGGCGATCGCCGAGCGCGAGAACGATCGCAAGGACGACATCATCTCGATGCTCCTCGACGCGAAGGTCGACGGCGAGCAGCTCACACACGATCAGGTCGAGGACATCCTCTACCTGATGTTCATCGCCGGTCTCGACACCGTCACGTCGTCGCTCGACTGCTTCATCAGCTTCCTTGCCCAGCACCCCGACCATCGCAAGCAGCTGGTGGAGGATCCGGAAAAGATTCCGCACGCCATCGAAGAGATGCTGCGGTGGGAGACGCCCGTGACCGGCGTCATCCGCATCACGTCGCAGGACACCGAACTCGGAGGCTGTCCCATCCCGGCCCACACGCAGGTGTCGGTGATCCTCGCTTCGTCGAATACGGACGAGACCGTGTGGGAGCGCGCCGACGAGATCGACTTCGATCGCGACACGAAGGGTCACCTGGCGTTCGGCGGCGGCAACCACCGCTGCCTGGGTGCGCACCTAGCGCGCATGGAACTGCGCGTCACGCTCGAAGAGTGGCTGGCCGTCGTGCCGGACTTCTCGATCAAGGAAGGCGTCGCCTTGCGTTACTCGCAGGGCCTGCGCTCAATCGACAACCTCGAAATCGTCTGGTAGCCGGATGGCCGGTCCTCTTGACGGTGTGCGCGTCATCGAAGTCGCGAGCTGGATGTTCATCCCCAGTGGCGGCGCCGTTCTCGTCGACTGGGGCGCCGAGGTACTCAAGGTCGAGCATCCCGAGACGGGCGACCCGCAGCGCGGCCTGATCACGTCGGGACTCATCCCGGGTTCCGGCGGCAAGCCGATGATCAACTTCATGATCGAGCAGCCGAACCGCGGCAAGAAGTCAATCGCCATCGACATCTCGAAGCCCGAAGGTCACGAAGCGCTGATGAAGCTCGTCGAGACCGCCGACGTGTTTCTGACGAACTACCTGCCGCCTATTCGGCGCAAGCTCAAGATCGACACCGACGACATCCGCGCCCGCAACCCGAACATCATCATCGCCCGCGGGTCGGGTCAGGGGCCGAAGGGTCCCGACGCCGAAGCCGGCGGATTCGACGGTGCGTCGTTCTGGGCGCGCGGCGGCGTCGGCATGGTCATGCCCCCCGGTGAAGAAGGGTGGCCGTCGGGCCAGGTCGGCCCCGCGTTCGGCGACGTGATGGGCGGCATGGCAACGGCCGGCGCCATCGCGGCGGCGCTCGTGAAGCGCGAGCGGACGGGCGAGACGTCGATCGTCGACGTGTCGTTGCTCGCGACGGCTATGTGGCAGATCTCCCCGATGATCTTGATGAACAAGTTGTTCGGCATCGAGCGCATCGCCAGCTCCACACGCGGCGCGCCGGGCAACCCGGGCGTCGGCACGTACAAGACCAAGGACGGGCGCTTCGTCGCCATGATGCTGTTGCAGGGCGACCGCTTCTGGGCCGACTGGGTGACGCGCCTCGGGCGTCCCGATCTCGTCGACGACCCGCGCTTCGTCGACTCCGCGGCCCGCGCCGCGAACGCGCTGGAGTGTCAGCGCGAACTCGACGACGCGTTCGGCAAGCTCACGCTCGAAGAACTGCGCAAGGCCTACGACGGGTTCGAGGGCGTGTGGTCGCCGTTCCAGACGCTCGCCGAGTTGTACGACGACCCGCAGGTCATCGCCAACGGTTACCTGCCGACGGCCGACGTCAACGGCGAGCCGTTCCAGATGGTCACGTCGCCCGCACAGTTCGACGAGACCGCGTTCGAGGTAACCCGGGCCCCCGAGCACGGCGAGCACACCGAGCTCGAGCTGATCGAAGTCGGCTACGACTGGGATCAGCTCGCGGCCATGAAGGAATCCGGAGCGATCCTCTGACGCCACGGGTTTCAAGCACCGTTAGCGGCGTGATCAGACTCCAAACCCGTCCGAATCACGCCGATAAGGGTGCTCGAAAGTGGGCGTGATCGACGATCGGGTCGCCGAACTCGGTTATACGCTGCACGGTCCGCACAAGCCGCATGACCCGCTCGACGCGGTGGTCGTGTGGGACGGGATCGCGCGGACGTCGGGCACGCTGCCGCGCATCGACGGCCAGCTGACGTGCGTCGGTGTCGTCGGCGACACGGTGTCGGTGGACGACGCGTACGAGGCCGCGGCGGTGTGCGCGCTCAACGCGCTGTGCCTGTTGCGCGACGAGCTCGGCACGCTCGATCGCATCGAACGGATCTTGTCGGTGACGGGCTACGTCGCCAGCGCGCCGGGCTTCGACCAACAGCCCGCCGTCATCGACGGCGCGTCGAAGATCCTCGTCGACGTGTTCGGCGACGCCGGCCGCCACACGCGCAGCGCTATCGGCGTTGCGGGCCTCCCGCGCGGCGGTGCCGTCGAGATCGAAGTCACCGCCGCGGTTCGTTCCGACTCATAGTGACTGGCGAACCGCCCGCCACCACCCGGCCCTTTGACCACATGGTTCTCGGCCTGTTCGTGCGTGAGGTGCGGCGGCAGTGCGAATTCATTGCGTTGGCAAAGGACGACATGAACTCCGCACTTGCCGGACTGTCGGATAGACCGATTAATTGGGAGGAGCGCGAGGTCCACAGCCGGAGGTTTTGGTTCTCGGCTCACATGCTGCTTGTTTCGGCAGGCTGCCTGTCGAAGATCTTCTTTCCGTCTCGCTACAACACTCGCCTTCACCGCGACCGCGCGCGGCTCCTGCGTTCCGTCTTCGGAATTGCGGACGACCATTTGTTGAAAGATCGTCGGTTCCGAGATTCGTTCGAGCACTTCGATGAGCACCTGGACACCTGGAGCCAGACCTCTTCGACGTTCATCGATCAGAGCTTCGGCGAGGTGAACACCTTCATCCAGTATGTGGGCGCCCCCGCGCCAGACCTTGAAGCAGTTGCGATGCGCAACTTCGTGCCCGGAACATCTGAACTCACGTTCCAAGGGAAGCGCTTCGACGTCAGAGCGACCGTGGCGGCAGCGGAGGAACTCGCTGAGACTGCGGATGCCATTGACGCCGAGGTTGATCTGTGGCCTCCGCGAACCCTTCCTGAAGTTCGCGGCGTGATGCTGTCCGACGCAGAGGCCGACTTTGGACTGACGAGCGAAGAGCTGGCACCTCTACTTGCTGCTGGCGTGCTACCCGTTGCCATGCACGACGATTCACTGTTGGTCGGACGTGCTGCGCTTGAGCGCCTTCGTGTTCGCAAGGTCCTACAGGAGTTTCCTGCGGTGCGTGACGGGTTGATTCACATCTCCTTGAGGCGAGCCGCGGAAATTCTCCAGACAACGGTCGACGACGTCAGGCGCCTAATTGCGGAGGGTGAGCTTGCGGCGATGCCGCTACCTCTTTCGCTGGACGACGCTTTTCTGACACGACCGCAGGTCGTCGCTAGAGCTGCGAACTGGCGATCAGACGGCGAGATTGAGAACTAGCTTTCGACCTATGGACGTGCGGTCGATTGAAGACGTGGAACCCGTCATCGAACACAACGGGACGGTGCCGGTGTGGTGGCTCGTGCAGCCCCGCGAGATGCTCGAGATCACCAAGGGTGGTCACCTCGAGTTGGTGAGCGAGTTCGAGGTCGCGGGCGGCGGATACGTCGACCCGCACAATCACCCGACGCACGAGTTCTATTACGTCACCTCGGGACGAGGGATCATGGAGATCGAGGGTGAGGAGCGCGTCATCCAGCAGGGTGATCTCGTGCACATCCCGCCGATGGCGATGCACTCGCTCAAGCCCGTGAGTGACACGGCGCCGATCCATTGCTTCTGCTTTGCCGTGGCTACGCCCGACGCCGGTGCGATCAACTACACCGAGCACTAACGCGTGACGATCGCGGAGACAGCTGAAGAGCTGACCGCTCTCGGCAGCGCCACGCTCGGCGAGTGCGGCGCGCTCCGCATGCACCATCGCATCAAGCCGGCGTGGAAGGGCGCGGTCGTCGCCGGCCCCGCGATCACGGCGAAGTGCGGCAAGGGCGACAACCTGGCGATCCACGTTGCCGTCGCCGAGAACATCGTCGTGGGCACGGTCCTCGTCGTCGACGCCACGAACCCGCCCGAGTACGGCTACTGGGGTGAGGTGCTCACCACCGCAGCGGGCGCAGCCGACATCGCGGGGCTCATCATCGACGGCGGCACCCGCGACACCGACGCCATCGAAGCGCTCGAGTTTCCGGTGTTCAATTCGCTCATCGCGTTGACGGGTGCGCAGAAGAAGAAGGGCGGCACGATCAACCAGACCGTCACGGTCGGCGACGTCGAAGTGAACCCGGGCGACTGGGTCATGGGCGACACCGACGGCGTCGTCGTCATCCCGCGTGCGCAACTCGCCGGCGTGCTCGAAGCGGCGACGGCGCGTTTCGAGAACGAGCAGGACTTGTTCCGGCAGTTGAAGGAAGGCACGACGACGGTCGACTTGCTCGGCCTCGATCCCAAGGGCCTCGACAAATCGTGACCGACACCTTCACCGTCACCGCCGAGCCGTTAACGCCCGCCGCGTTCGCGCCGTTCGGTCAAGTGATCGACACCGGCGACATGGTGATGGAGTTGCGCGACGGTGAACAGTTCGCGCTCAACGTGCTCTCGTACGACCGCTACCCGCTGGTGTGCGACCACCTCAACCGTCACCACAAGGCGACGCAGGCGCTCGTCGCGCTCGCCGGCAAACCGACGCTCATCGTCGTGGCGCCCAAGGAGTTCGACTTCACGAGGCGCGACCACCTGCAACACGTGCGCGCCTTCATCTGCGACGGCAGCGCGGGTGTGAACCTGTGGCTGTCGACGTGGCACTGGGGCCCGGCACCGTTGATGGATCACGTCGACCTCGTCAACGTGCAAGGCGCGGGTTTCCTGAACGACAACGAAGTCGCCTACCTCGAGCGCGACCTCGGCGTCCTCGTCAACGTCTCGCTCTAGCTGAGCGCGGCGACTACCCGGTCGGCGTGATGCGCGGCGTCGCCCCATGCACGTGACAGCGCCCACGTCCGTTTGAGGAACAGGTGCAGATCGGCTTCGACCGTGTAGCCGATCGCGCCGTGGCACTGGAGCGCCTTCCGGGCGACGAGTTCCGCCGCGTCGGATGCCATTGCCTTGGCTGTCGAAACGTCTCGGGCGCGTGTTGGCGCGTCGTGGGCGACCGACCAGGCGGCGCGCCACACGACCGGCCGCGCGAACTCGAGGGCGAGGCGGGCGTCGGCGAGGTGATGCTTCACCGCCTGAAAGCTGCCGACGGGCACGCCGAACTGGTGGCGGTCGACCACGTACGCAACGGTCATGTCGAGCATCGCTTCGCCGAGGCCGACGAGCATCGCCGCGGTACCGAGCGCACCGCGATCGAGCGCCAACTCGATGACCGATTTCTTCGAACTCACGATGCGTCCCGCCAGTCCCGACTCGACTCGCGCGGCGCGCCGGGCGGCGTCGACGGTGGGCAACGGCGTGAGCGACACATCGCCGCGTTCGACGAGCACCAACGACGCGCCGCGTTTCAACAGGAAGCGATCGGCGTCGGCGGCGCACGCGACGTTGGGCCCGCCGAGGTCGGAGCTCACCATTCCGACCGCGCCGACGAGGGGTGCGGCGACCATTGCCGATTCCACGAGCGGATGGGGCAGCGCGACGCGTCCGGCTTCTTCGAGGATCGGAATCAAAAACGACTCGTCGAGGCCGAGGCCCCCGTCGGCTTCGGGGACGAGCAGCGCGAGTACCCCCATGGTGTCGAGGCTCGCCCACACGCCGCGGTCGAGTTCGCCCGCGGGAGCTGCGGCGGCAGCGCGCACGTCGGCGGGCGTCATCTCCTTGGCGAACAAGTCGCGGGCGGCGTCGCGAAACGCTGCTTGGTCGTCGGACAGAGCGAAGTTCATCGCGGCAGTCCCAGAAGCCGTTCGGCGGCGATGTTGCGCTGGATCTCGTTCGTCCCGGCGTAGATCGGACCCGACAGCGAGAACTGCCAGCCCTTGGTCCAGGCGTTTTCGAGCTCGGCGTCGGGGCCGAGCAGGTCAAGCGCGATGGCGTGCAGCTCGATGTCGAGTTCGCTCCACCACAGCTTCGTGAGACTCGCCTCGGCGCCGGGCTTGCCGCCGCCCGCCAACTTCGTGACGGTGCCAAGCGTGTGCTGCTGATAGGCGTCGGCGCGCATCCACGCCACCGCGGCGCGTCGCTGCAGTGCGGCGTCGCCGTGCGTTCGTGCGAGTGCGACGAGCCGTTCCGCGGTCGCGAGGAAGCGGCCGGGGGAGCGCAGCGTGAGCCCGCGCTCCGAACCGGCCGTCGCCATGGCGACGGACCAACCGCCGCCGACTTCGCCGAGCACAACGCCACCGCCGACTGCCTCGTCGTCGAGGAACGCGTCCTCGAAGAAGACTTCGGCGAAGCCCTCGTCGCCGTCGAGGCGTCCGAAGCCGCGGACGGTGATGCCGGGCGTCGCCAGCGGGACGAGCAAGTAGGTCAGACCCTTGTGACGCTCGCTTGCGGGGTCGGTGCGGAACAGGCCGAAGAGGTGCGTGCAGAACGCGCCGCGCGTCGTCCACGTCTTCTGGCCGTTGAGCACCCAACCACCCTCGACGCGCTCGGCGCGTGACGACACGCTTGCGAGGTCGCTCCCGGCGTTGGGTTCGGACCACCCCTGGCACCACAGGTCGTCACCCGCGGCCATGCGCCGGAGGATGGCGGTCTGCTGCGCGGGCGTGCCGAACTCGAAGACGCTCGGAGCCAGCAGGAAGATGCCGTTTTGTGTGACCCGCGGCGGACAACCGGCGCGGTAGTACTCCTCCTCGAACAACAACCACTCCCACAGCGACGCGCCGCGCCCGCCGTGCTCTTGGGGCCACGACACGGCCGCGAGGCCGGCCTCGAACAGGCGGCGCTCCCAGACGAGATGCTGCGCGAACCCGTCACGCGTGTCACCCGACGCCGGTTCGCCGCCGCAGTCGGCGCGCCACGCGGCGACGTTGGTCATCAGCCAGTTCCGCACGTCGAGCCGAAAGGCCTCTTCGTCCTCCGACCAGGTCAGGTCCACGAACCGCGCCTCGGCAAACCTGACACTCCGTCAGATTAATCTCGCGGCCATGTCCACTACGTCTGTGCCCGCCGTCGAGGGCTGGTTCACCACCGACGCCGAACCGCACCTCGTCGGCACTCGGTGCACGACGTGCGGCACCGTCTTCTTCCCGCGTGCCAGCGGGTTCTGCCGCAACCCCGAGTGCCGTGGCCGCGAGTTCGCAGACGTCGCGCTTTCTCGCACCGGCAAGGTGTGGAGCTACACCGACGCGCAGTACCAACCGCCGCCGCCGTACATTCCCGCGTCGGATCCGTACGAGCCGTTCGCGCTCGCCGCCGTCGAGCTCGTAAACGAGCAGATCGTCGTCCTCGGGCAAGTGGCGAAGGGCTTCGGTGTACAGGACCTGACGGTGGGCGCGGCGGTCGAGTTGGTCGTCGAGCCGCTGTACGAAGTCGACGGCGTCGAACACCTCATGTACCGCTGGAAGCCGGTGACGGCGTGAGTGCGCCGGAGAGTGTCGCGGTCCTCGGCGCCGGCATGCACGAGTGGGGCAAGTGGGGGCGACCGTTTCACGAGTACGGCATCCACGCCGCGCTCGCCGCGCTCGACGACGCCGGTGTCGACTGGGCCGACGTGCAGTTCGTCGCCGGCGGCGAAACGGTGCGCAACGGCTATCCGGGCTACGTCGCGGCGTCGACGATCACGCAGGCGCTCGGGTGGAACGGCGCGCGGGTGGCGTCGTCGTACGCAGCGTGCGCGTCAGGCGTGACCGCGCTCGACGCGGCGCGCTCGCGCATCCTCGCCGGGTTGTGTGACGTCGCCCTCGTCGTCGGCGCCGATACGACGCCGAAGGGTTTTCTCGCCCCGGTCGCCGGCGAGCGGTGGGACGACCCCGACTGGTTGCGGTTCCGTCTGCTCGGCGCGACCAATCCCACGTACTTCGCGCTGTACGCCCGTCGCCGCATGGATCTCTACGGCGCCACCGAGGCCGATTTCGCGAAGGTGAAGGTGAAGAACGCGCGCCACGGTCTCAACAACCCGTACGCGCGCTACCGCAAGGAAGTCACCGAGGACGAGGTGTTGGCGAGCCCGGTCGTGGCGGACCCGCTGCGGTTGCTGAACATTTGCGCGACCTCTGACGGCGGTGCGGCGATCGTGTTGACGTCGATGGACTACGCCAAGCGCAAGGGCATTGCCGCGCCGGTGCGCATTCGCGCGGTGTCGACGGTCACGCCGCGCTTTCCCAACACCGTCATCGAGATGCCGAACTTCTCGACTGACTCCGCCGCTGCGCTCGCGCCGCCGGAGCTGACGTTCCGCGACTCGATCGCCTCCGGCGCGTACGAGGAAGCGGGCATCGGACCTGACGAGTTGAGCCTCGCCGAGGTGTACGACCTGTCGACCGCGCTCGAGCTCGACTGGATGGAGAACATCAGTCTGTGCAAGGCGGGCGAGGCCGAGAAGTTGCTCAACGACGGCGACACGACGATCGGCGGGCGCATCCCCGTCAACCCCAGTGGCGGCCTCGCCTGTTTCGGTGAAGCCGTGCCCGCGCAGGCGATCGCCCAGGTGTGCGAAGTGACGTGGCAGTTGCGGGGCCAGGCGACGGGCCATCAGGTCGAAGGTGCGACCGCCGGCGTCACCGTGAACCAGGGCCTGTTCGGCCACGGCAGCGCCGTGCTGCTAACGACGTAGCTGCGCCGAATATTGCCGGGGTGAGCGCCGAGGCTGCGGCGTAGGTTGCGTCGCCGTGATTTATCAACACCCGCTCGCGTACTTGGTCGGACTCGAAGGACTCGCGCTGCTGCGCGGGTGGGCCGGCGACTTCGACCGCGAGTTCGTGCTGGCGCGTCTCGCCGAGGTGCGCCGGCTGCTCGATGAGCCGGCGCTCGCGAATCATCCGGGCGTCGAAGTGGCGCGTCGTGATTCGCAGAGCGGATACGCGGCGTGGGCGTCGACCTACGACGGTCCCAACACGCTGTTCGCGATCGACGAACCCGCGGTCGACGCGATCCTCGACACGCTTCCGGTCGGCGACGCGCTTGACGCCGCCTGTGGCACCGGCCGGTTCGCCGCTCGACTCGCGGCGCGCGGACACCATGTCGTCGGGGTCGATAGTTCGCAGGCGATGCTCGACGTCGCGCGGACGAAGGTCCCCGACGCCGACTTTCACCTCGGCGATCTCGACGCGCTGCCGGTATCGGACGCGTCAGTCGATCTCATCGTTTGCGCGCTCGCGCTGACCCACGTACCCGACCTCGGCCCCGTCATGCGCGAGTTCGCGCGCGTCCTTCGTCCTGGCGGCCACGTCGTCATTAGCGACGTCCACCACGAGTTGGTGTTCCGCGGGTCCGTCACTCGGGCGCTCGGCCCGAACGGAGAGCCCGGCCGCGCGCCCGCCTGCAGGCACACTCCCGGCGACTTCCTCCGCGCTGCCCTCGCCGCCGGTCTCCAGGTGCGTCGCTGCGAAGAACTGCGACGGTCGTCACAAGCTTCGTCTTCACAAGAAGCGCCTCCGTTCGGAGACATCACGCTCGGTTCATGGGACGAGTGGCCGTGGACACTGCTCGACGTTGTGCCTGCGGCAGCGGAAGCAGCCTGGGCGATCCCGGCGATCATCGTGTGGGACTTCGAGCGACCTGAATAGGTCAGCGCCCGCGTTCGCGGCGATCGTGGATTGTTCGCTGTGCGAGGACAAGCCAACACGCGATCGCGAGCCCGGCCAAGACCGCGGGGAGCGTGTGGTGAAGCAGTACCGACGCAGCAACCGCGCAGCCGAACGCGATGAGATTCGCGACAACGTCGTACACCGGCGCGATGAATCGCTGGTTCACAACATGGGCCACCGCGATGAAGACACCACAGGCGAAGGTCACGGACAGCAGGAGGCTCACCACGGTCGCAGTCTGTCCCGGCACGACTGAAGCTCGTGACGCGGTAGGTCTGCGTTCAACGAGCGGCCTTCGAAATTCCTCGGGTTTGCTCGTGGCAGTTGCCTACGTTGCTCGCGGATGAAGCGGGTTCTCTCTTCAGCGATCGACACGCCGCGAACCGACAGGCGGGTTGGCTCCGAAAGAGCCTTCTGTTGAGTGATGCCGAAGACGCGGTAGCGGCTCTCAACGACGAGCCCGGGCAGCGATACGTGCTGGTCGGCAAACTTGAGGGCGGATACCAGCAGGGCGCCTACGAATTGCGCCGACCGGATGGCTCCCGGGCCGTGCTCAAGCTCTGGCACGCGCCGCGTCCTGTTGATCAGGCGCGGGCGGCGGCGCGGCTCGTCGAGGTGGCGAGATCGGCGGGATGGCGAACGCCCGCATGGCTGCACACCGGAACAACGTCGGCTGGTCACCCCTTTGAAGTCCAGGAGTTTGTCGTCGGTCAGCACCGGGCGCGTCTCGACGGAGACACCCTTGACCGCCTCCTCGAACTCAATGCCAAACAGGCCGACCTGCACCCCGCGACGACTCAAGACTGGTCGGC
>JBEEFV010000088.1:0-49121 GCA_041166405.1 Actinomycetota bacterium | reverse complement strand
GACGGACGCCGGAGTTGAACAGGTCGAGGTCCAAGAAGATCTGGCCGTCGGTGATCGAGATCACGTTGGTCGGGATGTACGCGGAGATGTCGCCCGCCTTGGTCTCGATGACGGGCAGCGCCGTGAGCGAACCGCCGCCGAGTTCCTTCGACAAGCGCGCGGCGCGCTCGAGCAGACGCGAGTGCAGATAGAACACGTCGCCGGGGTAGGCCTCGCGGCCCGGCGGGCGGCGCAGCAGCAGCGACATGGCGCGGTACGCCTCGGCCTGCTTCGACAGGTCGTCGTAGACGATGAGCGCCGACTCGCCGTTCTCCATCCAGTGCTGGCCCATGGCGCAGCCCGAGTACGGGGCGAGGTACTTGAACGGGGGCGGGTCGTCCGCCGACGCGTTGACGACGACGGTGTACTCCATGGCACCGGCGGCCTCGAGCGTGGCGACGAGCTCGGCAACCGTCGAGGCGCGCTGGCCGATCCCGACGTAGATGCACTTCACGCCGAGACCCTTCTGGTTGATGATCGTGTCGACCGCGACCGACGTCTTGCCGGTCTTGCGGTCGCCGATGATCAGCTCACGCTGGCCGCGGCCGATCGGCGTCATGGCGTCGATGACCTTGATGCCGGTCTGCAGCGCCTGCTTCACCGGCTGGCGGTCGACGACACCCGGGGCCTGGATCTCGACGCGGCGGATGATGTCCTGCGGGATCGGACCCTTGCCGTCGAGCGGCGCACCGAGGGGGTCGACGACGCGGCCGAGGAGGCCGTCGCCGACGGCGATCTCGAGGATGCGCCCGGTCGCCTTGACGGTCTGGCCTTCTTCGATGTGCTTCGGGTCACCGAGGAGCACGGCGCCGATCGACTCTTCGTCGAGGTTGAGAGCGATGCCCTGCACGCCACCCTCGAACTCGAGCAGCTCGTTGACCGCGGCGCCCGGGAGACCGCCGACGCGGGCAATACCGTCGCCGACCTCGACCACGCGGCCCACCTGGGCAGCGGCGGTCTGGGGCTTGTATCCCTCGAGCCGCTTGCGCAGCGCGGTGGCGATGTCGTCGGATTCGATGTTGAAGGAAACAGACACGAGCTACACGCTTTCCTTGAGTTGATCCAGACGATGACGCACGGTGCCGTCGATGACCGTGTCGCCGATCTGGGCGACGATGCCGCCGAGCACGGTCGGGTCGACCGTGACCTTGACGGTGATCTTCTTGCCGGTTTCCCGGCTCAGCGCCGCGGCGAGACGAGCCTTCTGGTCGTCGTCGAGCGCGACGGCCGAGCGGACTTCGGCGACCGCCTCAGCCCGGGAGTCGGCGGCCTTCGCGACGAAGGCGTCGATGATGGCGGGAAGTTCACGACCACGGCCAGCTCCCACCACAAAGCTGACGAGCGACGTCGTGACGGGATGAGCGCGCGAACCGAGAAGGTCCTCGACGATGCCCTGCCGCAGATCGGCAGGGATCGCCTGGTCGGTCAGCGTCGTTCGCAGTGCGTCGTTCGTCTCGAGCGTGCGCGCCACGGCGTGCAGCTCGTCTTCGACCTTGGCGACTGCGTCTTCGGCGTTGGCGACCGCGTAGAACGCGTCCGCGTAACCCTCAGCTCGCGAGCTCATCAGTTGTTTCCGTTCCCGAGGTTGTTGATGTAGTTGTCGATCAACTGACGGTTGGTGGAATCGTCGAGGCTGCGCTCGACCACCTTCTCCGCCAGGGCGATGGTGAGATCGCCGACCTGCGCCTGCAATTCCTGAATGGCGCGCGCCTTGCCGGCCTCGATGTCTTCGCGACCCTTGGTCTTGATGTCGTTCGCCTCGGCTTCGGCGCGGGCGATGATGTCGGCGCGCACAGCCTCAGCGGCGGTGCGTGCCTCGTCGACGATGCGCGCCGCTTCGGTCTTGGCGTCCGCCACCGACGCTTGGTACTGCGCCAGCGTGGAAGCGGCCTCTGCCTTGAGCTTGTCGGCCTCGTCGATCTCACTGCGGATGCGCTCAGTGCGATCGGTCATGGCCTTCTTGACGCCCGGCAGGGCGACGCGCCAGAGCACGAAGAACACGATGATGAAGGCGGTGCCGCCCCAGAACAGTTCGTTCTTCTCGGGAAGCAACGGGTTCGGCGACTGCTGGCAGTCGTCGATCGTCTTGTTCTCCTCGAGCAGCTTGTGGCACTCCTCGGCGGCGTTATTGGCGAAGTGACCCTCGGCGGCGAACGCCGGCGCACTGACCGCGAGTACCGAGGTCAACGCCAGTGCCGCGCCGGCGGCCAGCTTGATGATGCGAGAACGCACGTGCGCCTCCTTTAACCCGAGACGATGAACGCGAGGACGAAGCCGAAGAGCGCGAGCGCTTCGGTGAACGCGATGCCGATGAACATCGTCGTCTGTGCCTGGCTCGCCGATTCCGGCTGACGCGACATGGCCGTGATGGCGTTACCGACAACGATGCCGATGCCGATGCCCGGGCCGATGGCGGCGCCACCGTAAGCGATGCCTCGACCGATAGCGGTGAGACCCTTGACGAGCTCGCCAGCGTCTTGCGCGCCAATGAAGTGCATGGCGTGAAGCAGGGTGAGGTGCAGAAGCACGATTACTCCTTGTTTCTGTGGTGGTTGTTTTTGTTAGTGATGCTCTGACTCGTGGTCGTGGTCACCGCCGTGGCCCATGGCCAGGCTGGTGAACACCGCCGCAAGAATCGTGAAGATGTAGGCCTGCAGGAACGCAACCAGCAGCTCGAACCCGGTCAGGGCGACGAGCAGCGGATACGGCAGGAGGGCGCCGACCTTCGTCGCTTCGAACAGCGCCACACACAGGGCGCCGAAGCTGACGATGATGAGGTGGCCGGCGAACATGTTCGCGAAGAGTCGGACCATGAGGGCGAAGGGCCGCACGAAGATGTCCGAGATGAAGTTGATGATCGCCATCAGCGGCTTCAACGCCATCGGCACGCCAGGCGGAAGCAGGATGTGCTTGAGGTAGCCGCCGATCCCGTTCTTGGCGATGCCCATGAAGTTGTAGACGAGCCACACGACGAGAGCCATGAACATCGGCAACGCGATGCGCGAGTTCGCGGGCATCTGGATGAACGGCAACAACCCGAGCAGGTTGATGACGAGCGTGAAGCTGAAGATCGTCAGCAGGAACGGTGCGAACGGCAGGCCTTCGGGGCCCATCGTCTGCAGGATGATGCCGTTCTCGATGAACTCGACCGTGATTTCGGCGAGGTTCTGCACGCCCGTCGGCACGAGGTTGCCCTTGCGGGCCATGAGGAAGAACCCGAGCGTCACGACCAGCGCGAGCCAGAAGATGAGCACGACCTTGTTGACGCCGAACCATCCGTCGCCGCCGAACAGGATCGGCCAGTTGAAGAGATGGCTTGTAGGCGGTACTTCCAACGCGAACATCTACGCGTCTCCCCTTCTGGGCTTGAGCCCTGGATAAGCGAGTGACATCGAAAGGTGACGGGTCTCCCACGCGAGGAGGCCGAGGTGGGTGACGATGATGGCCAGGCCGAGCGGCACCTTGCTGACCCAGCTGACGTGGCCGGCGACGGTGATGGCGGCGAGCACGAACAGCATGCGGACGAGGAAGCCGCCGAGCACGAACATCATGATGAAGCTGTGCGGCAGGTCGCCCGCTTTGCGCACGACGGCAGCGCTCGCCGCGAAGTTGACCAGCACGATGCCGAGCGCCAGCAGCACCGACAGCGCGCCGTGCACGCCCCAGCCGATGGCGCCGACGGCGACGAGCACGGGGCTCGCCAGCAGGCCGCGCTTCGCCATGTCGGCCACGATCTCGGCTTGCGGGCTGGCGGTGGCTACTTGGCCCATGGCTTGCCGTCCTCCGCCTGCTTCATGCGCTGCGTGTACTCGAGGTAGAGCTTGTAGACGGCGCCGGCGAAACCCAGCGCGGCGAACACGATCGTCAGGACGGGCTTGGTGCCGATCACACGGTCGAGCCCGTAGCCGGCGAGGGCGAGGATCAAGGGCGTGAGGACGAGTTCGAAGGCTCCGGTATTCGAATTACCGAGCTCTTCGATGAACCGCCGCTGCGTCGGGCTGATGGTGAACAAGGCGCCAACCTTGTGCATCCATCCCCTGCGGCGCTCTACTCGCTGCATGCCTTCCCCTGACCTCCAAAACCGAAGTTTTGCCCTTGTGAAACTTTTCTCAATGTATGCCAAAGCCTGCGGGCGCGCAAACTTTTCTTCAGAGAAATCCGAAATAATTCCCGTCGCAACTCCGCTTGCGAGAGAGCAGCGAAATCTACTTGGCGGGCGTGTTTTCCTGCCACTGGGCCGCGTCTTGGGCGGCGGGGTGGCCGGCCTTGCTCTTGTCGCGGATTCCGGGGTGGAACAGCGTGTAAAGCGCGAGGCCGAGGGCCGCCGCCGCGAACGGGACGACGCGGTTGAGAAAGGCGCGGTCGCCGGTCACGAACGTCGGCGCGAGGGCGAAGCCCGAAAGCAGCGCCGTCCACGCCCACAGGATCGACACGGCGCGGCGCTGCCCGTGGCCGAGGCGCACGAGGCGATGGTGGATGTGCTCGGCGTCGGCCGTACTCGCGCCTGACCGGCGGTAGGAGCGACGCACGATCGAGAACGCGACGTCGAGGATCGGCACTCCGAGGATGAACAGCGGGATGAAGATCGGCGCGTAGAAGAAGTAGGTCTGACCGCTGAACTGATCGGCGATGCGGCCACCGACGACGAGCGTCGAGGCCGCCATCAGCACGCCGAGGAGGTAGGCGCCGCTGTCGGCCATGAACACTTTGGCGGGGTTGACGTTGTGCGGCAGGTAGCCCAGACACAGTCCGCAGGCGATCACCGCCAGCAGCGGGCCGATGTTCTCGGGCGCGAGCAGTCCCCCGTCGGAGAGTCGCTGCGCGTAGATGGTGAACGCCGCCGCGGCGATGGCCACGACGCCGGCGGCGAGGCCGTCCAACCCGTCGATCAGGTTGATGGCCTGGGTCATCCCCGCGACCCACAACACCGTCATCAACGGCGCGACGTCGGGCGCGAGCACTACGAACCCCGCGAACGGGATCCGGAAGTAGAACATCGACAGGCCGAACATGTACATGACCGACGCGCCGAGCACTACGCCGGCGAGCTTGGCCGGCGGCGACAGGTCGCGCAGGTCGTCGATGAACTGGATGCCGACGATGATCGTGGCGCCGAGCACGACGCCCAGCGGTTCGGACGAGTCGCGGAACACGCCGCGGAAGAACGGCATCTGCCAGGCGACGAACATCACCACGAGGAACGCGCCGAACATGGCCACGCCGCTGGCGTTGGGCGTGGGAGTCGAGTGAATGTCGCGGTCGCGCAAACCCGGCCGCTTGATGATCCCGCGCTTGGTGGCGAACCACCGCCACGCCCAGTTCAGCCCGTAGCTGGCGGCCGCGGCGATCGCGAGGATCGCCAGATACGCGGTCGCCGCCGAGGTCATCGGCGCAACTTACCGACCCCTCCCCGGAACTGGGCGCGTCAGATCACGTTTTCCGGGACCTGGCGCGCCCAGAACCGATGACGGCGGGGTGAGGGCGGGTCAGGCCGACGGGTACGGCCGGAACTTGGCGCACAGCTCGGCGACTTCCTTGCGGACCGTCGAGAGCGTGTCGGGCTCGTCCCTGCCGCGCAAGGCCTCGCCGATGAGACGGGCGATGACCGGCATCTCGGCTTCGGTCATCCCCGTCGTGGTGACGGCCGCGGTGCCGATGCGCAGGCCGCTGGTCACGAACGGCGAACGCGGATCGTCCGGGATGGTGTTCTTGTTGAGCGTGATGCCCGCGTTGTCGAGCGTCTCTTGGGCGACCTTCCCCGTGAGCTCGCCGTCGAACGTGCGCAGGTCGACGAGCATGAGGTGGTTGTCGGTGCCGCCGCTGACGATGCGGAAGCCTTCGCTCGCCAGCGCTTCGGCGAGCGCGCGGGCGTTCTTGACGATCTGCTGCGCGTACGTCTTGAACTCGGGCTTTGCGGCCTCGTCGAAGGCGACGGCCTTGGCGGCGATCACGTGCTCGAGCGGACCACCTTGCAAACCCGGGAACACCGCCGAGTCGATCTTCTTGCCGAGCTCGGGCGTCGAGCTGAGGATGCAGCCGCCGCGGGGGCCGCGGAGCGTCTTGTGCGTCGTGAAGGTGACGATGTCGGAGTACGGCATCGGGTTCGGGTGCACGCCGCCGACGATCAGCCCCGCGATGTGCGCGGCGTCGAACATCACGAGCGCACCGCACGAATCGGCGATCTTGCGCAGCGGTTCGGGTTCGATGATGCGGCTGTAGGCCGTCGCGCCGGCGACGATCATCTTCGGCTGATGCTCTTCGGCGAGTGACGCGATCTGGTCGTAGTCGAGGCGTTCGTCGCTCGCACTCAGGCCGTACGGAATGAAGTTGTAGAGGCGGCCCGAGATGTTGACGTCTTTGCCGTGCGTGAGGTGGCCGCCGTGGTCGAGGCTGAGGCCGAGGACCGTGTCGCCGGGTTGGAGCAGCGCGAGGTACACGGCAACGTTCGCGTTGGCGCCCGAGTGCGGCTGCACGTTGGCGTGCGCCGCGGAGGGACCGAACAGCGCCTTGATGCGTTCGATGGCGAGCGCCTCGATGTCGTCGACGACGTAGTTGCCGCCGTAGTAGCGCTTGCCCGGGTAGCCCTCGGAGTACTTGTTGGTGAGCACCGAGCCCGTCGCCGCCATCACCGCCTCGGACGCGAAGTTCTCCGATGCGATCAGCTGGAGCGTCGTCATCTGACGCTCCTTCTCGCGGGCGATGAGGTCGAACACAACGTTGTCGGTCATCAGTTCTCTTTTTCGATGTCGGCGATTTGTTGGAGACGGGCGACGTGGCGGCCGCCTTCGAAGTCGGTGTCGAGCCACACGCGGAGGATCTCCTCGGCGAGGCCGTCCGCCACGATCCGCCCGCCCATCGACAGCACGTTGGCGTCGTTGTGGAGCCGGCTCATCTTGGCGGTGTAGAGGTCGTTGCACAGCGCGGCGCGCACGCCGTGCACCTTGTTGGCTGCGATCTGCTCGCCTTGGCCCGATCCCCCCAAAACGATGCCGCGCTCCGCGTTGCCGCGGGCGACGGCGCGCGCCACGGCCGCGCAGATCGGCGGATAGTCGACCGAGTCGGTGCTGTGGGTGCCGATGTCGTCGACGTCGTGTCCCGCCGCGTGCAGCACGGCGACGAGGTGCGCCTTGAGCGGGTAGCCCGCGTGGTCGGACCCGATGGTGATGCGCACTACGACGCCACCTGCCGCGGCTCGCTCGTCAGGTTGCGCAGCCACAACACGACGCGGGTCAGCAGGCCGTCGAGCTCCCAGACCGTGTCCTCGTACTTCGCCCGCGACATCCCCACGGGATCGGCGACGTCGTCGGTGGGGTCCGCCCTGACGTAGTCGCCGATCTCACGGCCGGCGTGCAGCTCGGCCAGCGTCGCCCGCGGATTGGCGTCGATGCGCCGCACGAGTTCGCGCAGCGTGAAGGTCTTGGCGAACGCCGCCGGTGACGCCACCACCGCCTCGCGCAAGTGTTCACGCGCCATCACGATGACGAGGTCGGCCTCTTCGACCAGCGGTCGTTCGAGGCGACGGCTGACGTGCGAGGAGATGTCGATGTCGCGCTCGGCGCACACCGCGATCGCATGGTCGGTCGCCGGTGCCCCGCCGGACAGGACACCGGCGGAGGACACGTGGACGTCGAGGCCAGCGGCCTGCGCGCGGTGGCGCAGGATGCCTTCGGCCATCGGCGAGCGGCACTGGTTGGCGGTGCAGAGAATCAGGATGTTGATCGGGCAAGTCTACGAGTCCGTCTCGTAAGTTCTGCAGCCATGGTTTTGGACCCGAGAACTCCCGTTGTCGTTGGCGTCGGACAGCTGACGCGTCGGCCAACCGTCGACGACCTCGACCGCATCAGTGACCCGGTCGGCATGATGGCCGAGGCCGCTCGGCGCGCCGGCGAGGACTCGGGCGCCACCGACCCCGCGAAGTTCCTGGCCTCGGTGCAATCGGTGCGCACCGTCGACGTGTTGTCTTGGCGGCTCCAGCACCCGAGCGGCGTGCTCGGCGGGTTGATCGACGCCGAACCGAAGCAGTACCAGCGCTCCACGACGGGCGGCAACAGCCCGCAGATGCTGATGAACTCGGCGGCCGCCGACATCGCCGAGGGTCTCGTCGACTCGGTTCTCATCGCCGGCGCCGAGGCGATGCTGACGCGCCGGCGCGCCGGCCAGGCGGGCATCCAGTTGCCGTGGGGTTCGGCCGAAAGCGAAGCACCGATGGCCGAACGCGTCGGCGAGGACCGCAACGGCTCGAACGACGTCGAAATGGCCGTCGGGCTCATGATGCCGACGCAGGTCTATCCACTGTTCGAGAACGCGCTCCGCGGCGCCGATCCCGACGGGCCGCTCCGCCACGAGGTGAAGGTGTCGGAGATGTGGGCGCGCTTCAACGACGTCGCGCAGACGAACCCGTACGCGTGGTCGCCCGAACCGATGACCGCCGAAGAGATCCGCACGGTCACCGACGACAACCGCTACATCGGCTACCCGTACACGAAGTACCAGTGCGCCAACATGCAGGTCGACCAGGCCGCCGCCGTCATCGTGTGCTCCGTCGAGGCGGCGCAGGCCGCCGGCATTCCCGAAGACAAGTGGGTCTTCCCCTGGTCAGGCTCGGACTGCCACGACCACTGGTTCGTGTCGGAGCGGGCGTCGCTCGCCACCTCGCCGGCGGTCGGGATCAACGCGAAGAACGCACTGTCGCTTGCGGGCATTGGCATCGACGACGTCAACCACCTCGAGATCTACTCGTGCTTCCCGTGCATGGTGCAGATGAGCGCGTACGCCATGGACATCGACCCGTTCAGCGATCCGCGACCGCTCACGCAGACCGGTGGCCTGGTGTTCTTCGGCGGCCCGGGCAACAACTATTCGACGCACGGCATCGCGTCGATGGTCGAGCGCCTGCGCGCCGACGGCGGCGTCGGCCTCGTCACCGCCAACGGTTGGTACGCGACGAAACACTCCACCGGCATTTACGCCAGCACTCCCCCGGCGAACGCGTTCCGCACCGCAAAGCCCCAGGCCGAACTGAACGCCACGCCGCAGACGAAGCTCGTCGACGACTACGACGGGCCGGGGACGCTCGACTCGTTCGTGGTCATGCACGAGCGCGACGGCTCGCCGGCGATGGGAACGATCGCCGTCAAGACACCCGACGGCAACGGCCGCACGTGGGCCACGACGACCGACGCCGACGTCATCGGGTGGCTCGAGTCGGGCGAGCAGGTCGTCGGAACGCCGGTGTCGGTGAAGGAGCGCGTCCTCAGCCGATAACGACGGCGCCCTGGCGCAGCACCCGCACGGGCGACTGCGTCGCGTCGACCACCGTCGACGGGCGGCCGTCGCGTACGCCGCCGTTGATGACGAAGATGTCGTCTCCGAGCGCGGCGTGCACTTCCGGAGCGGTGGTGCACGGCGGCTCGCCGTGCTTGTTGGCGCTTGTGGTCACCAACGGACCGGTGAGCCGGAGGAGTCCGCGCAGGTCGTCGTCGTCGGGGCACCGCAGGCCGATCGTCGACGGGTCGCCACCGAGATCCCACTCCCGCGACTCGCCCGTTCGCGTCCCGACGATCGTCAACGCGCCCGGCCAGCAGTCGGTGAGGTCGACGGCGAACGTCGCGTAGGAGGCGGCGTCCGTGGGCTCGGCGATCAAGACCGGCAGCGCCACGTCGGTCGGGCGCTCCTTCAGCGCAAACAACGCGTGCGTGTACGCCGGAATCACGGCGACGCCGTACACGGTGTCGGTGGGGATGGCGACCACTTCACCAGCGAGCAGTCGCTCCAGCGCCATCACCACTTGCCCACTGTGCACCTCGGTCTGTCGACAAGGTCCTTGTGCGTGGATGTCGCTTCGGCGCCGGCGGCGCGCATCAACTGCTGGATGGTCTCGCCTTGATCGGGCGCGTGCTCGACGACCAGCGCACCCGGGCGCGCCAGCCAGTCGGGCGCCGCGAACACGATGCGGCGGATGTCGTCGAGGCCGTCAGGTCCGGAGCGCAGCGCGGCTGCGGGCTCCCACTGTTCGACTTCGGGTGGCAGATGATCGGTGTCCTTGACGTACGGAGGGTTGCTCACGAGGAGCGTGATCATGCCCTTGAGCGCGTCCGGTAGTGCGGCATACCAATCGCCGTGCTTCAGTTCGACGCGCCCGACCGCCGCTTGGCCCATGCCGATGAGGTTGAGCCGTGCCACGTCGAGGGCGTCGCTCGAGGCGTCGGTCGCCCACACCTGCGCGTCGGGCACCTCCTTGGCGATCGACAGGGCGATGGCGCCCGACCCGGTACCGAGATCGACGACGAGCGCGGCGTCGTCGTTGACGCGCAGTTGTCGCAGCGCGGCGAGCGCGACTTCGACGACCCACTCCGTTTCCGGCCGCGGGATCAGCACGCGGCGATCGAGGAACAAGTCGAGTTGCCGGAATCCCCAGGACCCGAGCACGTACTGCAGCGGCTCGCCGTCTTTGCGCCGCGCCACGCGGTGGTCGATCGACGCCTGGCACTTCGCGTTCACAGGTTCGTCGCCGTGGGCGATCAGCTCGGCCGACGTCCACCCCGCGACGTGACCCACGATCAGCCGAGCGTCGCGCGCGCCGACCACCGCCGTCGCGTCGGCGATGGCCTGTTGCCAGGTTCTAGGACTCACCGGCGAGTTGGCGAGCGCGCTCGTCGGCCACGAGTGCGTCGCTTACTTCGTCGAGCTCCCCCATGAGCACGCGGTCGAGTTTGTAGATCGTGAGGCCGATGCGGTGATCGGTGACGCGATTCTCCTTGTAGTTGTACGTGCGGATCTTCTCGCCGCGACCGCCACCGCCGATCTGCGAGCGGCGGGCGTCGGACAACTCCGCTTCCTGCTTGTCCTGCTCGGCCTTGAGCAGGCGGGCGCGCAGCACCTGCAGCGCCTTGGCGCGGTTTTGGATCTGGCTCTTCTCGTCCTGCATCGACACGACCAGACCGGTCGGCAAGTGCGTGATGCGAACCGCCGAGTCGGTCGTGTTGACGGACTGACCGCCGGGGCCCGATGAGCGGTACACGTCGACTTTGAGGTCTTTCTCCTCAATCTGGATGTCGACTTCTTCCGCCTCGGGCAACACCGTGACGGTGGCGGCCGAGGTGTGGATACGCCCTTGGCTCTCCGTCGCGGGCACGCGCTGCACGCGGTGCGGGCCACCTTCGAATTTCATGCGCGTCCAGACGTTTTCGCCCTTGAGCATGAACGCCACTTCGTTGAAGCCGCCTTTGTCCGAAGGATCGGAGCCGAGCAGTTCGGTCTTCCACTTCATGCGGTCGGCGTAGCGCGTGTACATGTCGTAGAGATCCTTGGCCCAGAGGTTCGCCTCTTCGCCGCCTTCGGCGCCGCGGATCTCGACGATCACGTTGCGTCCGGCGTTGGGATCGGTCGGCAGGAGCAGGATCTTGAGTTCGGCGTCGAGGGCTTCGATGCGCGCTTCGGCGTCGTCGACTTCCGCCTTCATCACGTCGCGGTCCTCGCCGGTCGCGTCCTTGAGCATTTCCTTCGCGGCTTCGAGGTCGCTGTGGGCTTGCTCGTAGGCACGCGTGGCCCGCACGATCGGTTCGAGTTCCTTGTGGCGGCGCGACAGGTCGCGCAGCTGCGTTCCGTCGCTGGCGATGTCGGGCGCGGACAGGCGCGACTCGACGTCGAGGAACTCCTCTTCCAAAGATCGCAGTCGATCGCGCACCGGTTCAGTCTCCCAGAGCCGGCCAGTTATTCGGAACTGTGACGACCCGCGCCGGCTGCTTGAGCGCCGCCGCGAGGCGATACGTGTTCGGTACCGCGTCCGCTTCGGGCACGACGAGCACGAGTTCGGCATCGGGCGGCGCGTACATCGCACGGGCGTCGGCTGCCGACGGCACGAGATCGGCGTCGACGCCGACGGAGAACGCGACGACCACGCCGTCGCCGACAGCGGGCGCGGTTGAGAACGCGCGCAGGTCGGCCCGCGGCAGCGGCGGCGCGACCGGCGTCAGCGCGCCGACGCCGACGATCTCGGGATGGTGCACGGCGATCCACCGCAGCCACCGCTCGCGCCCGTACGACGTCATGGCGCCGTCGGGAGCGTCGTGGCGCCGCTCGGTGCGCACACGCGCGGCGAGGTCCTCGAGCGTCGCGCCCGAGTTGGCCATCAGATGCGCTTCACGATCGTGCTTACCGACGCCGACGGCGAGTTCGCCGTCGATGATGCGCCCGATCTCGAGCCCCTTCACTTCGAAGCTCGTCACCCCGTGCTCGACCACGACGTCCACGCCGTCGGGCGCGGTAGGCGACGTGCGGGCGTCCGCAGGGCGGCTGAGCCCGCCTGGAGACGCCCACGCCAGTTGTGTGCCGTCGACCGAGGCGACGTCGATGCGGTCCGGCGACGCGAAGTACGTCGCGCGGCGAGCCATGACGGCGGCGTCGTCGGGCGAGTCGGTGATGACGACGAGACGGTGGGGAACGTCGGCTTTCAGCGCGACCGCGAGCGGGCCGCCGAGGCCGCCCTCCGTCAGCACCCACAGCGAACCGTGCTCGGACGCGGCGGCGCCGCCGGGGAACCCCAGCGGCGTCAGTCCGTCCGCACCGGCCGACTTGGCCAGCGCGGTCAATTTCGCGAGGTTGAGGCGGGCCCGTGTTGAGGGGTCCACCGCGACCTAATCCTTCTTCTTCGAGCCCTGCTTGCCGTAGCGGCGCTGGAAGCGCTCGACGCGGCCACCGGTGTCAACCAGCTTCTGCTTGCCCGTATAGAACGGGTGGCACTCGTTGCACAGTTCGGCGTGGAGTTCGTCCTTGGTCGACCGGGTCGTGAACGTGTTGCCGCACGAGCAGGTGACCTTCGACTCGACGTAATTCGGATGGATGTCTGCTTTTGCCATTTCGTTCTCCTAAGCGGTCGCGCTGGGGCCGGTCGCTACATCGGCGAGGAACTCAGCGTTCGTCTTGGTCTTCTTGACCCGGTCCATTAACAAGTCCAAAGCGGCCGCACTTGTTCCATCTTGCTGCAAGCCGCTGAGGACGCGCCGCAGGCGCCAGACGGCCTGGAGCGCCTTGGCGTCGAAGAGCAACTCTTCACGACGCGTGGACGACGCGTTGACGTCGATCGCCGGGTAGATGCGCTTCTCGGCGAGCCGGCGGTCGAGACGCAGCTCCATGTTGCCAGTGCCCTTGAACTCTTCGAAGATCACTTCGTCCATCTTCGAACCGGTTTCGATCAGAGCGGTCGCGAGGATCGTCAGCGAGCCGCCTTCGTCGAGGTTGCGCGCCGCACCGAAGAACTTCTTCGGCGGGTACAGCGCGCCGGTGTCGATACCGCCCGACATGATGCGGCCGGTCGCCGGCGCCGCCAGGTTGTAGGCGCGGGCGAGACGGGTGATGCCGTCGAGGACGATGACCACGTCGCCGCCCGCTTCGACCAAGCGCTTGGCGCGCTCGATGGTCAGCTCGGCGACCTGCGTGTGTTCGTCCGACGGGCGGTCGAACGTGGACGCCACGACTTCGCCCTTGACGGAGCGGCGCATGTCGGTCACTTCTTCGGGGCGCTCGTCGACCAGCAACACGATGAGGTGCACGTCGGGGTTGTTCTGCTCGATCGACGTGGCGATCTGCTTGAGGACCGTCGTCTTGCCGGCCTTCGGGGGCGACACGATCAGGCCGCGCTGGCCCTTTCCGATCGGCGACATCAAGTCGACGATGCGGGCGACCATGTTGTTCGGCTCACCGGGCATCTCGAGCTTGAGCTGCACGTCGGGGAACAGCGGCGTCAGGTCGTCGAACTTCGGACGCGCCTTGGCGTCGTCGACGTTCATGCCGCTGACCGATTCGACGTCGACCAACGCGCCGTACTTCTCGTTGGCGGTCGCGGGACGGGCGGTGCCGACGATGCGGTCGCCCTTGCGCAGCCCGAGACGCTTCACCGTCGCCACCGGGACGTAGATGTCGTCGTGCGACGGCAGGTACCCCTTCACGCGGATGAGGCCGTACCCGGCATCCGACAGGTCGAGCAGACCGGCGACCGGTTCGGTCTCCCCGGTGTAGTTCTCCTGGTCCTGGTACCCGGCCATGTCGCGCGCCTGGCCGCCGCCGCCTCCGGCGAGGCTGTCGAAGCGGTCACGCCCACGACGGCGCCGGTTCCCTCGCTTGTTGCCGTCGGCCTGATTGCCGCCGCCGCCGCCCTGGTTCCGGTCGCGGTTGTTTTGATTGCGGTCGCGGTTCTGGTTGCCGCCTCCGCCGCCACCGCCGCCTTGTTGGTTGCGCTCCCCGCCCGAATTGCGCTCACCTTGATTGCGGTCGCGCGCTTCGCCGTCGCGGTTCTCGCGCGGCTTGCCGGCGAAGCCGGTGCTCTGCGCGGGCGCGTCGGCGACGAGTTCGTCGGGTGTCGGGATGTCGGTCACGGTGACGTGCGCCGCCGGATCTTTTTCGAGATCGGCAGCCAGCGCCGCCGCACGTCCGGCGAAGGCGCGCCGCGGTGCGGCCGACGCGGCATCGTCGGACGCCGACGCTTCGGGCGCGGACTCCGCGGCCTCGGCGGTCGCCGCCGGCTTCTTCGTCGCACGCGTGCGCTTCGGCTTGTCGGCCGGCGCGTCGCCGTTCGACTCCTTGCCGTTGGCAACTACGCCGGTCGCTTGCAAGATCTTGTCGACCAGATCGGCCTTTTTCGTCCGGCTGCCGGGCTTGACGCCCAGCGCGTCGGCGATGGCATGGAGCTCGTCGCGCTCTTTGCCTTCTAGGACCGAGCGTTCGAGCTGATGCTCTCCGCTCATTTGATTACCTCACTTGATTGAGAACAGGCCGCATACGCGGAATCCGCGAAGGAAATTTGCAGCCAGGAGGAGCACTTCCGCCGGCGCCCTATAAAGCGGCAGACCGTGCGGTCGGTGCGATGACCACCCTAGCACTGCGCACCCGAGCAGGCATAACGCTTGCTGACACCGCACGTATTCCCGCGGAAGTCTGCTTCGCGCAGGCCTTTCGGCCTGGCGAATTAACGCAGGCAGCATCCTCTGGTCGGTGCGCCTTCGGCGCACCTCCGTACGCCTGGTTTGCTTGACTCATTCCCATGCATGTCAGGCGAGTAGTGACCGGACACGACGCGTCCGGAAAGTCCGTGTTCGTGAGCGACGAGGAAGTTGCCCCAATTCAGCCGATGCTCATGCCGTCGGCGGAGTTTCACCGGCTGTGGGGAGGCGACGAGACGCCCGCGTTCCCCGGTGACGGCAACCAGCCGGCGCACGTCACGTACTTCCCACCGATCGGCGGCTTCCGCTTCGGGTTGTTCAGCCTGCCTCCCCATGACGCCGAGGGCCCGACCGACCTCGACATCGCGGCGGCGCTCGCCGACATGGAGCAGGGCATGCCCGGGATGATGCGCTACATGGACCCGTCGGATCCCGGGATGCACACCACCGACACGATCGACTTCGAAATCGTGTTGGAAGGCACGGTCACGCTCGAACTCGACGACGGCGCGATCGTCACGCTGCAGCCCGGCGACACCGTCGTGCAGAACGGCACGCGCCACCGCTGGGGCAACCCCGGCACGACGACGGCGCGCCTCGCGGTGTTCATGGTCGGCGCCGAGCATGCAGAGGTACCTCCGGCCACCTAATACCTTTCTACTGATGCGCTATCACGCCGAGTTCCGCTGTTTCGCCGGGTGTCCGGGCGCGTGGCCGGTCACGCAGGCGATCTACGCGTGCCCGACGTGCGGCGGACTCCTCCAAGTCGTGCACGACATGGAGGCGCTGCGCGACCGCAGCGGGCCTGCGTGGATGCAGCTGTTCGACGAGCGCTACCGCCAGAACCGCTGGCCCTACGGATCCGGCGTGTGGGGCAAGCGCGAGTGGGTGATGCCCGACATCGACGACGACGACATCGTGTCGATGTACGAAGGCGGCACGAACCTGTTCTGGGCAGAGCGCTACGGCAAGCAGGTCGGCCTCGAGGACCTGTGGGTGAAGTTGTGCGGCAACAGCCACTCAGGTTCCTTCAAGGACCTCGGCATGACCGTGCTCGTCAGCGTCGTGCGCAAAGCGATCCGCGAGGGACTCAAGGTCAAGGCGATCGCCTGCGCGTCCACGGGTGATACCAGCGCGGCGCTGGCGGCGTACGGCGCGGCGGCGGGTCTGCCGGTCGTCGTGCTGTTGCCCCGCGGGATGATCTCGACGGCGCAGCTCGTGCAGCCGCTGGCGCACGGCGCGCTGGTGCTCGGGCTCGACACCGACTTCGACGGGTGCATGGCGATCGTCAAGCAACTCGCGGCGGAAGGACTCGTGTACCTCGCCAACTCGATGAACCCGTTGCGGCTCGAAGGCCAGAAGACGGTCGGTATCGAGATCGTCGAGCAGTTCGACTGGCAGGTGCCGGACTGGATCATCCTGCCGAGCGGCAACCTCGGCAACGCGTCGGCGCTGTACGAGGGCTTCCAGATGATGCAGGACCTCGGCGTCGTGTCGCGCATGCCGCGTCTCGTCATCGCGCAGGCCGAGAACGCCAACCCGATGTACCGCGCCTGGATCGCCGGACGAAAGGAAGTCGACCCGATCAAGGCGCAGCCCACGCTGGCCACGGCGATCCAGATCGGCAATCCGGTGTCGGCGCCGCGCGCCATGCAAGCCCTCGACGCCATGAACGGCGTCGTCGAACAAGCGAGCGAGAACGAGTTGTCGGAGGCCGCGGCGCGCGCCGACCGCACCGGCATGTACACGTGCCCGCACACCGCGGTCGGCCTCGCCGTGCTCGAAAAACTCGTCAACGCCGGCACGATCCCCTACGACGACAAGGTCGTGTGCATCTCGACCGCCAGCGGTCTCAAGTTCACCGAGTTCAAAGTCGGCTACCACGAGCGTTCCCTGGCCGGCATCTATGGCGTCCAGGCGAACGCACCCGTCAACCTCGACGCCGACTACGGCGCCGTCGTCGACGCCATCAACTCACACTTGGGTTAGCGCTCGTCGCCGATCACGCGGAGAAGGCCGCCGATGGAGCGGACGGCGTCGAGACCCTTCAGGTCTTCGAGCGTTGCCTGCACGTCGGCTTCTCGGGCGACGTGAGTGATGAACACGAGGCGGGCTTCGTCTCCGAGGCCCTGCTGTTCCATCGACTGGATCGACACCCCGTGATCGCCGAGCACGCCCGCGACCGCGGCGAGGACGCCCGGCTTATCGGCGACGTCGAGCGCGAGGTAGTACTGCGAGCGGAGGTCGTCGACGGAGCGCAACTTCGCCGGCGCCAGCACGGGCGCGCGGCCCGTCCCACCGATCGACAGGTTGTGCGCGGCGTCGATGAGATCGCCGAGCAGCGCGCTGCTCGTCGGGAGCGCACCCGCGCCGCGGCCGTACAGCATCAGTTCGCCGACGGCCTCGCCCTCGATGAACACGGCGTTGAACGAGTCGCGCACGCTGGCGAGGGGGTGCGTGGCGCGCACCATCGCCGGATGCACGCGCACGCCCACTTGGCCGTCGATCATCTCGGCGATGCCCAGCAGCTTCACGACGTAACCGAGGCGCTGCGCGAACGCGATGTCGGTGGCGGTCACGTGCGTGATGCCCTCGCAGAACACGTCCTCCAGCGCAACACCGACGCCGAACGCGATGCTGGCGATGATCGCCACTTTGGCTCCGGCGTCGAAGCCGCCCACGTCGGCGGTCGGGTCGGGCTCCGCGTATCCGAGCCGCTGCGCCTCGGCGAGCGCGTCTGCGTAGGTGGCGCCGTCTTCGGTCATGCGCGTCAGCATGAAATTGGTCGTGCCGTTGACGATGCCCATGATGCGAAGGATCGGCTCGCCGGCGAGCGATTCACGCAGCGGGCGGATGAGCGGGATGCCGCCGGCGACGGCCGCCTCGAACAGCAGGTCGCGCCCCGCGTCGGCAGCCGCGGCGAACAGTTCCAGGCCGCGGGTGGCCAGCAGCTCCTTGTTGGCGGTGACGACGGGCTTGCCGGCGGCGAGCGCCGTGCGCACCAACTCGTCGGTCGGGTCGACGGCAACCATGGTCTCGATGACGACGTCGACGTCGTCTGAGGTCACGACGCTCATGGCGTCGGTCGTGAGCACCGAGGGATCGAGCTCCGGCGGACGCGGCTTGTTCAAGTCGCGCACGAAGACGCGCGTGATCTCGAGGCGGATGCCCGTGCGCGCCGCGATGTCGTCGGCCTCGCGCGCCAGCAGACCGACAAACGCGCTGCCGACGTTGCCGCAGCCAAGCATGCCGACGCGCACCGCCTTACTCATCGGCGCCGAGGCTAGTTAGTCAAAACGCAGGGCTTCGACGACTTGGAGCCGTCCGATGCGACGCGCGGGGACGAGCGACGCGACGCCGGCGACGATGACGGCCAAGAACACGAGCACCGGCAGCAGCGTCCACGGCAGCACGTAGTCGATGCTGAAGCCGAGCGCGGCGCGCTGGCTGAAGACGATGCCCGTCGACAGCAACCAGCCGAGCGGTAGCGCGAGCACGTACGCCACAAGGGCGAGCGTCGAGGCCTCGACGAGGACCATCGCCCGCGCCTGGCGGCGCAGCGTGCCCGCCGATCGCAGGATGCCGATCTCACGCGTCCGGGCGAGCACCGACACGACCATCGTGTTGGCAAGGCCGAGGACACCGACGAGCGCCGCGATGGACAGCAGCGCGTAGGCGAGGCCAAAGAAGCCCTGCAGTTGTGCGTGCGCGGCCTGTCGGATGTTGGCGCTGGTTTGTACCTCCAGCTGATACTTCGATCCGAGGCGTTCGATGATCGTGTGGCGCAACTGTTCGGGGTCGACGCCGCTGTTCGCCTTCAACAAGAACGCGTTCGGGCGACCGGTGCCGAAGAGCGGCGCGTCTTTGATGCCGAACGCCGGGCCGATGTTGTTGCCGATTTGCGCGTACGTGGCGACGAGCTTGAACGGGCGCACGCCTTGGTTCGTGCGCACCGCGACCATGCCGCCGACCTTGACGGCGTTGCGCGATGCGAGTTGCTCCGGCAACACGACGGCGCCCCCCTGCTCGAACGCGGCGCGCACGGTGGCGTCGTCGCCTTCGGTGAACGGGAAGCTAGCGATGTCGAAGTACGTCGCGGGGTCGATGACCGTGAAGAACTGGCTGCTCTTTTCGGCAGCGACGTCGACGACGCCGAAGCGCAGCGCGGTCGTAGCGGCCACCCCGTCGATCGCCTTCAGTTCGCCCTCGACGCTCGGGTCGAACGCGCCGGGCGCTCCGACCTGAATCGAACCGCCGGCTTGCCGTTCCACGACGCGGTCGATCGTGTGCGACATCGACACGTTGCTGGTCGCGATCGCAAAGATCATGGCGAACACGACCATGACAAGGGCCAGCGTGTAGGCCGACCGGCTGCGCTGCTTCACGAGGTGCATCACCGAAATCGCGCCGACACCAGGCGCGATCCGGCGCGTGACGCCGCCGAGCACGCGCGCCAGAGGCCCGAGCACGACCGGCACGACCATGACCGAGCCGAACAGCACCATGAGCGTCGGCAGCAACCGGGCGTTGCTGGCGCTCGGAAGCGTGAACACGAGAAGCATGCCGACACCGATGAGCACGCCGCCGATGACGGGGCGGCCCGACTTCTCGTCGGGCACGCTTCCCTCGCGCATCGCCATGACGGGGCTGAGACGGGCGGCGCGTCGGCCCGGCAACCACGCCGCGATGACGCTGACCAGCACGCCGATGGCGAGACTCAGAATCGCGGGGCCGACCGGCAGACCGAGTCCGGGGACGACGAGGTCGAGCAGGGTCGACACGAGACTGGTCGACAGCGCCGCGAGCCCATAGCCGAGCACGAGGCCGGCGAGCCCCGACACGACTCCGAGCAGCGCGGCTTCGGTCACGACGACGCGGCGGATCTGTTTCGGCAGCGCACCGAGCGCTCGCATCGTGCCGTACGTGCGCGTGCGCTCGGCGACGGCGAGCGAGAACGTCAAGAAGATGAGGAACCCGCCGACGAACAGCGCGATGGCCGAGCCGAGCGTCATGGCGCCGTTGACGGCGGCGACGAAGCCGCGGAAGCCCGCGTCGGCGTCGGCGGCCTCGGTAAAGGCGAGGTTGTTGCCGAGGACGGCGCGCTGCGTGTCGATCCAGCTCTTCACGTCGGCCCCGTCGCGGAGAACGACGTCGATACCCGTGAACGCGTTCGGCTTGCCCATGAGGCGCTGCGCGATGGGCACGGACGTGAACCCGATGTCGCCGTTGCTGGCGTTGCCGACGCCTTCGGCGTTGAGGATGCCCACGACGTGGAGCGGCACCGAACCGGTTGGCGCCGCGACCGACACGTCCTCGCCGACGCGGACGCCGATGCGCTTGGCGATGTGGCGGCCGAGGACGATCTCGTTGGCGCCGTCGTGGAACAGCACGCCGTCGCGCAACACGAAGTCGCGCACCTGCTGATCGGCGGCGAGATCGACGCCATCGACGAAGGCAATGTCGGGCGCGGCGTCGACGGCGCGGGGCGCGCCCGCCTTGCTCAGCGCGCTGCGGAATCCGGCACTGGCGAGCGCCAGCTGCACGTCGGGCAGGGCGCGCACGCGCTCGAGCGTGCCTGCCGGAAGAGTCGAGTCGAAGTTGCCGACGGGGTTGATGTACACGTCGGCCTTGCCAGCGGCGCCGTGAATGGCGCGGTTGAGTGCCGCGTTGGTGGCGCCCGCCATCACCTGCACGGCAAACAAGACGGCGACGCCCAGCGCAATGCCGCTCGCCGTCAGCGCGTAGCGACCCTTCCGGCGCACCAGGTTGCGCACCGAAACCGAGCTCAGGCGCTGCAGGCTCATGCGCGGACCTTGCGCACGGCCGCCGTGCTGTCGAGCTTCTCGAGCCACTTGAGCACGTTGCCGGAACGCTTCGCCGCGTCCTGCGTGCGACGCCCGTCGGTGAGATCGAGCGTGCTGGCGAGCTGGCCGTCGCGCAAGAGCAGAACTTCGTCGCCGTGCGCCGCGCTGCGCGGGTCGTGGGTGACCATCACGATCGTCTGGCCGAGTTCGCGTTGCGCGGTGCCGAAGAGGTCGAGGATCTCGGCGCCTGTGCGCATGTCGACGTTGCCGGTGGGCTCGTCGGCGAGGAGCACGCGGGGTTCGATGAACAACGCTCTCGCGATCGCGGCGCGCTGTTGCTGGCCGCCCGAGAGCTGCGCCGGCTGCTTGTTCTTGTGCTCGCTCATGCCGACGAGCTCGATGACCTCCGCCAGCTTCTTGCCGTACGTGCTCGGCGACTGACCGGCGATCACGGCCGGTAGCGCCACGTTCTCTTCGAGCGTGAGCACGGGCACCAGATTGAAGAACTGGTACACGATGCCGATCTGGTTGCGGCGCAGCTTCGTGCGGTCGTCATCGGAGCGGGCCGAAAGGGGCGCGCCGTCGAGCAGCACCTCGCCCTTGTCGGGTGTGTCGAGGCCGCCGAGCAGGTGCAGCAAGGTCGACTTGCCGGATCCCGACGGGCCCATGATCGAGACGAACCGGCCCGAAGTCACCGTCAGGCTCACGCCGTTGAGGACCTGCTCGACATTGGTTCCCTGCGTATATGCCTTGTGAAGGTCGCGCGCCTCTAGAAGCGGCTCCCCAGCCGTTGTCACCATGCACGGGACGCTAGGACTCCGACGCCGGCCGTGCGCAGTGATTTACGCGGTCAGTCCGCGTCGAGGCGCACGAGGTCGTCGAGGGTCTCGCGGCGGACGACGACGCGCGCGTCGCCGCCGCGCACGAACACGACGGCCGGACGCGGGACCTTGTTGTAGTTCGAGGCCATCGAATAGCCGTACGCACCCGTCACCGGCGTGGCGATGACGTCGCCGACGCCCATGTCGATCGGGACACGCGCGTCGCGCACGATCACGTCGCCCGACTCGCAGTGTTTGCCGACGAGCGTCACCGCCCAGTCGCGTTCGGCGTCGACGCAGCGCGGCAGGAACGTCTCGTAGCCGCTGCCGTAGAGCACGGGGCGCGGGTTGTCGCTCATCCCGCCGTCGACGGCGACGTAGGTGCGGATCCCCTCCAGCTCTTTGATGGTGCCGACGCGGTAGAGCGTGAGCGCCGTCGGGGCGACGATGGCGCGACCGGGCTCGGCGGTGATGCGCACCCGCGCGTCGATGCCCGCGTTCGCCGCGGCCGCCTTCACGGTGGCGCCCCACTGACCGATCGTCGGGCCTTCCTCCCCGTCGACGTACGCCACGCCGAGCCCGCCACCGACGCAGAGCTCTTCGACGCCGGCCGCGTTCACGAGCTCAGCCAGGATCGCCACCTCCTGCTCGAAGCCGGCGGTCACGAAGATCTGGCTGCCGATGTGGGCGTGGATGCCGACGAGGTCGACGGGCAACGTCCGCAGGCGCGCGATCGCGTCGGCGGCCGCACCACTGGCGAGCGAGAAGCCGAACTTGGAATCCTCCTGCCCGGTCATCACGTACTCGTGGGTGTGGGCTTCGACGCCGGGCGTTACCCGCACGAGCACGCGCGGGCGGGCGTCACGCTGCTTCAGCAGATCGCCCAGGCGGTCCATCTCGTCGAACGAGTCGACGACGATGCGCCCGACCCCTTCGTCGAGCGCGCGGGCAAGCTCCACCCTGTCCTTGTTGTTGCCGTGCAGCACGAGTCGCTGCGCTGGTACACCGGCAGCGAGCGCGACGTGCAACTCCCCCGCCGTCGACACGTCGATCCACATGCCTTCGTCGTGCGCGAGCCGCGCCATCGCTTTGCACAGGAACGCCTTCGACGCGTACGCCACGCCTTCGCCGAAGGCCGCCACCGCCGCCCGCGCACGCGTGCGAATGTCGTCTTCGTCGTAGACGAACAGCGGCGTGCCGAACTCACCGGCGAGGTCGAGCGCGTCGAGCGCACCGATACGCAGGTGGCCGTCGCTGTCGACAGACGCGTTCGCCGACAGCAGCTTTCGGGGAATCGGCGGCATCCGTGCGAGATTAGAGACGCAATGGCCCGGTCACCGTCACCATTTGTCGTCGTCGGCGCGCGACTTTCGGCTGCCATCGCCGCCGCGTTCGGAGCGGAGTTCGCCGAGGAGGACCCCGTGCTGCGCCCGAGCCAGCACGCCGACGCCCAAGCCAACGCCGCGATGGCGCTGGCGAAGCGTCTCGGGCAGTCGCCGCGCGACGTCGCCGCGGCGATCATCGCCGCCGCACAACTCGACGACGTCGTCGAGCGAACGGAGATTGCCGGACCGGGATTCATCAACATTTGGCTGCGTCCCGCGGCGCTCGGCGACGCCGTCACCACGATCGCCTCCGATGTCCGCGCCGGCATCGGCCACGTCGACCACCCGGACCGGGTCGTCATCGACTACTCGAGTCCGACCATCAACAAGGAAATGCACGTCGGCCATCTCCGGTCGACGATCATCGGCGACGCGCTCGTGCGCGTCCTCGAGTTTCTCGGTCACACCGTGATTCGCCAAAACCATTACGGCGACTGGGGGACGAACTACGGCTCCCCGCTCGAACGCTTTATCGAACTGCGCGACGCCGGCGAAGAGCCGTCGCTGGACGACCTCAACGCGTTCTACAAGGACGCGCAGGACCAGTTCACGTCCGATCCGGCGTTCGCGGATCGAGCACGGGCGCGCACCGTTGCGCTCCAATCCGGAGACCCGGAGACGCTGGCGGTGTGGCGCAAGTTCGTCGACACGGCGCACGCGCACAACGTCCTGATCTACAAGCGCCTCGGGGTGCTGCTCGTCGACGACGACGTCAAACCCGAGAGTTGGTACAACGCCGAGCTGGCCGACACGGCCGATGAACTCGAGCGCCTCGGCGTCGCGGTCATGAACGAAGGCGCGCTGTGCATTTTCCTCGAGGGTTACGAGGCGCCGCTGATCATCCGCAAGTCCGACGGCGGCTGGGGCTACGGCACGACCGACATGGCGGCGATCCGCCACCGGATCCGTGACCTGCGCGGCACGCGCTTGCTGTACGTCGTCGACAGCCGGCAGAGCCAGCACCTCAACCAGGTCATCCTCGCCGCCCAAAAGGCTGGGTGGATCGCCCCGCCGGCCCGAGCCGAGCACGTCAACTTCGGCCTCGTGCTCGGCAAGGACGGCAAGCCGCTGAAGTCGCGTGCGGGCGACAACCCGAAACTCGGCGACCTCCTCGACGACGCCGTCGCGCGCGCGGCCGCGATCGTCGACGAGAAGGACCCGGACCTCGACGGCGACGCGCGTGCGCGTGTCGCGCGCGCCGTGGGTATCGGCGCCGTCAAGTACACGGACCTCCAGAGCGAGCGCATCAAGGACTACACGTTCGACCTCGAGCGGATGGTCGCGTTCGACGGCAACACCGGGCCGTACTTGCAGTACGCGCACGCGCGCATCAAGTCGATCTTCCGCCGCGCTGGCGTTAACGACACCGAAATCGCGGGCGCGCCCGTCGCACTCGTCGAACCGCAGGAGCGCGCCTTGGCGATCGCGCTCGTCGGGTTCGCCGACGCGGTCGAAGCCGTGTCGGACCTCTGCGCGCCGCACAAGTTGTGCACGTACCTGTTCGACCTGGCGCAGGCCTTCACGGCGTTCTACGAAGCGTGCCCCGTCCTCAAAGCCGACGACGCGACCCGCGATTCGCGGCTCGTGTTGTGCGCGGCGACGGCGACGACGCTGCGGATCGGCCTCGGCCTCCTCGGCATCGAGGCGCCGGAACAGCTCTAGGACGCGCGTGTGGGCGTCTCTAGGCGGGCTGTCCCGGCCTCAAGACGCCCGCGCTCGCGTTAGGTGCCCTCGATAAGCGCGATGACGCGGTCGAGCAGCTCGAGCGGGTCGAAGGGCTTGGTGATGTACTCGTCGGCGCCCGTCGCCATGCCGGCACCGAGGTCGCCGGCCTGCGCTTTGGCCGACAGCAACACGACCGGGATGTGCGCGGTGTCAGGATCCGCCTTCAACTCGGCCGCGACGGTCAGCCCGTCTTTCTTCGGCATCATCACGTCGAGGAGGATGCAGTCGGGCTTCTCCTTGCGAGCCGCTTCGAGACCCGCCACGCCGTCGTCGGCGATTACGACTTTCCAGCCTTCCATCTCGAAGTTGACCTGGAGCAGGCGTTGGATGACGGGGTCGTCGTCCACGACCAACACTTTCGGCACGCCCGCATCGTAAGCAGAAACGGTCCGACCGCTACGCTTCGATCTCCCTTAGCCCTCGTAGCTCAGGGGATAGAGCATCGGCCTCCGGAGCCGGGTGCGTAGGTTCGAATCCTACCGAGGGCGCTTCAGGTCGTTTCGTTGCGCGGCAGACTGTCGGCGTGCGGGTGGGGATTGCGCATCACTTCGGGTGGGCTGTGACCGTCACGGCTTCCGCTGACCACGCTGTCGTGGACCGCCGGCGGATCGAGATGATCGAAGACGGGCTGCCGGCTGCGCCCGTGCATCACGGAGGCAGGCCGCACGAGATGCACCGCAGCGGGCCGCCGTTGTCGGACGACGAACTCGCCGCGCTGGTGACCCGCGTGCGGGCTTCGGCGGTCAAGACGACATCAGCTTCGCTCGACGCCTTGCCCGACGGGATCGAGTCGATCTCGTTGGCGGCGTGGGCTGCGGACTTCCCCACCGACATCGCCGTGCTGCGCCGCTCGCCCTGGGAGGCGCGGGCCGACTCGGTGATGTATCGACAGGTGCTCGACGACTTGGCGCGCCAGCGCGGGTGGGACGTGCACCTGTATGACCCCAAAACCGTTGAGGCCGAAGCAGCGCGCATCGTCGGCAGCGACGTTCTGGCCGCGCCGCGGAAGTCGCTCGGCCCGCCGTGGACGAAGGACCACCGCGTCGCGCTGGCGGCGACGATCGTGGTCGGTTAGCTGCTCACACCGCGGTCGGGAGCAAGCCGTGGATCGTCTCGAGCACCCCGAAGAGGTTGCCGCCCTTTTCGACGTAGGCGTCGGCTCCAGCCAGGAGCGCGGGCTCCCGCATGCGCGCGCCGTCGAATCCCGACAGCACGACGATCTTGGCGTTGGGCAACTTGCCGCGGATGAGCGGGAGCGCTTCGAGGCCGTCCATGACCGGCATCGCCAGGTCGAGCACCACGACGTCCGGCGTGAGTTCGTCGGCGAGGGCGATCGCCGCCTCGCCGTCGACGGCTTCGCCCACCACCTCGTAAGAGCCGTCGGCGTTGAACACGCGCCGCAGCAGTACGCGGATGTCGCGGGCGTCGTCGACGAGCAGCACGCGCCACACGTGCACGCCCCGTACTTCGGGGGGCGCGACGGGCAGCACCGGAAGCGTCGCGACCGCGGGGCGAGCCCGTTCGAGCTCGCCGGCGTCGTAGTCGTCGTCGGTGCCGGAGAGCAGATCGTTCATCATCAGACGCGCTGAGGACACGGTGCGGCTGAGCGCGGACTTCGCCGCTTCGTCGAGCCCCATGTCGAAGGCGTACACCGCGGCCGTGAGGCCTTGGACGACGTTGTCGTTGATCTCGAGCGCGTGGCGCCGACGCACTTCGGCGTCGTGCAGCCGCAGCGCGAACTCCGCGGCGCGTTTCTTCTCGGTGATGTCGCGCACGAAGGCGGCGACGAGCGCGCCGTCATCGGTCTTCAGCACGCCGAGGCTGATGTCGACCGGGATCTCGCGGCCGTCCTTGTGGCGGGCGATCACTTCGAGCTCCGTGCCCATCGGCCGCGCCACCGGCCCGCCCATGTACGCGGCGCGATGCACGCGGTGCGCGGTCACGAGCCGCTGCGGGATCAGCGCTTCGATCGTGCGGCCGATCAACTCGTCCGGCGCGTACCCGAAGAGATCCTCGGTGCGGCGGTTGACCTGCACGATGACGCCACCGCGATCGACCACCAGCAGCGCGTCGGGCGATGATTCGAGCAGCGCTTCGAAGCGCATGCCGTGGCGGCGCGCTTCGTCTTCGGCGCGGCGCTGCTCGGTGATGTCGCGACAAATGCCGTACATCCGCACGGGATTGCCGTCGGCGTCGAGGGCGACCTCGCCCGTCGAGTCGAGGATGCGGACCTCACCGTCGGCGCGGACGATGCGCTCTTCCATGTGGTACGGCTCGTGCGTGGCGTAGGCCTGCATGTGCACGGCCTTGACCTTCTCGCGGTCGTCGGGGTGGATGAACTCGAGGAATTTTTCGTACGACGCGTTGAAGGACTGCGGCTCGGTGCCATAGATGCGGTACAGCTCGTCGCTCCACGAGTTCGTGTCGTTGACGATGTGCCAGTCGTAGCTGCCCATGGCGCCGACGCGCTGTGCCTCGGCGAGCCGGTGCTCGTTCAGGCGCAGCTCGTCGGTTTCTTCGAGACGGGCCCGAGCCGCGGTGACGACGTCATCGACGCGACAGCAGAACTCGGTGTCGGTCGGCGACGCGGCCCGCACCTGCGCCGCCTGCGCCTCGAGTTCAGAGACAGAGGCGCCCGCGAGCGCGCGCTCGGCGAGCTCGAGCAGCGCCGTGAGGGGGCGCGCTGGTTCGGGGTCCATCACTAAACCCCATCGGATAGTCCGCGGAGATCGTTAGCTCGAGAGGCGCGGAAACCGCGCAGAATTCCACAAGCGCCGCACGGCGATGGCCGCCGCGACGAGCATGGCGACGACGGCCATCTCGTTGCGCCCGCCGGTCGCCGGCAGCGATCCCTCCGTCGAGCCTGCGACCGTCAACGGGCATGCGCCGTCGGGCTTCGTCGCCAACACGAGACGCGCCGGCTCGCCGTTCGCCAGCGTGTGCTCGACCTTGTCCGTCAGCTGCGGCACCCCGGGTTCGTGGGCGAGCGCCGCCCCTTCGTGACGTAACCGCAGCACCTCCTGCAGGTCTTCACCGCCTTCGTCGAGGCCCTTCGGCACCGACTCCATCAGCTTCGCTGCCGCGGCGAGTTTCTCGTTCGGGGCGTTGGCCGCATCCGGGTTGGTGGCGAAGGGGACCTGTTGGGCGCGTGCCACGAATCGTGGCGCCACCTGCGGCGTGGACTGGAAGTAATCGCTCATGGCCGTCGCCGTCGCTTCCTGCGTCGAGTTCGGCGGCACGCCGAGCAGCAAGTCCATCGTCTTGAGCGTCGACAGGTTCGACTGGTGGACGTGCGACGTGTACCCGCGTTTCGCGTACGGGCTCAGCACGAGCTGGATCGTGCGGTGGGCGTCGACGTGGTCCTGGCCGTCCTGCGGATCGTCCTCGGTGACGAAGACCGCCATGTCGTCCCACGCCTTCGAGTTCGTCAGCCCTTCGAGGATGCGGCCGAGCGCGTGGTCGTTGCGCGCGATCTCGTACTCGGGTGTCGGGCGGCCCGGCGTCGTGCCCTCGGTGTGGTCGTCGGTGAGCCACAGGAACATGAACTGCGGGACCTGCCCGGCGGCGTCGAGCAACGGCAGCTCGCGCAAGAAGTCGTCAGCGCGGTCTTCGTCGGTGTTGCCGTCACCACCGGCGGGTCGGCTCGGAGTGATCTGACTCGGATACGTCAGCGAGTAGTTGTTCTGCAGCGCGAACGCCTGCGGCAAGAACTGCTTCGGGTTGAGACTGAACACGTTGGGAGGCACGAGGGTCGTCGGCCCGAGGCCGAGCAAGTACGTCGCCTCTCCGTAGATGCGGAAACTGACGTTGCGGCGGTACAGGTTGTTCCACATGTACCCCGCCATCGGCAGGTTCTCGGGCGCCGAGACGTAGAGGCCCTCGGGCCCGAGCTTGTTGGCGTTCCAAACGGTGGGGTGCACCTTCTGGTCGAACTCGTTCTCGTGGCCGCTGTCGATGATGAAGTGGCCGTCGAAGCTGTCCTGGCCGACGTCGTAATAGTTGTCGCCGTGCGCGAACGCGGTCGCGGCCTCGTGGTGGTTGGGCGTGACCGGACCGGTGTAGAGGCCGAGTCGGTTGTCGCGTTCGGTACCGGCGAGGTCGCCGAGTATCTGGTCGTACGTTCGGTTCTCTTTCAAGATGAACACGACGTGCTTGATCTTCTTCGACGGCCCCGCGCCGAACGACGCCGGCAACACGTCGTTGGCGGCTGCCGCGTTCGTCTGCGCTTTGAGTCCGTTGTCGCGGTCGACGGCGTCGTTCAGGACGTCGACGTTGCCGCCGCACACGGTGCGCAGGTCGACGGACTGCAGCGTGCCCTTCAACAGGTTCCCGATGTACGCGGGGTTGTTGCCGCCAAGATCCTTCGCGGGGTCGTCGACCTCGACTCCGTTGGCGCCGGCGCCCCAGCCTTTCGCGCTGGTGATGAACAACCGGTTGCCGCCCTCTGCGGGAACGATGGCCGACGGATACCAACCGGTCGGCAGGCGTACGAGCACCGAGCCCGTGGCGGCGTCAACGGCGGCCACCGAGTTCCTCCCGCCTTCGGCGACGTAGAGGACCTTGCCGTCGGGTGACCACGCCAACGCGTTCGGCTGCGAACCCGTCGGGCCCTCCGCGCCGAACACCCGAAAGTCGAACGTCTTTTTCGTCGCGCCGGAGACGGCGTCGAGGAGCACGACTTTGTCTTCGTTGGACGCGGTGACGGCGACCGTCGCGCCGTCGGGCGACACTGCGATGCTCGAAGGCAGGCTCCCGGCGATGACGTCGTAGCCGTCGATGTCGGCGCCGATGCGCACCTTGTTGGTCACGACCGGCGCGGCGGGATTGCTCAGGTCGTAGATCCACACCGACGACGACCGGTCGGTGTTGTAGCCACCGTTCTCCACCGGCGGCAGGTCGACGACGTCGGCGTTCGACTCGACCTTGCTGGCCTCGAGGTTGAACAGTCCCCAGTTCGACACGTAGGCGCGCTTGCCGTCGGGCGACACCGCCACCGTGTACGGATACTCGCCGGTGCCGACGCGCGCGACGGACTTGCGCGTCTTCGTGTCGATGACCGACAGCGAGTTGCCCCGGAACCCGACGACGTAGGCGTAGCGACCGTCAGGGCTGAACGAGAGGCCCCACGGAAAGTCTTGCGAGTCGAGCGCCACGCTGCCCTGTCGCACGAGCGTTCCACCGGAGACGTCGAACACGCCGACGCGTCCGACGTCGCCCTCGCTGGCGTACACCTGTTTGCCGTCGGGCGACTCGGCGAGGCCGTACTGCAGCGAGTCGTCCTTCACGCGCGTCGTCTTCAACGTCGTCGTGTCGACGACGCTGATGAAGCGGTTGTAGATCGGGTCGTGTTTCGGTTCGTCGTCGCCACCCTCCGACGACACGTACAACCGCTTGCCGTCGCGCGACAACACCGCGTTGAGCGGCAACAGGTCGACGGGAACGGTCTTGCCAACCGGCGTCACCAGTCGGCCGTCAGGCAACACCGCGGTGTCGTTGTCCCTCGGCCCCGTCGGCAACGAACCGGCGGGCGACGACATCACGCTGTTGACCGAGAGATTCGGTGCCGCCCGTACCGGCGTCTGCAGCGCGACAACGGCGGCAAGCACCGCGGCGATCGCGATGACCGGCGCGAAGCGCTTCATCCTCGCTTCACGTCGGCGAGCAAGTCGTGGCGCGACTTGAGGAAGCTGTCGGCCAACTTCCAGTCGGTGCGGATCTTGAACTTCTCGAACCAGCCGATCTCGAGCAGCCGTTCGACGCCGCTCGGGTCACGCGTGGAGTGCGTCGGGCCGCCGGGGACGGGGTCGTCGGGAACGGGCAACGGAGGCAGCGGCCAGGCGGGGGCTCCCGGCAGATGACCGACTTCGGGCAACCGCGTCGGGTCGGTGCCTTCGGCGCGGATGAACTCGTTGACGGCGGCGGCCGCGGAACTGCGCCACGCGTTCAGCGGCGCGTCGTACGGCGAGAACGCGTGCTCGCGTTTGAAGTTGCGGAAGCCACCGAACGCGTGCTCGATCGAATTCGTGGCGCGCACGCGCGTCGTCAGGTACGGCAGGTTCCAGTTCTCGGCGATGAACTTCACGGTCGACGAGTGCTCGTACACGGTGTGGTCGACGGCGCCGCCGCGGTGCGTCCACGGGCTGATGATCGCCGACGGGATGCGGAAGCCGAGCTGGCCGAAATCGTTCTGCCCAGCGGGATCGGCGGGCGTGCCGCGATCGTCGGGCAGACGCGGCGGCGCGACGTGGTCGAAGAAGCCACCCCACTCGTCGTACGTGACGACGAGTGCGCCCCGTTGGTAGTAGCGCGACTTCATGAACGCTTCGGCGATGTCGGACAGAAACGCCTGACCGAGGCGAAGGTCAGCAGCGGGGTGATCGTCGTTGCCGAAGTCGTACGCCAGTGAATAGAACGGCGCGATCACCGACACCTGCGGGAGGGTTCCCGTGTCGCACGCTTCGTAGAACGCGCTGATGTGGCGCATGCGGTTCACGTGGCGCGCGCCCCAGTACGCCAACTCGGGAAGGTTGCAGTAGTAGTTCGCCGCGGTGACGTTGAAGCGGTCGAACAGGTCCCAGATCGTCGCCCAGTTCCAACCGAGCCGCCATTCCGCGTGGTCCGAGTACTGCGGCGGCAGGTCGTTGTTCTTGAGTCCGCCGGACTGACCCGAGTGCAAGTAGTACCGGTTCGGTTCAGTCGGTCCGAGGAGCGACGCGAACCAGCGGTCGTACGCCTGGTAGTCGCGCACGAACTGCGCCCACACGGGGACGTCGATGTCGTTGTAGTAGCTGAGGCAGAACTCGTCGTTGCCGGTCTTCGGGTCGAGCCATCCGTTGACGCGCCCGCCGGCGCGCTCGGCGCGGCCGCCGTCCCATCCGTGGCTCGGGTCCTCCCACCCGCGGCCGTGAAAGTTCTTCATGCCGCGCTGACCCCAGTCTTTGGTCGAGACGGTTTGCCCGGCGCGGCCGGGGCGCAGGTCGGGCACCGAGAACGACTGACGGGCGTCGAAGTTCGGGTTCTCCTTCCCGTACCAACCGAGGTAGTGGTTGAGGGAGCGGTTCTCCATCATCACGACGACGAGGTGCTTCACCGGAGTTCGCGCCGGGCGGCCGGGGATCAACTGCTTGATCTGGTGAAACGCGCCGTGCTTCTTCAAGCCCGACAGCGCCAAGCCTCCGGCCGCGGTTTTCAAGAAGTCCCTGCGATCCATGCTCCCCATCCAACTCAAGTTAGGTGAACGGAGGGCTAATACGGAATCGCCTCGAGCGAAACTCCGTCCCGCCCAATGTCGATGTTCATGCCTTCCCAAGCGGACGAAACGCACTCTTTGCCGTCGCCGCCCCACAACCGACACGCGTCGTCGTTGAGCGTTTCCAGTTCGGCGTCGGTGTGGTACGGGTCGTGGTGGAACAGCACGAGGTGTCGCACTTCGGCCTTCTGCGCGAAGGCGACGACGTGGCCGATCGCCGAGTGCCCCCACCCCGCGTGACGCGGGTACTCGTCGTCGCCGTACTGCGCGTCGTGTAACAAGACGTCGGCTTGGTACGCCAGACCGTGCCCGCTGATCCAGTCGGTCGGCTGCGACGCCAGGTCGAGACCGGCGATGCCGGGCTCGTGATCGGGCAAGTACACGATCGACCGGCCGTTCTCCTCGACCCGATACCCCACCGTCGGCCCCTGGTGCGTCACCAGCGACGCGGTGACCGTCAACCCACCGATGGTGACGGGTTCGGTGGGGGCGTCGTGGAACGTGAGTTGGCACGGGATGTCGGCAACGCGGACGGGAAACAGCGGCGGCGACATGTACGTCGCGATGCGGTCGGCGAGAGGTTGCACGGGCGACGGCGGACCCCACACGTGCACTTCGGCGTCGGGTGCGAACAGCGGGCGGAAGAAACCGAGGCCTTGGAGGTGATCCATGTGCAGGTGCGTCAGGAACACGTGGATCGTGTTGATGCCTTCCTGCGACATCTGCACACCCAACGGGCGCATGCCAGTGCCGGCGTCGAGTACCAGCGCTTCACCACCCTCGCCGAGCACCTCGACGCATGACGTGTTGCCGCCGTAGCGCATCGTGTCTGGCCCCGGGGCCGCGACCGAACCGCGACAGCCCCACACCCGCGCTCTCAAGACTTGGCCTCCCAGAACACGGTCAACACGCCGTGCATGTCGCCGGTGCGACCGAAGAGCGGGTAGGCGGTGATCTCCCACTGCGCCTTGCGGTTGCCGTCGAGCGTCGTCGCCAGCAACGTGCTGTGCGCGGGCTCGCGCTGATTGAAGGCGATGCCGGGCGGCGAGTCGCGCTTGCGCAACGGCGTGCCGTCGAGCGTCTCGAGTTGCAGCATGTCGCCGAAGTCGGGCGCGGTCACCTGGCCGATCTCGGAGTACTGCTTGCCGAGCATTAGTTCCGCCGCCTCGTTGAAGAACACGAGCATGCCCTCGCCGTCGATGAGGAACATCGGCGTCGCGAGGTTCGCCGCGAGTTCGCGGGCGAGGATTAGCGGCAGGCTGCGCGGCGTCTGGCCGTGACCGTCACTCTCGGGCATGGGCGCAGAGTAAGCGGCGGTGAAAGAGTGGCGCTGTGGAACTCGTCACGCACAAGGCGTTTCGTTTCGCGCACCCGCGGGCGGCGGTTTGGGCGGCGATGGCCGACGTGTCCGCATACCGCCGATGGTGGCCGTGGCTGCGGGCGTTCGACGCGCGTGCACTGGCGACGGGCGAGCAATGGCGCTGCACGGTGCGCGCCCCGGTGCCGTACACCGTGTCGTTCACGATCGCGTTCGAGGACGTCGTCGCCGAGGAGCGCGCGCGGGCGCACGTCAGCGGCGACATCGTCGGCACCGCCGAGCTCACGCTCAACGACGAGGGCGAGGAGTGCGAGGCGGTGGTGCGGTCGGACCTCGCACCGCGCTCGCTGTTCCTGCGGGTGCTGGCGTCGACGTTCCCACCGGTGGCGCGCTACGGCCACGATTGGATCCTGACGACGGGTGCGCAGCAGTTCGACGAACGCGCCCTCAGCGTTGGTGCTCGGGACACCACCACGTAGTCCGGCCGCCGACCGTCGCGCGCTTCAACGGCACGCCGTCCTTCGGGCACACGCCGCCCGGCGTCCGGTGCGCAATGAGATCGCCGGTGTGCGACCCGCCGCGCTTGTGCAGGTCGCGCAGCGTCGCTTTCAACTGCTTGTGCAACGCCTTGAGTTCGTCGGCGTCGAGCGACCGCGCGGCGCGTTCGGGAGCGAGCCCGGCGCGCCACAACAGTTCGTCGGCGATGAGGTTGCCGACGCCTGCGATCCGCGTCTGGTTCATCAGCCGCGACTTCAGCGGCGCATCGGACTGCATCGCGGTACGCAGGTCGGCGAGCGACATCGCGCCGGCGTCAGGACCCATGTGCGCTTCGGGCGGATCGAGGGTCACGCCACCAAGGCGGCGCGGGTCGTTGATCGACAGGCGCGAACCGTCGGTAAAGGTCAGCGCGAATCGATCCCACGCCGCCTCTTTGCGCTTGCTCGAATAAATGAGGTCGTCGACGCCTTCGAGCCCGTCGACGACGAGGCGACCCGTCATCCCGAAGCGCATGCCGATGGTCGGACCGTCCGTGTCGACGAGCAGCAGCTTGCCGATGCGGCGCGTCTGCGTGATCGTGCGTCCTTTGAGGATGCGCGCCAGCGTGCGCGGGCTGTTGGCGTCCTTGATGTACCAAGCGTCGGGCGCGTCGACTTTGGCGATGGTTCGACCGACGACGCGGTCCGCCAGTTTGCGGTACCGCTCGATCTCCACCATCTCGGGCATAACCTCAGAATCATGGCCGAGATGGAAATCGCCGATTCGCTGCTCGACCTCGTAGGCAACACGCCGCTGGTTCGCCTCGACCGCATGGGAAAAGGCTTGTCGTGCCAGCTGCTCGCCAAGCTCGAGTTCTTGAACGCCGGCGGCAGCGTGAAGGACCGCCCCGCGGTAGCGATGATCGACGCCGCCGAGCGCGACGGGCTGCTCAAGCCGGGCGGCACGATCGTCGAGCCGACGTCGGGCAACACCGGCGTTGGTCTCGCGATCGTCGCGGCGCGCCGCGGGTACCGCTGCGTTTTCATCATGCCGGACAAGATGGCGCCCGAGAAGATCGCGCTGTTGCGCGCCTATGGCGCCGAAGTGATCGTGTGCCCGACGGCGGTGTCACCCGAGCATCCCGACAGCTACTACTCGGTGTCGAACCGGCTCGTGAACGAGATCCCGAACGCGTTCAAGCCGGATCAGTACTCCAATCCGGCGAACCCGCAGTCGCACTTCGACACGACCGGCCCGGAGATCTGGCGACAGACCGCGGGGCGTGTCACGCACTTCGTCGCCGGCATCGGAACCGGTGGGACGATCAGCGGCGTCGGCCGCTATCTCAAGTCGCAGAGCACCGACGTGCAGATCGTCGGCGCCGACCCGGAAGGTTCCGTGTACTCCGGCGGGTCAGGACGCCCTTATCTCGTCGAGGGCATCGGCGAAGACTTCTGGCCGACGACGTACGACGCGTCGGTCGTCGATCGCGTGGTCATGGTGAGCGACCGCGACAGCTTCCTCACGGCGCGACGCGTCACGCGCGAGGAAGGCATCCTCGTGGGGGGATCCGCTGGCACCGCGGTGTGGGCCGCAGTGCAGGTCGGCCGCGAGCTGTCGCGCGACGACGTCGTGGTCGTGCTGTTCCCCGACTCGGGCCGCGGCTACCTGTCCAAGCTGTACAACGACGGCTGGATGGCCGACTTCGGCTTCCTTCGTTCCAAGGGACAGACCGTCGCCGACGTGCTGGCGCGCAAGGGCACCGACATCCCCGAACTCGTGCACGTGCACCCCGAAGAAACCGTGCGGTCGGCGATCGAGATCCTGCGCGAGTTCGGCGTGTCGCAGATGCCGGTCGTCTCCCACGAGCCGCCGATCGTCGCCGCTGAGGTGCGCGGCGCCGTCCACGAGCGCGACCTGCTCGACTCGGCGTTCAAGGATCCGTCGGTGCTCGACGGCCCGCTCGACAAGGTCATGGGACCGCCGCTGCCGATGCTCGGCGGCGGTGAGCCGGTCGAGGATGCGGTGAGCGCACTCGAGGCGTCGTCGGCCATCCTCGTCCTCGACGGCGGGCACCCGGTAGGGATCCTGACGCGCTCGGACTTGCTGGACTTCCTGGTCAGCAAATGAGCGAGTTCGAGACGCGGGCGGTGCACGCGGGTTGGGATCCCGACGACGCCACGGGCGCCGTGGTGCCACCCATCAATCTGGCGACGACGTACGCGCAGACGTCGCCCGCCCAACCCGTCGGTGATTTCGAGTACTCGCGCTCGGGCAACCCGACGCGCGCCGTGCTCGAGCGCGCACTCGCCGAACTCGAAGGCGGCGCGCACGGGTTCGCGTTCGCCAGCGGTCTCGCAGCCGAAGACGCCGTGTTGCGCACGCTGCCGGCCGGCGCGCGCGTGGTGATCCCCCACGACGCGTACGGCGGTACGTACCGACTCGTGGCGCGCGTGCACGCGCCGATGGGACTCCAGTTCGAAGCGGTCGACCTCGGTGACCCCGCCGCGCTCAATCGCGCCGTCACCGAAGGCACGGCGATGGTGTGGTGCGAGACACCGACGAACCCAACCCTGGCCGTCGTCGACATCGGCAATGTCGCCGCCGTCGCCCACGCCGCCGGCGCCCGCCTCGTGGTCGACAACACGTTCGCCACGCCGTACCTGCAACAGCCGCTCGCCGACGGCGCCGACGTCGTCGTGCATTCGTCGACGAAATACCTCGGCGGCCACTCCGACGTCGTCGGCGGCGCCGTAGTCGTCAACGACGACGCGCTCGCCGACCAGATCCGTTTCCTGCAGAACGCCACCGGCGCGGTGCCCGCGCCGTTCGACTGCTGGCTCGTGTTGCGCGGGCTACGCACGCTGGCGGTGCGCGTCGAGCGTCAGCAACACAACGCCCGCGCGGTCGCGGCGTATCTCGAAACCGACAACAACGTCAGCAAGGTGCTGTACCCCGGGTTCGGCGGGATGGTGTCGTTCCTCCACGCCGGTGGCGAGGACGGCGCGGTCGACGTTTGCCAGCGCACGCGGCTGTTCACCCTCGCCGAAAGCCTGGGCGCGGTGGAGTCACTGATCGAGCACCCTGGTCGCATGACGCACGCCTCGGTAACGGGCACTTCGAACGAGGTCGATCGCGCGTTGGTCCGCCTTTCGTGCGGCATCGAACACGAAGACGATTTAATCGAGGACTTGCGCCAGGCTTTGGGATAAACCGACTCCCAGCATGGCTGGGGCCCGCGCATTTTTCACCAATCTGAATGAACGACCGCGCGTGCGCGCCCACGTGATGGCGTGGGAGGCGAACGCGCCGCTCGCGGTCGTGCTGGTCGTCCTCATCGTGGTCGGCGCGGCGTTCGCGCCGCTCTACGCGGTGCTCGTCGGAACGGTTATCGGCGCGGCGGCGCGTCACCAGTCGGTCACCGCCCCGCTCATTGCGATCGGCGCGGTGTACGCCGTGTCGCAGGTGCTCGGACCCGCGCGCGACGCCGTCACCGGCATGCTCAACCGCCGCGTCGACGACCGCGTGCGCGCCGAAATGATGGAAGCGATGCTGCGCCCGCACGGCATCGCCCACCTCGAGGACGCGGCGCTGCAGGACAAGCTCGAATTGGCGCGCGGGATCGCGTGGGGCATCACGCCGGGGTCGACCGTCGGTGGTCTCGCGCAATTGTGGTTCTCGCGCCTGTCGTCGCTCGGGTCGTTGCTGCTCGTCGCGCGGTTCCGGTGGTGGCTCGCGGTGGTGCTGCTGGTCGCCAACCTGGTGACGCTGCGCAGCAAGCGCAAGGCGTTCATCAACCTCACGCAGATATACGGGCAGGGCACCGAGCGCCTCCGCAAGTCGAGCTACTTCCGCGAGGTGGCGCTCGGCGCCGACGCCGCGAAAGAAGCGCGCGTGTTCGGTCTCGGCCCGTGGGCGATCGACCGCTTCGACGGCGCGTGGTTCGAGACGATGCGGGAGGTCTGGGCCGAGCGACGCCGCGGCGGTCTCGTGGTCAGCGCGGGACTGTTGCTCAAGGGCGTCGTCACGGTGAGCGCGTTTCTCTACATCGCCAACGCGGCGTTCGCGGCGTCGGCGCGCCCGCCGCAGGACTTCGTCGTCATCATCCAGGCACTGCTCAGCGTCGCCGGCCTGAGCATGGTGCTCGGCAATCCCGAACTCATCCTCGAACAGGGCACGTCCGCGATCCGTCCGACCATCGAAGTCGAGCGCGACATCGCGACGCACTCTGCATCCGCGATCCGGGGCGACCGCGACGACGTCACCGAGCCGCGCCATTCGATCAAATTCGAGAACGTTTCGTTCGGGTACCCCGGCCGCGACGATCTCGTGTTCGACGGACTCAACCTCGAACTGCCGGCGGGCCATTCGCTGGCGATCGTCGGCGACAACGGCGCCGGCAAAACGACACTCGTGAAGCTGTTGGCGCGGCTGTACGACCCGACCAGCGGGCGCATCACCGTCGACGGCATCCCGCTCGCCGACGTCGACCCCGCGGCATGGCATCGTCAGCTGGCGGCGATCTTCCAGGACTTCGGTCGCTACGCGCTCACCGCCGCGGAGAACGTCGGTCTGTCGAACTTCGGCGACGAGCCCGACCTCGACGCGCTCAACCGCGTCGCTGACCGCGTCGGGATCCGACCGCTGATCGACGGATGGGAGCACGGTTGGGACAGCGTGCTCAACCGCCAGTTCGACAAAGGCGTCGAGGCGTCGGGCGGTGAGTGGCAGCGGATTGCCCTTGCCCGCGCGCTGTTCGCCGTCGAGCGCGGCGCGCATGTGCTCGTGCTCGACGAGCCGACGGCGCAGCTCGACGTGCGCGGTGAGGCCGAGCTCTACGACCGCTTCCTCGAGTTGACGGCCGGGCTCACCACCGTCGTCATCTCGCACCGCTTCTCGACGGTGCGCCGGGCCGATCGCATCGTCGTCGTCGAACACGGCAAGGTGTGTGAGGTCGGCAGCCACGACGAATTGATGGCGGCGGGCGGCAAGTACGCGTCGATGTTCGAACTGCAAGCGGCGAGGTTCGCGTCATGACGACGCGGGGCGTCGTCCCGAAGAAGCCGGGCCTGCGGGCGACGTGGCGCTCGATCACGACTGCCATGCGGATCGGCTTCAAAGCGACGCCGAGTCGCATGCTCGGTCTCAGCGTCATGCGAGGCATGACGGAATTCAGCGGACCAATCCAAGCGTGGGGCGTGAAGGTGCTCACCGACGGCTTCTTCGCGCACGATCACGCCGGCGCGATCCGCGGTGCGCTGCTGGTCGCCGGCGCGCTCGTCATCGGTGACGCGCTGAGCTGGACCCAGATCAGCTTTCTCATGAGCGTGCGCGAGCGCGTCGGCCAGGCGATGGACCGCGAGCTCATCGGCCTCGCCATGGATGTGCCCGGCATCGAGCACTACGAGCGACCGGAGTATCAGGACGAGTTGCAGTTGCTGCGCCAGCAGCGCGGCCAGCTCGCCAATATCCCCGACTCCACCATCGGGACCGCCGGTCTCGTCCTGCGGTCGGTCACGACGATGGGGCTCCTCGCGGCGATCCACCCCGCGCTCCTGTTCCTGCCGGTGTTCGGGATTCCGGCCGTCGTTGTGGGCGGCGTCGTCGAGCGACGCGCCCGGCGCGCCGAGGAGAGCGTCATCGAGCGCATGCGCTCGTACTACTGGCTGTACGCGACGGCCACTGAGCGCGAGCACGGCAAGGAGTTGCGCGTGTTCAGCACACGCGACGGCATGTTGCGGCGCCACAACGATCTCAGCGCGGAGGTCACGGGCGAGATCACGACCGTCAACAACGGCTCGGAACTGCTGACGGGACTCGCGTGGCTGATGTTCACGCTCGGCTTCGTCGCGGTGACGGCGTTCGTCGCCGTGCGCGTGAAGAACGGCGACGCCACGCCCGGCGACTTGGCGCTGGCGCTCTCGCTGTCCCAGCAGATCAACAACCAGTTGACGGGCGCGGCCAACACCGTCGGCTTCATGATGCGCTGCGCGCGCGTGGGCTACCGGTACGTGTGGTTGTCGGATTACGCGAAGGCGGCGAAGGCGGCGGTCATTCCCGTGACGCCGGCGGCGTTGCCCGGCGCGTTGCGCGACGGGATCGTGTTCGAGCACGTCTCGTTCCGCTACCCCGGCACCGACGTCGACGTGCTGCACGACGTCAACCTGCGCCTGCGCGCCGGCTCGACCGTGGCGCTGGTCGGTGACAACGGCGCTGGGAAGTCGACGCTGATCAAACTCCTGTGCCGGTTCTACGAACCGACGGAAGGCCGCATCCTTGTCGACGGCGTTCCGCTGTCCGACGTCGACCCCGCCGAGTGGCGGTTGCGGATGGCCGCGGGCTTCCAGGACTTCGCTCGCTTCGAGTTGCTGGCGCAGACCGCCGTCGGCGTCGGCGACCTGCCACTCGTCGACGACAGCGCGGCGGTGCACGGCGCGCTCGACCGCGCCAGCGCCCTCGACGTCGTGGCCGATCTCCCGAGCGGGCTCGACACACAGTTGGGGCGCAGCTTCGCCACGGGTGTCGAGTTGTCGGGCGGCCAGTGGCAGAAGCTCGCGCTCGGCCGGGCGATGATGCGCGAGCATCCGCTCCTGCTCGTGCTCGACGAGCCCACGTCGTCGCTCGACCCGCAGACGGAACACGCGCTCTTCGAGCGCTACGCCGGCGCCGCCCGTCGCGTCGGCACCGAAGTCGGCGCCATCACCGTGCTGGTGAGCCACCGCTTCTCGACGGTGCGCATGGCCGATCACATCGTGCTCGTGGGCGACGGCGTGATCGCGGAGGAGGGCACCCACGCCGAACTCGTCGGGCTCGGCGGAACGTACGCCGAGCTATACGAACTCCAGGCGCGGGCCTATCGGTAACGTCGCGGGCATGAATCGCACCGCGCTTATCCAGGTCCTCGGTGCCGTCGCCTACGGCGAGCTGAAGGCGTACGAGGGCGCGAAAGCCGACGCCGCGGCCGCCGCGTCCGCCTCCGACCGTCGACACTTCAAGAAGGTCGCAGCCGAGGAACTCCGTCATCACAAAGGGTTCGTGGCGCGGCTCGAGGCGATGGGCGCAGACCCCGAACGCGCCATGCGCCCCTACCGCACAGCGCTCGACCGCTATCACTCCGCGGAGTCCCGCGGCGTCGTCGAAGACGCCGTTGCCGCCTACCTCGGTGAGGGCGTTGCCGACGATCTCCTGCAGTGGTTGCGCACCGTCGTCGACGACGAGACGGCGGCGTTCATCGACACCGTCATCGAAGACGAAGTCGAACACGAAGCCCACGCCGCAGCCGCGTTGCGCGACGTGATGGAGACCACACCGGGCGGCAAGAAGCGCGCCGCGGCCGGCGCGCAGAAGATGGCGTTGCACATGCTGTGGAGCGGACGCGACTCCGCGTCGCTGCCGTTGGCGGCGTTCGTCCGCGTCGGGAACACCCCGGGGCTGCTCACTGCGATCCTCGGCGGTCACGTCCGGCGCATGCGGGCCATCGGCCTGCGCCCCCTCGGACTGCTCGCGTAGTCGAGTCGTTCGACCCGTTCGCTAAGTTCGTCGCCGATGACGGTCACCGAGAACGCACCAGCAAAGGCCGAACGCTGGACGGCACAGTGGAAAGAGCTGTACGCCGAAGTGGTCACGTCGGGCCTGTGCACGGGCTGCTCCGGCTGCGTCGTGGCGTGCCCACACGACGTGCTCGGATACAACGACGAAGAAGGCATCTACAAGCCGTTCCACCTCGAAGACGAACTCGGCCCGGACAACTGCGGCCACGGCGAGCGCGGCTGCACGTCGTGCACCCGCGCCTGCCCGCGCTTTCGGACGTGGGAAACCGAGATCGACAACTACATGTTCGGGCGTAGCCGCACGATCGACGAGATCGACGGCATCTCGAAGGACATCATCCTCGCCCGCGCGTCAGACGACATGGTCCACAAGATGGGCCAGGACGGCGGCGTCGTCTCGGCGATGCTCATCTGGTGTCTCGAGAAGGGCTACATCGACGCGGCGCTCGTGAGCTACCTCGAAGGCGACGGCTCGTCGTGGAAGGCCATCCCCGGCGTGGCGCGCACCAAGGACGAGGTACTCGCCGCCGCCGGCAGTCGCTACACGTACTCCGCCACGCCGATGGGATACGCCGAAGCCGTCGCCGGGGGCGCGGAAAAACTGGCACTCGTCGGCATGGGTTGCCAGACGTCGAGCCCTCCTTCGATGAAGGCGCGCAAGGCCGGCAAGCCGGCGCGCCGCTTCGCCTTGAACATCGGCCTGCTGTGTTCGAAGACGTTCGACGACGCGATCTTCGAGGAGCTCTTCGAAGCCAAGTACGGCTTGAAGAAGCAGGACATGGTGAAGATGAACATCAAGGGCGTCTTCCAGATCTGGATGAAGAATGGCGACTATCACGAGGTCAACCTCAAGGAATGTCACGCGTGGACGCGCGAGGGTTGCAAGACGTGTCCTGACTTCGCCGCCGAACACGCCGACGTCTCCACTGGCGGGATCGGCGAGTTCAACGACTGGACGCTCACCATCGTGCGCACCGACATCGGTCGTGAGATCATCGTCAAGATGCTCGAGGACGGGTCACTGATCGGCCGCCCGGGCGACGACGATCCGGGCGCCATCACGCTGCTGCGCAAGTTGTCGCGCGTGTCGCGCAACCGCTGGCCCGACACCGCGGTGCCGGAACCGAAGCTCATGAAGCCGCCGAAGAAGAAGGCAGCACCCGCGCCCACGGCCGAGGCCGAGCCGACGGTCTAAGGTCCTCCGGTCAACTTGTGATCGGAAGGATCTAGCAATGGCACGTGAAGCCGTCATCGTTTCGTACGCCCGCACCGGGCTCGCCAAGTCGCATCGGGGCGGCTTCAACAACACGCCTGCGATGTCGATGGCGGCGCACGCCATCAAGCACGCGGTCGACAAGGCGGGCATCGATCCCGCAGAGGTCGAGGACGTCTCGCTCGGCAACGGCGCTCATGGCTCGGGCAACCTCGGCCGCCTCGCCGGCTTGCTCGCCGGCCTGCCGGTGACCACCGGCGGCAACACGATCCAGCGCCACTGCTCGTCGGGCCTCAACGCCATCGCCGTCGCTGCCAACTACGTCAAGAACGACGGCGCCAACATCGTCGTCGGCGCCGGCGTCGAGGCGATCAGCCAGCCTGGCGGTGGGATCGGCGGCGTCGATCCGAAGCTGATCGAGGAGTACCCCGCGATCTTCATGGCGATGATCGACACCGCCGACATCGTCGCCGAGCGCTACGGCATCACGCGCGAAGCGCAGGACGAGTACTCGCTGCAGAGCCAGCAGCGCACGGCAGCCGCTCAGGCCGCTGATCTCTTCAAGGACGAGATCGTCCCGATGAAGACGCAGATGAAGAAGGTCGACAAGGAGACGAAGGAAGAGTCGATCGTCGACTACGTCGTCGACCGCGACGAGTGCAACCGTCCCAACACGACGCTCGAGAGCCTCGCGGCGCTCCAGCCCGTCAAGGGTCCGGGCAAGTTCATCACCGCGGGCAACGCGTCGCAGCTCTCCGACGGCGCCGCCGCCGTCGTCATCATGAGCGACGAAGAGGCGCAGAAGCGCGGCCTCAACCCGCTCGGCGCGTTCAAGGGCTGGGCCGTCGCAGGCTGCGAACCCGACGAGATGGGCATCGGTCCGGTGTTCGCCGTCCCGCGCCTGCTCGAGCGTCACGGGCTCAAGGTCGACGACATCGATCTGTGGGAACTGAACGAGGCGTTCGCGTCACAGTGCCTCTACAGCCGCGACAAGCTCGGCATCGATCCCGAGAAGTACAACGTCAACGGCGGCTCGATCTCGATCGGCCACCCCTTCGGCATGACGGGCGCGCGCTGCACCGGCCACATCCTGCAAGAGGGTCAGCGCCGCGGCGCGAAGTGGGGCGTCGTCACGATGTGCATCGGCGGTGGCCAAGGCGCCGCCGGCCTTTTCGAGATCTACAGCTAGCTAGGGAAGCAGTTTCCGAATCTGATCCAGGTGGGATCGGTCGTGGCCTACGAGGGTCTCGACCGTCCCCTTGATCGTCACCAACCCTTGCTCTTCGTGGGTACCGACGCGGGACCACTCTGCCTCTTCGAGTGATTCGTACAGCCGCAGATTGGCGTCGCGCAGCATGCGGAAGCGGTTGACCGATCCGGCGAGATCGAGGTCGCACATCGACAGCCGCGCCGCCCACGCATCCTGGTCGTAGCCGACGAGCGTCGGGTTGTCATCGGTGAGCATCATGCGAATGCGCACGCTGTAGACCATCTCCGCGTCGGCGAGGTGCGCGGCCACCTGCGCCGCGCTCCACTCCCCTCGTTGCGGAACGTGGTTGAGGTCACGCGCGGTGCGATTCGACGTGAGCGCGACGAGATCGGCGACGGTTGACCGTAAGGCGTCGAGGGAGGGTCCACCAGGCACGGAATTGTCAGACTAGACAACGGGTACGGCAGAGACATGCTTGCGGAAGTGACTCTCGATGTGGAGGTCGCGCATGGCGTACACGTCACCGCCGACGTCGCAGTTCCCGAAGATGCACGCGGTGTCGTGGCGTGTGCCAATCGGCACCCACCGCTGGCCAAGGCGTGCAACGAGCGTGGATTCGCGACCGCGCAGCTGAACCTCGTCTCGCCAGCGCACGACGTCGAACGCGGCGCCGCCATCTTCGCCGGGGCGGTCACCGCCATTACGAACGACCCGGCGCTGCGCGATCGACCCGTCGGCTACTTCGGCGCCGGCATGGACGGCGTCGCCGCACTGGTGGCGGCGTCGCTGCACACGAACGAAGTGGCATGCGTGGTCGCGCTCGACGCGCCGCTGCACCTCGCCGGCGCGCATCTGTCGGGTGTGCGCGCCGCGACGCTGTTCCTGGTCGACACCGACGAGGAAGCGTCGAACACGAACGAGGAATTGCCGCCGTTGCCGGGCGGGTCGATGCTCGTCCAGGTCGTGCCGCAGGAAGCCGCGAACATCCCCATCGCGGCGGCCGACTGGTTCGACCGCTATTTGCGTGGAGTCATGCGCGGCGCGCGCCGCGAACTCTGGCGCTCCTCCTAACGACTAAACAGATCCGTAATGGATCCGGGGCCGGCGCGCGACGCCCTCACGCTCGTCGCCGGCTTGGCCACCGGTGCGTTGAGCGCGGCCTTCGGGGTCGGTGGCGCTGTCATCTCGACCCCCGCGATCCGCGCGTTGGGCGCGTCGGCGACCGTCGCCGTGGGCACGACGCTGCCGTCGATTTTCCCGAGCGCGGTCACGGGCACGGTCCGTTACGCGAAAGAGCAACTCGTCGACTGGCGCGTCGTGCGCTGGGCGGTGCCCGCAGGCGTCGTGGGGTCCGTCGGCGGATCACTGCTGAGCCACGCCGTGCCGGGCAACGGCCATCTGCTCATGCTGCTCACCGCGGCGTTGCTCGCGTACACCGCCATACGGATGACGCGGGACCAGCCCGCGGTCGACGGCGAGGAGCGGCCGCACGACGGCTCGCTGCTCGCCGCAATCGGGTTCGCGGCCGGCGGCCTGTCGGGACTGCTCGGCGTCGGCGGCGGCATCGTCATGGTCCCGGGCTTCTCGGAGTTGGCGCACGTCCCGCTGCGCAAGACGATCGCCACGTCGCTCGTATGCGTCGGCTTCCTGGCGATTCCGGGCACGATCACCCACGCCTTCCTGCGCGACATCGACTGGCGGTTCGCCGCGCTGCTCACGGTCGCCGTCGTTCCCGGCGCGCAGCTCGGCGCGTGGCTGACGATGCGGTCAAGTGACCGGCGACTGCGGCTGACCGTTGCGGGCTTCCTCGGCGCCATCGCGATCGTCTACGCCATTGGCGAATTGCTCGCGCTCTAGTTCGCGAGCTCGACGGCGCGCCTGAAGATGGCGTCGAGCATCTCCGGCGTGAGCTTGCCGGTGAACGTGTTCTGCTGGCTCGGATGGAACGAGCACACGAGCGTGAGACCGTTGGGTGCCGCCACTTCCACGCCGTGGCCGAACCGCGGTCTCGGTCGTACGCCGAGTACGCGGCACACGGCGTCGTAGCCGAACTGGCCGAGCGGCACGACGACGCGGGCGCGGTCGAGCAACGCCAGCTCACGTACGAGATACGGCTCGCACGTGTCGCGCTCCTCAGTAGTGGGCTTGTTGGCCGGCGGCGCGCACCGCACGGCTGCGGCGACGTAGGCGTCGTGGAGTTCGAGCCCGTCGTCGCACGCGACGCTCTGTGGTTGATTCGCCAGCCCGCATCGATACATCGACGCAAACAGAAAGTCGCCCGAGCGGTCGCCGGTGAAGACGCGGCCCGTGCGATTGCCGCCGTGGGCGGCCGGCGCCAACCCGACGACGACGATGCGGGCGGCAGGGTCACCGAAGCCGGGGACGGGTCGTGCCCAGTACTCCTCCTCCGCGTACGACGCTCGCTTTTCGACCGCGACCTGTTCGCGCCACGCGACCAGGCGCGGGCACTTGCGACAGTGCACGATCTCGTCGCACAACGCGTGCAAATCCTCCACGCGCGGAAGGCTACGGTGCCCCCGACATGCCAACGCCGCCAGCGCCGACCGTCGTGGTGTTCGTCCGTCACGGTCAGACGCCGTCCACCGGCAAAGTGCTGCCAGGACGCGCCGCCGGGCTCGCACTCGCCGAGAAGGGAAAGGCGCAAGCGCAAGCCGTCGCCGATCACCTGCGCGACTCGAAGAACATCGCCGCCGTCTACGCATCGCCGCTGCAACGCACGCGCGAGACCGCCGCTCCGATCGGCAAGGCGCTGGGTATGAAGGTGCAGGCGGAGAAGGGTTTGCTCGAGTGCGACTTCGGCGAATGGACGGGCGCGTCGCTGGCGAAGCTGCGCAAACTGCCGGAGTGGAAGGCGGTGCAGCGCAACCCGTCGGGCTTCCGCTTCCCGGGCGGTGAGAGCTTCGCCGAGATGTCGACGCGCATGTCGTCGACCATCGATCGCTTCCGCGGCGCCCATCCCGGCAAGACGGTGATCGCGGTGTCGCACGCCGATCCCATCAAGGCGGCTGCCGCGACGGCGCTCGGCGTCCCGCTCGATCTGTTCCAGCGCATCGACATCTCGCCGTGCTCGATGACCGTCATCGCTTATACGCACGAAGGCCCGTTCGTGCACTGCGTCAACCGGGTGGTGACGTAGTGGCCGGCGAGAGCTACGAGTTCACCGAGGCCGACGTCGTCACCGTCGGCACGATGGGTTCACCGGGCCGTCGGGTGTTCCTGTTCCAGGTGCAAGCCGCCGACACCACCGTCACGCTGAAGCTCGAGAAGCAACAGGTCGCGGCGCTCAGCGCGGCACTGATCGAGCGCCTCGCCGACCTGCCCGTCCCCAACGAGCTTCCGACCGAGCTCGAGCTGCACCAACCCGTCGAGGTGGCGTGGGTCGTCGGCGCGATGGGCCTGGGGTATCTCGACACGTTGGATCGAATCGTGCTCGACGCCGTCGAAGCCGTGCCCGTCGACGAGGAGGGCAACCCGACCGAGCCGCACGGGCGCTTCCGCGTGCTCGTGACGCGCGAGCAAGGGCGCGCGCTGGCGATCCGCGCCACGATGCTCGTCGAGTCCGGCCGTCCACCGTGTCCATGGTGCGGCCACCCGCTCGATCCCGAGGGACACACGTGTCCGAAGAAGAACGGCAAGCACGCGCCGGAGCGCTGAGGGTGCTCAACGGCGGCGACATCGTCATCGAAGGTCGCATGCCGTGGAGCTCCAACCAGACGCTGCTGACGACGGTCACGTGTGGTGACGAGTCGATCCGCGCCGTCTACAAGCCCGAGTCGGGCGAACGACCGCTGTGGGATTACCCGCATGGGTTGTGGCGGCGGGAGGTCGCGACGTACGTCGTGAGCGAAGCGCTGGCGTGGGACTTGGTGCCCGAGACGGTGACGCGCACCGACGCGCCGATGGGCCGAGGTTCGTTACAGCGCTTCATCGACGACGCCGACTTCGAACAGCACTACTTCACGCTCCTCGACGATCCCGCGACCCATGACCGGCTGCGGCAGATGTGCGTCTTCGATCTCGTCATCAACAACGCCGACCGCAAAGGGGGCCACTGCCTGCTCACGAGTGGCGGTGACATCTACGGCGTCGACCACGGCCTCACGTTCCAGCCGACCCCGCGACTGCGCACCGTCATCTGGGACTTCGGTGGTCAACCGATCCCGCAGCCGTGGCGTGAGGATCTCCTGCGGCTCGCCGACGCGCCGCTCGCGGAGCTCGACGAACTCATCGATCCCACCGAGGTCGCGGCGCTGCGCCGGCGCGCCGTCGCCGTCGCCGAACATCCGGCGATACCGCTCGTCGGTGAGGAGTACCGGCACTACCCCTGGCCGTACGTATGAGTTATCGAGAGGAGCTCGTCGACACCGCGGACATCGACGAGTTGACGCGCTACGTCGAGCGCCTCACCGATCAACAGGACTGGGAAGAACTCGTGTACGTCCGCGACGACTGCCGCGCCGCGGCGGCGCGCGGCAAGCAGCTGTGGCCGGTCACCGCGTTCGTCAACTACGCGCTGGCGCTGCGCGCGCCGGGCGACGCGGCGGCGCACGCCATCGACGACGCTGCGGGTCCCGGCGCGGCCGCGGCGCGCTTCGGGTTCGGACCGCTCACCGAGGTGGCCGCGTCGACACACAAATGGGACGAGGTCGGCCCGTACCTCAGCATCGGACCGTCGGCCGGGGTGTTCGCGCACGAGTGCGTGGCGCGGGGCGCCGACCTCAGCGACGCCGAGGACGTCGACGGCTCGATCTTCGACATCCCGCTGGCGTTGGCGAGGTGGGAGCCGCCGTACGAGGTCGCCACTTACAAGATGGACAAGGCCGAGTTCCCCGCGCCGGACCGGCCGGGCAAGAAGGCGTGGTCCACGACGTCGCTCAACGGCGCGGACTTCAGCGCGGATGCTGAAACCGAAGAGGGACGCGCCGCGCTGCTCGAACTCGCCGTGCACTGGGCGAACGAATCGAACGGGCGCGTCGACGCCGCGGGCGTCGCCGGTGGTGTCGACGGCGCGCTGCGATCGCTCGGCCTGACCGAGGCGCGGCTGGCGGCGATCCCGTCGGAGGACGCGTTCGCGCACATGGCCTGGGCGGCCGCCTCAGGAGGCGCGCACGCACGCCGACGCGGCGCGGCCGCCGGACGGTTCGCCGCGTGGTGGGCCGCCGCCGCCGTCGCCGACCTCACGCACGACTGGCCGCTGAGCGCGACGGAGTTGGGCGAGGCCGTCGACGAGTTGCAGTGGTACTTGTGGGACGAAGGCCACGACCCCGTCGGCTGGTCGCTACGCCTCGCCGTCGAAGACCCCGAGCACGGCCTCGCTTGGGCCGTCCTCGCCACCGACGCCGACTGACTTCTCCGAACCCCAACCCAACCCCG
>JBEEFV010000087.1:0-45856 GCA_041166405.1 Actinomycetota bacterium | reverse complement strand
GTGCATCCCGGGCGCGAGCAGGTCGCGCCACATCGACGCGTCGGCGCCGGCGGGATCGAACCCCACCGCGATGTCGTGGATCAAACCCGAGCCCGCGGCCGCCGCGGCGCGGAGCTGCGCGTCGATGCGCCACTGCACCCATTGATGGAACTGCACGCGCGACGGATCGACGAAGAACGCGTAGTTCTTCAAGTCGTCGCCTTGTTCGGAGCAGTAACGGTCGAACGCGGGGTCGCCGGTGAACGCCGCGAACTCGGTCTCGAGCGCGGCGAACTTGGCGCGCGCCACGGCATCGCGATCGATGCGCACCGCCGGATCGTTCGGCAGGCGCACCCCGTCGACGCGCAGGTGCAGCGGGTTGCGGTACTGGCGCGAGCTCGGGAAATACGGACTCGGTTCCTGCGGCTCTCCCGGCAGCGGCGCGTGCAGCGGGCTGAGCAGGAGGAAGTCGGCGCCGGATGCCCGCGCCAGCTCCTCGACGTCGGCGAGGTCGCCGATGCCCGCGCCGGCCTCGGACCACAACGAATACACCTGCACGGCCAGACCCAGCAGCCGCTCGCCCGGCACCACGCAGCGGCGCGCGTAGGGCGGCGACGCCTGCGCGACGTCGTACGTCGCCTCGTTCTCGGGATGCTCGTCGACCAGCCCGCGCACGAGCTTCAGCGTGTCGGGGTTGACGTCGCGCCAGTCGCCCTTCCAGTCGCGGTAACGCGGCTCGACGATCACCGCGTGGGCGCGAACCAGCAAACCGCCATCGGCGGGAGCACGAACTCCGCCGAGTACGGCAGGCCTTGCCAGGTTTCGGCTTCGGCCGTTACTGCACCGTTGCGCACACCGCTACCGCCGAAGCGCGCGTCGTCGGTGTTGACGAGCTCTTCCCACACGCCGCCCGACGGCAGACCGATGCGATACGGCTGGCGCACGACCGGCGAGAAGTTGGCGATGCACACCACGGGGCGCCCCTCGTCGGAGATGCGCAGGAACGACAGCACGTTGTTGTCGACGTCGCTGGCGTCGATCCACCGGAAGCCGCTCTCGCTGTCGTCGAGTTCGTACAGCGCCGGTTCGGCGCGCAACGTCTCGTTGAGGGTGCCGACGAGAGCGCGCACGCCTTCGTGCTCGGGGAGGTTGAGCAGGTGCCAGTCGATGCTGCGGTCGTGTGACCACTCGCGCTCCTGCGCGATCTCGCCGCCCATGAACAACAGCTTCTTGCCGGGGTGCGCCCACATCCATCCGTACAGCGAGCGCAGGTTGGCGAACTGCTGCCACCGGTCGCCGGGCATCTTGTTGAGCAGCGAACCCTTGCCGTGCACGACCTCGTCGTGGCTGAGCGGAAGCATGAAGTTCTCGGTGAACGCGTAGAGCAACCCGAACGTGAGTTGGTTGTGGTGATAGCGACGGTGGACGGGCTCCTTTGAGAAGTACGTCAACGTGTCGTGCATCCAGCCCATGTTCCACTTGAAGGTGAACCCAAGGCCGCCGAGGTACGTCGGGCGCGACACCGACGGCCACGCCGTCGACTCTTCGGCGATCACCATCGCCCCCGGGACTTCACCGTGGACGACCTCGTTGACTTCGCGCAAGAAGTCGATGGCTTCGAGGTTCTCGCGCCCGCCGTGACGGTTCGGCAGCCACTCCCCGTCCTTGCGCGAGTAGTCGAGGTACAGCATCGACGCCACGGCGTCGACGCGCAGCGCGTCGACGTGGAACTCCTCGCACCAATACAGCGCATTCGCCACCAGGAAGTTGCGCACTTCGTGGCGACCGAAGTTGAACACGAGGGTGCCCCAGTCGGGGTGGGCGCCACGGCGCGGATCGGCGTGCTCGTACAGCGCGGTGCCGTCGAAGCTCGCCAGCGCCCAGTCGTCGCGCGGGAAGTGCGCCGGCACCCAGTCGACGATCACCCCGAGTCCTCGCTGATGCAGGTGGTCGACGAACGCGCGGAAGTCGTCGGGCTCGCCGAAGCGCGCAGTGGGCGCGAAATACGACGTGACCTGATAGCCCCACGACCCACCGAAGGGATGCTCCGCGACCGGCATCAGTTCGACGTGCGTGAACCCGAGCGACAGCGCGTGATCGGCGAGCGCGTCCGCGCTTTCCAAATACGTCAGCGGGCGGTCATCGTCCTCGGGACACCGGCGCCACGACCCCAAGTGCACCTCGTAGGTCGACAGCGGTGCGCGCAACGCGTTCGTCGACGCGCGCTCGTCCATCCAGTCGCCGTCGTGCCACTCGTAGCCCGACGCGTACACGCGGCTGGCGTTGCCCGGCGGGAGTTCGGTCGCAGTCGCCATCGGATCGGCCTTCGGGCGCCGGTGACCCCACGCGTCGACGACGATGTACTTGTAGTGGTCGCCGCTGCCCACTTGCGGAACGAACAGCTCCCACACGCCCGACGAGCCCAGCTGCCGCATCGGGTGCAGCCGGTCGTCCCAGTTGTTGAAGTCGCCCGCGACGCAGACGCTGCGGGCGTTCGGCGCCCACACCGCAAACGCCGTGCCGCGCACGCCTTGGTGCTCCAGCGGACGCGCGCCGAGCATGCGCCACAGGCTGCGATGGCGGCCCTCTCCGAAAAGATGCAAGTCGAGTTCACCGACGGTCGGCCAGAAGCGATAGGCGTCGTCGATGACGAACGACGTGCCGTCGTGCAACGCGATGTTCAGTCGGTATTCCGGGACGAGCGGTCCGTCGAGCGCGGCTTCGTACAACCCGCTCGGGTGCGCGCACGTCGCGGGCACGGGGCCGTCGTCGGTCAGCACCTCGACGCCGGCGGCGTCGGGACGGAACACACGGACCACGACGCGATCGCCGTCGGCGTGGGGGCCGAGCACGCGGTGCGGGTCGCGGTGCTCACCGCGCGCGACGCGCGCCAGCTCGTCGGAGAGGGTGACGGTCATGCGCGCAACCGCGCGACCGCGGCCTCGGGGATCTCGGCCCACGCGGGTCGGTGGGCGCGCTCGTAGTTGACTTCGTACAAGGCCTTTTCCAATTCGAAGGCTTCCATCAGGGCGACGGCGTCGGCGTGGCTCCGCGGCACGAGTTCGCTCCCGTGGATCGCGGTCCAGTAGCTCTCAAGGAACTCGACGCGGTTGTAACGCTCCCAGGCGCGCGCCAACGCGTGCACGTCGGCGTCCTGTTCGCGCGCCGCCACCGCGGCGGCGTAGTCGAACGACCGCACCATGCCGGCGACGTCCTTGAGCGGCGAGTTCGGTGCGATGCGTTCGAGCTCGCTGCGCGCCGGCTCGCCCTCGAAGTCGCACACGAACCACGCTTCGTCGGTACGCATGACTTGGCCGAGGTGATAGTCGCCGTGCACGCGGATGAGCGCGCCTCCGTCGTCGATGTGTGACAGCTGCGGTTCGCACTGCCCGTTGGCGACCGACTTCGCGAGCAGCCCGGGATCGGCGCGGTCTTGGCCGAAGGCGGCGTACAGCGCGACGTGCATGTCGGCGGTCATCGCTCCAAGACGCGTGGCTTCCGGCGCGAAGTCGCCGCCCGCAGACTGCGGGTCCGTTCCTTCGGCGAAAAGCTGGCGCAGCGACGTGAGCGCCAGGGTCCAGCCGTCGGTCGCACCCGCGAGGAACGGCTGGACGACGGCGAGGTCGCGGCCGTCGCGTTGCCAGCGCGCCAACACGTCGGGCACGTGGCCGAAGCCGGCGCGCCGGAGGGCCTGGGGCACGTCGACGTCGGGGTTCGGCCCGTCGCCGACTTTGCGGAACAGCTTCAGCAGGATGCGCTCGTCGAAAACGAACGAGGTGTTGGACTGCTCGGCCGCGAGGTGCCGCACCGACGACACTTCCTCATCGGGTGCGACGACCTTGAGCAACCCGTAGGCGTCGGCGACGTTGTCGTCGACCTCGGCGCCGTCGGCGTCGACCACCAGCTGGTAGCGGTGACCGTCGCTGGCGACCAGCACGTCGGTAAGCGGCGGATCGCAGTCCAACTCGGTGCGTTCGAGCACTTGCGCGGTGCTGGCGTCGCCCGCGAACCAGCGCCGGCCGGCGAGCAGCTCGCGGACGCGATCGTCGCTGATCACGCGTGCTCGTCCCCCGCACACAGCTGGAACCAGAAAAACCCGTGCGGCGGCAGCGTGACGAAGTACGGCAGCTCGCCGATCTTCGGGAACGGCACCCGCCCGAGCAACTCGATCGGGGCGTACCCGTCGAAGCGCTGGAGCGGCAGCTCGACGGGCTGCGCGCGGGAACTCAGGTTGTTGACGCACAACACCACGTCGGACTCGTGTTCGCGCACGAAGGCGAGCACCGACGGATTGTCGGCGTGGACGATCTCGAACGAACCGATGCCGAACAGCGGGTGTTGCTTGCGCACCGCGATCATCCGCCGCATCCAGTGCAACAGCGACGACGGATTCTTCATCTGCGACTCGACGTTGCACGCCTGGTACCCGTAGACGGAGTCCATCAGCGGAGGCAGATACAACTGCGCGAAGTCCGAACGGCTGAAGCCGCCGTTGCGGTCCGGTGACCACTGCATGGGCGTGCGCACGGAGTCGCGGTCGCCGAGGTAGATGTTGTCGCCCATGCCGAGTTCGTCGCCGTAGTAGAGGACGGGGCTCCCCGGAAGGCTGAACAGCAACGCGTGCAGCAACTCGGCGACGTTCGTGTCGTTCTCGACGAGCGGCGCGAGACGCCGGCGGATGCCGATGTTGACCTTCATGCGCGGGTCTTTGGCGTACTCGCTGTACATGTAGTCGCGCTCGTCGTCGGTCACCATCTCAAGGGTCAGCTCGTCGTGGTTGCGCAGGAAGATCCCCCACTGGCAGCCCTCCGGGATGTCCGGCGTCTGCGCCAGGATCTCCGTGATCGGGTAGCGCTGCTCCCGGCGCACGGCCATGAAGATGCGCGGCATGACGGGGAAGTGGAACGCCATGTGGCATTCGTCGCCCTCGCCGAAGTAGTCGACGACGTCGGCGGGCCACTGATTGGCCTCGGCGAGCAGCACGCGGTCGGGGTAGAGGGCGTCGACCTCCTTGCGCACCTGCTTGAGGTACTCGTGGGTTTCCGGAAGGTTCTCGCCGTTGGTGCCGTCGCGCTCGAAGAGGTACGGCACCGCGTCGAGGCGGAACCCGTCGAGCCCACGGTCGAGCCAGAACCGCAGCACGTCGAACATCGCCGCCTGCACGTCGAGGTTGTCGAAGTTGAGGTCGGGTTGGTGACTGAAGAAGCGGTGCCAGTAGTACTGACCGCGGCGGCCGTCCCAGGTCCAGTTCGACGACTCGGTATCGGTGAAGATCACGCGCGCCTCGGACCAACGCGTGTCGTCGTCGCCCCATACGTACCAGTCGGCCTTCGGGTTGGTCCGGTCCGAGCGCGACTCCTGGAACCACGGGTGCTGGTCGCTCGTGTGGTTCATGACCATGTCGGCGATGATGCGGATGCCGCGGCGGTGCGCCTGCTCGATCAGTTCCGTGACGTCGTCGTCGTTGCCGTACTCAGGCAGCACCGAGAAGAAGTCGCTGATGTCGTAGCCGCCGTCGCGCAACGGCGATTGGTAAAACGGCAGCAGCCACAGGCAGTCGACGCCGAGCCACTCGATGTAGTCGAGCTTTTCGATTAGGCCGCGCAGGTCGCCGGTGCCGTCGGCGTTGCCGTCGTAGAACCCGCGCACGAGCACTTCGTAGAAGACGGCGCGCTGGTACCAGGTCGGGTCGCGTGGGGGCAGCACGAGCGGCATCTGCACCGCGCGGTCGGTGACTGTCACGCCGACGCGCTCCGGATGTGCAAGACGTGCGCCGGGTCCTCCGGCGACAGCCGTACGTACGGGTTGGCGCCGTACCAGACGAACGTCGCGCCGGTCAGCTCGTCGTGCGCCTCGTACTGCTCGCCATCGCCGACGCCGAGCGCCGCGAGGTCGAGCCCGAGCGTGTCTTCGTGCGTGGCGTCGGGGTCGACGTTGACCACCACGAGCACGACGTCGCTGCCGTCCGTCGTCGCCTTCGAATACGCCAGCACGTGGTCGTTGCCGGTGTGGTGGAACGCGATGTTGTCGAGTTCGCACAGCGCGGGGTGGCGCCGGCGGGCGTCGTTGATGCGGGTGATGAAGGGCGCCAGCGAGTCGGGGCGGTCGAAGTCGCGCTGCTTGATTTCGTATTTCTCGGAGTGGAGGAACTCTTCGTTGCTGTCGGAGAACGGCTCGTTCTCGTACAGCTCGTAGCCGCTGTAGATGCCATACGACGGGCTCAGCGTCGCCGCCAGCACGAGCCGCTGCTTGAAGACGCCGGGGTGGCCCTGGCGAAGCGGGCCGCTGAGAATGTCGGGCGTCGTCGGCCAGAAGTTCGGCCGCATGTAGTCGGCGGTCGGGCCGTACGCCAGCTCGTTGGCGTACTCGACGATCTCGTGCTTGTGCGTGCGCCACGTGAAGTACGTGTAGCTCTGACTGAAGCCGACTTCGGCGAGCTTGGCCATCATCTTCGGCCGCGTGAATGCCTCGGAGAGGAACACAATGTCGGGGTGCGCGGCGTGCACCTGGGTGATGAGCCACTCCCAGAACGTCAGCGGCTTCGTGTGCGGGTTGTCGACCCGGAAGATGCGCACGCCGCGGGCGATCCAGAAGTCGACGATCTCCTTGCACGCGTCCCACAACGCGCGACGGTCGGATTCCGCGTCGGGCCAGAAGTTGATCGGATAGATGTCCTGGTACTTCTTCGGCGGGTTCTCGGCGTACTTGATCGAGTTGTCAGGACGATGGTGGAACCACTCCGGGTGCTCCGTGACCCACGGATGGTCAGGCGAGCACTGCAACGCGAAGTCGAGGGCGACCTCCATGTGCAGCGCGTTCGCATGCGTCACGAACACGGCGAAGTCGTCGAACGTGCCGAGCGTGGGCTCGATCGCGGTGTGGCCGCCGGACGCGTTGCCGATCGCCCAAGGACTGCCGGGGTCGTCAGCGGACGGGACGAGCGAGTTGTTGCGTCCCTTGCGGAAACTGGTCCCGACGGGGTGGACGGGCGGGAGGTAGACGACGTCGAAGCCCATGGCGGCGACGGCGTCGAGGCGCTCGGTGGCACCCAGCAAACCCCCGTGCGACCGCGGGAACAGCTCGTACCACGCGCCGATCGCGGCGCGCTCGCGATCGACCCACACCCGATAGATGGCGGACTTCGTTTCGTCCGCGCCTGTGAGTTCTGTGAGCGGCTCGACGACTTCGGGGGAGAGCGCAGCGTCGAGCCGCTCAGATCGTGACCGGTCGGTGTCACGCAACGCCGATATGGCGTCGCGGACGTGCTCGCGATCGACGCGATGCAACCGACGCAGTCGGGACTCGAGCAGGCGCGCGCCCTCCTCGAGTTCAAGTTCGATGTCTTCACCGGCGTTCGCCTTCAGGGCCGTGTCGCGCCGCCACGTCGCGAACGCATCGGTCCACGCTTCGACGACGAACTCGTGCAGGCCCAGCTCGGTGGGCGTCAGCGTGGCTGTCCACACGTCGTTGACCAAGGCGGTCATCGGAGTGACTTGCCACTTCTTGCTCCCGGCGACTCGCAGCGCGGCCCGCGCCGCGAGCACGTTGTGGCCGTCACGGAAGATGTCGGCCGACACGCGCAGCCGGCGTCCCACGACGGCCTTCGCCGGCAGGCCGGTTGGCGTGCGGGGTCGCACGTTGTCAATGACGATCCCGCGTTTCATCAGTGGTGGCCGTACCCGCTAACTACCGAGCTGCAACGTTGCGTTCGCGAGATCTACGCGCACGGTGACGTCGCCTCGATGCATCTCGACGCGATTGGCGTCAGGCGTGCGCACCTCGACCGGGCCGGGATTGGAGCGCCGGAGCGCGATGAGTTCGCGGTAGAAGTCGAGCATCCCTGCGTGACGAGGCTTCTCGCGTTCTTCCCAGCGCAGTTTCGACGTCTCGAACGTCGCCGCCGCCTGCGGGTCGGGTATCTCGTCGGGTTTCCAGCCGAACGCTGCGAACTCGCGAGGTCGACCATCACGCACCGCGCGCGCCAACTCCGGATCTTGATGGTCGGTGAAGTAACAAAACGGGGTCGAGGCGCTCCATTCCTCGCCCATGAACAACAGCGGCGTGAACGGCCCGAGAACGATCAGGGCAGCAGCGATGCGCTGCCGCGCGTCGTCCACCAGATGACACAGGCGCTCCCCTCGGGCGCGGTTGCCGATCTGATCGTGGTTCTGCGCAAACGCCACGAGGCGTTCGCTCGCCACGCCCGCGACCGATAACGCGTCGGTCAGTCGGGCCGGTGACCCATAGCCGGCGTAGTAGCCGCTGGTCTCGCCGGTGAGAAACGAGTGGAGCGCGTGATGGAAGTGGTCGTACCACTGCCCGTCGAGTCCGTAATCCGTCAACAGCCGCGGCTCGAGCGTCTCGTGCTCCGCCACGACGAGCTTGTCGCCGTCGAGTTCGTGCACGGCCGCGGCGAGCTCGGCGAGGAGATGGGTGCGCGACTGGTCGTGCAACGCGTGCACCGCGTCGAGCCGCAGCCCGTCGCAGCCGTAGTCGCGCAGCCACATCAACGCGTTGTCGACGATGAAGGCCCGCACCTCGTGGCTGCCACGATCGTCGAGGTTCACCGCGGAGCCCCAAGGCGTCTTGTACCGGTCGGTGAAATACGGTCCGAACGCCGAGAGGTAGTTCCCGTCGGGCCCGAGGTGGTTGTAGACGACGTCGAGCATTACCGCCAGACCGCGCTGATGGCAGGCGTCGACGAAGGTCCGCAAGCCTTCGGGGCCGCCGTAGGCGTGATGCGGCGCGAAGAGATCGACCCCGTCGTAACCCCAACCGCGGTCGCCCGGGAACTCGGCGACGGGCATGACCTCGACCGTCGTGACGCCGAGGTCGACGAGGTCGTCGAGGCGCTCGACGGCGCCGGCGAACGTGCCGGCGTCGGTGAACGTCCCGACGTGCAGCTCGTAGACGATGGAGTCACGCAGCGACGGCGGCGCAAACGGCGGCGACGGGTCCCGGTCCACCACCGCGGAGGTCGCGTGCACCCCGTCGGGCTGGGAGGCGCTGCGCGGGTCGGGCATCGGGCCCTGCCCGTCGACGACGAAGCCGTAGCGATCGCCCGCCGTCAGCTCGACGTCGCTGTGCCACCACTCGCCCTCGCGGCGCATCGCGGCTCGCCCTCCGCCGTGTTCCAGTTCGACCGCCGCCGCATCGGGCGCCCACACCTTCGGGCGCATCACCGGCTCATCATCGCAAGACCCGTGCCCGTGTCGGGCAACCGGTTCGTCCACGTCCCGGGCGGGAGCGCGACGTCGCCGCGCGCGCCGCTGCGCAGCGGAACGACGACTGCGACGTCGTCGCCGCGCATGTACGCGAGGACATCCGGGGTGTCGGTCTCGAGTGGTCGATACGCGCCGGCGAACGCCGCCGGGAAGGCGCGGCGCGCCTCGAACGCTGCCGCGAGGACGGCGAGTTTCGGGTCGCTGCGCGTGCGCAGCGCTTCGGCGCGCGCGCCGAAGTCGACCGGTCGCCGGTTGTCGGGATCCACGAGCGACAGATCCCAGAACTCGGTGCCCTGATACGTGTCGGGTACGCCGGGTGCGGTCAGCCGCAGCACCACCTGCGCAAGCGCGTTGGCGCGTCCCGGTTCGAGCAGCGGCGCGACGAGCGCGTCGACCAGTTCACTTTCGTCGAGGGCAGCCCGTACCTCGTCGGCGACCGCGCGTTCGTAGGCGTCGTCGGGCGAAGCCCACGTCGTGTGGGCACCGGCCTCACGCACGGCCTTGTGCATGTACGCGACGAGGCGCGACTCGTCGACAGGCCAGGCGCCGACGAGCGTCTGCAACAACAGGTACGCGGTCGGCCCGTCGATCCCGTCGTGACGCGCCATCCACTTGCTCGCCACCTCGGACCACCACTCAGGGCGTTCGGTTATCGCCGCCAGCCGGGCGCGGACATCCTCGCCGCGCTTGGTGTCGTGGGTCGCGGTCGCCAGCATCGACGCCGGGTGGTGGTCGGCCGTGCGCAGGCACGCCGCGTGCCAATCGTCGACCGAGACTCCGAACGCGTCGGGATCGCCTCCGACCTCGTTCAACGCCACGAAGCGCGTGTAGTCGTAGAAGGCGCGGTCCTCCACGCCCTTCGCCATCGCCGGGCCCGTGAGCATCTGGAACCGATCCGCGGCTTCGTCGTCGGGCGACCGCCGCAGCAGCGCCTGCTCGACGCGCTCGATCGCCGAGACGCGGTCGGGCAACAGCGCCCGCACGCGTGCGCACGTCGTCTCGATCACCGCCGCGTCGCCGTCCGACACCTCGCCGGCACGCGTATAGGTGCGGTACACCGGCCACTCCACGGCCAGTTCGGTGATGACGTCCGCGAGCCCGGCGTCGCCGAAGGCGCGCGCCACGCGCGCCACGTCGGGAGCGAGGCCAGTCGCCAACGCGTGGTGCTTCCCGGCGCGCACCGCCTCGGGCCACGTTCTACGGTCACCGGTCAGGTCGACGTAGAGGGCGTCGAGCGCCGGTAATGCGGTCGGGTCGACGAACAGGCCGAGCGCGCGGGTCGCGAACTCGTAACCGGTCGTACCGTCCATGGGCCACGCCGACGGCAGCACCTCGTCCGCACCGAGGATCTTCTCGACGACGACTCCGGCGTCAGGCGCGGCGGCCCGCAGCCAGCGCAAGTATCCGCTCGGGTCCCGCAGGCCGTCGACGTGGTCGACCCGCAGTCCGTCGACGGCCGGATGGCGCGCCAGCTCGGCCACCAAGGTGTGCGTCGTAGCGAACACCCGCTTGTCTTCTTGGCGCAGCGCCACGAGGTCGTCGATCTCGAAGAAGCGGCGGTAGTTGATCTGCTCGCGCGGCGGGCCGCGTCGCACCCGCCCGTCGCCCGCAGCCCAGTCGACGTCGAACAAGTACGCGTGCTCCGACGACTCACCGAGGGCGACTACGTCGCGCCACCACGCGTTCTGGTCCGTCGCCGCCATGTGGTTGGGGACGACGTCGAGCAGCAGCCGCAATCCGTGCGCCTCGACGGCGGCGCACAGCGTCTCGAACGCCGCCGGGCCGCCGAGTTCGTCGCGCAGTTGCGTCGGATCGACGACGTCGTAGCCGTGCGCGCTCCCCCGCGTCGCCTCGGACGTCGGCGAGAGGTACACGTGGGTCACGCCGAGCGCGGCGAGGTACGGCACCGCGTCGGCGGCGTCCGTTAGGCGAAAGGAAGGGTTCAGCTGCAGGCGATACGTCGACGCCGCGCCGCGCCCATCAGCACCCCGCCCGTCAGGACTTGTCTTCATGCAGCAGCACCCGCAGCGATCGATCGGTCACGTTGACCGTCGTACCCGCCTTGTGGTCACTGCCGTTGTGGATGTTCACCGCGGGGTCGGCGGTGTCGATGATCGTGCGCCACGTGTCGCCGAACGTGTCGTCCGGCAGCACGAAGTCGAGCGCTCCGTCGTGCGCGTTGAGCAACAGCAACAGGCTGTCGCCGACGATGCGATCGCCGCGCTCGTCGGGCTCGGTGATCTGCTCGCCGTTGAGGAACACCGCCACGGCGCGGGCGTAGCCCTGCGACCAGTCCTCTTCCGACATCGGGTTGCCGTCAGGACGGAACCACGCGATGTCGGTGACCGCCTCGCCGTGAATGTTGCGGCCCTGGAACCAGCGCCGGCGGTGCAACACCGTGTGATCCCGGCGCATCTTGATCAAGCGACACACGAACTCGTGCAGGTCGCGGTTGTCGTGGAGGAGGCTCCAGTCGAACCACGACAGTTCGTTGTCCTGCGCGTACCCGTTGTTGTTGCCCTGCTGCGTGCGACCGAACTCGTCGCCGCCCAGCAACATGGGGACGCCCGCCGACAAGAACAGCGTCGCGAGGAAGTTGCGCTGTTGCTTGCGGCGCAGTTCGTTCACCTGGGGGTCGTCCGTCGGTCCTTCGACGCCGTAGTTCGACGAGCGGTTGTCGTTGGCGCCGTCGTTGTTGTCCTCGCCATTCGCCTCGTTGTGCTTCTCGTTGTACGTGACGAGGTCGGCGAGCGTGAATCCGTCGTGACACGTGACGAAGTTGACCGACGCCGACGGGCGGCGCCCGCCCCACTCGTACAGATCGGAACTGCCCGTCAGCCGGTAACCCAGCTCGCCGAGCATCTGATCCTCGCCGCGCCAGTAGTCGCGCACCCAGTCGCGGAACCGACCGTTCCACTCCGACCACAGCGGCGGGAAGTTGCCGACCTGATAACCGCCTTCACCGACGTCCCACGGCTCGGCGATGAGCTTCACTCGGCTGACGATCGGGTCCTGCTGGATCAAGTCGAAGAAGGCAGCGAGGCGGTCGACGTCGTGCAGTTCGCGGGCCAGCGTCGACGCCAGATCGAAACGGAAGCCGTCGACGTGCATTTCCTCGACCCAGTACCGCAGGCTGTCCATGATCAGCTGGAGCACGTGGGGATTGCGCATGTTGAGGCTGTTGCCGCAACCCGTGTAGTCCATGTAGTAACGGTTGTCGTCGGGCGTGAGCCGGTAGTACGCCTGGTTGTCGTAGCCCTTGAACGACAGCACGGGACCGAGGTGGTTGCCTTCGGCCGTGTGGTTGTAGACAACGTCGAGGATGACCTCGATGCCTGCGGCGTGCAGCGTCTTGACCATGAGCTTGAACTCCTGGACCTGCTGACCGCGCTGGCCGCTCGCCGAGTAGGCGTTGTGCGGCGCGAAGTAGCCGATGGAGTTGTAACCCCAGTAGTTCGTCAAACCGCGTTCGAGCGTGCCGCTTTCGGGCACGAACTGGTGGACCGGGAGTAACTCGACCGCCGTCACGCCGAGGTCCTGCAAATAGCGAATGACCGCTGGAGTCGCCAGACCCGCGTAGGTCCCGCGCAGCTCCTCGGGCACATCGGGGTGGCGCGCCGTCAGACCTTTGACGTGCGTCTCGTAGATGACGGTGTCGTGCAGCGGCGTGCGCGGGTGGCGATCGTTGTCCCAACTGAAGAAGGGGTTGACCACGATCGAGCGCGGCACGTAGCGCGCGCTGTCGGCGCGGTTCTGTCGCCGGCCGTTGACGTCGTAACCGAACACGGCGCGGTTCCACGTGACCTGGCCCTCGACGGCCCGCGCGTACGGGTCGAGCAACAATTTCGCGGGGTTCGAGCGATGGCCTTCCGCGGGGTTGTGCGGACCGTGCACCCGAAACCCGTAGCGCTGGCCCGGCCCGACGCCGTAGAGGTACCCGTGCCAGCAGTAGGCGTCGACTTCGGGGAGGTCGATACGCGTCTCTTTGTTGTGCTCGTCGAAGAGACAGATCTCGACGCGTTCCGCGATGCGCGAGAAGACGGCAAAGTTCGTGCCCGCCCCGTCATAGGTCGCGCCGATCGGATACGGAAGCCCGGGCGCGATCCGCATAACGGGCAGTGCCATACCCACTTTGTTGTAGCGCGATGCCGCTATGCGGGCACCTCGCGACCAGAGCCGCGCTCCATGCGCACCGAGCGCATGCCCACGATCGCCGCCGACGAGATCACGGCGAGACCGATCGCGGCAACACCCCATTCCGTCCCACCGAGCGACCATCCGAAGAGGTGGTCGAGCGACCACGCGCCGGGCCCGGAGAAGGCGATCGCGATTCCGGCGGTCGCCAGCACGAGCGGGAACTCGAACCCGCCGCTCATGCTGAAGAATCCGTTCTTCCAGTGGGCGACGGCGATGGCGACGAGCATGACGCCCGCAACCGCAGCGCCGGCCAGCGGCGTGAGCAGTCCTAGGGCGTGCGCCAGGCCGCCGCCAAACTCCGTCAGCGCTGCGAGCCACGCGTGCACGCGCGGGAAGCCCATGCTCTGGAGGAACGCGCCGGTGCCGTCGATGCCATGGCCACCGAACCAGCCGAACAGCTTTTGCGCTCCGTGCGCAGCCAGGGTCGTGCCGGCGACAACCCGGATGATGAGCAGAGCCATGTCGACGTTCATGCGACTGGGATGCCCGTAGCGCGTGGCGCTCAGTCGTCTACGCGGTGCGCGTCCTCGCCAGTTGCAACACGACGCCGACGAGTACGAGGTCGACGGCGATCGCCAGGATCGTGGTCACGTCGACGCCGGTCTTGGCGAAGACGCCGTTCCCGGACCGCGCGACCGTGCGGCCCGACGGCGACGCCAACGTCTCGCCCAGTACCGCCGATGGTTGCGCCGGCGGGGCGGTGCACTGGCACAGGATCGACGCCTCGATCACCCGCGGCTGTGCGTCGGCGCCCGTACCTTCGAGGCGCAGCGTGTGCATGCCCGGATCCACATTGTCCACGCGGAACGTGAAGTCGAGCGCACCGGCGGCGTCGACGGCGTGGGGGCCGAGGTCGACGGGATCCGAGTGGAACGTCGCGTGGACCACGCTGTTGGCCAGCCACCCGGTGGCGTGCACGCTGATTCCGTCTTTCGGACACGTCGGCGTCGTCGAATTGATCAAATTGCCATTGGCGTCGCGCAACTCGATCGCCGACGCCACGGGATACGTCGTCTGCGCCATCGCAGGGCCCGCCGCGCCGATGACGAACAGCAGCCCCACGGACATGAATCTGACGATGCGCCGAATCGGATGGCCTCCCCGCGAGTTGTCCCCACTGACAACGGTCGACGCTCTGTTTTGCCGCGCAACTCATAGGCCAGATATCGCCCGTTGGCTTCCAATCGCGCCATGCCGCGTCACGGGGTAGAACGGATGCATGCCGGAAATCGTTGACCTCTACCGCCAAGCGGCGACGTGGTCGATCGACAAGATCGACGGTGCCACCGCGAATCTCGACGCACCGACTCCGTGCGAGAAGTGGGACGTGCGCACGCTGCTGAACCACATGCTCGAGACCCAGCAGTACTTCGTCGCCTCAGCGCAGGGTCGCGAGGCGTCGCCGCCGTCGCCTGAGCCACCCGCGCTCATCAGCGACAATCCCGCCGCTGACTTCGCTGCGGCCCGCGACGCCCTCGTCGAGAGCTACGCCGACCCTGAAGTCTTGGAAAAGCGCGGGTTCGGCATCGGCGTCGCCTTCAGCGACCTGCTCATCCACGGGTGGGACGTGGCGAGCGCGACCGGCCAGGACACGACGATGCCCGACGGGCTCGCGCAGGCGGCGTACGACACGATTCACGGGAAGTTCACCGACGACCAGCGCAAGGGCCTCTTCCACCCGGAGGTGGACGCCGCCGACGACGCGGACGCGCAAACGAAGTTGCTGGCATACACCGGTCGCCGGGCAGATGGAGGCTGAAGACACGCAAGGGCCGGTGACACGCGCCGTCGACGCGCGCGAACCCTTTGGGCCGATCGAGCGACTGTCGCACGACCAGCTGATCGACGAACACAAGGTGTCGCTCGGTTCGCCGCGCCGGCACTACTCCGTCAGCGCCCGACTGCTGTTCACGCTCATCGATCGCATCTACGGCGAGCCGCGCACACTCGGAAAGTTCCGTGTCCTGGAACTCGTGGCCCGCGTGCCGTATCAGGCGTGGGAGAACGTCGCCTACGTCGCGGTGACGCACACGGCTTCGCGCCCGCGGCTCGCTCGTCACGTGTTCCAACGCGTGCGCGCCAGTCGCTTCGAGCAGGACAACGAGCAGTGGCACTTGCTCATCCTCGAGGAGTTGTTGCAGGACGCGTCGGAGTCGTTCGTGCGCGATCGTGTCGTCCCACAGGTGCTGGCGTTCGCCTACTACCAACTGTCGTGGTTCCTGTTCGCGTTGCGGCCGGTGTGGTCCTACCGACTCAACGCCGACTTCGAGGACCACGCCGAGCACGAGTACGCGCTGCTCGTCGAGGAGCACCCGGAATGGGAGCACACGAAGTTCGAGAGCGACGTCGTCACCGAGTACGGCTCGTACGAATCACTCGCAGACGTGTTCCGCCAGATCGGCTACGACGAGCGCTTGCACCGTGTCGAAAGCGAAGTACGGATGCGCCACCCGCAGCTGACGGAGCGTTAGTCCGCGGGGCAGCACACCTCGAGTTCCATCCCGTCGGGATCTCGGAAGAAAAGCGACCACTCGCCGCCGAGGCGCTGGATCTCACCGACCTCCTGCGCGTTGGCGTCCTTCAAGCGCTGCTGCACTTGTTCGAGCGTGGCGCGTGAGTCGACGGCCAGCGCAAAGTGATCGATGGCGCCGCGGCCGCCCTGCTTGCGGCGTTCGCCGATGATCTCGGCCGCCGGCACCTCGAAGACGTTGAGCGCGGCGTTTCCACCAAGATCGACGATCTTCATGTACGGGTGATCGTCGGTCTTCTCGACGACGTGCGTGACGCTGCCGCCGAAGACCTGCTCGTAGAAGCCGACCGTGAGATCCATGTCGGTCGTCAGCGTGGCCACGTGATTGAACCCGGATGTAATCGGCATGCAACACGGTAGAACAGTGGAGTGGCCCGACCGCTTGCGATCGTCGATATCGACGGCGTCGTCGCCGACGTGCGCCACCGCGTGCACTACGTGGAGCAGCGACCGAAGAACTGGAAGCGTTTCTTCGCCGCTGCGGTGCGCGACGAGCCCCACCCTGAAGGCCTCGCCGTCGTGGCGAAGCTGGCCGAGGACCACGACGTCGTGTTCCTCACGGGTCGCCCGGAACATCTCCGCGACGACACGACGGCCTGGTTGGCGCGCCATGGGCTCGACGCCTTCCGCTTGCTGATGCGACCGGAGAGCGACCGCGGCCCGTCGGCGCGTTTCAAGGTGCGTGAAGTCGAGAAACTGGCGCGCCATCGCACGATCGCCGTGGTCATCGACGACGACGACGCCGTGATCGCCGCGATGCGCTCCGCGGGATACGCCACGCTGCACGCGGACTGGGAGGTCCGTGACGAGGATCAGCACGCCTCGTTGTTCGACGCGCAGGAGGTCGACGGCCGGACCTAGGACGTGTGCCAGTGTGCACTGATGAGCTTCGCCGAATGGGCCGACCTGCCGAGCGCCGACGCGCTCGAGCGCATCGTCGTCGTGTCGCCACACTTCGACGACGCCGTGCAGGGCGCGGGACTGTTGCTGGCGCGTCACCCCGGTTCGACGGTCGTCACTGTGTTCGGCGGCCGGCCGCCGGCGTATCCGGACACACCGTCGGAGTGGGACGCGCTCGGCGGCTTTCGCGCCGGTGACGACGTGGTCGCGCTCCGACGCGACGAAGACGCGGCGGCGCTCGCGATGGTCGGCGCAGTTCCGCACTGGCTCGAGTTCGCGGACCACCAGTACCTCGACGCTGCCGAACGCGCCAGCGTGGGTGACGTCGCCGCGGCGCTGCGCGCCGCGCTGGCGGAGCTGGCGCCGACCGTCGTGTTCGTGCCCTTCGGGCTCGGCAATCCTGATCACGACGCCACGCACTTGGCGGCGCGGCTGCTACTCGACGAGATGGACGACGTCGCGTGGTACTGCTACGAGGACGCCGGCTACAAACACATCCCGGGGCTGCTGGCGTGGCGGATCAGCGCGCTGTTCCACGCCGGGTGGTGGCCGACGCCTGCAGTGGTTCCTCTTGACACCGACGTCGATCGCAAGCGCGACGCGCTGCTGGCGTACGCGTCACAGATCCCGCCGTTGCGCCGCGACCACTTGCTCGACGAACGGCTCGACGCCAACGTCGCCGAGCAGCACTGGCGGATCAGTAGCCCGCCCGCGGGATGGGAAGGTTTGACTTCGGTGCAGGGGTAGCAATTCCGCGCTTGACTTAAAGTGCACTTGAGGTCGTACCGTCCGCTGCATGTTCATCGAACACGTCAACCTCACCGTCAGCGACCTCGACCGGTCGATCGCGTTCTACTCCGACCTGCTCGACATGCACGTGCGTTGGAAAGGCCCCATCGACGCCGACCGCCTCGGCGCGCACGTCGGCGACGACCGCTGTTACCTCGCACTGTTCCAAGCCACGCACGACGGTGTCGTCGACCACGACTACCTGCGTTTGGGCGTGAACCACTTCGGTTTCGTCGTCGACGACCTCGACGAGGCGCGCCGGCGTGTCGAGCGACTCGGCGCGAAGGTGCACCTCGAGGCCGACTACGAGCCGGGACGGCGCATCTACGTCTTCGACCCCGACGGCTACGAAGTCGAACTCGTCGCGTACTGACAACTACTGGCGCGGCGCGCGCCGGCGCGGCGGCGTGACGAGCAGCGACACCCACATGCGCCCCAGCCATTCGGCGAACCGGTCGCTGGACCACCCGCGCTCGATCACGAGCCGGTGCCAGAGCACGCCGTCGGTCATCGACCAGACGACGTCGCGGCACTCCTCTTCGGAGACCGCGAGTTGGCCGGTCGCCGCGGCTTCCGCGGCCATGACGCCAATGCCGGCGAGACGCTGACGGCCCATCTCGTCGAGCATGACCGCGGCGGTGGCGTCGGCACCGGCCGCTGACTGCACCATGAGCTGAAACGGCGCGATGCGCTCAGCGGTCCGCGTCGACAACACGGCGTGCATCGCGAGCCGCTTCGCGAGATCGGGTTCGGCGCGCACCGCGAGCACTTCTGGCCGCTCGTGAAAGACGACCTCGTCTTCGTCGCCGCCCACGGTGATGTCCCACGCGCGGTGAAGCAGCGTCGCCTTGTTGCCGAACGACGCGTAGATCGTCTCGACCGAGACGCCGGCGCGGCCCGCGATGTCGGCGATCGTCGTGCGCCCGTAGCCCTGTTCGAGAAACAGGTCGCGCGCGGCGCGCACCACCCCGGACCGCGTTTCTGCTGCCTGTGCCTGCCGACGGGAGGAGTCGTACGACCGGCGCTTGACAGGCTTTGGCAATTTCGTTACACCTTTCCTGTATTCGTTACAGGTCCACTGTAGCGGTAAAGGAGCGAACGATGACGACCAAGAGCCTCGAAGCCGGCGAAGCGTGGAGCGCGGTAGCGCCCGCGTGGGACGCCGGGGCGGATGAGCGCGACCTGCCGACCACGGCCGCCGCGACCCGCCTCGTCGAATCGCTCGCGCCCGAACCGGGGCAGCGGGTGCTCGAACTCGCCGCCGGCCCGGGAAGCCTGGGCGCGACGTGGGCGGACCTCGTCGGGCCGACGGGCACGGTCGTGTTGTCGGACTTCTCGCCCGCGATGGTCGAGGCCGCACGGCGACGCAACCGCGCGCTCGGCAACGTCGAGACCGCGGTCGTGGACGCGTCGTCGATCGACGCCCCCGACGCTTCCTTCGACGCCGTCGCCTGCTGTTTCGGTCTGATGTTCACGCCCGACCCCGCCGTGGCGCTCGGCGAGATTCACCGCGTCCTGCGCGCGGACGGGAGGTTCGGCGCCCTCACGTGGGGCGGCCTCGCCGACAACCCGTGGATGACGATCGTCGGCATGGCAGCGATGAGCAACGGCTTCGTCGCCGGCGGGCTGCCGACCGATCCTGGTGGCATCTTCTCGCTCTCGGATCCCGACCACGTGGCCGCGCTGGCGACGGCCGCCGGGTTTCGTGACGTGTCCGTAACGGCGATCGACATCCGATTCGTCGCCGACAGCGCCGACGCCCACCTCGACCACGTAACCGCCCTCGCCGGCCCACTCGCCGTCGCGCTGCAGGAGGCGCCACGCGACCGCTACGAAAGCTTCCGCCGCACCGCACTCGAACTCGCCGCGCCCTACGTCACGACCACCGGGTTCGAGGTGCCGGGGGTCGCGCTCTTGGTAACGGGCCGGCGGTAACGCGCGCAGGCTGCTTCAGTCGGCTCTTGCCGCGCCTTCCAACAACTGGCCGGGATGCGCGTCCGGAGGGATGTTCGGCACGAGCGTCGACAGCAGCGCACCGATGAACACGACGGCAGCGGCGAAGCCGGCCGCGGGTACCGATCCGTCGGCGATGCCATTGCTGATGATGGCGCCGACCGCCGGGTTGTCGCGTTGGCCGCCGCTGCGGTCACCGAAGTTGCTCACGTTGGCGACGATCTCGTTGCGTGCGGACGCCGACAGGTTGGGCACGCGCGCCAGATCGTGGCGGATGTGCGTGCTCGCTTGCGACAGCAGGATGGCGCCGATCACCGCGATGCCGAGTGACGTGCCGACTTGTCGCACCATGCCGGCAGCGCCTGACGCGGATCCCGCCTTGTGCGGCGGGATGTCGCTCAACACGACGTTCGTGAGCTGACTCGTCGCAAACCCGATGCCGATGCCGTGGAGGATCAATGCCGGCAGGAGCGACAAGAACGTCGTGTGCGGTCCGAACGCCAGCGCGTAACCGACGATCCCGGCCGCCTCGAACAGCAGCCCAACCGTGATGACGTATTTCGGTCCGTACTTGCGGCTCAGGATCCCGCCAAGGGCACCGCCCACGAACGCCGTCGCCCCCGCGGGAAGCAACCACGTTCCGGCGCGGAGCGCTGAGTGATGCTGGCTCGCTTGCAAGAAGATCGGCAGCACAAAGAAGGCGCCGAACTCGCCCATCGCCAGCACCAGCGTGTTGATGAGGCCGTAGCGGAAGCCGCGGTGCACGAGGTCGCGGAAGTCGAAGATGATCGGCTTGAGTTGTTCGGCGCGGCTGTCTTCGAGCACGACGAAGAACGCCAACAACAGCGCCCCGGCCAGCAGCGCCCATGGAACGGGCGACAGACCGAGCAACCTCGTCGACGTGATCGGCTTGACCAAGCCGTACCGCGCCGCCTCGATGATGCCGAACACGACGCCGAGTAGCCCGAGCGTGACGACCACGAGCCCCGGTATGTCGATGCCGTTGGCGCGCTCGTCCTTCGACTCGCGGACGACGAAGATGGCGGCGAGGATTGCGAGCGGCGCGATCACCACGTTGACGCGAAACGCCCAACGCCACGAGTAGTCGCTGGTGAGGATCCCGCCGATCCACGGGCCGAGTGCGCCGGCGCCCGCCGCCACCGAACCCCACACCGCAAACGCCAGGCCGCGCTCGCGTCCGCTGAAGGTCGCCGAGATGATGGCGAGCGTCGCCGGCAGCATCATGGCGGCGCCGAAGCCTTCGATCACCGACTCGCCGATGAACAACTGCACCGCCGAGTGCGACACCGACGCGAACGCGGAACCGACTGCGAAGAACGTCGCGCCGATGAAGAACAACCGCCGACGCCCGATGATGTCGCCGACGCGGCCGAAGGAGATGAGCAGCGACGCGAAGATCAACGCGTAGCCCGAGATCACCCACTGCAACGCCGAGACGTTCGTGTGCAGTTCGCGCACGATCGTCGGCACGGCGACGTTCACGATCGTGTTGTCGAGCACGATGATGAACAGCGAACTCGACAGCACGACCAGCGCAATCCATCGGCGCGGGTCGGGAGGATTGTTGGCGGCGGCCCACGTCATGGGAAGGCATCATTCCATCCCGTCAGTAGCCTCCGGACAGTGCGCCGACTGCTCTCGTGGATCGCACGGTTCGCCTGCACACTGCTGCTCCGCCGCGTCGAGGTCGCCGACGCCGAACGCCTCCCACGCGGTCGGCCGGTCTTGTTGGTGGCGAATCACTTCAACGGCTTCGTCGACCCGCTCGTGCTCTCGAGCGTGCTGCCGCGCCTCCCGCGCCTCGTGGCGAAGGCGTCGCTGACGAAGCTGCCGCTCCTGCGAACGCTGGCGCGTGGTGCGGGCGTCGTTTCCGTCCATCGGCGCGTCGACATGCCCGCGGGAGCCGTCGACAACGACGCCGCCTTCGCCGAGTGCCACGCCGCGTTGGTGCGCCGCGACACCGTCGCGATCTTCCCCGAGGGCACCACGCACGACCGTCCGCATCTCGACCCGATCAAGACCGGCGCGGCGCGCATCGCCCTCGGTGCGCGCGCCGCCGGCGCGACCGACATCGCCATCGTCCCCGTCGGCCTGACCTTTCCTGACAAGGTCGCACTGCGCACCTCCGCCCTCGTGCAATTCGGTGAGCCGATCGACCTCGACGCGGTGTGCGCCGCCGGAGTCGGTATCGAAGACGCAACCGCGGTGCGCGACCTGACGGCGCGCATCGACAAAGGATTGCGCTCGGTCAGCCAGGATTTCGAGGACACGCCGACGGCGCTGGCGCTCGAACAGGCCGCGCAGATCGCGTTGAGCTCCGAGCGCAATCCTGAGCCGTCGCTCGAGGATCGATACGACCTGGCGCGTCGCCTCGGTCAGGCGTCACCCGACGCGCGCGACGTCGTGTTGCGCGACGTCGGCCGGTACAACACGCTGCTGACGGGTCTGCGCCTCAACGACGCTGACGTAATCACGTCGACGAACCCGGCGCGGCTGCTGCGCGTCGCCATCCGCATCGCCGTGTTGGTCGTCGTTCTCGGCGGCATCGCCGCCGCGGCGGCACCGGTGAACGTGTGGCCGGCGCTGCTCGTCGCCGTCGTCAGCTTGTTCGTGAAGACGCCCGTCACCAAAGGGACGGTGCGCGTGATCGTCGGCGTCGTCGCGTTCCCCGTCGCCTGGGTGACGGCAGCCATCATCACGACCGACGGGTTCGTGCGCTGCAGCGTCGTCGTCGTCACGAGCGCGGTGGGCGCCGTCGCCTCGATCTGGTTGATCGAGCGCGCGTTCGCCCTCACGACGATGTTGCTGCGTTGGCGCGCGCAGCTCGAGCGGATCGCCAACGTCGAACTCGCCGAGGAACTGCGCGCCGAAGTTGTGGCGACGACGCGACGCGCCGTGGGTGACGCATGACGGCGCGCCGTCACGTCGCAGAAGGCGATTGCGAGCGCATTCGTCCGGGGCTCATCGGCCAGCCCGCGAACACCGCGTCGAGCCTCGCGTTCGTCGCGGCCGCGGTGCCCATCTGGCGCAACGCAACCGGCCGACGCAAGGCGTGGCGATGGGTGGCCGCGGCGCTGGCGTTCGAAGGCGTCGGCAGCGTGGCGTACCACGGCCCCGGTGGGCGGGCGTCGAAGTTCGTCCACGACGCCGGGCTGCTGGCCATCGCGCTCGCATCGGGCGAAGTGGCGCGCCGCAACCCGGCGTCGTTGCGGCCGCGACGTACGGCCGTCGTGCTCGGCGTGTGCGCGGTGGCGCTGCACACGTTGAGCCGCACCGGCGGCCCGCTGTGTTCGTGCAACAGCCGGCTGCAGGGCCATGCCGTCTTCCACGCCATCGCCGCAGCGGCGATCGTCGTCCAAGCGACCCCGCGATCCGCCGAGGCGCCGGATACGATCGCTTGATCGCCGATACGCAAGACGGGGCGCTTCTAGCGCGTGAGCGACAGCGCTATCGACCCGCGCTCGACGGGCTGCGCGGCATCGCCGTCATGGGCGTCCTCATGTTCCACAGCGGCTCCAACAAGTACGTCGTCGGCCTGTATCCCGGCGGCAAGTACGGAGTCGACGTCTTCTTCGTGCTGTCGGGCTTTCTGATCACCGGGCTCCTGCTCGCGGAGCACACGAAGAACGCCACGATCTCGCTGCGCAACTTCTACATGCGGCGCGCGCTGAGGTTGCTGCCCGCGCTGGCGATGACGATCGTGTTCGTCGCCATCGCCGCGCACGTCGTCGGACACAACGCCGACGGGCGGTCCCTGAAGTGGGCGGTATTCCCCGTCATCTTCTACGTCGGCAACTGGGCTGTCGCCGCGAACCCGAAAAACCTCGGCTACCTGGGCCACACCTGGACGCTGGCGCTCGAGGAGCAGTTCTATCTGTTCTGGCCGCCGGTGCTGAAGCGAGCGCTTCGCTGGGACCCCGCCGCACGACGCATCGCCGCGGTTCTGTTCAGCGTCGTCGTGTTGCTCGGCGTGGTCCGCGCCTATCTCACGCTCATCCATTTCGGTCACGGTCTGTACCAACCGGCGTGGCGGTTCGACGGCCTCCTGCTCGGCAGCGTGTTGGCGATATTCCTCGATCGCATCGACACCGGCGCACTGCGTCGTCGCTTGCAGTCGCCGACGCTGGCGATCGTCGCGTTCGTCGTCCTCGGGCTCATCACGCTGTGGCTACCGACGCACCCCCGGCTCGAAGGCTTCGGCGGCTTGTCGTTGTTCTACGTGGTCGCCGCCGTCGTCGTGGCGTTCGCGGGGTTGGCCGATCAACACGTCGGCCTCAACAAGTTGCTGTCGTTTCCCCCGCTCGCCGGACTCGGGCGAATTTCCTACGGCGTGTACTTGTTCCACATCCCGACGATGGCGCTCATTCACACGACGCGCATCAGTCACCTCGAGAACTGGCAAGAGGTCGTCATCCATCAGACGGCGTCGATCGCCATCGCCGCGGCGTCGTACCTGCTGATCGAGCGGCGGATCCTGGCGTTGAAAGCGCGCTTCCAACCCCTCGACAGGACTGAGCCGGCCGCGGCGCAGCCCGCCCGGTAGCTACCCGTAGAGCACGGCGTCTAAGCGGCGCGACGACGCGGGTACACGCCCGTCATGGCGAACCCGACGGACCCAGTCGAAGACGCGCTGACCGGTAGCGACCTAGAGGCACAAGGCGGCCAAGCGTTGCCGCCCCGGGAGGCGATGACGACCATCAACGTCGCCGGTGTGGACAACTTCGCGGCACCGATCAACGAAGCGACGGCGGCCAACGTCAACAGCAGCGACTCCTACGCGATCGCTGATGCCGACCAGGTCGTCATCCTCAATCAGACGAGCGTCGACGTCGATCCGACGACCACCGACGCATTGCTCAACCACGGACACGGGAAGGGTTAATCCATGAGCGCGGAACCAAATCTCAGCAAAGAAGACCTCCAGGCCCAAGAGGGCGCGGCGATTCCTGACAAGGAAGCGATGTCGTTGCTCGACGTCAACGTCGACCTCGACCTTTCGCTCGACCTGGCAGCGCCCATCGACGCCGCCGTCGCCGCCAACGCGAACGCCGGTGCGCCGATCGACGCCGCGGCCGGCGCCAACGTGCTGTCGCCCGACGCCATTGCGTCGGCCCAAGCATCGCAGAGTTCAGGAATCGTCCAGGACCTGCACGGTGTCGCCGACGCCACCGCCAACCAAAGCGCCAGCATCGACCAGGGCGGCACCGTCTAACCCGAAAGGACTTTCGTTATGGCTACCGAAAACCCCAAGGACGCGCTGTCCCCTGAAGATCTCGAAGCGCAGGACGGCTCGAGCATTCCCGACAAGGAAGCGATGTCGATCCTCGAGCCCGACCTGAACCTGCTCAACCTCAACGTCAACGTCGACCTCACGGCGGGCGTCGCCGCGCCGGTGGACGCGGCAGTCGCCGCCAACGCCAACGTCGCCGCGCCGATCGACGCCGGTGTCGCCGCCAACATCGCGTCGCCTGACGGGACCGCGGTCGCGCAGGCTGATCAGAGCTCGCTCATCGTCCAGCACCTCGACGGCGTCGCCGACGCAGTCGCCAACCAAGACTCCGGCATCACCCAGTAGCGCAGGCGTTTCCAACCGTCAGTGACAGCCACGACGCCTACTCCCACCGCGGTCGAACGTCCGCTTGAACACGCCGACGGCCTCGAGCTGATCGGCGAGTTCAAGCACTCCGGATTCAAGGAACCGCCGTCGATCGTGCGCACCGCGTCCGGCCAGACGGTCCAGTTGACGGAACTGCTCTTCGTCGTGCTCAGTTCCATCGACGGTCAGCGCGACCTCGAGCAGATCGCCAGCGAGGTCTCGCAGCGGATCGGCAAGACCGCGACCGCAGACAACATCAAGTACCTCGCGGAAGAGAAGCTGCGGCCGCTCGGGCTGCTGAAGCAGCCCGACGGGTCGAACCCACCGCTGACGAAGTCGGATCCGCTGCTGTCGATCCGCGGCCGGTTCACGCTGTTCAGCGAGCGCATGACGAAGGCGCTCACGTCGCCCTTTCGCGTGCTGTTCTTCCCGCCGATCGTGGTGGCCGTCATCGTCGCATTCGCGGCGTCGATCTGGTGGCTGTTCTTCGACGAAGGGCTCGGCCGCGCGACGCGCCAGTTGCTGTACAGCCCGTCGATGCTCGTCCTCATGTTCGCCCTCACCGCGTTGTCGGCGGGGTTCCACGAGTTCGGGCACGCCGCCGCATGCCGCTACGGCGGCGCGAAGCCCGGCGTCATCGGCGCCGGCATCTATCTGGTGTGGCCGGCGTTCTACACCGACGTCACCGACTCGTATCGGCTCAGCCGCGGCGGGCGCCTCCGCACCGACCTCGGTGGCCTCTACTTCAACATGCTGTTCGCGCTGGCGACCATGGGCGTGTGGGCGCTCACGCACTACGCGCCGCTGCTGATTCTCGTGCCGGTGCAGATCGTCGAGATGACGCACCAGCTGATGCCGTTCATCCGTCTCGACGGCTACTACATCCTCTCCGACCTCACTGGCGTCCCCGACTTGTTCGCCCGCATCAAGCCGACGCTCATGTCGCTCTTGCCGCGCCGCGAGGCGAGCGACAAGGTGCTGGCGCTCAAGCCGTGGGTGCGCGTCGTGGTCACGGTGTGGGTGCTCGCGGTCATTCCGATCATCGGTTTCTCGATCACCCTCGCTGTCATCGGGCTTCCGCGCATTCTCGGCACCGCCGGCAGCTCGATCGCCAAGCAGTGGACCGGCACGACGCGGGCGTTCAGCGACGCGCGCTACATGGCCGCGACCGCTGGAGTGCTGGCGACGTTTGCCGTCGCGCTTCCCGCGGCGTCCGTCAGCTACATGTTCTTGCGCACGAGCCGCCGCTTCGCACGCGGACTGTGGCGCCTCACGAACGATCGCCAGATCGCGCGCGCTGCCCTCATCCCGGTGTACGCGTTGCTCATCGGCGGCCTGGCCTGGCTGTGGTGGCCCAACGGCGAGTACAAACCGCTGCACAAGGGCGAGAAGTGGACCGTGCAGGACACGATGTCGCGGGCGAGCCACGTCGCGACGGGGCGCCCGGGCTTGACGAAGCAGCGTGCCGCGGTGCTGAACAACACGCCGACGACCACGGCCGTGCCGACGACGTCGACGACAGTGCGCGGCGCCAGCGACAACAACGAGACGCGCGAGACGACCACTACGGAAAAGCGCAACACGTCCGACACGACGAACACGACCGACACCACGGCCCGCGACACAACGGAGACGACCTCACCATGAAACGCACCTTGATTCGTGGCTTCGCCACGGTGTTGCTCGCACTCGCCGTCGGGATCGGCGGCGCCCCGTCAGCCCGCGCCGACGAGAAGACGAACGAAGCGACCGCGATCAACACGCAAGACGGTTCGTCGGTGTTCCGTTTCGCGTTGTCGGTGCGCGACGTCGCAAACGGTGTCGTCGACCAGACGAACACGGCGACCGCCGAAGCGAGCTGCGTGGACTGCACCACCATCGCCATCGCGTTCCAGGTGATCTTCGTCTCGGGCGACGACCCGAACTACGTCGCGCCGGAGAACCGAGCGACAGCAGTCAACGTCGAGTGTTCCGAGTGCCTCACGTATGCGAAGGCCACGCAGATCGTCGTCGACATGAACGGCATGGAGCTGAGTGACCGAGGCAAGAGACGGCTCAAGGATCTCGAGAAGCGCATGCACGAAGTCGAGCGCAACGCCAACAACATGACCGACGCCCAGTTGCTCGCCGAGGCGCAGTACGCGCAGAACGAACTGCTCGACATCTTCAATACGGAACTGGTGCCGATCGACCAGTCGACGACGGGCGGATCGACGACGACGACCTCGACCACGAGTAACTCGACTACCAGCTCCTCGTCGTCGACGACGTCCAGCACGACCAGCACGACGAGACCGTCGGAAACGACGACCACGGCCGCTGCCTGATGCGTCCTCGGCTGACCGCTCTGGTGCTGTTCGCCGTGCTCATGGCGGCGTGCGGCAAGTCGAGCGAACTCCAACAGACACAAGCGAACATGGCCAAGCAGAAGTCGGGCACGATCGACTTGCGGCTGGCGGCGAGCGCCGGTTCGGGTGACACGGCGACGGGTCCTTCGGGATTCCGCCTCGCTGGCCCGTTCTCGTTCGAGGGCAAGCACGACCTCGCCGTGTTCGACCTGACGTACACGCAGCTGCTCGGCGCGAATTCCAAGGTGACGAAGGTCAGTTCGACAGGTTCGGCGGCGTTCGTCGACACCGGCGCCAAGACCTACCGCGTCGCGCAAAAGGATTTGGGGCCGCTGCGGCTCGACGACAGTCCGTCCGGCGGCTTCGACGACCTCGGCATCGCCGGCTGGGTCGAGAATCCCAAGACGACCAAAGGCTCCTCCACCGATCGCATCACCGGCGAGGTCGACGCGCCGGACCTGCTCTCCGACCTCGCCCGCGTCGCCGGCCCGCTCGGCGGCGACAGCCAGCTCGCCGCGCTCAACGGTGACTCCGCCAAACGTCTGCGAAAGCTGGTCAAGGCGAGCTCGATCGAAGTCGTCACCGGCGCAAAGGATCACCAGTTGCAGTCGCTGCACGCGGTGATCGACTTCGGCACCCGCGCGCCGAACGAACTTCGCCACACTCTCGGTAAGTACGCGCAAGCGCGCATCGACGTGCGGTTGTCGATGCGAAAGCTGACCGCGCCGCTGCGCGTCGCCGTGCCCGACAGGTACGTGAAGCTCTAGCGATCCCCGAAAGCTGTGAGCCGAAGGCGTTTGCGTGACCCGTCGGAATGGGCAAGACGAACTGAAGCCGCGGGCCCGAGCAGTTGAGGAGATCCCATGCGAGCGATGGTCTATCGAGGCCCGTACAAGATCCGCGTCGAGAACAAAGACGTGCCCGCAATCGAACACCCGAACGACGCCATCGTGCGCGTCACGCTCGGCGCGATCTGCGGGTCGGACCTGCACCTGTACCACGGGATGATGCCCGACACGCGGGTCGGGATGACGTTCGGGCACGAGTTCATCGGCGTCGTCGAAGAGGTCGGCCCGTCAGTGGAGAACCTCAAGCGCGGCGACCGCGTGATGGTGCCGTTCAACGTCTTTTGCGGCAGCTGCTTCTTCTGCGCCCGCGGGCTGTATTCCAACTGCCACAACGTCAACCCCAACGCGACGGCCGTGGGCGGCATCTACGGCTACTCGCACACGTGCGGCGGCTACGACGGCGGCCAGGCGGAATTCGTACGCGTGCCCTTCGCCGACGTCGGCCCGACGATCATCCCTGACTGGATGAGCGACGAGGACGCGGTGATGCTCACCGACGCCTGCCCCACTGGCTACTTCGGCGCCCAACTCGGCGACATCGTCGAAGGTGACACCGTCATCGTCTTCGGTGCCGGACCGGTCGGCTTGTTCGCAGCGAAGTCGTCGTGGTTGATGGGTGCCGGTCGTGTCATCGTGATCGACCATCTCGAGTACCGCCTCGAAAAGGCGCGCACGTTCGCCCAAGCCGAGACGTTCAACTTCGCCGAGTACGACGACATCATCGTCGAGATGAAGAAGACCACCGGCGGTCTCGGCGCCGACGTGGTCATCGACGCCGTCGGGGCCGAAGCCGACGGCAACATGCTCATGCACGTCACCGCGACCAAGCTGAAGCTGCAGGGCGGCTCGCCGGTGGCGCTCAACTGGGCGATCGACTCCGTGCGCAAGGGCGGCACGGTTTCGGTGGTCGGCGCGTACGGCCCGATGTTCAGCGCCGTGAAGTTCGGCGATGCCATGAACAAGGGCCTGACTTTGCGCATGAACCAGTGCCCCGTGAAACGCCAGTGGCCGCGGCTGTTCGAACACGTGCGCAACGGCTACCTCAAGCCGAGCGAGCTCGTCACGCACCGCATCCCGCTCGAAGAGATTTCCGAGGGCTACCACATCTTCTCGGCGAAACTCGACAACTGCATCAAGCCGCTGATCGTGGCGAGCGCAGCATGACGTACACCGCCCACAAGCCCGACCTCGCTCCGCCGTCCGACGAGTTGCGGCAGCGCATCCCCGGTTGGGGCGTCGACCTCGATCCCAGCGACCGCCCGTCGTTCCCGCGCGAGCAATCCGAAGCGACGGGCGCGCACTGGGAGTTCCCCGAACGCCAACCCGAGACGTGGCCGCGCGAACGCTCGATCGAGCACATGACACTGCCGCCCGTGTTCGGCACGTCGTGTCCGCCGCGCGCACTGTCGGGCGTGATCCGAAAGTTGGCGTACCGGCGTTACAGCGAGGGCCGGGCGGCGCACTGGCTCCTGCTGTTGTACGCGGACCGCGTCGACGCAATCGAGCACCACGTGCAGTCGCTGTTCACGACGCGACCCGACAACCCCATCACGCAGACCGGCATCAAGGGCGAAATCAGCGGCCACGGGTTCCGGTCGCGGTTCGGCAAGAAGCGCGTCGACACGCACCACCAGTGGATGGACCCGCTCATCGTCGTCGGTCCATGGATCGCCAGCGTGTGGCTGGTGGTGCAAGCGGCGCGTCGCGTCACTTCGCTATTTCGATGACCACCTTCACGTCGTCGGCGTGATGCTCGAGTGCTTGCTCCCACCCGGCGAGCGGCACGCGACGGGTGATCAATCGGCGTAACCACTCGCCGTCGGCGCGCGACAACGCGTCAACGGCGGCGCGGTAGTGGCGCAGGTTGGCGTTCACCGTTCCGAACACGACGTCGTTGTCGAGCACGAGGCCGCGGTTGAGCGCGCCGGCGTCGACCTCAATGGCCCGGGTGCCGCCGCTTAGGCCGGCGAGGCACACGATGCCGTTCGGCGCGTTGTGTCCGATGGCGTCGAGGACGACGGAGCCGATGCCGGTGCACTCGACGACGATGTCGGCACGCGGGCACACCTCGGTGAGTTCGCCGGTGTGGTACTCGGCACCGAGGTCGGCGACGAGCTGTGGTTTCGGCCCGTCGGTGACGATGTCGTAGACGTGCGTGGCGAAGCCGCGCTGGCACGCGAGGAGCGCGGCGAGCAGACCAACCGGACCGGCGCCGACGACCAGCGCCGTCTTCGGTTCCCAGTGCGCACGACTGCCGATCCGCTCGATCTGTTCCCACGCTTTGGCGACGATGCTGGTCGGTTCGACGAGCACCGCGAGATCACCGAGCTGCGGCGGAACCGACACCAATCGATCGCGCTCGATCGCGAAACGTTCGACGGCGAAACCGTCGAATCCGGTGATGCCGTGCTCGGTGTACCCGCCGTTCTGGCACATGTCCCACTCGCCCGCGGCGCAGCTCGGACACGGCACCGGGTCGGGGCGCCGGACGACGGGCACCACGAGTCCGCCGTCACTCTCCGACACGACGCGGCCCACGGCCTCGTGCCCGAGGATGAACCGGTCGCGCCCAGCCGGAGCCCTCCCGAAGTCGCCGTTGACGATCTCGTGGTCGGTCCCGCATACGCCCACCATGAGCGTCTCGACGACAACCTCGCCGGCCGCGGGCTCAGGGTCCGCGACGTCTTCGACACGCGCCGAACCGGCGACGCCCGCTTGGACCGTCAGGGCGCGAACTGTCATGCACGGGACTACCCGCAAAGCGCCATGAAGCGCGCCGCGTCACCGACGCGCGGCAGGTTGTTGAACAGCACGTACGGGTTGGGTCGATCCGCCACCTGATCGCGCAGCCGCGTCAACTCTTCGTCGCTGTGCACGTGCCGCGAACCCGTCGTGCCGTGGAGGCGGTAGTAAGTCTCCGCGGGGGTGACGGTTTCGGCCTGCATCGGATCGACGACGTGCACGAGGCGATGTTCGCGGCACAGCTCTTCGACCATCGCCGTCGGCCACTCGCCGCGCGGCTCCCACAACAAACGCGCGTCGGGGCGCTCGACCGTCGCCAGGAACACGTGCATCCGGTCGACGTTCTCGCGCGTCGGCTTGAAACTCGCAGGACACTGCAACAGCACGGCGCTGGCGCGCAGGATGCGCACACACTCGAGCGTGCGCTCCCACGCGTCAAGGACCGCGGGCGTCGTGCGAAACGAGCCGACTTGGCCGCGCAGCTCCGGCGCCAGCGGCCGCTTCATACGCCGGTAGGTCGGGCTGTGCGACTCGTGGGTCACGAGCTGCCAGGCCTTGATCGTGAACTCGAACCGCGAGGGGCTCTGCGCCCGCCAGCGCGTCATCACGGCGTCGCTGGGCGGCTCGTAAAACGTGTGCTGGACCTCCACGACCGGGAACCGGCGCACGTACTCGGCCATCGAGATCGTCCAGCCACACAATCCGACGCGCACCACCCGAGGGTAGAACTTCGACGATCGGTGTCCTCTACGCCGTCTCCCGTTCGTAGGAGTCGTAGAAACCCGAGAGGAGACCCCGATGGCCACCATTACCGCAAGCCTGTTTTCCACACTCGACGGCGTCGTCGACCCGATGATCGGCCAGTGGCACTTTCCCTATTTCAACGACGAAATGGGCGAGGCCGTGGGCGACACGCACGACGCCGACGTGATGCTGTTCGGTCGCGTCACCTACGACAGCTTCGCCGGCGCCTGGCCCGACCGCGAGACCGCGGGCGGCGACGACGCCGAGTTCGCCAAGCGCTTGGGCGAGATGCGCAAGATCGTCGTGTCGCACACACCGCTGAGCTTCACATGGCGCAACTCCGAACAACTCCAGGGCGACCTCAACGAAGAGGTCGCCAAGCTGAAGGCCGACGAGTCGGTCCGGCGCGTCGCGCTGAGCGGCTCGGTCTCGGTCGTGCGCCAGCTTCTCGCTGCCGGTCTCCTCGACGAACTCCACCTGTTCGTGCACCCAGTGGCTGAAGGCTCAGGGCTGCGTCTCTTCGACGGCGTGCCCGAGACGCACCTCACGCTCGTCTCGGCAACGCCGTTCGAGACCGGCGTGCTGCATCTCGTCTACACCGCCAACCCGAACCCGCCGACAGGCTCCTACGAGGACGCGAAGCAGCACATCGCGCAGGACTAAGGCGCGGCGAAAGCGACCTGCCTAGATTGCGGGCCATGGGGCGGAATGACCCACTGCCCGCGGGCGATGTCGCGTTTTGTTTCACCGACATGGAAGCATCGACACCCCTGCTGGCAACGCTCGGGCCCGACCGTTTCGGACGCGTCGTCGACCGGATGCGTGAGGGAATCGCGGCGTGCGTCGATCGGCACGACGGTCGACTGGTCAGCACCGAGGGCGACGGCATGTTTCTCGTGTTCGCCGACGCGACGAATGCGCTCGCCGCACTCGTCGACGCGCAGGTCGCGTTAGCCGCGGAAGATTGGGTCGCCGGTGTCGACGTGCGGGTCCGGATGGGCGTCCACGTGGGATCGGCCGTCGTGACGCCCGATCGGAACTACGTCGGACTCGCCGTCAACCAGGCGTCACGCGTGAGCGCTGCGGCGCACGGCGGGCAGATCGTTGCTTCGGCGTCGGCCGTCGACGCCGTCGCCGGGCGCCTACCCGAGCTGGCGGACGTCCTCGAGCTCGGACGGTTCCACGTCCGCGACTTCGCCGAGCCGGTCGCACTCTTTCAAGTCGTACACCCCGACCTGCGCGCGGACTTTGCGCCGCCGCGAGTGCCCGCGGCCGTTGTGCACAACCTCCGTCGCGCTGCCACACCGTTGCTCGGTCGCGATGACGATGTCGTCGCCATCGCCAAGGCCGTGCTGTCCGAACCGCTGGTGACGCTCATCGGGGTCGGCGGCGTCGGAAAGTCACGACTCGCGGCTGCGGCGGCCGAAGCCTGTACGCGCGAATTCGACGGCGGCGCGTTTGTCGTCGAGCTGGCGGGCGTGAGCGACGCCGACCGCGTCGACGCGGCGGTCGCGGCTGCGCTCGACGTGAAGGCGGGTCCGCAGCAATCGCTAACGGACTCCATCCAGGCCCGACTCGAACAGGCGAAAACGCTGTTGTTGCTCGACAATTGCGAGCACCTCCTCGAAGCCGTCGCACCGTTGGTCGACCGCCTCGTGACACGCACCGAGAGCACCGTCTTGGCGACGAGCCGTGAACCGCTCGACGTCCGCGGCGAACAGCTGTGGCGCGTCGAGCCGTTGCCGGTGCCGACCGAGGATGCCGACGCCGGTGAACTGGCGGCGAACCCCGCCCTTCGGCTCTTCATGCAACGCGCCAAACGCGCCGACCGCTCCCTCGACGAGTCTGACCCCGATGTCCGGAGCGCTGCGGCGCGCGTTTGCCGCTTGGTCGACGGCCTGCCGCTGGCGATCGAGCTCGCCGCGGGACTTGCCGGTCGCCGCACCCCGACCGAACTCGCCGACTCGCTCGTCGACGCGTTGCCCGAGCTCGTCGGCGGCTACCGCACCGACGACGCGCGTCAGCGCGGGCTCGCAGCGACACTCGACTGGTCAGCGGCGCTGCTGAACGACGCCCAGCTCGAGGTGTTGGAACGGCTCGCAGTGTTCCGCGGTGGCTGGACGCCGGAGGCCGCGGTCGCGATCTGTTCGCATCCCGACGCGCCGCAGATCGTCGCGGAACTGGTCGAACGCAGCCTCGTGGAAGTCGACGCTGGCGGGCGCCCGCGCCTGCTCGAGCCCGTGCGACAGTGGGCTGCCGCCCGACTGTCTCCGGATGAAGCGCGCCGACTCGCGCTCGCGCACGGCGACTGGTTTGGCCGCGCTCTCAGCCGGGATCGCGACAAGCTCGAGCGCTCGGAGACCGAGACCGTCGACGGGTGGCGCCGCGAGATCGACAACATCGGCGCAGCCATCGCGTGGGGCCTGGCAACGGGTGATCCGGTTGGGGCGAAGGTCGCGAACGAAGCGTCGACACTGATGCGCGTCCTCGGTGAGGTGCGACAGTCGATCGAGTGGCTCGACGCCGTCGCGGCGATGGACCTGCCCGAAGATCTGCAGATACTGATCGGCAGCGCGCGTGGTTCGACGTTGTTGCGTATCGGGAACCTGGACGCGGCCCGCGCTGTGCTCGCAGAGCAAATCGCTCGCACGGAAGCCGTCGGGAACGCCGCCGAGCAAGCGGTCGCACGCGGCCTGTACGCGCTCGTCGCCGCCAACCTGAATCTGCCCGACGCAGGCGACCTCATGGCGAAAGCGCCGGACGAACTCGCGGCAGTCGGCTACCACCAGCAGTCGCGGTCGGCGCGCCTGAACTACGCGACCTTCCTGTCGATGAACGGGCACTTCGACGAAGCCGAAGCGGAGTACGAAAAGGTTGCCGCGCTCGCGGACGAAGCCGGCGACCACATGCTCAAAGTCGTCACGCTGTTGAACCGTGCCGCCACCGCGACCAATCGGAAGCGCCCACGCGACGAACTGCTCATGCGGCACCGCGCCGCTCTCGAAGCCGCGCAAGCCGCAGGCCAGAGCGACAACGAAGCCGTCGCGGCTCTCAATCTCGGCATCGTCCAACGCGACTTTTTCGGCGAGGTCGACGAGATGATCGCGCCGCTCGAGATCGCCTACCGCGCCGGCAAGCGCGGCCGTCACGACGTACTCGCCCGCGCCGCGTGGGCACTTGGATTCGCCGCGTGGGACCGCGGGGACCCCGACCGAGCCGCGCGCTACTTCGACGAGGCCGAGGTGTCAGCGCGCATCAACCGCAACTCCGAGATTGTGCTCCACGCGCTCGCGGCGCGGGCCGCCCTCAGCGACGACGAAGACGCGGCGGTCGCGCTCGCGAAGGAGGCACTCGCCGCCACCGATCCTGCCGAGTGGAGCAACGTCGACCAAGGCGTGGTGCCGTTGCTGCTCGCGTTGGTGATCGGTCGTCGCGATGTCGCGACCGCACGCGCCGTGTTCGACGCTGTCGGCTACGCACTGCCGTTGTGGGCGGGTGGATTGCAACGACGAGTCGCAGCCCTCGTGGGTGCGTCGGTCGACGCCGACGTCGCTTTGACGCTCGCCACAGAAGAGGAAACCGAGCAGAAGCGCCTCGTCGTCAACTGGTTCGCGGCCGTCTAGCGCCGAAAACGCGCACAGTGCGCGGCGACGATGTCCGCGACGCATGCCGTGACGCGGCGAGCAGTGGGCAAGTCGAGGAACTCGTTCGGCCCGTGCGCATTCGATCCGGGGCCGAGCACGCCCGTCACGACGAACTGCGCCTGCGGGTAGCGCCGGCCGAGCATCGCCATGAACGGAATCGACCCGCCGATACCCGTGGCTCCCGCGGGCTGCCCGAACGCGCCCACCGACGCGGCGTCGATGGCGGTCGCGAGCCAATCGGCGGTCGCGGGCGCATTCCACCCGTCGGCACACTCCGTGTCGGAGATCGTCACCGATGCGCCGTACGGAGGGTCGGTGGTGAGCGTTGCGATCATTTCGGCCATCGCCTGGTCGGCGTCGACGGTCGGCGGCAGTCGCAGCGAGAGCTTCGCGGTGGTGTACGGGCGCAGCACGTTGCCGGCGTCGACGGGCAGAGGCGCGCCGGCGAGTCCGGTCACCGATAGCGCGGCGCGCCACGTGTGGGCAAGGATCGCGTCGGCCGGACCGGTTGTCATCGGACGCGTCGTGCCCGCGAACGGATAGTCCGCGGTGATGTCGAGCAACGCGCCGACGTGGTCGGCTTGCGCGACCCGCTCGGCCGGAATGTCAACGTGCGTCGACGGCAGCAGGACGCGTCCGGTCGCCTCGTCCTCGATGCGCGACAACAGGGCGCGCAACACGCGGAACGACGACGGGATGACGCCGCTTGCGCCCGAGTGGACGCCCTCGGTCAACACATCGACGCGTAGATCGAGGCCGACGAGGCCACGCAGTGACGTCGACGTCCACAAGCGGTCGTAGTCGGCGCACGAGGAGTCGAGGCACACGACCAACTCAACGTCGCCGAGCAGTTCGTCGAGCGCTTCGATGTGTGCGGGCAGATCTGGACTGCCGCTTTCTTCGGACGCCTCGATGAGGATGACGCAGCGCGCGTGCGCGTCGCCGCGTTCGCGCGCCGCTTTGATGGCGGTGAGCGCGGCGAAGGCGGCGTAGCCGTCGTCGGCGCCACCGCGGCCGAACAGTCGATCGCCCTCGCGGCGTGGTTCCCAGGGCTCGAACCCCGGCTTCCACCCGGTCATCTCCGGCTGCTTGTCGAGGTGGCCGTACAGCAGGACGGTGCCGTTCGCCGTCGCGTCCGTCGCCGGGATCTCGCACACGATGACGGGCGTGCGGCCGGGCAGTCGATGGATCGAGACGGCCGCTCCGTCGACGTCCTGCGCGGCGAGCCAGTCGCGTACGAGCGTGACGGCGCGCTCCATGTGTCCGTGCGCTTCCCACTCGGGATCGAACGCCGGAGACTTGTTCGGGATCCGGATGTAGTCCTCGATCACTGGAACGATGTCGTTCCAGCACGCGTCGACGTACGCCTGCGTCATACGGCCGATGTTGGCACGGCTGCTACGGCGCGGGAACGGTGACGGATTCGACAAGCGCCGCCAGTTCGTCGACGCGCTCGGACCCGGAGCCGATCGGCGCGGCGACGACTGCTGCCGCGGCCGACGCCAACGTGGTCGCGTCGTGGCCCAGGTGTGTCAATGCCTCGGCGAGCGCGTCGCACGCTCGCAGCATCTCCGAGATCGACCGGCGTGCGTACAACTCGAGGGCTGCGGCGCGCGCGTCCACTACCGCGCCGGCAGCGTCGCCGCGCGCGCGTTTGATCGACGCGCGCGCGATCAGTATCGGCCCGTCGGAGGCGGATTGGTACTGCGGCAGCCCGACGCCGCGCGCGAGCGCGTCCTCGGCGGCGTCGACGTCACCGAGGTTCGAGAGCACTTCCGCGAGCGCGCCGTACGCGAGCGGAGCTTCAACGTCGGCGGCTCGCTCCAACAACTCCGCGGCCTCGCGCAGCGTCAACACAGCAGCGTCGAGGTCGCCCCGGGCGTGCTCGACCGTGCCGAGATGCCACAGCGCGTACGCCAGCGATAACGAGTCGTCTTCGGCAAGGTGGATTTCTCGCGCCTCGCGCAGCGCGTCGACCGCGGACGCATACAGGCCGCGCGCGGCGTCGATCTGCGCCACCAACACGAGCGCGTCGGCACGTACCCACCTTGAGGCATAGACGGATAGCAGCTGCAGTGCGGCAGCTGCGTGCGACGCCGCTTGTTCGTAGTGCGCCGCCACCAGATGGCACTCCGCGAGCACGTACTCCGCTTTGCCGACGAGCACGTGCTCGTCCCGCGCCCGCGCGAGCTCCCTTCCCTCGGTGGCGTGGCGCAACGCCTGGTCGAAATCCCCACGGGCGAACAACGCCTCGCTGTAATCCAGCAACGATTCGATGACCGAGAGCCCTTTGCCGCGAGACCGGTACCACTCCACGGCTTCGAGCACACAGCGCTCCGCGGCAGCAAAGTCGCCCACCGCGAGCGAAAGCCACGCGAAGTTTCTCAGCCCAGCCGCGCGGGCGTCGCTCGGCGGCGCGGCAGCGAGTGCCGCGTCGAGGCAGCGCCGGCCCTCCGCCACGAGGCCTCGCTTGAACCAGATGAACGTGAGGGCATTCGCGAGTTCGAGCGTTTGTTCGTCCCTCGCCGCGGCGAGGGCGGCGCGCAAGTTCGGCAGCTCGCGGATGAGTTCAGCGTGCGCCGAGTCACCGCCGCGCGCCCGCTCGGCGAAGTACGACCGGTGCGCAGCGCGCATGACCTCGGTCTCGCCTGAATCGGCGAGGCGCGCCGCGGCGAACTCGTGGATCGACTCGAGCATCCGCCAGCGCTCGCTGTCTTGGACGACCAGTGACCGATCGAGCAGTGACGCCAGTCGCGTGGAGGACCCGTCGCCACAGACAGCGTCGACCGCCGCGCTGTCGGCGCCGCCTTGGAACACACTCAGTCGACGGAACAACGCTTGTTCGTCGGCCGCCAGCAGGTCGTAGCTCCACGCGATCGTCGCTTCCAGCGTTTGTTGACGCGGCAAATCGGTGCGGTAGCCGGATACGAGAGTCGTAAGGCGATCGTCGAGGTTGGCGACGAGTTCCGCGACGGTTCCCGACCGCAAAAACGCGGCCGCGAGTTCGAGCGCGAGCGGGATGCCGTCGAGGCGCCGGCAGACGTTGGCGATGGCCGACGCGGTCGTCGCGTTCGCCTCGAAGCTGGGGTCGACTGCGGTCGCACGATCGACGAACAGCGCGACGGCGTCGTAGGTGACGAGGTCGTCGAGCACAACGTCGTCGGATTCCGGCGCCCGCAACGAACTGATCTTCCACGTGCGCTCGCCCCGTACGCGCAACGGCTCGCGGCTGGTCGCCAGGATTGCGACGTGTTCGCATGCTGCCAACGCAGTGTCGACGAAACGCGCAACGGGACCGATCACGTGCTCGCAGTTGTCGACGACGAGCAACGTTCTCTGCGCGCGCAGGTGGGCGACGATCGCGTCGGCGGGGTCGACGCCGGCATCAGCGGGCACAGCAAGCGACTCACGGATCCGGTCGAGCACGACGTCGTCGGTGGCGCCGGGCGGGACGTCGGCCAGCTCGACGAGCCACACCCCGTCGTCGAAATCGCCGGTTAGGCGCGACGCACACTCGATCGCCAGGCGCGTCTTGCCGGCGCCGCCCGGGCCGAGCACGGTGACGAGCGGCTCCTCAGTGGCGAGCTTTCGTAGCTCTGTCAGCTCGTCGCGACGGCCAACGAACGCATTTCGCATGATCGGCAGGTTGCGCACCGCGCTCGCGGGTGCCCGCGGCGGCCGGCTGTCGAACGTGAGGTCGGGATGGCGCACGCTGTAGAGCCGCACGGACCCTTCGATGTCCTTGAGGCTGAAACTCCCGACGTCGACCAGCTCGACGTATTCGGGCAGAGGTGACGCCGCGCTGGCGGTTGCCTCGGACACCAGGATCTGACCGCCGTTGGCGGCGGCGCTGACTCGCGCCGCCTGGTGAAGGGAGAACCCGATGTAGTCGTCGTCGCCCGACACCAGCGCGTCGCCCGTGTGCAGGCCGATGCGCACCCGCACGGGTGTCGACGGCCGCCAATCGTGGCGCTGAAGGGCGACTTGCGCCTCGACCGCGGCCGCGACCGCGTCGGCTGCCGACCCGAACGCGACGAGGGAACCGTCGCCTTCGCTGTTGACTTCGACGCCTCCGTAGCGCGCCCACGCCGCGCGCAGCAGACCGCGATGCGTTTCCAGCAGTTTCTCGTAAGCCGTGGGACCGACCGACGTCAGCAGCCGCGTCGAACGCTCGATGTCGGTGATACAGAAGGTGACGACTCCGGTCGGCAGGCTTCGCTCGGCCACGCACGCAATCTAGGGAACGACGAGCCCTGCGTGAGGTCGACGGATCGCTCAGATCACGCCGAGCACAACCTCGACGTTGCCGCGGGTGGCGTTGCTGTAGGGGCACACCTCGTGCGCGCGCTCCACGAGGGCAAGCGCCTGGTCGGCGTCGGCGTTCGGGACGTCGACCACGATCTCGAGCGCGAGGTTGAACTCGCCGCGTTCGAGCATGCCGAGCCCGACCGTGATCGACACTGCCGAGTCGGTGGCGTCGATGTCCATCGACTTGGCGACGAGCTTCATCGCGGAGTGGAAGCACGCGGCGTAGCCGGCGGCGAACAGCTGCTCGGGGTTGGTCGCCCCGCCCGGGCCGCCCAACTCCTTGGGCGTGCGCACGTCGACGTCGACAAAACCGTCCTCGGTCGCGGTGTGACCGTTGCGCCCGTCGCCGGTGGCGGTCGCCGTCGTGGAGTAAAGGATGTTCACACGGGCGAGCCTACGGGTCAGCCGTTTCGAACGCCGTCGTCGCCGGTAAGACTCCTAGGCATGCCAGATGAGGACCGCGCGTTAGAAGTCTCCGGGCGACTCGGGCTGGCGTCGCGTGCAGCGATCTGGGCCCTTACGGGCTCGCTTGCGCTGCGGCTGGGCTTCGAAGGGCACAGCGCTCCCGGAAAGGAACCCGACAGACAAGGAGCGCTGCACACGCTGGCGCGCCAGCCCTTCGGGCACGTGCTCGTGGTGTTGCTGGCGGTGGGCTTTATCGCCATGGTGGTGTGGTCCGTTGCCGAGGTCGTCCGCAAGCGCGACGGCGAGCGCACGGGACATTGGAGCAAACGCGCCGTCGCCGCCGGACGGACGGTGCTGTACGCCGGCCTCGCGTTGTCGACGATCCAGTTGCTCCTGGGTAAGAGCGGTGATCCGCAGAAACAAGAGAAGGCGACCGCCGACGTGCTCAGTTGGCCCGCGGGGCGCCTCCTCGTGGGTGCGGTCGCGGTAGCCCTATTCGCAGCCGCCGCGTTCAACGTGTACCGCGCCGTCAGCCGCAAGTACGAGAAGCATTGGGACCGCCGGCGAATGGACGCGCGTGCGCGTCGGCTCGCGGGCCCCGCGGAAGCCATCGGCAACGTCGGTCACGCGCTCGTGTTCGCGCTCGTCGGCTGGTTCTTAGGACTGGCGGCGATTCGGTTCGACGCGTCGCAACCGAAGAGCCTCGACGAATCGCTGGCGAAACTCGTTCACGAACCGTACGGACGACCTCTGTGCGTCGTCGTCGCTCTGGGGATGATCGCCTGGGCGGCCAACGCGGTCGCCCAAGCTCGCTGGCGCCAGATCCCCGACCGCGACTAGGGCGTGAGCCACGCGAGCGACGATGGCAAGCTGTCGCCGTGGCCGAGCCGTTCGCGCGCGATCTCCCGTCCGGCGAAGTCACGTTCCTCTTCACCGACATCGAGGGCTCAACGCGGCTGCTGCATCGTCTCGGCGACGAGTACCCGCCGATGCTCGCGCGGCATCACGAGCTCCTGCGCGGCGCCGTCGCTGAACACGGCGGTCACGTCGTAAGCACGAGTGGTGATTCGTTTTTCGTCGCTTTCGAGAACGCGCACGACGCGCTCGACGCCAGCGCAGCGATTCAGCAGCGACTCGCTGACACCGCGTGGCCGATGGCGGGACCGCTTCTCGTGCGGATGGGGATCCACACCGGCGACGCGCACGTCGTCGACGGCGACTACGTGTCGCTGACGGTCAACCAGGCCGCTCGCATCGAGGCAGTGGCACACGGCGGCCAAGTGCTCGTAAGCGCGGCGACCGTCGGAGCGCTCGGCGCCGGCGCGCCCCGGAATCTGGTCGACCTGGGCGAGTTCCGTCTGAAGGATTTCGACGCGCCGCAGCGGCTCTTCCAGCTGCAGCTCGACGCCGGTCCGCGCACGTTTCCCGCGGTGCGGGCACCGAGCGCCAACGCCGGCAACATGCCGCGACACCGGAGCAGCTTCGTGGGACGCGTCGACGAGCTCGCGGCCCTGACAAAGCTGTTGCGCGAGGCGTCGCTGCTCACGATCGTCGGCACGGGCGGCGTCGGTAAAACGCGCCTCGCGTGCGAACTCATCGCCGAGGAGCGCACGCAGTTCCCCGACGGGGCGTGGTTCGTCGAACTCGCGTCGGTTCGCGACCCTGCTGCGGTTGACGCTGCCGTTGGTCGCTCAGTCGGCGCTGTCGCGAAGGCGGGTCAGGAGGCGTTCGACGCCGCTTGCGAACGTATGGCGGAAAAGCGCGCGGTCATAGTGCTCGACAACTGCGAGCACCTCGTCGACCGCTGCGCCGAGTTGGCCGACGGTCTCATCGAGCGCTGTCCCGACGTCACGGTCCTCGCGACGAGTCGCGTCGCGCTTCGGGTCGCCGACGAGCAGGTCTATCGGATCCCGCCTTTGGGCGTCGCCCCGGTCGGCGCGGCCGACGTTCAAGCGGTCCTCAATGCCGATGCCACCCAGCTGTTCGCGGCGCGCGCCGCGCGCGCAAACGCCGAGTTCCACGTCAATGCGGACAACGCCCCGGTTGTCGCCGAAATTTGTCAGCGCCTCGACGGGATTCCGCTCGCGATCGAACTCGCAGCCGCGCGTCTGCGCGACCTGTCGCCCGAAGAACTCCGACGCGGCCTCGACGACCGGTTCGCGTTGCTGACCGAAGGGCTGCGGACCACGGCGCCGCGGCAGCAGACGCTCGAGGCCACGCTGTTGTGGAGCTACGACCTCCTCGACGAAGCGCACCGGCGTCTGGTGAATCAGCTCGGCGTGTTCGCGCCCGGCTTCGGGGCCGACGACGTGCGCGCCGTCGCCGACTCTGCCGGGCTGGACGTGGAGGCAGCGATCAGGCACCTCACCGAGATGTCGATGGTCGTCGAGTCCCCCGAGGGCGACCGATTCTCGCTGCTGGAGTCGGTGCGCGCGTTCGCGGTTGACCGGCTTCGGGACAGTGGTGAGCTTGCGGCCACCGCGGATCGACACCTCGCCCATTACGTGACGCTCTCCGACGCAGCGGTGAACGACGCCGACGCGCTCGCCGCGATCGATGCCAATGCCCGCGTCGCGATCCAGTGGTGCGCGTCAGGTGACGGCGACCTCGAAAGCGGACTGCGGCTCGCGGCCGTCGTCGCGTGGCGTTGGCAGCGCGCCGGCGAGTTCGCCGAAGGTCGAGGGATCCTCTCGGCGCTGGTCGACAAGTCGACTGGGCCGTCGATTGGTCGCAGCAGGGCGCGTCGCGAACTGGCGATGTCCTGCTTCAATCTGGGCGACTTCGCCGCCGCCGAGGCGTTCGCCGCAGGTGCGCTCGACGACGCGATCACGTGCGGCGTAGCGCGGGACGAGCGTGCGGCCCTGTTGACGCTGGGCCGCGTAGAAACGCGTTTGGGGCGTCTCGACGAGGCCGCCAAGCATCTCGAGGCCGGACTTGAGTTGGCGTCGGCCGAGGGCGACCGCTTGGCCGTTGCGCAATTCCAGAGCTCGCTGTCCGCAGTCGTATACGAACACGATTACGCGATCGAACTACTGAAGGGCGCGCTCGCCAATTTCGAGGAGGTCGGCGAGCGGCGCGCCGTCGCCTCGGCGCTGTACGACATCGCCAGTCACGCGCTCCGCCTCGGAGACCTCGACGAGGGCGCCCGTCGCCTCGAGGAGTCGCTGGCCCTCATGAAGGAGTTCGGCGACGTGCGGGCGGTCGCCCGCGTCGAGCACGCCATCGGGACGATCGCCTACGCGCAGGAGCGCTTCGACGTCGCCGAGAAGGCATTCACCGAATGCCTCGCGTCGTTCCGATCGCTGCAGGACCGGTGGGGTGAAACCGACGCCATCGGTGCGCTCGCCGCTGTCGCGGAGGCGAGAGGCAACGCCGCGGCTGCCGTGCAGCTTTACGAGGAAGCCATTGACATCGCACGTGAGGTCGGCGAGACGTCAAGCCTGTACGAGCACCACAAAAACCTGGCTGAGGCGTTGTTCGAACTCTGTGATTTCGACCGCGCCCGAACCGTCCTTGACGAAGCCGCACGCCTCGCGGCGCTCCTTGCCGATCCCGACCGCATGTTGGACAACGCCGCGGCGCGCCTGCGTTGTCGCGTGCTCGCCGGTGACGCTGATTCCCTGGCGGCCCTCCTCGACGAACTTGACCACGATTCGGCACTGGCAGCGTTGCCCGGGATGGAGCGGTACCTCCGCATCTTTCGTCCGCGCCGCCACCTCCTCCGGCGCGAGTGGGCTGCAGCGGAGCCACTCTTACGAGCCGCGATTGCCGAGGACGACGACGTCGAGTCGCTGGCCGACCTCGCGTTCGCAGAAGCTTTGCTGGGGCGGCCCAGTGCACGGGAGACGGCGTTGGCCGCGGCGCGGCGCGCCAGCGCCGACTCCGTCTGGTTCTCGTTTCGGTGTGCAGTGCTCGCGGTAGCGGTGGTCTCGGCGTCGACAGGCGACTACCCGCGTGCCCTGCGCTTGGCGCGCGCGGTCGAATTAGGCGAAATCCGGCCGGCGAGCCAGGGGCGATACCAACGCGAGGTACTCGACGAGTTGTTGACGACGTGCACCGCAGCCCTCGACGCCGACGCGCAGGCGGAGGCGATCGCGTGGGCCCGCGCGATCACACCCGACGCGGTGCTCGCAGCGCTGGAGTAGGGCCCAGCTCAGCGCGCTCGGAGAGATTCGAACTCCCAACCTTCTGATCCGTAGTCAGATGCTCTATCCGTTGAGCTACGAGCGCTGATTTGTGCCGCTGGCCTGGGTTTCGTCCCAACCCAGCGGATTTGTTCGACAGCACACCGCTCATAGAGCAGATGACTCTCGGAGGCGGAGATTGTAGGCGAGACCACGCCGGAGCTCCGAGTCCGTTCACGACGCGGAGCGTCGCGTCTAGGTGGTCAGCTCCCGGCCGACCGCTTCGTCGTTGGCGACGCCCACCGACAGATGGAACTGCACCAGGCGCCACTCGTCACCCGACTTCGCGGACACGACCGTGAGACGCCCAACAAAGGAGTTGCCGTCGGGGAACGTGAAGGTCGGACGCGCCGCTCCCCAGCCGAGGTCACCCACCTCGTAGGCCTCCACGTCACCCATGTCGACCTTGGTCCCGGCGAGCTCGCCAACCTGGGCAGTTACGACCTGGAGCAGACGCTCGCGGCCGCTCCACCACTCAGTCGGGTCGGTCCCGATTCCGAGAACGGGACCCTCTTCCGCGAACAGGTCAGGTATCGCGCTCGCATCCCCGCTCTCGAACGTTCGGAACAGCCGCTCTACAAGTGCCGCCGTAGCCGCAGACGCCTTCATCGTGTTGCCCCCCACGTCGCGTTTCGGTCTTGATTTGACCATATTTTCCCGCGTCAGTCGTACGAAAACCATTCGGCGACGCCGGCGACGTCAAGAAGTCTCGCGACTACGCCGTGGCCGGGGATCAATCGCATCGGCAGGCAGCGTTGCGCCGCATGGTCGCTGCACCGCATGAGCCCACGAAGCCCAGCGGAGTCGATGAACGACAGCGCTGAAGCGTCAAGAACGACCATCTCGATCCCGGTGTCGTCGATCGCCGCAGCCGCGGCCGCGACGAGTTGGGGCTCGGTCGCAGCGTCGAGCTCGCCGGAGACCACTACTCGTAGCTCACCACCCGACCGTGAGCAGTCGACAACGAGCTGGTCGACCGCGTCGTCCGTCACAGAATCCCGACCACGAGAAAGGCCACATCGTCGCCGAACTCGTCTCCGGGAAGTTGCGCGTCGAGCCGGTCCGCGATGCCCGCGGCTGTCGATCCACCGGGTGACGCCAACAGCGCCTGCAGCGCCGCGGCCGCGTCGGCTTCGCGAGCGGCGAGAATCTCGAGCAGACCGTCGGTATACAAGACGAGAGCTTCGCCAGGCTCCATGGTCGTCTCGGCGTCGACGAACTCGACATCCGCCCGCCAGCCGACAACCGGCCCCGTGGTTCCAACTCGTTCGACCAGCCCTGACTTACGCACGATCAAAGGATGCGGATGGCCACCGAGCGCCACCTTGACGACGGCTCCGCGACTGTCGAGGCGGTGCAGCTCCGCCAGCGCGACGGTGCAGTACTTGTCAGGCTGATCCTGCGCGCCAACCAGAACCGCGTTCAGGCGTCGTAACGCCTCCGA
>JBEEFV010000086.1:0-45597 GCA_041166405.1 Actinomycetota bacterium | reverse complement strand
ACCTGGTCGCCACCGCCCGGGTGGGACTTGCCGCGGAAGAAGTGGTTGAACCCGACCTCGTACAGCGAGGCCGAACTGGCGAACGTCGAGAGGTGACCGCCGATGCCTTCCGACCGAGTGTTCGCGCGCGTCACCATCACCGCGGCGTTCCATCGGATAAACGCGCGGATGCGGCGCTCGATGAATTCGTCGCCCGGGAACCACGGCTCGTTCTCGGGCGGGATCGAGTTGATGTACGGCGTCGACACCGTCGCCGGGAAACCGACTTGGACTTCGCGTGCGCGCTCGAGCAACTTCATCAGCAAGAAGCGGGCGCGGTTCTTGCCTTCGGTGTCGAGGATTGCGTCGAAGCTGTCGATCCACTCCTGCGTTTCGGTGGGATCGGTATCGGGCAGTTGGTGGCTGTACCCGTCGAAGATCACACGATCATCGTAAGGCCCCTACGGAGGGGTAATGATCAGCCGACTGTGAACACTCTCTATACCGACGGCGCGTGCAGTGGGAACCCTGGCCCTGGGGGGTGGGCGTGGGTTGACGTCGCCGGACCGTGGGCGTCCGGGAGTGAGAACCCCTCGACGAACCAGCGCATGGAGATCTTCGCGGCGTTGGACGCGCTGCGTGTGTACGACACCGGTCCCGTGACGATCGTGAGCGACTCGACGTACGTCGTGAACTGCTTCCGCGACAAGTGGTGGGATGGCTGGCAGCGCCGCGGCTGGCTCAACGCCGCGAAGAAGCCCGTCGCCAACCGCGACCTGTGGGAACCGCTCATCAACCTGTACCTCGCGCGCCGCGACGAGATCGCGTTCCGTTGGGTGAAGGGCCACGGCACCGACCCGATGAACAACCGCGCCGACGAGCTCGCGGTCGCGGCAGCATTAACCCAGCGCGGCCGTGTGACTTCGGGTTCCTAGCGGTTCATCACAATCCAGACCCGAACTGGGCGCGCCAAATCACGTATTCCATGATCTGGCGCGCCCAGTTCGCTTTAAGAGAGTCCACTCCCGTCGGAGATGTATCCACGTGTCGTCATCAATCCCGAGTGGGACGATGTTGCGATGGCCTCGCTTACCGCTGACGAACTGATCGATCGAGCCGAACCCGTTCTTCGTCCGCGCCTCGTTCGCGACAGATGGTTTGGTGACGTGGCTGCGGCAATCGAGACGGTTTCGGGCGCCGTCTTCGTCGGCGTCTGCATCGATACGGGCGCGACCGGTTACTGCGCCGAGCAAGCAGCGGGCGCGGCGATGATCACCGCGGGCGAGACGAGAGTTCGCCAAATCGTCGCCGTGTGGCGCGACTCGCGTGAGGGACCCGATAGCCCGCTTTTCGTGTTGCCGCCGTGCGGCGTGTGCCGACGGTTTCTTATCGACATTGATCCTGAGAACGCGAGCGCCGAAGTGATCCTCGGGGCGAGCGAGTCATCGACTTTGGACGCACTGCTGCCCCTCAGCGGCTGGTCCGCGTCGCCCGCGCGTCGCTCGAGCCACCTCTCCCCGTAAGGCTCGTTAAGAGCCTTGGCCGCTTCATGTTCGAAGTTCGAGCGCGCCTTCCGCGAACGTCACGAGGTCGCGAGTGAAGCGGACCGGGTCCTCCCAGCGTGGGGTGTGGCCGAGCCCCTTGTAGGTGAGCAACTCGGCGTGAGGGATCCGCTTCGCGAGCGTCGTCTGCATGTCGCGACCGACTACTCCGTCGGCGTCACCCCACACCAACAGCGTCGGAGCGGTGATGCGTTCGATCTCGGCGACGTCGTCATAGATGAGCAGTCCAGCGAACATCGCCTGCCAAACCGTGGCGGGAACTTTGAGCACCTCGATGGTCAACTGGTCCACGAGCGCCGGCGCCAGATGCTCAGACGATGTATCTGCGATGAAGGACCGGGCGAACGTCGGGTCGATCGGATCCTGCAGGCCGGAGACGACCGACTCAACGAACGCCGCGGCGTTGGCGTTGCCCCGAAGCGTCGTTGGTGATGCCTCGAGGACCAACCCGGCGACGCGTTCGGGATGATCGATGGCGACCCTGCGAACGACCAGACACGACCCCGAGTGCCCCGCCAACACCGCGCGTTCGACCCCGAGCGCGTCGAGAAGTGACGGAACGTCGGCGGCGAAGTCGTTCACTCGGTAGCCGTCGAGCGGCTTATCCGAGTCGCCGTGGCCGCGCTGCGATACCGCGATCATCCGAATCGACGATGGACAATTCTCGAGGACGGCCTCGTAGGAACGCCACGAGTCCGTCGGCCCTGGCAACAGCACCGCGGCGGGAGCTGATTCATCGCCGACCGTTGCGTAGGACAGCGTGATGCCCGTTCCCAGAGTCACGGCCGAGACCTCGGGCTTCACATGCGAATCGTAGGTGGCAGATGTTCTTCCGGCCCGGCGAACTCAACAGGCGCCGGCTCATAGCGGGGGTGCGTACTTAATCGGGCTCTGCCCGATTAAGTACGCACGAGCGTCGACGAGACCCGGCAGTCATGATCTAACGGTGGGTGCCGTCGAGGATGCGCGAGACGCGATTCTTCGAACGTTTCGGTGGACAGAAGGGCACGCGGACTTTGGCCTCGTCTTCCGCGACCCAACAGCCCTCTCTGAAGTCGGGCCAGCGCTCGCCGCACCGTTCGTCGGCGCCGGCGTCACTGCGGTCGTGGGACTCGAAGCCCGCGGCTTCGTCCTCGGCGCACTGTGCGCCGAACATCTCGGGGTCGGGCTCGTACTCGCCCGCAAGCCCGGCAGCATCCACCCTGGGCCGAAGGTCGAGGTGGTCTCAGCGGCCGATTGGCGCGGCCGGAAAATCCCGATCCGAATCGCGCGCGTCTTGTCGTCGGCAGACCGGGTTCTGCTCGTCGACGATTGGATCGAGACCGGCAGCCAAGCGCGAGCAGTGAAGCAAGCGGTCGAAGCGATGGGCGCGGTCTTCGCGGGAACAGCAGTGATCGTTGACGACACCGTCGAACAGACGCGCGCCGAACTGAACGTCGTCGCGCTCGTCACTTCCGCTGAGCTCGGACCCTCCACTCGGCCGAGCTGACAAGGAGATCGCGATGCGACGGCGGTCAAACCAGCGCGGGAGTGTGGCTTCCCATCAGCTCGGCGAAGTTGCCGGCATAGAACCGGTCGAGGGCAGCGGCACCGATTCCGTCCAGCGCCTTTTCGAACTTCCCTAGCGGGTCCTTCGTGCCTTCGGGGTGCGGATAGTCGGACGAGAACAGGAACAACTCGTCGCCCGCTTGCTCGATCATCCAGCCGACCGGCTCGCCGGGGTACGGCGTGAACTTCAGGTGCTTGCGTACGTACTCCGACGGCTTCATCGTCAGGCGCTGCAGTGGCTCCTCGGTGCGAGCGAACGACGTGACGGCGAAGTCGAGTTCGTGCAACCACGAGACGACCCAGCTGGCGCCCTGTTCGATTGATCCGCCGCGCAGCTTTGGGAAGCGATCGAACAGCCCGTCGAGCACGAGCACGCTCAAGAAGAGTTTCGGCGAGTTGGGGATCGCGATGTAGTCCTTGGAGCGCACGTTCTCGCCGCCGCCGAGGTGGTCGGTCACGGGCATGCCGTTGTTGTGGAACGCGCGGTCGAGCAGCTTGCCGCCGCCACCGACGTGCAAGACGAACGGCGTGTCGGACTCCGACAGCAGATCCCAGAACGGGTCGAGATCGGGGTGGGTGGGGGAGCGGTCGCCTGCGGCGGTCGAGGGCACCATGACGGCCTTGCAGCCGGCGTTGATGGCCTCGGTCGCGAGCTCGACGGAGCGGGCGGTGTCGTTCAGCGGGACGTAGGCGACGGGCAACAGGCGCGGGTCGTGCGCGCAGAAGTCGGCCATCGCCAGGTTTTGCGCGGAGCTGCCGGCGTAGAGGCGATCGGGGTTCTTGCCGGCGAACATCGCCGACGCGAACGTGGCGAAGACGAGCTGGCCGGAGAACCCGAGCAGGTCGAGGGCGCGCGTGCGCTCTGCCTGATCGAAGGCGCCGAACGCGTTCCAGCCCTTGTCGATCATGAGGCGCTCTTCGGCTTTGGCGACCAGTTCGGGTGTCGCCTTGCGCGCGTCGACGCGAGCAGCGGCGTTGTCGAGCACAGGCTTGAGCGCTTCCATCCCGCCACGGTGGAGCAGGCCCGCCTTGTCCTCCGCGATGAACGGGTCGAGGAAGTCGGCCAGTTCCATCACGTGGCTGTCGGCGTCGTAGATGGTGCGACCGGATGCGTACGTCGTCGTCATGTTCCCCCCAGAGGAATTCCTATTCGGTGACACTTTGTCACCGAAGCCTCTTGCGCGCAACCATCTTTGGTGACAGCCTGTCACCGATACACAAAAGGTCTGGGGGGATCGTTGGGGACGAGCACCATGCTGCGGCCGAGAACCGCGTTGGCGGTCGTGGCTGCCGGCGCGCTGGCGGTCAGCGTTCTCCACGGGCGCGCCGACGGAGCGATGACGTTTACTCGTCCGGCCGCTGCGTATCACGTCGTGTACCGCGTCGAGTCCGGCGCGGTGGCGTCCACTGAGGAACTCTGGGTCAACCGGCCCTTCGAGTCCGACGAGATCACGTACGCGTCCGGTGGCGACGCCGCCCATCCGTCGCTCCACGTCGTGAGCCGGCTCGGTCGGCAGTACGTCGCCTACGGCGGCGCCCCGAATGTGATCGAGACGGGTCCCCAGCCCGCCCAGTTCGACCAGCGCCTCGACGCCGTCGCTGCCGACGCGCCGAAAGGCGCGGTCGAGTTGCGTGGCGGTCGCACAGTTGCCGGCCGCCGCTGCCGCGTTGTGCGTACGCGCGGCGTGCTCGCCGCGGACTTCATCGGTACGCCGACCGCCGACGACCACGTCGACTCGTGCGTGACCGCCGACGGGATCGTGCTCGCGCAGACGACGGTGGCAAACGGACGGACGACGAGCACCAAGACGGCGAGGCGCGGCGCCGGCGGAGCGGCTGCGGTACGCGGCCATGTCTTCGCGACGCCGGGCACGCACCTGGCGCGTGCGCAAGGCGGTGGACGCATCGTGACCGTCAGCGACGACAGTCGACCTCCGGGCGCCGACTTCTGGGAGTTGCCGGCGGCGCCTGCCGGCTTCACACACCTCGGACGCTTCGCCGTTGTCGCGCCGTCGCCGCCTACGCCGGCGACGCCGTCGAGCAACGCGCCGCCCGCACCCGTCGTCACGTCGATCGCCGACGTCTTCGTACGCGGGGCCGACACGATCGTGGTCGAACAAGGCGAGACGCTCACCAGCACCGCGATCGCACCGCAGGAAGGCGGCGCCGTCGACCTCGGACGGATCGGCCATGGGCGCGTCCTCGTGTCACCCATCGGTTCGTCTGTCGCCGCGCTTACCAAGTCGCGCGCGGGGTTCGTGCGCGTGACGGGCACCGTGTCGCCGTCGCGGCTGGTCGCCGTCGCCCGCGCGCTGCGCGCCGAGCCGGGCGGCTCGCTCACGGTCGTCACCGACCTCACGTCGGACGGTGCCGCGTGACGTCTTTGGTCGACAACCCCAGGGCGCGTACCGCCGCCAACATTCTCGCCGCCGCGTTGGGCTTCTACTGGGTCATTCACCGCTTCTGGCCTGCGCCGTTCGCCATCCTGCTCAAGGGCGCGATCGTCGGCGGGTTGTACGCGCTGATCGCGCTCGGCATCTCGCTCATCTACCGCGCCCAGCGCATCATCAGCTTCGCCCAAGCCGACCTCGGCGGTGTGGGCGCCACGCTCGCGGTGCTCCTCATCGTCGCTTGGGGTTGGCCGTATCTCCTCGCCGTGCCGGCGGGCCTGGTCGTCGGGACGGCGATCGGTGTGTTCTTGGAGTTCACGATCATCCGGCGATTCGCCAAAGCGCCGCGCCTGATTCTCACCGTGGTGACGATCGGCGTGATGGGCCTGCTCTCTGCGGGCGAAGGACTCCTTCCGTTGGCGTTCGGGCTCAAGGTGCCACCGCAGAGCTTCAATTCGCCGTTCAACTTCGTGTTCCACTTTCAAGGCGTCGTGTTCCGCGGCAACGACCTGCTCGCGGTCGCCGTCGTGCCGACGATGTTGTTCGCGCTGGCGTGGTTCCTCAACCGCACCGACTTCGGCATCGCCGTGCGCGCCTGCGCCGAGCGCGCCGACCGTGCGTCGCTGCTCGGCGTGCCCGTGAAGCGCGTCAACACCGTCGTGTGGGGCGTCGCGGCGTTGATGTCGACGGTCGCGCTGATCTTGCGCGCCGGCATCGTCGGCCTGCCCATCGGTGGCGGCATCGGCCTGTCGCTGTTGCTGCCGACTCTGGGGGCGACCGCGCTCGGGCTATGGGAGCGGATGCCGACGATCGTCGTCGCCGCGATCGGGTTCGGTGTCGTCGAGCAGGCGGTTGTCTGGCACACCGGTTCCGCCGACGTCGTCGACCTCGTGTCGTTCGCCGTGATCGTCGGCGCGCTGTTCCTGCAACGGAAAGGCGTGGTCGGCCGCGCCGCCGGAGTTGTGTCGTGGACCTCGGTCGCCGAGGCGCGCCCGCTGCCGCCGGAACTGGCGAAGCTGCCCGAAGTCGTTTGGACCAAGCGGGCGCTTATCGCGCTCTCCGCAGCCGTTGCAATCGCGGTTCCCTTCGTCGTCGGCGAGGCGAAGACCGACCTCGCCGTCCTGCTGATCGTTTCGATGATCGTCGGGCTCTCGCTGCTCGTGCTTTCGGGCTGGACGGGCCAGATCAGCCTCGGGCAGTACGCCTTCGTGGGCGTCGGTGCGGTCGCAAGCGCGTGGCTCAGCCTGCACTCGGGCCTCGACATCACACTGCAGCTTGTTGTCGCCGGCCTCATCGGCGCGGGGATCGCCATCGTGGTCGGCGTCGCCGCGCTGCGGATCCCGGGCCTGTCGCTCGCCGTCGTGACCTTCGCGTTCGCCAAGGCGTGCAGCTCGTTCTTCCTCAAGCACGACCACTTCGGCGCCATCCCGCACCAGGACGAACGCGTGGCGCGCGCCGCCATCTTCGGTCGCATCGTCATCGAGTCGGAACGCCGCTACTACTTCTTCGCGCTCGCGGTGCTGCTGGTGTGCATCTTCGCGGTGCGCGGCCTTCGCGCGAGCCGCCTCGGGCGCGTCCTCGTCGCGACGCGCGAGAACGAGCGCGGCGTGCAGGCGTACGGGGTCAACGTCGTGCGGGTAAAGCTCACAGCCTTCGCCTTCGCCGGCTTCTTTGCCGCGGTCGCGGGCGTGCTCGTGCTCCACATGCAGCAGGCGCTCTATCCGGGGACGGTCAGTCCTGTCCAAAGCCTCACCGGCTTCACCACGGCCGTCTTCGGCGGATTGGGCTCGATGACGGGCGTGTTCGCCGGTGCGCTCTATCTCAACTTGCTGAGTTGGCTGCAAACCAGCGTGCCCGCGCAGCTCCAAGGCGTGTTCATCATCCTCGGCAGCGGGCTGGGCGTCGTGCTCGTCTTGATGGTGTTCCCCGACGGCGTCGGGTCGCTCGTGTTCCGCTTGCGCGACAACCTGCTGCGCCGCGTCGCCGACCGCCGCGGCATCGTCGTGCCGAGCCTCGTGGCTGACGTGCGCGTGGCGGCGATCGAAGACGAGGAGCACGCCGCCGACGCGGCGGCCGCGGCCGTCGAGGTGCTCGACATCATCGCTCTCGAGGAGACCGCCGAGACCGAAGCGGTCGGAGCGCGCCGATGAACCGTCTGCGCCTCTACATGACCGGCCTGCGCGAACGCGTCGGGCCGACCGGTCTCGGTCCTGTCTTCGTGCTGCTCGGTGCCTCCGGGTTCGAGCGGCTCGGCATCAGCGCGGCTGCAGTGCTCGGCCCAACCGTGCGCGACGCGTTCCACGTCAGCAACCAGACCCTCGTCACCACCTTGGCGCTCACGTCGGTGCTGCCGGCGCTGCTGTCGCCGTTGGCGGGCTACCTCACCGACCGCATGGACCGCGTGCGCTTCGCCCAGATCGGCGCCGCGCTGTTCGCGACGATCGGTGTCGCCCTGGGTCTGTCGCCGAAGTTCTGGGTCTTCGCCGTGCTCTTGCTGCTCAGCGGCCTCGGACTGCTGGTCAACACTCCGACCCACAGCAGTCTGATCACCGACTTCTATCCGCCGCAGGCGCTCGGAGAGACCTTCACCTTCTACCTGTTTGCCACGGCGGCGATCGGCTTGATTGCCGGACCGATCGCTGGCGGGCTCGGGACGCTCGTCGGTTGGCGAACTGCGCTCGTCATCGTCGGATTCATCGCATTCGGCGCGGTGTGGATCCAGAGCCTGATCAAGGACCCGGGACGCGGCGCGTCGCTTGGTGTCAGCTTCGACCGCGAAGAACGCACCACGTTCTCCGAAGGGTTCCGCCGCGTCGCCGCTGTGCGTTCACTTCGGCGCACGTGGTGGGCGGCCGGCTTCTACGGCGGCGGCGTCATCGCGTTCACGGCGTTGCAAAACGTCTTCTTCAAGGACGTGTACCACTTCTCCGCCTTCGAGCGCGGCGCCGTGTTAGCGGTCTACGGGCTCGGCGGGCTCGTCGGCACCGTGATCGGCGGGCGGCTCGTAAGCAAGTGGATCGCGGAGCGCGGCCCGGAGTGGCTGCCGGTCATCACCGGCATCATGGTCATGGTCTTCGGGATCGGGATCGTGCTGCTGGGCGTGATGCCGTGGGCGCTCGCCTCCGTCGCCATGGTCTTCGTGCTGTCGATCGGCGCGGCGGGGTTCAACCCCGCGTACAACGCCATGATCGGTCTGGTCACGACGCCGCGGCTGCGTGGCCAGGCGTACTCGTACTCGCTGCTGTGGGTCACGCTCGGCGCCATTGTCGTTTCGCCGATCGTCGGGGGCATCGCCAACGACCACGAACGCGCCGCCACCTGGGTGCTCGGCGTCATCGTCATCATCGCCGGCGTCATCAACTTCTCCGTCCGCCAATTCGTCGCACGCGACATTGCGGAGGCAACGAAGCTGCGCGAGGCCGGTGACGCGCCGGCGCTGCTGACGATCCGCGGCGTCGAAGCCGCGTACGGCAACGTGCAGATCCTCTTCGGCGTCGATCTCGACGTGCACGCGGGCGAGATCGTGGCGCTGCTCGGAACCAACGGCGCCGGGAAGTCGACGCTGCTGCGCGCCGTGAGCGGCCTCATGGATCCGATCGGCGGCGCAGTGTTCTTCGACGGACGCGACGTGACGCACGCCGATGCAATGACGCACGCGTTGTTGGGCATGGCGATGGTCCCGGGCGACCGCGGCGTGTTCCCCGGTCTCAGCGTCGCCGACAATCTGCGGCTGGCGGCGTGGACCTTCCGTCGCAACGACCAACAGGTGGAGGCCGCGACCGAGCGCGTGCTCGAGTACTTCCCGGTGCTGCGCGAGCGCTGGCGCACGCACGCCGGCAATCTGTCTGGCGGCGAGCAGCAGATGCTCGTGCTGGCCCAGGCGCTCATGGGTGAGCCGAAGCTGCTGATGATCGACGAGTTGTCGCTCGGTCTGTCGCCCATCATCGTCGGTCAGCTCCTCGACACCGTGAAGCGTCTGGCGGCCGACGGCACGACGGTGGTGCTCGTCGAGCAGTCGGTGAACGTCGCCCTGACTGTTGCCGAACGCGCCGTGTTCATGGAGAAGGGCGAGGTGCGCTTCGCCGGCCCGACCGCCGACTTGCTCGACCGCCCCGACGTGCTGCGCGCCGTGTTCCTCGAAGGCGCGGCGAGCGCGGTCGAGGCAGGCAACGGGTCGAAGGGCGGCGCCCGCACCCGGCGACGCGCACCGGCGGCGTCGCTCAACGGGACGCGGCCCGTCGTGCTCGAGGTCGACGACGTCTCGAAGCGCTTCGGCGGCGTCGCCGCCAACAGCGAGGTCTCCCTCGAGCTGCACACGGGCGAGATCCTCGGCGTCCTGGGCGCGAACGGCGCCGGCAAGACGACGCTGTTCGATCTGATCTCGGGCTTCTATCCCGTCGACACCGGCCGCATCTTTCTCGACAGCGTCGACGTCACGAATCTCGGACCCGACGGGCGCGCCCGCCTCGGCCTCGGGCGCTCGTTTCAGGACTCGCGGCTGTTCCCGGGTCTCACGATCAGCGACACGATTCGCGTCGCCCTCGAACGCCACCTCGAGGTGAAGGACCCCATCGCCGCGGCGTTGCACCTGCCCGCCGTCGTCGACGCCGAGGCGGCGGTCGACGAACGCGTCGACGAGCTGTCGGAGATGCTGGGCCTCAACGCGTTTCGCAACAAGTTCATCTCGGAGATCTCGACGGGCACGCGGCGCATGGTCGACCTCGCGTGCATCCTCGCTCACGAGCCGAAGGTGATTCTTTTCGACGAGCCGTCGTCGGGCATCGCGCAGCGCGAGAGCGAGGCGCTCGGGCCGCTGCTCAAACGCATCCGCGAGATCACCGGATCGAGCCTCATCGTGATCGAACACGACATGCCGCTGTTGACAGAGCTGGCCGACGAGATCGTCGCCATGGAACTCGGCTCCGTGCTCATGCGCGGCTCGCCGCACGACGTCGTCAACGACCCCCGCGTCGTCGCCGCCTACCTCGGTACCAACGAGGCCGCGACGAAGAGGTCGGGGGCGCGCACCACCACTCGTAAAACACGCACACGCGTAGGAGCGAAGCAATGAGCCCAGAACAACGTTCGCTTTCCGACATGACGCTCGGTGACATCGGGCGCGGCCTGAAGCGATACCAACCGTTCGCGATCGCGGTGTTGGCGATCGTGTTGGTCGTCGCGTTCTTGCCCGGCAAGCAGCACCCGGTCGAAACGAAGAACGCCGACGGCACGACCGGCCTCACCGAGACGGGGGGTGACAACGGCGGCACGACCGGCGTCACCACTGCCGACGGCGCCCTCGCCGGCCCGGGCGGAAGCGGGGGGACCGGTGTCGGAGGCAACAGCGTGAACCGGGCGAACAGCGACGGCGGATCGGCGCCGCCGAAGGCGACCGCCGACAAAAACTGCGACCCCGCGACCGGACGGCTCAAGATCCCGACGTTGTATGCCCCGCCGTGCCTGCCGACGTGGCCGGGCGGCTCTAACGGCGGCGCGACGTCGCAGGGTGTCAGCGCGGACACCATCACGATCGCCGTCCCGTACGGACAGCCGAACCCCGCCGGCCAGGCGATCCTCGCGGCCGCCGGCGACACCGACACGCAGGACCAGATCAACAAGACCACGAGCGACTGGTTCAACTTCTTCCAGCATCACGTCCAGACCTACGGCCGCAAGATCAACCCGGTCTTCTTCCAGAGCAACGTCAACCCGAACGACAGCCAGAACCCGGCGGCGCAGAACTCCGAAGCGCAGGCCGACGCCATCCACGTCTCCAAGGAGATCAAGGCGTTCGCGTCGCTCGGCGACGCCGGCGACCCGTCGGCGTATCACGACACGCTGGCGGCGAATCACGTCATCTGTATCTGCACGACGACCAACCCGGCGTCGTGGTACCTCAAGCGCGCGCCGTACCTCTGGGGCAACGGATTGCCGGACGAGACGCAGGACTACGACATGCGCGCCGAGATGATCTGCGACGAGATCGCGCCGTACGCGCCGAAGTGGTTCGGCGGGTCGACCAACGCCGAGGCGCGGTTCAAGACGCTGAAGAAGCGCAAGTTCGCGCTCATCTCTCCGACGGATCCGGCGGGGACGTACAAGGACGGCCACGACTTCTTCGTGCAGAAACTCAAGGAGTGCGGCGTCACGTTCGGTCAAGGCGACGACGTCACGTACCCGCTTACCGACATCGTCAACGCCGCGCAGGCGCAACAGGACGCGCAGACGTTCGCCCAGAAGTTCAGCCTCGACGGAGTCTCGACAGTGATCTTCGTCGGCGACCCGATCACGCCGGTGTACTTCACGGGCGCGGCCACCCAGCAGCAGTACTTCCCCGAGTGGATCCAAATGGGCTCCGCGCTGACGGACACCGCGACGTTCGCGCGTGTGTACGACCAGCAGCAGTGGGTGCACAACTTCGGCTTCAGCGCGCTCGGCGACCGCCTGCCGAACGAGCAGACGAACGCGTATCTCCTGTACCACTGGCAGTTCGGCAAGGATCCCGACGCCGTGTCGACGTCGCCGATCACGTTCGCATCGGTACAGCCGTTGATGCTCGGCATCACCCTCGCCGGTCCCAACCTCACGCCGACGACGTTCAAGTGCGGCGCGCCGCCCTACACGTCGAAGACGGTCGAGGGCGACGGCTGCGTCGGCAAGGACTATCCCGGGTTGTTCGGCTATCCCGTCTCGCCGACGAACTGGAAGCAGCGAATCGCGAACCCGGTGCTGTCGTGGGGCAACCACCTGTGGCCGTGGGACGACTACAACCAGACCGACGACGGCACGCTCGTGTGGTGGGATCCCAACGCATCGGGCCCGGCGGAGAACGGCGTGCAGGGCAACGGCCTCTACCGCTACATGAATGGCGGCAAGCGCTACATGTTCGGCGAGTACCCGAAGGGTCAGCAGCCGTGGTTCGACGCGAACAACACGCAGACGATCTTCGCCGAAGTGCCTCCGCCCGACCGCGCCCCGAACTATCCGTACGCCTGCTACTACCTCTGCAACGTCAACGGGCCGGGTGATGGAAAGCATTGACCATGGCCGGCTGGCGCACTCCGACCGCCGCGACGCACTGCTCGACTCCGCCGCGGCGCTGATCGCCGTCGGCGGAGCCGACGCCGTAACGATGGACGGCGTCGCCGAGCGCGCCGGTGTGAGCCGTCCGCTCGTCTACAAACACTTCGCCAACCGCGCCGAGTTGTTGCAGGCGTTGTACGCCCGCGAGTCCAAGGCGTTGCACCGGCACCTGTCGTCTGCAGTCGCGGGAGCGACGACGCTCGAGGACATGTTCCGTGCGCTTGTGCGCGGGTCGCTGGAAGCGCAGGCGTCGCGCGGGGCGACGTTCGCCACGTTGCGCGCCGCGGGGTCGCGCACCGACGAGCGGCGGCAGGAACAACGCCGACGCGACGCGACGACGCTGCGGTTCTTCGTGCGCGAGGTGATCGCGCGCTTCGGGCTCGGTGAGAAGGAAGCGCGCGCGGGCGTGTCGATCATGCTGGCGGCGATCGACAGTGTGCTGCTGGCGTGGCGCGCCCGTCCGACGCGTGAACACGCCGCGTTGTTGGAGGACACCTACGTCACGCTGGCGATGGGTGGGCTAGCGGCTCTCGCACACGACACCTCGTAATCTCCGCTCCCATGGATCTCCAGGGAGCATCAGCGATCGTCACGGGCGGCGCGTCCGGACTCGGCGAGGCGACGGTTCGGCGACTGCATCAAGCGGGCGCGGCCGTCACCATCCTCGACCGCAACGCCGAAGCGGGCGCCGCGTTGGCGAAGGAACTCGGCGGCGGCGCCAACTTCGCGGCCGCCGACGTCACGAAGTACGACGAGTGCGCGGCGGGCGTCGCGCAGGCGGCGGCTGCGGGAACGCTGCGCGTGTGCGTGAACTGCGCGGGGCTCGGTATCGGCGTGCGCACGATTGCGAAGGACAACACGCCGCACGACCCGGGGTCGTTCAACTTCGTGATCGGCATCAACCTGATCGGCACGTTCAACGTGATGACGTTGGCGGCATCCGCGATCGCGCAAACGGAACCGACACCCGGTGGCGACCGCGGCGTCATCGTCAACACTGCGTCGGTCGCTGCCTTCGACGGCCAGATCGGTCAGCTGGCGTACGCGGCGTCGAAGGGCGGCGTGGTCGGGATGACGTTGCCGGCGGCCCGGGACCTGTCGGCCGTCGGCATCCGCGTCAACACGATCGCGCCGGGGTTGATGGACACGCCACTGCTGGCGATGCTGCCGGAGTCGCAACGCCAGTCGCTCGGCGCCAGCGTGCTGTATCCCAAGCGCCTCGGCGTGCCCGACGAGTACGCCGCGCTCGTGATGGCCATTGTCGAAAACGGCTACCTCAACGGCGAGACAATCCGCCTCGACGGCGGCATCCGCATGCAGCCGAAATAGGCCGCGCGTCTTCCGACCGACCCTCCTCCGAACTGGTCCTCCCCACAACCGTCACACGGTTGTGGGGAGGACCAGTTCGGTATGTGGGGGGCCCGAGCGCGGCGGGTCGCTCCGTCGTACCATCCGGCTGTGGACGACCTTTCGGTGATGCTCGATCGGCGGATCGTCGTCGGGTTGACCTACTGCGCCGAGGACGGCTCGGTCGACAAGAAGGTCCGGTTCGCCGGCGTCGTGTGCGAGGTCGACCCCCTTGTCGTCATCGACGCCGACGACGGGTTCGCGTTCACGCTGCCGGCGGAAAACGACGCCTACGACGTCGCCGACGAAGACGGCGCCGAGTTCGTCGCCACGTGGACCATCCACCCGCCCGAAGACGAGTGAGCGTTTAGAGCCGGGCCCAGTCCTTCCAGACGGGGTCGTAGCCCCCGGCGCGTAGCGCGGCCGCGACTTCGGCGGGGGAGCGGGTGTCGCTGATCTCGAATTGGGGCTCGGCGTCGGACTCCGACGCGTAGCCGCCCGGTTCGGTGTGCGAGCCCGCGGACAGCGTGGTCACGCCGAGAGGTACCAGCGCGTCGCGCAGCGGCGCGGGCTCACGCGTCGACAACGTGATCCCCGCGTCGGGCAGGAACAGTCGCAGCGCGCAGATGAGTTGCGTGAACGAGCGGTCGTCGACGGGGTCGACGGGTTCGTAGCCACCGGCCGCCGGTCGCAACCGCGGCACAGCGACTGACACCTCGGCGCGCCACCAGCGATGCATCAGTTCGCGCGCGTGTGCCGCAACCGCCAAGGCCTCGGCGCGCCAGTCGGGATGCAAGCCGAGTAGCGCGCCGAGGCCGAGCTTGCGCGCGCCCGCGGCGGCGGCGCGATCGGGCGCGGCGAGCCGCCACTCGTAGTTGCGCTTCTTACCGAGCAGGTGAACGGCCGCGTAGGTGTCGCGGTCGTACGCCTCTTGGTAGACGACGACGCCGTCGGCGCCGGCGTTCACCAAGCGCACGTAGGTGGGCTCGTCCCACACCTGCACTTCGACCGACACACTCGCCATCGTCTCCGCGGCGGCCGCCACGCACTCGACGAGGTAGTCCTTGCTGACGATGCGGGCGTGCTCGCCGGCGACCAGCAGCACGTGGCGGAACCCGCGCGACGCGAGCTCCGTTACTTCCGAGCGCACCTCGTCGACGGTGAGCGTGCGGCGCGCCACTTCGTTGCCCGCCGAGAAGCCGCAGTACGTGCACACCGACACGCACTCGTTCGACAGGTACAGCGGCGCGAACAGCGTGCGGGCGCGTCCGAAGCGCTGCAGCGTCGCGTCACGCGCCGCGACAGCAAGTTCTTCGATCCGCGCCGTCGCAGCCGGCGACAGCAACGCCGCGAAGTCGTGCAGGTCGCGACGGCGCCCGCGGGACAACGCGCGTGTCACGTCGGCGTCGGTGGCGTCGTCGACGAACCGACGCGCCGGGCCCAGGTCGAGCGACAACAAGGCCGCCGCCGCGCTGTCGGATGGCACTTCGCGCGGCCGTGACAGCAGCTCGACCGGCGAACTGGTCCTCCCCACGACCGTGGGACGGTCGTGGGGAGGACCAGTTCGGACGGGGGTGGTCATGAGTCGAGGAAGCCGGTGAGCGGTGACGACGCCGCGGCGACGGCGCGTGCCGGGGCGAGCCCTGCCAGGTAGCCAGTCCGGCCGGCGACGACGGCGTCGCGGAACGCGGCGGCCATCAACGCCGGATCGGCGGCGGTACCGATGGCGGTGTTCACCAACACGGCGTCGGCGCCGATCTCCATGGCCTCAGCGGCGTGCGACGGCGCGCCCAGACCGGCGTCGACGACGACAGGGACCCGCGCCTGCTCGATGATGATCTCCAGAGCGCCGCGTGTGCGCAGACCCTGATTCGAGCCGATCCACGAACCGAGCGGCATCACGGTCGCGCAGCCGACTTCCTCGAGACGCTTGCACAGCACCGGGTCGGCGTTGACATACGGCAGCACGGTGAAACCTTCGGCGACCAACTTCTCCGCGGCGTCGAGCGTCTCCACGCCGTCGGGCAGCAGGTACCGAGGTTCGGGCGTCAACTCGAGCTTGATCCAGTCGGGGTATCCGGCGGCGCGCGCCAGACGGGCGATGCGCACGGCTTCGTCGGCGTTCATCGCGCCCGACGTGTTGGTGAGCAGCAATACCGACGACGGGATGGCGTCGACGATGTCGTCGTCGGCGGTCGGGTCGGCACGCCGCATCGCCACGGTCACCATCTCGCTGCCGGAAGCCTCGATGGCGGCGCGCAGCGCGGCGTTCGACGGGAACTTGCCCGTCCCCAGGAACAGGCGCGACCCAAACGACCGGCCGGCAATCACAAGATCCTCCATCGCGGGACCTAACTTACTGGCGTGCCCACGAGGGTCCTCATCGGATTAGCGCTGGCGACGGGCGTCGTCATCGTGTTGGCGTTCGTCATCCAAGTGCTGCTTGCTAGCCGCTAGTTCGGCGTCTTCTAGGCTCGCTGCCGTGGCTGAACAGTTCGACATAGTCGTCATCGGTGGAGGACCGGCCGGCTACGCCGCAGCGTTGTACGGCGCCAGCGCCGGTCTGAACATCGCCGTCGTCGAAAAGGAAAAGGTCGGCGGCACGTGCCTCCACCGCGGCTGCATCCCGGCGAAGGAGTACCTGGAGACGGCGACGGTTTTCCGCACCGTGAGCCACGCCAAGGACTTCGGCGTCGTGTCGGACCAGCCGACCGTCGAGTTCGCGACGAGCCAGCAGCGCAAGCAGAAGGTCGTCGACCAGCTGTGGAAGGGCCTGTCGGGCCTGATGAAGCAGCGCAAGATCACCACCTACATCGGCACGGGTCGGCTCGACGCCGACGGCGTCGTTCGCGTGAGTGGCGGTGACGCCGACGGCGCCGAGCTGCACGGGACGAGCGTGCTGCTGGCTGCCGGTTCCGTGCCGCGCACGCTTCCCGGCTTCGACATCGACGGCAAGTTCGTGCTCACCTCCGACGAGGTGCTCATGCTCGACACGTTGCCGACGAGTGCGGTCGTCGTCGGCGGCGGCGCCATCGGCTGCGAGTTCGCCAGCGCGCTCAGCGACCTCGGTGTGCAGGTGACGATCCTCGAGTTCCTGCCGCAGATCCTCACCGGTGTCGACAAGGACGCCGCCGACATCGTCGCCCGCAGCTTCAAAAAGCGCGGCATCGACGTGCGCACCGGCGTCGAGGTGAAGGGTCACCAGCCGACATCGGACGGCAAGCAGACGACCGTGACCTTCGGCGAGGGCGACACCGTCACCGCCGACGTCGTGGTGATGTCGGTCGGTCGGCGTCCTTTGGTCGACGGGCTCCTCGGCGACGGGTCACCTGTGGCCGTCGACGAGCGGGGCTTCGTGAAGGTCGACCCATGGATGCGCACCAACGTCCCGAACGTTTACGCCCTCGGCGACCTCATCGCCGTCGACGGGCTGCGCGTGCACCCGCAACTGGCGCACGTCGGTTTTGCGGAGGGGATGCTCGCCATCAAGGTGATCCTTGGTGAGTCGGCGATGCCCGTCGACTACACGAAGGTGCCGATGTGCATCTACACGTATCCCGAAGTCGCGTACGCGGGACTCACCGAGCAGGCGGCGCGCGACGCCGGGTACGACGTCGCGGTGTCGAAGCATCGCTACGTCGGCAACGGCCGCGCCCTCATCATCGGCGAGCCCGACGGCATCGTGAAGGTCATCGCCGCCAAGGACGCCAACGGCAAGGCCGGCACGATCCTCGGTGTCCACATGGCGGGTCCGTGGGTGACCGAGCAGTTGGGCCAGGCGTATCTGTCGGTCAACTGGGAAGCGACCGTCGACGAAGTGAGCGCGTTCATCCAACCGCACCCGAGCCTTTCGGAGTTGTTCGGGGAAACGGTGATTGCTCTGACCGGAAGAGGACTCCATGGCTGAGATCACGATGCCCCAACTCGGTGAGACCGTCACCGAGGGCACCATCACCCGCTGGGCGAAGAAGGTCGGCGACGAGGTGAAAGAGGACGAGATCCTCTTCGAGGTTTCGACCGACAAGGTCGACTCGGAGGTGCCGTCGCCGGTGAGCGGCGTCATCACCGAGATCAAGGTGAACGAGGGCGAGACCGTTCCCGTCGGTGCGGTGCTCGCCGTCGTCGGCGACGGCGCCGCCCCCGCGCCTGCGCCCGCCGCCGAGCCCCAAGCAGCGGCAGCGGCGCCGCCCGCGCCCGCCGAGGAACCCGCAACCCTCGACGCGCCCGTCTCCGAAGCGCCGACGGCGGATCCGGAACCGGCGCCCGCGCCCGTTCCGAGTGGATCTACCGACGCTCAGCCGCAGCAAACCCCCTCAGAACCGTCGGAGGCGCCGGCACCGGCCGCCGCGTCGTCGAACGGTCCGTCGGCGGTGCTGTCGCCCGTCGTGCGCAAGTTGCTCGCCGAGAACAACCTCGACGCGTCGTCGATCACCGGCACGGGGGCCGGCGGCCGCATCACCCGCAACGACGTGTTGGCTGCGCTCGACAAGAACGCCGCCGCGGCAACGCCGCAGCCGCAGCCGGCGGCGCCGACACCGCCGAGTGCACCCGCCGCGCCGGCCGCGCCCGCAGCACCGGCGGCACCTGCCCCCGCGTCCGCTCCCGCACCCGCGCCGCAACCGGCGGTGCGCGCCGGCGAACGCGACACGTCGATCCCGTTCTCCAACATTCGCCGTCGCACCGCCGAGCACATGATCCGGTCGCTGCAGACCTCGGCGCACACGCTGGTCGCAACCGAAGTCGACTACGAGAACGTCGAGATCGTGCGCGCCGCGAACAAGGAAGCGTTCCGCGCCCAGGAGGGCATCGGGCTGACCTACATCCCGTTCATCGCCCGCGCGGTCGTCGACGCGCTGCGCGAGTTCCCGCACGTCAACGCATCGGTCGGAAACGACGAGTTGATCCAGCACAACTACGTGAACCTCGGGATCGCCGTCGACCTCAACTTCGAAGGCCTCATCGTCCCCGTCATCCACGACGCCGACGGAAAGCGCCTGCGCGCGCTGGCGCGTGAAACCGCCGATCTCGCCAACCGCGCCCGCGGCAAGAAGCTCGGCGCCGACGACATCTCGGGCGGCACGTTCACGATCACGAACGCCGGTGGTTACGGCACGCTCATCACGCGGCCGATCATCAATCAGCCGCAAGTGGCGATCCTGTCGACCGACGGCGTGAAGCCGCAGCCCGTGGCCGTGCCGCTCGACGGCGGTGGCTACGGCATCGCCGTGCACCACGTCGGCAACCTGTGCTTGTCGTGGGATCACCGCGCCTTCGACGGCGCCTACGCCGCCGCCTTCCTCGCCAAGATTCGCGACATCCTCGAGACCCGGGACTGGGCGCCCGAACTCGCATGAGAGCCCGCTGGCTCGGGCGGGTGCCGTACGAGGAATGCCTCGCGCTCATGCGCGGGTTGTGGGAGCACGACGACGGCGACGCGCTGCTGCTCGTCGAACACCCGCCGACGTACACGCTCGGTGTCCGCACCGATCCCGCCAACATCCTCGTGGACCCCGCGTCGGTGGGCGCCGCCTGCGTGCGCGCCGACCGCGGGGGAGACGTCACGTTCCACGGTCCCGGCCAACTCGTCGGTTACCCGATCGTCGACGTGGCGATGGGTACCGACGCCATTCCCAACCACGTCCACGGGATCGAGCAGCTCCTCATCGACGTGCTCGACGGCTTCGGCATCGCCGCATCTCGTTTCGCCGATTACCCCGGTGTGTGGGTTGACGTGGAACGCAATCCGCGCAAGATCGCGGCGATCGGCGTGCGCGTGAGCCGCGGCCGCAGCATGCACGGGTTCGCGCTCAACGTCTCGACCGACCTGTCGTGGTTCGACCACATCGTGCCGTGCGGCATCGCCGACTACGCCGTGACGTCGATGGCCCGCGAGGGCGTCGACGTACCCCTGCGCGAGGTCGTCGACGCCGTCGTGGCGCGGGTGGGCGCAAGCGATCGCGCCGACGTCGCGTGGCACCACAAGCTCGACGACCTGTCGGAGTTCTCGCGCGCCCACGCGCAAGGCGCGAGCGCGCCGGTGCGGTTGCTCGGAAGGCTCAACGCCGCCGGGGTCGACACGTCGACGGCTCTGCCCGTCGACCAACGCAAGCCGTCGTGGCTGCGGGTCAAGGCCGACTTCGGGCCCGAGTACGTGGCCCTGCGCAAGACGTTGCGCGACCGATCGCTCGTCACCGTGTGCGAAGAGGCGGGGTGCCCGAACATCTACGAGTGCTGGAACGAGGGCACGGCCACGTTCATGATCAACGGCTCGCGTTGCACGCGCGCCTGCGGGTTCTGCCTCGTCGACACGCGCAAGCCTGAGCCTCTCGACGCGACGGAGCCGGCGCGCGTCGCCAACGCCGTCGTCGAGCTCGGCCTCAAACACGTCGTCATCACCTGCGTCGCCCGCGACGACCTGGCAGACGGCGGCGCCGGTGCGTTCGCGGCGACGGTCGCCGCCATTCGCGCGACGTCGCCGGGTACCAACGTCGAATTGCTGATCTCGGACTGCAAAGGTGATGCGGCGTCGTTGCAGACGATCTTCGACGCCCGCCCCGACGTGTTGAACCACAACCTCGAAACCGTCGCCCGCCTGCAACGCGCCGTTCGTCCATCGGCGGGCTACGCCCGCAGCCTCGCCGTCTTGGCGCGCGCCAAGCGCGCCGGACTGATGACGAAGTCGGGCGTCATGGTCGGCCTCGGCGAAACCCACGACGAGGTACTGGGCGCCCTCCGCGACCTGCGCGGCGTGGGCGTCGACGTCGTAACCATCGGCCAATACCTACGCCCGACGGCGCATCACCTGCCGGTGGCGCGCTGGTGGACTCCGGCCGAGTTCGACGCGTTGCGCGCCGACGCGCAAGCGATGGGTTTCGCGCACGTCGAGTGCTCGCCGCTGACGCGTTCGAGCTACCACGCCCGGTCTGCCGCTGATGCGGCGCTGACGGTGAGTCAGTAGGTTGGCCGCGGTGGGCTCGAGCACGGCGGCGTTTCAGTCTCGTCTGACGCGCGTGCGCTCGCGGATGACCGAACTCGGCGTCGACGCGCTCCTGCTGTCCGTCGGCGCTGACCTGCCGTGGCTGTGCGGGTACGAGGCGATGCCGCTCGAGCGCCTCACCATGCTCGTCGTTCCCGCGAAAGAAGACGCGACGCTGATCGTGCCGCGGCTCGAAGCGCCTCGCGTCGAGGATCGCCCCGAGCTGTTTCGCCTGATCCCGTGGGACGAGACCGACGATCCCGTGTCGCTCGTGGCCGGCCTCGTCGGGAGTCGCATCACGCTGGCGATCGGCGACCACACGTGGTCGCGATTCCTGCTGGCGTTGCAGGACGACCTGCCGGCGCGCCGCTGGCACCCGGCGTCGATGATCACGTCGTCGCTGCGCGCCGCCAAGGACGCCGCCGAACTGGATTGCCTCGCACGCGCATCCGCGGCGGCGGACCGCGTCGCCAACGCCATTCACGCCGGCGAGATCACGTTCATCGGGCGCAGCGAATCCGAGGTCGCCAACGACATCGGGCGACGCCTCATCGCCGAAGGCCACGACAAGGTGGCGTTCGTCATCGTCGCCTCGGGCCCGAACTCGGCATCGCCTCATCACGAGCCCGGCAATCGCGTGATCGGCCCCGGCGAGTCGGTCGTGTGCGATTTCGGTGGCGTGCTCGACGGCTACTGCTCCGACATCACGCGCACGGTCGTGACCGGTGAGCCGTCGCCCGAGCTGCAGGAGATCTACGCCGTCATCACCGAAGCGCACGCCGCGGGGGTCACGGCGGCCGTCGTCGGCACGGCGTGCAGCGACGTCGACGGCGCGGCGCGCGACGTCATCGCCGACGCCGGATACGGCGAGTTCTTCCCGCACCGAACCGGCCACGGCATCGGGCGCGACGTGCACGAGGATCCGTACATGGTCGATGGCAACAAGACGCCGCTCGAAGTCGGCAACGCCTTCTCGGTCGAGCCCGGCATCTACCTCCCGGGCCGTTTTGGCGCGCGGCTCGAGGACATCATCGTGGCGACCGAGGAGGGGCCGCGGTCGCTCAACACCGCCAACCACGACCTCGTCGTCGTCGCTTGATCAAGCTAGACGCCGCCACAGTCCTGCTGCAGTGGGCCGTCGGCGGCCTCGCCTTCACGTGGGTGACGACGCGCGGGCGTCTGCTCGGCATCGGGTACGGGTGGCTGCTGCGCGCCGTATTCATCACGCTGGCGATCGGGTCGATCGCCTGCGGCCTCGCCTTCGACGCGGTGCCCGTGCGCGAAGCATCGTCGTTGCTCGTCGTGATCGCCGCCGGCGTCGCCCTCGTCGTATCCGTCGTTCGACGCAAGGCCGGTGTCGCCGGCGGGCGCGAAATCGTGAGCGCGCGACGCGCCCGCGTCGCCGCGATGGTCGAACACCCCGTCGGTCGCGAGGTCGCGGTCGCCGACGCCGCGTCTGGTCCCGAGTTCCCGCCCGTCCTCGACGTCATCGCGCCCGCGATCGGCGTCGTCGGCTTGATCGCCGCCGGGCTCGCCGATGCGCACGGCGGCGCCGGCGTGCACGCGCTCTCCGTCGCCCGCACGGTGGTCGGGGCGGCGTTTCTCGGCTGCGTGACCGACGCCATGCTCCTCGGCCACTGGTACCTCGTGCAGCCGGGACTCCCGCGGGCCCCGCTGTTCGAACTCAACACGTGGCTGGCCCGCATCTGGCCGGTCGAAGTGGCGCTGCTACTGGTGCCGACGGGGATGTTCTCCGTGTTCGCCGGGTCGATCGACGACGGCTACGGCGGCATGCTCGGGTGGTTCTGGATCGCGTGTGCCGTGACGACGATCATCTTGTGCTTCGTGACCAACGCCGCCCTCAAGGAGCGGTCGTATTCCGCCGTTATGGCTGCTACTGGCCTGCTTTACCTCGCAATCCTCACGGCGTTCGGGACAGATCTCGTCGCCCGGGCCATCCTCGGGTCGTAACGCCGCAAATGTTTACGGGTACTGCATCCAGGTGCCACACCCCATACGTATGGTTTCCATGATGCGGATAGAGGTGTTCCTCGACTCGGAGGCGTCTGCGGCGGCGCTCCGAAACGATGTCGTGGTCGGGCTGACGTCGTCGCCGAAGACGTTGTCGCCGTCGTGGTTCTACGACGAGCGCGGCTGCGAGCTGTACGACGAGATCACGAAGCTGGCCGAGTACTACCCCTTCCGCGCCGAGCGGTCGATCCTGACGAATCACGCCAAGGACATCGTGACGACGGCTTCGCCGGACACCCTCGTCGAGTTGGGGTCGGGCACCTCGGAGAAGTCGCGGCTGCTGCTCGACGCGCTCCCGATGCCGGCGACGTACGTGCCATTCGACGTCGCCGAGGCGACCTTGCGCGACACCGCCGTGGCCCTGAGCGACGAGTACCCCGAGCTCGAGATCCACGGAATCGTCGGCGACTTCGGTCACGACCTCGTGCACATCCCGCTCGGCGGTCGGCGACTCATCGCGCTGCTCGGTTCGACCATTGGCAACCTCGATCCCGCGGGCCGCGCCGCGATGCTGCGCACGCTGCGCGACCGCATGGTGAGCGGTGACACGTTCCTGCTCGGGACCGACTTGGTGAAGGACCGCGCGCGTCTGGTCGCCGCCTACGACGACGCATCCGGTGTCACCGCGGCGTTCAACCTCAACGTGCTCTCCCACGTCAACCTCGAGCTCGACGCCAACTTCGACGTGACGCGGTTCGCGCACCGTGCCGTGTTCGACGAGGAGCACAAGTGGATCGAGATGCACTTGGTGGCCTTGGACGACCAGGCCGTGCGCGTCGGCGCTCTCGATCTCGACGTGTCGTTCGCGCGCGGCGAAGCGCTGCGCACCGAGATCTCGGCCAAGTTCACGCCCGACGGCGTGACGACCGAGTTGGGAGCCGCGGGCATGCGCGTGCTCGAGCAGTGGACCGACGAGGATGGTGACTTCCTCCTGACCCTCGCGGGGGTGGACTGATGCAGCTCGACTACGACGCCGTACGCAAACTCACGGAAGCGCTAGCGGAGCCGCTGTCGGCCGAAGACCAGACGGTGCAGTCGATGGCCGACGTCTCGCCGACGAAGTGGCACCGCGCCCACACCACCTGGTTCTTCGAGACGTTCCTGCTCACGCCGTCGCTGCGCGCCTACCGAGAGTTCGACCCGAACTATCGCTTCTTGTTCAACTCGTATTACGAAGCCGTCGGTCCGCGGCACTCGCGCAACGAACGCGGGTTGCTGACGCGCCCGGGTGCCAAAGAGATCGGCGACTACCGCCACCACGTCGACGAGAACATGCACGTGCTGCTCGATCGCGGCGATGCGCCGACCGAGCTCGTCACGCTGGGCCTCAACCACGAGCAGCAGCACCAAGAGCTGATCGTCATGGACATCAAACACGTGCTGTCGGTCAATCCAACGCAGCCGCACTACGGCAAGGCGCGCTGGTGGGACCAGCCGATCGATCGCTCAAAGGCCGGTACGTGGACGGCGTACGAAGGCGGGGTGGTACCCGTCGGCCACGAGGGCAACGGCTTCTGCTTCGACAACGAAACGCCGCGTCACGACGCGCTGCTGCAACCGTTCGAGATCAGCGAATCACTCGTCAGCTGCGGCGAGTGGAAGGCGTTCATGGACGACGGCGGCTACGAGCGGCCTGAGTTCTGGATGTCGGACGGATGGGCGAAGGTGCAAGCCGACGGTTGGGATTCGCCGCTGTACTGGTGGCAGGAGAACGACGAGTGGTGGACGTTCACCATGGGCGGCCCACTGCTCGTGCGTGACGACGAACCGGTGGTGCACGTGAGCTGGTACGAAGCCGACGCCTTCGCCCGCTGGTCGGGTGCGCGCCTACCGACCGAGTTCGAGTGGGAACACGCCGCGCCGAAGAAGGTCCCGGCGCGCAGCGGTCTGGACGTCAAGTGCCTGCATCCCACCGCCGACGAATGGTTCGGTTCGGTGTGGCAGTGGACGGCGTCGTCGTACACCGCCTACCCGGGCTTCACGCCCGCCGAAGGCGCAGTCGGTGAGTACAACGGCAAGTTCATGGTGAACCAGGAAGTGCTGAAGGGCTCGTGTTGCGCCACGCCGCGCGGGCATGCACGACCCACGTATCGCAACTTCTTCGGGCCGCATTGCCGATGGGCGTTCAGCGGGCTGCGCCTGGCGCGCTAAGGCTGCACGGCAGCCTTATCCACAGGCTGTGGATGAGTCCACACGGTGGAGTCATCAGAGGGGTGCGTCGCACTGCGGTCGGAGTCGATCGCGCAGCGCGTCGCCCGCCGGGACGAAGCCGCCGAAGATCCGCCGCGGCGAGCGGACGGTGCGCAGATACGCAAGGTAGACGCGGTTGAGGCACCCGACGGTCGCTACGGGTGCGCCGTCGATGATGGCGACTGCCAGCAACGCGTTTCGCGCCGTGAGGAACGCGACGGCGCGCTCGAAGGTCGCGGCGAGGGGAGTCGGAGCGGCGGGCTCGCACGATGTCACGGTCACGACGTCGGCGGCAGACGAAACACTCGCCATGCCGACGGGCGATGCCGCTCGCCACTTCTCGAGCCCCGCGGCCAGCGCGGGCGTGACACCGCGCAGCGCCGCCCGGACACACGGCGTGGAACTGGCTTTGGCGTCCTGCCAGAGGACGAACGAGTCTCCGTTCCAACCGTCGAGCGCGGCGATGGCCTCGTCAGGCGGGAGCCGCGACGCCAGCGCCAGATACCAGTACAGCGCGCCGAAATGGCCGCGCTGTTTCACGACACTGCCCGCGGGTGGTGAAGGGATCGGCGGGTCGGAGGCAACGGTGTCGGTCGCCAGCGCGATCGGGTTGACCTCGACGAGGTCCGAAGTCGGGATGTTGGCGAACGCGGCCTCGAGTGGGCCGGCGCCGCGTGCCGCCAACAGCGCCGCCATGGGTTCGCCGAGCGTGTAGTTGGCGATCGTGGTTTGGTACGCGAACGGGTCGAGCTTGAGCGCAGCGACGCGCGTCGCGTTCTTCCGGCCGACGGCGGCGTACTGCGCCTGCTCGCTCGCGGTGAGGGAGCGGAAGTAGCGGAGCTGGATGCGAGTGGCGTCGCCCTCGACGAGCCCGTACCAGACCTGCGTACGGCCGTAGTCGTTCTCGGACAGGTTCGGTGGGCCCAGTAGTCCGTTCTGCGCTTGGAGCGCGTGCGTTACTTCGTGGGCCAGGCTGATTCGCACCGACGCCGGGAGCTTCCGGGCGTTCGAACGAATCACGATCGCATTGGAACCGGGGTCGTAGAAACCGAGCGCGCCGAGTTCCCGGACGCGTTCCTGCTCGGCCAACAGCCGCTGGTCGTGTCGCAGCAGGCCGAGTGCGTGAAGCGCCGAGTCGAGCGGCATCTCGATGCTTGCCTGGGCGGCGCGTTGTTGCGGCGTGAGGCCGCCCGACATCAGGCGGGCGAACTCGGCGCGCGTGGCGAACCGCGGGTGGAGTGCGTGGCGCAACGGCAGCCCACGGGCATGAGCGGCGAACGCCTCGATGGTGCGCAGTTGTGCCTCGGCGACGTCCGGGGTGCGGTCGATGGTCGCCAGGCACGCGATGTCGGCGACGAGCAGCGCGGCGATCGCGGCGGCGATGGCGCGCCGAAAGGTTCTCGTCACGCTTTACGTATCGGTGTGCCAGTAGCCGGCCATGAGCTCGGTGGCCCACTGGGGTTCGCGCACTTCGGAGCGCGGCGCGAACTCGTTCATGTACGGCTTGAGATCGACGACCGGCGTGCCGTCAATAGCGTCGAGGCCGCGCACGGTGACGGTCAGGCCGTCGACGCTCACGATCTCGCACGTGGTGACGCCGATGCGGTTGGGCCGACCCTTGGCGCGCTGGGCGAAGATGCCGACGAGCGGCCAGTCGGTGTTGTTGCGTGGGTGACGGGCGCGCGTCTCGATCTTCGCCTCGTCGACGAGATGGAACACGTACACGACGTCGAGGTGGCTGAACTCGGCGAGGCCCGCGGTGACATCGGGATCGAACTGCAACTCGTCGAGTTCGATTGTCGCTATGACGCCGCCCCAGTTGTCGTCGATGGGCTCGGTGCGCCCACCGCGCACGTAGCCGATCGGCGTGATTTCGATGGTCACTTCTGGACTCCTAGTTTGCTGACCGCGACTCCGCACGAGCCGTCGACTGCGAAGTCGCCGAGCGACAGCGTGCCGCCGCCCGGGATCCCGATCTGGAAGTTCCGGAACATTCGCATCGGTGGTTTCGTGGCCTCGTCGCACGCCGTCTTGGTGTCGATGATGAGCAGACCCGAGCCCCCTGGCGCAACGTCGCCCGCGGGCGGATCCGGCTGGTAGGCGCCTTGATCGACGCGGTCCAGCGAGTGGCCGTCTTGATCGACAGCGGTCACCGAGGTCGGAAAGCCCGAGAGTGAGCACGTGAACGCCGAAGTGTTCAGGAGCCGTACGTAGGTCAAGCGGTGCTGGCTGGCGCCGTCGGAGTCGATCCCACCGATGCCGAGGTCGGACGCGGCACACGGCTTCGCCAGCGCGCTCGCCGTGGTCGAAGTGGATTGACCGGTCGTCGACGTCACGGTGGCGATGGTCGTCGACGTCGGCGACGTCGTCGTCGTGTGGGCCTTCACCTTCGGACGCGCGTTGGGCGACGCTGAGCACGCCGCCAGCAGCGCGAGCGCCACTACAGCGAAGCGCCTCACGCCACGAAGTATTTGGCCTGCGGGTGGTGGCAGATCAGCGCAGAGGTCGTCTGTTCGGGTTGGTACTGGAACGACGTGTCCTCGTTGCACTCGACGCCGATCGCCGCGCCGTCGAGCAGCTCGTTGATCTTCACGTTGTCCTCGAGGTCGGGGCACGCCGGGTACCCGAACGAATAGCGCCCGCCGCGGTACTGCTGGCGGAACAACCCGGCGATCGACGGGCCGTCCTGGTCGGCGAAACCCCACTCCTCGCGGATGCGGCGGTGCCACAACTCGGCCAGCGCTTCGGCCATCTCGACGCCGAGGCCGTGCACGTGCAGGTAGTCGGTGTACTTGTTGTCGGCGAACAGTTCCGCCGCGTACTCCGACACAACACTGCCCATCGTCACGAGATGGAACGCGAGGTAGTCGGGTTCATCGGCGCGCACGAAGTCGGCGATGCACAGGTACGGCTCGTGATCCTGGCGCGGGAGCGAGAAGCGCAGCCACTCGGCGTTGCGGTCGTCGTCTTTCCAGATGACGATGTCGTTGCCTTCGGCGTTCGCCGCGAAGAACCCGTACGACACCTGCGGCACGAGCAAACCCAGCGACTTCGCCTCGTTCAACCGGTTGCGCAGCTCGGGACGGATGCGCGTCTTGAAGTCGTCATCCGACTCGCCACTTTCCGGCCGGTACTGCCACTGGTTACGGAACAGCGCCGTCTCGTTGATGTAGCCGGCGATCTCGTCGAGGGCGACGCCCTTGATCACACGCGAGCCGAGGAACGGCGGGACGTACACCTGGTTGTCGGCGGCAACCGTCGGCGCTCGTGAAGGCAACGAAGCAGGGTCCACCGCCGCCTTCGGCTCACGCCGCGGCAGGTTGCGCCCGCCGGCTTCGATCCCGAACGTCGTGTCGCTTTCGAGTTCGCCGCTGCGCTTCTTCGTCATCAACTCGTCGAGGGTGTGCAGTCCCTCGAACGCGTCCTTGCCGTAGAACACACGGCCGTCGTACACCTCGCGCAGGTCGCGCTCGACGTAGGTGCGCGTGAGCGCGGCGCCGCCGAGGATGACGGGCATTTCGGAAAGGCCTTCGCTGTTCATCTCCTCGAGGTTCTCGCGCATGATCAGCGTCGACTTCACGAGCAGACCGCTCATCCCGATAGCGTCGGCGCCGACTTCGCGCGCCTTGGCCACCATGTCGTTGAGCGGCACCTTGATGCCGAGGTTGAACACTTCGTAGCCGTTGTTGGTGAGGATGATGTCGACGAGGTTCTTGCCGATGTCGTGCACGTCGCCCTTCACGGTTGCCAGCACGATGCGACCCTTGGTGGAGTCCTCGGTCTTGGGCATGTGCGGCTCGAGGTGGGCGACGGCGACCTTCATCGCCTCGGCCGACTGGAGCACGAACGGCAACTGCATCTCGCCGCGCCCGAACAGGTCGCCCACCGTCTTCATTCCGTCGAGCAGCGTGTCGTTCAAGATCGCGAGCGCCTCGGTAGTGGCCAGCGCCTCGTCGAGATCATCGGTCAGACCGTTGCGGTCGCCTTCGATGATGCGCGTCTTGAGCCGTTCCTCGACGGGCCACCCGCTGCGGTCTTCCTTCTCGACCGCACCCGCCTTCACGCCCTCGAACTTGTTCAACAGGATGTGCAGCGGGTCGTAGCCCTCGCGGCGGCGGTCGTAGATGAGGTCGAGCGCGAGTTGCTTGTCTTCCTCGTCGATGCGATTCAGCGGCATGAGGCGCCCGGCGTGCGCGATGGCGCTCGTCAGCCCGGCCTCGACGCACTCGTGCAGGAACACAGAGTTGATCACGTGGCGCAACGCGGGGTTGAGGCCGAACGACACGTTCGACAGACCGAGCGTGGTGAAGCAGTTCGGCAGTTCCTGCGAGATCAACCGGATGCCTTCGATGGTCGCGGCGCCGTCGCCGCGTGACTCTTCGAGGCCGGCGCCGATCGTGAGCGCCAGCGCGTCGAACAGGAGGTCCTCGTCGCGGAGCCCGTAGCGGTTGACAGCGAGGTCGCGGATCTTCTGCGCGGCGCGCAGCTTCCACTCGGGCGTGCGCGCCTGACCTTCCTCGTCGATGCACGTGCACACCACAGCCGCACCGAACTCCGCCGCCATCGTGAGCACCTTGTGGAACCGGGTGTTCTCGCCGTCGCCGTCCTCGAGGTTGACGGAGTTGATGATCGCTCGTGACCCGAGGCGCTCCAGGCCGGCGCGGATGACATCGGGCTCGGTCGAGTCGAGCACGATGACGGCGTCGATGCGCTCGGCGAAGCGGCGCGCCAACTCGCTCATGTCGGGGACGCCGTCGCGGCCGACGTAGTCGACGCACACGTCCACGGCGTGGCTGCCTTCCTTCACGCCGTCGCGCGCGATGCCTTCGCACGTGTCCCAGTCTTCGGAGAGCAGCGCGTCGCGGAACGCCTTCGAACCGTTGGCGTTCGTGCGCTCGCCGATGACGAGGTAGCTCGTCTCCTGACGTAGCGGCACGGCGCTGAACAACGACGACACGCTCGGCTCGATGATCGGCTCGCGCGTCTTCGGCGTGAGGTTGCGGCAGCGGTCGACGACGGCCTTGAGGTGCGCCGGCGTCGTGCCGCAGCAACCGCCCACGACTTCGATGCCGAGGTCGGTGATGTTGTGCGCGTGGGCGTCGGCTAACTGCTCCGGGGTGAGGTCGTAGTGCGTGTGCCCGTCGACGATCGACGGGAGCCCCGCATTGGGGACGCAGCGGATCGGGAACGGCGAGTAGCGCGACAGGTGTCGCAGGTGCTCGTGCATTTCCTTCGGGCCGGTCGCGCAGTTCAGGCCCAGAACGTCGGGACGCATCGCGCCGATCGACGCCAGCGCCGCGCCGATCTCGGTGCCGAGCAGCATGCGACCCGTCGTCTCGATCGTGACGCTCACCTCGATGGGCACGACGCGGCCCACCGCTTTCATCGCCCGGCGCGCGCCGATCATCGCCGCCTTGACCTGGAGCAGGTCCTGACACGTTTCGATGGCGAACAAGTCGACGCCGCCGTCGAGCAGGCCGCGGGCGGCCTCTTCGTAGGCGTCGCGCAACTCGGCGAAGGAGATCCAACCGAGCGTGGCCATCTTCGTGCCCGGACCGAGGTCGCCGGCGACGAACCGGTCGCCGTCGTAGGAGTCGGCGACCTCGCGGGCGAGCGCGGCGGCGGCGTACGACAACTCGTAGCCGCGTTCGGGGATGCCGTACTCGACGAGGACCGTCGAGAAGCTGCCGAAGCTGTTCGTGGTGGCGACGTCGCAGCCCACGTCGAAGAACGACGCGTGGAGGTCACGGATGACGTCGGGCCGCGTCACGTTGAGGATCTCGGGGCAGCCCTCGAACTGTGGGCCGCCGAAGTCGTCGATCGTCAGGTCGCGGGCGTGCAGGTTGGTGCCGGTGGCGCCGTCGAACACGATGACGCGTTCGTGGACGGCCTTGAGATAGTCACGCATCTGGCCCTCCAGGCTACGGCCTCCAAGGCCGATCGGTTACCTCAATAACGGCCGCAACACGACGAGGCCGCCGGCGCGGGCTCGTTCGGACCCGGCGTCGGTGCGCTCCCAGCCCGATGCTGCGAGAAAGTCGTCGACCTCTTCGGGTGCCAACACCGTGCGCACGGGTTCGCCCAGGCGCGCCACGGCGTGGCGAAACGCGACAGACGAGGACAAGCCGCGCCCGTTGATCGACAGGCTGATCGCGACGCGGCTGTCGGCTGTCGCCACCGACGCCATCCCGTGCAGCACACTCGTCAGCACCGGCCGGTCGAGATAGATGGCGATGCCCTCGAGCGTGAAGACCGTCGCCTTCGTCGGGTCCAACGCCGCGGCGCGCAGCGCCGCACCGACGTCCGCGACTGCGAAGTCCGCGGGCACGAACGCGATGCGGTCGGTGGCCAGTCCGAGTCGTTCGACGCGCGCCACTTTGTCGGCTTGCGTCGACGGGTGGTCGAGTTCGAAGAAGCGCACGCCGGGCTTCGCATAACGCCAGGCGCGTCCGTCGTAACCGGCGGCGGCGATGACGATCTGCGTGACGCCGCGCTCCAGCGCGCCGACCACGACGCGGTCGAAGAACATCGTGCGCCCCTCGAGGTGGCGCGTGAGCAGGTTGGTGCGCGTCCGCGTGCCGGCGGCGACGTCGCGCGTCAGACGTTCGTCGGCTTGCGGGTCGCCGTAGTCGGTGAGAGCGCGTGGAAACGTAAGCCGCTGCGCCGCGACTCGCCGCGCCGTCTCGGAGGCGACACCGTCGCGCATGGCTCCGGCTTACCAGCCGAACCCGTTGGCGCTCGGCCACAAGCGCAGGACGCCGACGGCCCAGACCTTGCTCCAGTGGGCGCGGTTGTCCTCGAAGTCGCGCCACAACTGCGCGCGGAACTGCGACGGCAACACGTCAGCGAACGGCAGCGAGTCGTCGAGCACAGCGGTACGCATCGTTGGGCGCAGCTGGCCTTGCATCCAGCGGTCGATCGGGAGCGTGAACGTGCGCTTCTTCTGCGGCGCCGTCACCCCGGCGGCTTCGGCGAGCAGCAACTTGCCGTCGACGCGACGCGCCGGCGGTAACGCGAGCGCCGTTTCCACGACGCGGTCGTCGAGCAGCGGTACGCGCACTTCGAGGCTGTGCGCCATCGAGGTGGTGTCGGTGTCGGGAAGCAACTGGTCGCGCAGGTACGAACTGAGTTCGAGCAACGTGACGGCGTCGATGGGCTCGGCAACCACGCCGTTGACAAGCGCCGGGCGCGCCATGCCGATCGACGCGAGCTCGTCGGCGTCGAAGAGGCTGCGCATCGCGTGGTACGCGCCCGCGATGCCTGGGGCCGCGCCGACGGCGCGCGCAAACGGACGCGTGCGGTCGCTGGCGCGCAGCAACCGCGTCAGCGAGGCGCGCCCCGCTGCGGGCAGACGGTTCAGCCACGGCGTGAGTCGCCGCAGGCGCGGAACGAGATCGAAGGTCCGGTAGCCCGCGAACAACTCGTCGCCGCCGAGACCGGAGAGCGCGACGACGAGGCCGGCTTGGCGGGCGGCGCGGCACACGAGCCAGCTGTTGAACCCGTCGGCGGTAGGTGAGTCGAGTGACGTGAGGAACTGGGGGAACAACTCGGTGGCGTCCGACGCCGTCGTCGGAATCTCCGCGTGGTCAAAGCCGAGTTGGCGCGCTGTCGCCGCGGCCATCTCGCCCTCGTCGAACTCTGCCTCCTCGGGGAACGTCACCGTCAGGCTCTGCTGCGCGCCGTTGCGCGCTGCCAACGTCGCGACCGCCGTCGAGTCCGTTCCCGACGACAGGAACACCCCGACCTTGCGGTCGGCGACGAGGTGGCGCGCCACGGCGTCGCTCACGCTCGCTGCAACTTCGCCCGTGGCGCGTTCGGGGTCGAGCAGGTCGGCGCGCTGTGAGAACACGGGCCGCCACCAGCGCTGCAGCGTCGGTTCGCCGCCGCGCCAGACGAGCGCCGTGCCGGGCGCGAGCTGTTCCACGCCGCGCACGATCGTCGCCCCCGAAGGCACGACGCCCTTCGTGAGGTAGCCGGCGATCACGTGTTCGTTGGCAGCGCCGTCGACGTAACCGGCGCGCGCGAGGGCGCGCTGTTCAGACGCGAACGCGATGCCATCGCGCGTACGCGCCCAGTAGAGCGGTTTGATGCCGAGACGATCACGCACCAGCGCCGCCGTGCCGGAGTCCGAGTCCCACACCGCGAACGCGAACATCCCGCGCAATCGCGACGCCATCCGCACGACGTCTCCGCCCACGTAGCGCCACAGGTGCACGAGGCATTCGGTGTCGCACTGCGACCGGAACGCGAACCCCGCCGCCGTGAGTTCGGCGCGCAGTTCCTTGAAGTTGTAGATCTCGCCGTTGAAGCAGGTCCACACTCGGCCGTCGGCGTCGGACATAGGTTGGTCAGCTGTGGGCGCGAGGTCGATGATGCGCAGCCGCACCGCGCCGAGCGTCGCTCGGACGCCGGTCGGGCTCGCCAGCGACCGACTGCCGTGGGCGTCCGGGCCGCGGTGGTCGATGGCGCGCAGCATGGTTTCGACCCGCGCCAGCGCATCGTTCAACGAGCCCGTGTTTTCGAGCCCTAGCTCCCCCGCTATCCCGCACACTCTGCCGAAAAGGTACATGGGACCCGTATGAGCCGGCGAAGAATCGTGCTCGTCGACCAGTACTTTCCGCCGGATGCGGCCGCGACCGCGCGCATCGTCGAGGACTTCGCGGCTGTGTGCGCGGGCAGCGGCGCACCGCTGACGATCGTGTGCGGTTATCCGTCGTACGACGCGCCGACGCGTCCGGGGTGGCGTCCGCTGCGGCGCGTGCGTGCGCCGGGAGTAACTCGCTACGTGGTCGGGAGCACGGGCTTCGACCGGCGCTCAGCGCTTGGGCGTGTGTGTAACTACATGACATTCATCGTCTGTGCCGCTGTGCTGGTGCCGTTCGTCGCGGCGCGCGCCGCGTTCGTCGTGATGACCGACCCGCCGATGGCACCGCTACTGGCGTGGTGGGCCAAACGCGTCGGCCGCGTGCATTCGGTCACCATCTGGATTCAGGATCTCCACCCCGACTTCGGCGTCGCTGCGGGCTTGGTGCGCGACGGGAGGACCGTGCGGTTGTGGCGCCGCGGCCTTGGCGCTGCGTTGCGCGCCGCCGACGAGGTGGTGGTGCTCGGCCGGGACATGGCCGAGCGCGTGCACGCGATCGCGGACGTGCCGACACGAGTCGTGCACAACGGCTGGTCGGGAGTAGCCCCGGCGTCGACGGACAGTGCGCCGCCCAACGGCGGGCCGCTGCGGGTCATGCACTTCGGCAACCTCGGCTTCGCCGGACCGTGGGCGTCGGTGCTGGCCGCAGCGCGCGACCTTGACGGCGTCGCCGAGTTCGTGTTCGTCGGTGGAGGCGCCGCGGAGCGCGACTTCGCCGACGCGCCCGCGAACGTATCGGTCGCCGCGCGCGTGCCGCACGACGAAGTCCCTGCGCTCGCTGCGCAGGCGGATCTCCTGCTCGTCGGTACCCGCGGCGGCATCGAGGGCTACGTCGTGCCGAGCAAGGGCTACGAAATGATGGCGTTGGCGCGGCCGCTGCTCGTGGTGGCCGCCCCGACGGCGGAAATGCGACGGCTGGTCGAGCAACACGGATGTGGCGTCGCCGTCGACGACGACGCGTCCGCGATCGTCGTGGCGCTGCAAAGCGTGTCCCGCGGCGACCTCCCGGCAATGGGCGAACGCGCGCACATCGCCGCCGCTGCCTACACGCGTGCCGGACAATTCACGGTGCTCGTCGAGGCGTTGAGCCCCGCCTAGCCTCGGTTCGTCATGCTTACCCTCGGCATCAACGCCTATCACGGCGACGCCTCGGCGGCGATCTTCCGCGACGCCGAACTCGTCGCCGCCGTGGAGGAGGAGCGCTTCACGCGGCAAAAGCATCAGGCGGGCTTCCCGTCGGAGTCCGTGCGGTGGTGCCTCGCGGAGGTGGGCGCGTCCATCGACGACGTCGCGCACGCCGCGGTAAGCCGCGACCCGTTCGCCCACTTGCCGCGCAAGGTCATGTGGACGCTGCGGCATCGCCCGACGCGCCAATCGGTCACGGCGCGCGTCAAGAACACCGGGAGCATCCTCGACGCCGACGACGCGCTCGCACGCGCCACCGGTCGCGTCACCGGCAAAGAGCTGCGCACGAAACTGCACCGCGTCGAGCACCACCGCGCGCACCTCGCCAGCGCGCTGTTCTCGTCGCCCTACGAAACCGCGGCGTGCGTCACGCTCGACGGCATGGGCGACTTCCTCAGCTCGGCGTGGGGGAGGGGCGTCGGCAACAAGCTCGACGTGCAGGGCGTCGTCGCCTTCCCCGACAGCCTCGGCGTGTTCTACACGTCGTTCACGCAATTCCTTGGGCTGCCGGCGTTCGGCGACGAGTACAAGCTGATGGGACTCGCGGCGTACGGCGAACCGACGTTCCTGCCACAGCTGCGCGAGGTCGTCCGTCTCGGTGAGGGCATGCGCTACGAACTCGACCTGTCGTTCTTCACCCACCACGACAAGGGCGTCGAGATGACGTGGGCCGAAGGCTCCCCGACGCTCGGCGCGATGTACTCGCCGCGCATGGCCGAGGTGTTCGGCGCGCCGCGTGAGTACCGCGCCGAACTCACGCAGCGCGACATGGACCTCGCGTGTTCGGTGCAGCGCCGGCTCGAAGAGGTCGAGCTCGAATACCTCCGGCGCCTGCACGGGCGCGTGCCCGAACGCTGCCTGGTGATGGCGGGCGGTGTCGCGCTCAACGTGCTCACGAATGGGCTGATCCGTTCCGAGACTCCGTTCGAGGACGTCTGGATTCAGCCGGCGGCGAACGATTCCGGCACCGCCATCGGCGCCGCGCAGTACGTGTTGCACCACGAACTCGACCACCCGCGCACGTGGACGATGACGCACGCGTACACCGGCCCGCAGTACGACGACGCCGCCTGCAAACGGGCGCTCGACGCCGCCGGTCTCAAGGCCACCCGCTACGACGACGCCGAACTCCTGCCGCTCATCGCGCGGCGCTTACGCGACGGCGCGATCGTCGGTTGGTATCAAGGCCGCGCCGAGTTAGGGCCGCGCGCGCTGGGGAATCGTTCGATCCTGTGCGACCCGACGCGCCAAGACGCGAAGGACGTCTTGAACACTCGCGTGAAGAACCGTGAGAGCTTCCGGCCCTTCGCTCCTTCGGTGCTGGCGCACAAGGCGGGCGACTGGTTCGACGACGCCTACGAGTCGCCGTACATGTTGATGGCGTTCAAGGTGCGCGCTGACAAGCTCGGTCAGTTGCCCGCGGTCACGCACGAAGACGGCACGGCGCGCGTGCAGACCGTCACCCAGGACACGAACCCGCGTTACTTCGGGTTGCTCGCGGCGTTTGACGCGTTGACCGGCGTGCCGGTGCTGCTGAACACGAGCTTCAACGAGAACGAACCGATCGTGTGCACACCCGAGGAGGCGACGGCGTGCTTCGCCCGTAACGACATGGACGTCCTCGTCCTCGGCAGTTACGTCGTGAATCGAACCGCCTAGGGTCGCGGTCCATGGGAGACATGGACGGCAAGGTCGTTCTCATCACGGGCGGCAATACGGGCATCGGCAAGGAAACGGCGGTACAGCTCGCGAAAAAGGGCGCATCCGTCGCCATCACCAGTCGCGACGCCGCCAAGGGTGCGGCGGCAGCCGAAGACATCGCCAAGCGCGGCGGGACCAGTGACGTACCGCTGTTCTCCCTCGATCTCGGCTCGTTCGCGTCGGTCCGCGCCTGCGCGACTGAAGTGCTCGAACGGCTGCCGCGCCTCGACGTCCTCGTCAACAACGCCGGCGCCATGCTGTCGGATCAGCGCGAAACGCAGGACGGCTTCGAGATGACGCTCGGCGCCAACCACCTCGGCACGTTCCTGCTCACGTCGCTGCTGCTCGACCGCGTGCGCGCCGCCGGTGCCGGGCGCGTGGTCACCGTCGCATCGATCGCCCACCGCGGCGCCAGCGACGTCACCGAGGCGGACTTCTACCCGCAGGACAACTACCGCGGCATGACGGCCTATTCGAAGTCGAAGTTCTCCAACATCCTGTTCGCCCGCGAACTCGCCAAACGCGAGAGGAGTGCCGGCAGCGACGTGTCGTCGTTCGCTGTGCACCCCGGCGGCGTCCGCAGCGAGTTCGGCCTCGGCGGCGACGGCAGCTCGCTCATCGAGTTCGGTCTGAAGCTCGTGTACCTCACGCCGTTCTACATCTCGACCTCGGCGGGCGCCGGGCCGTCGGTCTACTGCGCCAGCCAGCCCGGTCTCGAGAGCCAGACCGGTTCGTATTTGCAGCGCTCGGCGTTCGGCAACTGGGGCCCCGTCAAGATCAGCCAGCCGAACGACGCCGCGCAAGACGATGCGAAAGCCGCCGCGTTGTGGGAGCTGTCGGAGAAACTGATCGCCAACGCGCCGTCGTAGGCGACGCCTATTCGGCGATGCCGACCGGAGAGCCGTCGATGATCTGGTCGAGGTATTCGGACAGGCCGTAGCCGACGGTGCCGTCTTCGAGTGTCCACTTGGTCATGCCTTCGGAGATACGCGTAACCATGCCTTCGCGCCGGTTGCGCAGCGGGATGAGGTTCATGACCTCACCCTTGACGGTGAATTCCTTCTCGCCTGACGTCAGCTTGACGGTGAGGTTGCGGTGGTACTGCTCGTCGCCGTGCCAGTTGGTCTCGATGCGCACGTCGTTGATGTACTTGTTCGTTTCGCCGTCCCACAGGAAGCCGGCGCGGGTGCCGTCGCTCTCGCGGCGTGCGATGCGCGACGCCATGAAGCCGAGCTTTGGTCCGAAGTTCGCGGTGAGCCAGCGGTAGTAGTACGGCGCCTGCCACGTGCGCGGGCCCCACGAGTGGTCACGCAGCCCGAACCCGTTGATCTCGAACCGCTCGTCGCCCACGGTGATGACGCCGGTCGCCGACACGAGTTGCTCGTAGTGGCCGCGGGCGAACTCCTCGCCCTCCTTCTCGTGGTTCTCGTCGGACTCGCCGCCGAACATGTCGGAAACGCCCGCGTAGTCGAGCTTGACGCTGCACGGCACGCGCGGATTCTCGGTGAACGCCTTCTTCGGGTCCGCCATCTGCAACGGGTCCTTCAGCATCAGAACTTCGCCGTCGTACTCGACGGTGAGCGCCTTGAACGGCTCCACCACCGTGAACTTGATCCCGCCGGCGTCGAAGGCGTCGTTGTTGTCAATCTTCGGGCGGTTGAAGTAGAAGCCGACCCGGCCGTCGGGGAAGTAGAGGCACACGGTCATCTCGGCGTAACCCTCGAGAGCACGGTTGCCGCAGCGAAACCACCCGCCGAAGTTGCTCGCGGGATCGAACACGTTGAAGTACATCGACTCGTTGAAGGTGGACTTCTCGCCCTCGAGCGAGTGCATGTATTCGTCTTCGGGCAGCAACCTGATGGTCATGTCAGGTCAAGCTAGTCAAAGGAGCCCGAGTTGTTCTGTCCGACTGGCGCGGTCGGAGACGGGTTCCCACGACGACTTGCCGCGGCGAACCTCGACGCGATCGACAGGCAACGACAGCGTGGCGCCCTTGTCGTCGATGACGCGCAACGAGCCGTCGGTCTCCACGCCGGCGAGACGACACTTCGACCAGCGCTCGTTACCCCGGCGGCGAAAGCGCGCCGCCTCGCCGGGCCGGAGTCCGAGCGCGACTAACGCGTCGCTCAACGCGCGCCGAGAGTGACGAGTTCGTCGAAGCTCTCAGCGATGAAGTCGCGCAGCGCCGCGGGCTCGTCGACGGCCGCGGGATCGGTCACGAGGCCGAGGTCGAGCGATCCCTCGTACGACATCACCGTGGCGTTGGCCGCGGTGCCGCCCGTCGGTCCCATCGGGTGGTTCGACAGCACACGCGCCCCCGACACGTAAAGCGGGAACGGAGCGCCCCGCACGTTCGAGCACGCGAAGTCGACCGTCTCGATCTGCTGGCGCGCCACCGCCACGATCAGCGGCGACGGCAGGCTCGTGAACAACCCGGCGAGTGCCCAACCGAGGCCCGGATCGCGTGCGCCCTTGATCTCGTTGAGCTTGGTCGAGATGGCGTTGAATCGCTCGACGGGGTCGGGCGCACTCGACAACACGATGCGCGCCGGCACGAAGTCGTTACCGCCGACCGACTTGTCGGAGCGGGTGTTGAGCGGGATCGACACGCGGAACTCGTCGACGGACGCGTCGCGCTTGGCGTGATACTTCGCGGCGGCGCCGACGACCGCGGTGACGAACAGGTCGTTGATGGTGCCGCCAAGAGCCTTCGCAGAGGTCCGCACCTCTTCGAGCGACACGCGATAGGTCTCGCAGTGGCGTTCGGCGCTGCGCCGGCCCGCCCAGATCGGAGAACGCGCTTTGTCGGTGACGACGAGTTGTTCGAGCGTGGTCTTCACCGTGGCCCATGGGTCGTCGCGCAGCGTGCCGGCCACGACGCGTCCGAGCGCCACCGGCGTGCGGATCGCGTCCGACGCCGCGTCCGTCAGCGTGCTGAGGAACCCCGCGATGCCGCCCGACGCGCCCAGCGTCGTCTCGTCGATCGTCGGATCGGGGGCGGCGCGCACCGGCTCTTCGTCGGGCGACAGGTCGAGGAACGACGCCGACAGGCGGATGCCGCCGACGCCGTCGGTGATGGTGTGGTGGAACTTGGCGAGCAGCGCGCTGCGGCCGCCGGAGAGGCCCTCGACGATCGTCAGTTCCCACAGCGGGTGCGCATGGTCGAAGCTTCGGCTCAGTACGGCACCGGCGTGGTCGAGCAGCGCGCGGTCGTCGGCGCCCTTGAGCTCTTCGCGGTGCAGGTGGTTCGACAGCTCGAACTCGGGGTCGTCGCGCCACATCGAGCGGCTGCCCAACGGGCCCGGCTCGACGCGTTGCCGCATGCGGTCGACACCGGCCACGGCGCCGGCGATGCGTCGCGTGAAGCGATCGTGGTCGACCGGGCCGTCGAGAAACGTGACCGTCATGAACGAAGACGCCAGGCTCGGGTCGCGCTCGGCAGCCCACATCACTGCCTCAGCGTCGGAAAGTCGTTCAGCCACTGGTCACCTCACTTCTGTACGTACGTCCACTTGAACTCGTTGAGTTCCGGCCACTCTGTCATCAACCCGACGACGCGCTCGACCGTCTTGATCGCGGCGGCGCTGTCACCTTCCGGTCGGCTGCGCATGCGGATGAAGGTCGCGGCGTCACCGACGATGAAGGTCGGCACGCCGAACACCTTGTGATCGTTTACGGCGTTCATGTGGATCTCGCGGAATTGCTCGTTGCGTTCGGGCGCCGCGGCGAGGATCTTGGCGTCGTCGAGGCCAACCGACGAGAGCACGTCGGAGAGCACCGCCGGGTCGCGCGTGTCGAGTTGCTTGTCATGCCGCGCCGCGAACAGCGCGACGTGGGCGTCGAGGAACTTGTCGGGGTATTCGTCGCGCACCACCAGTGACGCCAGACCGGCGAGCAGCGCCGGCCCGGCTTCCGGGTTGTCCCACACCGGTGTGCCGCCCTCCTCGACGTGCGCCTGGTTGAGCGAGAACGGCAGGAACGTCACGTTCCAATCGGCGCCGCCCTGCAATCCGGCGACAACGTGTTCGTGCATGTTGCGCGCCCAGGGACAGCGGTAGTCGTACGTAACAGCGAATTCGAGCTTGCTCATGGCGACCTCACGGTAGAGGGAAAAGGTGGGCGATGGCGACGCCGATCCCCAAGCCGACCACGATTCCGCCGACGACGTCGGACGCGTGGTGGATCCGCACGTAGGCGCGGCTGAAGGCGACGACCATTGCCAACGGAAACAGCACGGGCGCCCACGGTGTTCCCTGGCTGAGCAGCACGGCCGCGCAGAAACTTGCCGTCGCGTGACCACTCGGGAAGCTGGTGGTCCGCGGGGTGCGCAAGCGATGGGGCCGCGGCTTCTGCGCTATGGGGCGCGCCCGGCGGAACAGCGACTTGATCCCAATGTTCACCAGGATCGACTGGAAGACCTCGGCGCACGCAGCCCGGATCCCCGCGAAGTGCGCAGCCTCAGTCCCGCCGACGCCCGTGAAGTAGCGCACGATGGCGATGGCAAACCACACCACACCGTGGTCGCCGACAGCAGAGGCGGCGTAGAAGAACCGGTCGGCGAAGCGATTGCCGCGCAGTCGATCGATGGTGGCGTCCGTGCGGGCGTCGAACCGATCGACTGCTTCCCTAAACGGCAATCGCTATCTCATCGGTGAACGCGGGGTCGGGGTCGCGCGTGAGGCGCGGCGCCGCCGCAGGGTCACCGCCGAAGACGGGGCACCACTGCTGGAACGAGCACCAGCTGCACAGCGGCCCCGGGTTCGGGCGGAAGTCGTCGCGCTCGCACGCAGTTTCGATGGCCTTCCAGATGGCGTTCGTGCGGATCTTGAGGCCGCGCACCGACTGGTCGGTCGGCACGGTGATGATCGCTTCGGGTTCGCGCAAGTGCAGCAACTGGATGCGGTCCGGGCGACGGCCGATCGTCGCCTCGCACATCGCGGCGTAGAAGTGGACGCCCGCGAGGCGCTTCGCCTCGAACTGGACGCGGGGCGCCGTGCCCGTCTTGTAATCGGTGACGACGAGCGCACCGTCGGGCGCGAGCTCGAGGCGGTCGATCACGCCGCGCACGATCACGCCGCCGAGATCGGCTTCGAGGCGCAACTCGGTGCCGAGCACGTTCACGTCGTTCGGGTCTTCGAGGCGGAACAGGTTGAGGACGAGCACGGCCACGTCGTCCCAGAACAACGCTTCGTCTTCGGCAGACAGGTCGAGCTCGACGTACTCCGGGTGTTCGGCGTACTCGGCGCGCACGAACGCCAGCTGCGCGAGGGCCGTCTCGCGGGTGCGCTGGCCTGGACCGAAGTCGTAGAACAGGCGCTCGAGGCACCGGTGCACGATCGTGCCCTTGGTGGTGTGGATCGACGGCGGCTCGTAGATCCGGTCGATCGACGAGAACCGGAACGCCAGGCCGCAGTGGGTGAAGCTCGACACCTTCGAGGGTGACAGGGCCGACGGCAGTTCCAAACTCACGCCACCGACGTTACGCCCACGGTGTGACGGGCTAGAGGATTCCTCGGACGACGGCGACGACTCCGCCGATCGCGGCCACGAGAAGCAGCATGTTGCGGACGACCTGGTCGTCAATGCGACGGGTGATCCGCGTCCCGCCGATCCAGCCGACGAGCATGGCGACGCCGAACGCGGGAAACAGTGACGCGTGCTTGACGTGGGGCACGCCGCGGACGGCGAAGCTCACGACGTTGATGGCGAAGAAGTACGCCTGCACCGTCGGCCGGTACGTCGCGGCGGGCCAGTCGGCGTTGACGGCGTACATCGCCACCGGTGGTCCGCCGACGCTCGTGGCGACGTTCATCGCCCCTGATGTCGCGCCGGCGAGCACCGCACCGCGGCGCCCGCGCAGGCTCGGGGCGCGCCACCCCGTCGCCAGCAACGCGATGGCCGCGAGGATCACCACACCGTTGATGACCGACAGTGCGTCGGTGTCGAGGCGTTTGATGAGCACACCCACGATAGGGATCACGACGGCGGCGGGAACGAACAGACGCAGCGCGGCTCGCCAGTCCGCGTGCCGGCGTTCGTGCGTGAGCATCACGAGGTTGAGACACGCCGCCAGCACGTTCATCGTCGGCACTGCAGCCGCGGGTCCTACCGCCAGCGACACGAACGGCAACGAAACCAGCGAGAAGCCGATGGCCGTGATCGCCTGTCCGGCGGCGGCGACCATGACGGCGATGACGGCGAGAACCAGCCCCGCGTCCAACGACTACGTCCCGTTGAACGCGGTGCGGATCGACGCGACGGTGCGCTCCGGATCGACGAGGCAACCGAAGTGGCCGTGGTCGACCCAAACGTCGACGGTCGCGTGCTGCAGGCGCGCCGCCAGCAACGGCAGCACCGCCGGACCGATGGCGTCGGTGTTCTCGCCGCACACCAGCGCGACGGGGCATCCCACCTCGTCCAGTCGCGAGTAGGCGCCGTGGCGACCGCCCATCTCGTAGGTGCGCGCTTCGCTTTCGGGTTCGCAGGCGAGGCGCACGGTGCCGTCGGGTTCGTCGATGAGTCCGCACGCGAGGTAGCCGTCAAGACAACGGGGATCGAGCCACATCAGCGGCGGCTTCGACGCGTAGTTGTCGCGCGCCTCGGTGCGCGACGCGAATGTCGCGCGGCGCCGACGCGCGCCGTCCGACAACCGATTCCCATTCGGCGTCGGCTGCACGTCCGCGGGCTCGTCGATCGGGAAGATGATCGGCTCGTACGCCCAGATGGCGCGGAACGTTCCCGGACGGCGGATCTCGGCGAGGGTCAACAGCGCGCCGCCGCAAGAGTGCCCGCCGCCGAACGGGTGCTGCAGGCCGAGCTCGTCGACGACCGCGAGTGCGTCGGTGGCGAAGCCGTCCCACGCGTACTCGTCGTTGGGTGCAGGGCCGGACGCGCCGTGACCGCGCTCGTCGAAGGTGACCACGCGGAATTGCGACATGAGCTGTCCCGCGATCGGCGCCCACACGCCGCCGCAAAAGCCGGTGGCGTGCGCCAGCAACAGGTCCGGACCAGACCCGCCGTGGTCCGTGTAGGCGATGGTGACGCCGTCGGGGGTGCGGGTGGTCGCCATAGGAAGTGTTCAAGATACGGTGCGCGAGTGGCCGACTACGACCCCGCGCCCGACGAACTCGTCGACGACGACGTGTGGTCGATGGTCCTCGCGACGGATGACTACGTGGGTCAGCGCGCTGACGGCGTCGAGATGGGCGACGTGATCGTGCGCGGCGGACGGTGGAGCGGCGTCGTGCTCGACGGTTGGCGCGCCTTCGGGGTCGCGTTCGAGGACTGCGACCTCTCCGGGTTCTCGTTGCTCGACGAAGCGGTGCTGCAGAACGTGAGCTTCACGCGCTGTCGGCTGTCCGGCGCCAACTTCTCGGGCGCGCGGCTGCGCCGCGTGACGTTCTCGGAGTGCAAACTCGACGACGTCAACCTGCGCATGGCCGACGCCGAACAGGTGGTCTTCGCCGACGCGGTGTTGGTCGGCTCCGATCTGCACGCGGCGAAGCTCACCGATGTGCGCATGCGCGGCTGCGACCTCCGCGCCACCGACTGGACGAAGGCCGCGCTGAAAACCGTCGACCTGCGTGGCTCTCGGCTCGAGGACATTCGCGGCGCCGACCGGCTGCGCGGTGTGACGATCGAATCGTCCCAAGTCGTGCCGCTCGCGTACAGCTTGGCGGTTGCCTTGGAGTTAACAATCGAGGACGAGTACGACGAGTAGCCGGTGATCGCCATACGTTGTGCGGATGCGCTGGGTTGCTGCTCTGCTGGTCGCCGCCGTCGGGTTCGCCCCGACTCCCGCCCGTGCCGCCACGCCGGCGGTGAAACACGTGTGGGTCATCACCCTCGAGAACGAGGCCGCGGACACGAGCTTCGGGCCCGCCTCGCCCGCGCACTACCTGAACAACACGCTGCGCAAAATCGGCGTCTTCGTCGAGCAGTACTACGGCACCGGTCACGCCAGCCTCGACAACTACGTGTCGATGGTCAGCGGCCAAGGCGCCAACCCCGTGACGCAGGGCGACTGCCCGTATTTCATCAACGTGGTCCCAGGCACGATCGGCCTCGACGGTCAGGCGTACGGCGTCGGGTGCGTGTATCCCGCCGCCGTGCAAACCATCGCCGACCAACTCGAGGCGAAGGGCCTGACGTGGAAGGGCTACATGCAGGACATGGGGAAAGACCCGTCACGCGAAGCCGCGACCTGCGCACACCCCGCCTTCAACACCGCGGACAACACCGAGGCCGCGACGGCCAAGGACAACTACGCGACGCGGCACAACCCGTTCATGTACTTCCACTCGATCATCGACGAGCCGAGCTGCCAGACCCACGTCGTGCCGCTCACCCCGCTGGCGAGTGACCTCGCATCGGTGGCGACGACGCCGAACTTCTCGTTCATCACGCCGAGCTTGTGCGAGGACGGGCACGACGCGCCGTGCGCCGACGGCCGTCCGGGTGGCCTCGTCAGCGCCGACGCGTTCCTAGCGACGTGGGTGCCGAAGATCATGGCGTCGCCCGCGTACGCCGATGGCGGGATGATCATCGTCAACTTCGACGAGTCCGACTCGAGCGACGCCAGCGCGTGTTGCGGCGAGCAGCCGAACCCCGGAGGTTCACCCATGCCCGGCATCGGCGGTCAAGGCGGCGGGCGTACCGGCGCGGTAATCGTCTCGCAGTTCACCGCGCCCGGCACCGTGTCGCACGTCCCGTACAACCACTACTCGTTGCTGCGCAGCCTCGAGGACGTGTTCGGCCTCGGCCATCTCGGCTTCGCCGCCGCCGACGGACTGGTGCCGTTCGGCGCCGACATCTACAGCGCGCCCAACGGTCCGGCGGTCCCACCGCCGACGACTACTCAAGCGCCGGCGGTGAAGGCGCGTGGCGAGGTGTTGCCCCGCACCGGCGGCGACGGCGCCGCCGTCGGCCTCGCGCTCGTTGCGGCCGCGCTAGTGGTGGTGC
>JBEEFV010000085.1:0-14680 GCA_041166405.1 Actinomycetota bacterium | reverse complement strand
CTCGAATGAGCATTGTTCTCTCACAGAATCAGGTGGTCCGCCGCGACCGCGTCATCGAGGCGGCCATGCGCCTGGCCGGCGAGGGCGGCTACGACGCCGTGCAGATGCGCGACGTGGCCGCGCGCGCCGGCGTCGCCCTCGGCACCGTCTACCGCTACTTCTCGTCGAAGGACCACCTGCTCGCCGCCGCCCTGCTCGAGTGGGCGCGCAGCTTGGAGGAAGCACCGACCCGCGTCGGCAACGACGAGGATCCCGTCGAGCGACTCGTCGCCGTCATCCGGCGCATCACGCGCGCCTCGGGTCGCGCGCCCGAACTTTTCGCGGCGCTGGTGACGGCGATCACCGCGCCGGACCCGGCGGTGTCGGAGTGCCAGGCGCAGGTGCAGCACATCGTCTCGGGCGTGCTGTCGGCGCCGTTGACGGATGTCGACCCCGAGATTCGCGCCGGCGCTGTACGCGTGCTGGCGCATGTGTGGTTCGCGTCGCTGCTGGGCTGGGTCAACGGCTGGACGGCAATGGGACAGGTGGCCGACGAGCTCGAGTTCGCGGCCCGATTGCTCTTGCGAGAAAACTAGAATCTGTTCTAGTTTCGTGAAGTAAAGGGAGGGTCTGATGGCAGGTGTGTGTGAAGGCCGCGTAGTAATCGTGACGGGGTCCGGTCGCGGCATCGGGCGAGGCCACGCCCTCGAGTTCGCCCGGCAGGGCGCCAAGGTCGTCGTGAACGACTTGGGCGCCGAGCCCGACGGCACCGGGAGTTCGGAGGGACCTGCGGGCGAAGTCGTCGACGCCATCCGCGCCATGGGCGGCGAAGCGATCGCCAACGGCGACGACGTCAGCGACTTCGAGGCCGCCGGCCGCCTCGTGCAGAGCGCGATCGACGCCTTCGGCGCACTCGACGTGCTCGTGTGCAACGCCGGCATCCTGCGCGACCGCATGCTGGTCAGCATGTCGGAGGCGGAGTGGGACGCCGTGATCAAGGTGCATCTGAAGGGCACGTTCGCCCCGATGCATCACGCGGCGAACTACTGGCGCAATCGCATCAAGGCCGGCGAGACCAACGACGCCCGCATCATCAACACGTCCTCGGCGGCCGGTCTGTTCGGCAACGTCGGCCAGACCAACTACGCCGCGGCCAAGGCGGGGATCGCGGCGATGACGCGCGTCGCGTCGGCCGAACTCGGCAGCTACGGCGTCACCGCCAACGCCATCGCGCCGATCGCCCGTACGCGCATGACCGAGAACCTGTTCCGGGAGTCGATGCAAGCACCGGCCGACGGCGGATTCGACGCCATGGCAGCCGACAACGTCGCGCCGCTCGTGGCGTGGCTCGGGAGTCCCGATTCGCGCGACGTCACCGGCCAGGTGTTCGAAGTCGACGGCGGCAAGATCTCCGTCGCCACCGGCTGGCAGCACGGGCCGGAGATCAATCGCGGCGACCGGTGGGAGCCGGCGGACATCGGCCCCGCGGTGCGGGATCTCATGGCGAAGGCGACGCCGAACGTTCGGGTCATCGGCGCGCGGGGCTAGAGCCCTGTTCCTCGAGGAGACTCCGGAGCAACTCGCCCTCCGGGACGAGCTACGCGCGTACTTCGCCAAGTTGTTGCCGCCGGCGGTGCGCGCCGAGCTGGCTGCCGATACCGAGGGTGGGCCCGTCTTCCGTCGCCTCGTGCGCCAGATGGGCGCCGACGGTTGGCTGGGCGTCGGTTGGCCCAAAGAGTTCGGCGGCCAGGGTCGTCCGGCGACGGATCAGTTCATTTTCTTCGACGAGGTGCAGCGCGCCGCCGCGCCGTTCCCGTTCGTCACGCTGAACACCGTCGGCCCGACGCTGATGGCGTTCGGTTCCGACGACCAGAAGGCGACGTTCCTGCCGGGCATCGTGGGCGGCGAGATCAACTTTGCCATCGGCTACACCGAACCCGACGCCGGGACGGACCTGGCGTCGTTGCAGACGCGCGCCGTCCGCGACGGCGACGAATACGTCATCAACGGCAACAAGGTGTTCACCAGTGGCGCCGATCAAGCGGACTACATCTGGCTGGCGGCGCGCACCGACACCGAAGCGCCGAAGCACCGCGGCATCTCGATCTTGCTGGTGCCCACCTCGTCGCCGGGATTTAGCGCGACACCGATCGTCACCGTTGGCGGTACGAAGACGACGGCGACGTACTACTCCGACGTGCGCGTGCCGGTCACGAATCTCGTCGGTGAGGAAAACGCTGGCTGGCGCATGATCACGACGCAGCTCAACCACGAACGCGTCGGGCTCGCGGCCTTCAGCGGCCTGGCGCACCGGCTGTGGCAAGACGTGGCGCGTTGGGCGGCGGCGGAAGGGCGCATCGACATTCCGTGGGTGCAGCTGGACCTGGCGCGCACGTACGCCAAGGTCGAAGCGATGCGGCTCATGAACTGGCGCATGGCGGCGGCGGTGGCGGACGGGTCGCTCGGGCCGGGCGACTCGTCGGCAGTGAAGGTGTACGGGACCGAAACCGCAGTCGAGGTGTATCGCATCCTGCTCGGCATCGTCGGCGCCGCCGGAACCCTGCGCGCGGGTTCACCCGGCGCGGTGCTCGGCGGCGAACTCGAACGCGCCGGGCGCTCGGCGCAGATCAACACGTTCGGCGGCGGGGTCAACGAGGTGCAGCGCGAGATCGTCGCCAGCGCGGCCCTCGGCATGGCGAGAACGGCGCGCACGTCGTGAGCGACTTTCTCGAACAGATCAAGGCGTTCGAAGGCCGCGTCATCGGGCCGCCGAGCGTCGCCCTCGACGCCGTGAACGAAGCCATGATCCGGCACTGGTGCGACGCCATCGGCGACACGAACCCGATCTACGTCGACGCCGATGCGGCGCGCGCCAACGGCCATCCCGGGATCGTGGCGCCGCCGACGATGCTGCAGGCGTGGTCGATGCGCGGCCTCGGCGGGCGGACCGGCAAGACCGCGCAGGACGACCTGTTCCGTCTGCTGGAGTCCGAAGGCTTCACGTCCGTCGTCGCTACCAATTGCGATCAGGAGTACGGCCGCTACCTCGTGCCCGGCGACGTCATCACGTCAACGGTGACGATCGAGTCGGTGTCCGACGAGAAGTCGACGGCGCTGGGCGTCGGTCACTTCGTGACGACGCGTCAGGAGTTCCGCGACGCCGACGGCGATCTCGTCGGCACGATGCGCTTTCGCATGCTCAAGTTCGCGCCGCGCCCGAAGCCGGAGACGAAACCGAAGCGGCCGCGCCCCGGCATCACGAGGGACAACGAGTTCTGGTTCGAGGGCACGAAGAACGGTCAGCTGCTGATCCAACGCTGCGCCAACTGCCACACGCTGCGCCACCCGCCGGGGCCGATGTGCGCCGAGTGCCACTCGCTCGCATGGGACACCATCGAGGCGAGCGGGCGCGGCACGGTCTACAGCTACGTCGTCAACCACTACCCGAAGGTGCCGGCGTTCGACTATCCGCTGCTGGTCGCCGTGATCGAACTCGAAGAAGGCACGCGGCTCGTCTCGAACCTCGTCGACGTCGACCCGGCCGACGTCACCATCGGCATGCCCGTCGTATGCGAACTGGTCGTCATGGACGACGACCTCACGCTGCCGCAGTTCCGCCCGGCAGGAACAAGCTGATGGACTTCACGCTCTCCGACGACCAGCTCGCGGTGCGCGATCTCGCAACGCAGATCTTCGCCGGTGGCGGCGGCTGGAGTGACCTCGCCGCGGCCGATCTGCTCGGCTTGTGTTTGCCCGAAGCGCACGGCGGCAGCGGGCGCGGCCTCGTCGAGCTGTGCCTGATGCTCGAAGCGCAGGGCCGCGCGCTCGCCGACGTCCCGCTGTGGGAGACCATCGCGCTGGGCGCGTTGCCGCTCGCGCAATTCGGCACCGAGGTGCAGCAGAAGGAGTGGCTGCCGGCGGTTGCGCGCGGCGACGCCATCCTCACGACGGCCTTCGAAGCGACGGCGGTTCCCGCGGGTCACGTCGCCGATCGCGTCCTCGTCGTGCGACCCGACGGCGTGTTCCTCGCCGATCCCGAGCGCGAGCAGGTCGGCACGACCGACGAACGCGGCGCGGCGAACATCACCTTCACCGGAGGCGACGAGCTGCCGGGCGCCGATGTCGAGTGGATGCGACAACGCGCGCACGTCGGGCTCGCCGCGCTGCAACTGGGCGTCGCCAAAGAAGCGCTGCGGATCACCGCGGAGTACACGTCGCAGCGCCAGCAGTTTGGCAAGCCGCTGTCGGCGTTCCAGGGCGTGGCGCTGCGCGCCGCCGACGCCTACATCGACACCCGAGCGATGGAAGTCACGATGCTGCAGGCGGCGTGGCGCCTCGACAACGGACTCGACGCTGCCAAGGAAGCCGCCGTCGCCAAGTGGTGGGCGGCGGAGGGCGGTTCGCGCGTCGTGCACGCGACGCAACACCTCCACGGCGGCATGGGCGCTGACGTCGACTACCCGATCCATCGCTACTTCCTGTGGGGCAAGCAGATCGCCGAGATGCTCGGCGGGGCGAGTGCACAGCTGGCGCGTCTCGGCTCCGCGTTGGCGGAGGAGTACCGATGAACGTTCAGGTCGGCACGGAACTGCCGCCGCTCGACATTCCGCTGACGCGCACGCTCATCGTGGCGACGGCGATCGCGTCGCGCGACTACCAGGACGTGCACCACGACGCCGACCTGGCGCGCGAGCGCGGGTCGAAGGACATCTTCATGAACATCCTGTCGACCAACGGATTCGTCGGTCGTTTCGTGACGGACTGGGCTGGTCCCGGCGCGGTGATCAAGAACGTGTCCATCCGCCTCGGCGCACCCAACTATCCCGGCGACACCATGCGCATGACCGGCAGCGTCACTGCGGTCGAGGATGGCGTGGTCACCGTGGCCGTGCGCGGCGCCAACGACCTCGGCGACCACGTGACCGGCACCGTGACACTGGAGCTGCGATGAGCGACGCGTCCGACATCGCGCGGCGCGCCGCCGTCGTCGGTATCGGTGCGACGGAGTTCTCGAAGGACTCCGGGCGCAGCGAACTGCGCCTCGCCGTCGAGGCCGTGAAGGCTGCGCTCGACGACGCCGGGCTTGTGCCGTCGGACGTCGACGGACTCGTCACGTTCACGATGGACAACAACCCCGAGATCGCGGTCGCGCAAGCGCTCGGCATGGGTGACATCAAGCTGTTCAGTCGCGTGCACTACGGCGGGGGAGCGGGCGGCGGCACGATGCTTCAGGCCGCGATGGCGGTGGCGACCGGCGTGTGCGACGTCGTGGTTGTCTACCGCGCGTTCAACGAGCGGTCGGGCAACCGATTCGGTGCCGGCGTGCAAGGGCGCCCCGCGCTGCCGAACACCGAGAGCGCGGCGTACGCGTGGTACTCGCCATACGGGCTCGTCACGCCCGCCCAGTGGGTGGCGATGTTCGCCCGTCGCTACATGCACACCTTCGGCGCGACGACCGAGGACTTCGGGCGCGTCGCGGTGGCCGACCGATTGCACGCGTCGACGAATCCTGCGGCGTGGTTCTACAAGCAGCCGATCACCCTCGAAGACCACCAGAACTCGCGTTGGATCGCCGAACCACTGCGGCTGCTCGACTGTTGCCAGGAGAGCGACGGCGCGCAGGCGCTCGTCGTCACCAGCGCCGAGCGGGCGCGCGATCTCAAGCAACCGTCCGTGCTCATCGAGGCCGCGGCGCAGGGCGCGTCGAAGGGCCAGGAGATGATGACCAGCTACTACCGCGACGACATGACCGGTCTGCCCGAGATGGGGCTTGTGGCGCGTCAGCTGTGGGCGACGTCGGGTCTGACGCCCGACGACATCCAGACGGCGGCCATCTACGACCACTTCACGCCGTTCGTCCTGTGCCAGCTCGAGGAGTTCGGCTTCTGCGGGCGCGGCGAGGCGAAGGACTTCATCGTCGACGAAGGCATCGAACTCGGGGGCCGTTTGCCCATTAACACCAACGGTGGGCAACTCGGCGAGGCCTATATCCACGGTATGAACGGGATCGCCGAGGGGGTGCGGCAAGTGCGCGGCACGAGCGTCAACCAGTTGCCGCGTGTCGAGCACGTGCTGGTGACGGCGGGCACCGGTGTTCCGACGAGCGGCCTCATCCTGGGTGCCGCGTGAAACCGCCGGGTGGTGTGCGTCACACTTCGTTAGCGTTAACCGAGCACGAGGCCGGGGGGGCTGTGAAAACCAAGAAGCTCCAATTCGTAGCGCTGCTTGTCGCGTTGGCGATGTTGTCTGCGGCCTGCGGCGCGCGACTCAACGACACGCAGCGCGCCGCAGTGCGCGCCAGCCAAACGGGCACCGCAGTCCGCGGCGCGACCGACGACGGGATCGACGGCGCCGGGCCCGCCGGGTCGACCGACACGACGCTGGCAACTGACAGCGGCGACACGGGATCAGCGGGTGGCGCGACGCACACGACGACCGCCGCCGGAACGGGAACCCAAGGCGCAGGCGTCAATGTGCACGCCGCGCCTGCGGGCGGCAACGGCGGCGCCACCGACACCGGTGTTACCGCGTCGAGCATCACCCTCGGCAACGTCAGCACGCTTACCGGTCCGGTTCCCGGGTTGTTCGCCGGCGCCGTCGCCGGTGCCCAAGCCGTGGTCGCCTACGAGAACTCGCTGGGTGGGCTGTGGGGCCGACAGATGCGGCTCGACGCGCGCGACGACCAGTTCGACACCGGACAGAACCGCACGCAGACGATCGACCTCATCGGCAAGTCGCTCGCCATGCTCGGGTCGTTCTCGCTCTACGACGACGCCGCCGCCGATCAGTTGACGCAAGCGAAAGTGCCCGACGTGAGCCACGCGCTCGGTGACGGTCGCCTCGCGGTGCCGACGAACTTCTCGATCCAGCCGGGTGTGAAGGGCGGAACGCTCGGTCCGTTCAACTACTTCAAGCAGCACAACCCCGACGTCGTCACGAAGGTCGGCAGCATCGAGTCCGACATCCCTTCGGCGAAGAAACTGCACGACGGCTATCGGCGCGCCGGTGAGAGCCTCGGCTTCAAGTGGCTGTACGACCGCGCCATCGGCTCGACCGAGACGGACTTCACCTCCGACGTCGTGCGCATGCGCGACAACGGCGTGAAGATGGTGTACCTGATCTCTGTCGACGACGCGACGGCGGCGCGCTTCGCCAAGGCGATGAAGTCGCAGGGCTTCAAGCCTGAGGTCTTCCTCGTCGGCGGTTCGGGCTACGACGCCGACGTGATCGCCAAGGCCGGCGACGCGGCGGACGGCATGCTCGTGGCGTCGTCGACCGCGCTCTACGGCGGGGAAGACGCCGGCGCCGTTCCGGAAGTCGCGCTGATGGACAAGTGGATCCAGAAAGTGAAGCCCGGCTTCACGCCCGACATCTTCGCGGCGTACGCGTGGGCTTCGGGTCGGTTGATGTTCCAGGCGATGGAGGCGGTGGGGCCGAAGGTGACGCGCGCCGCGCTCAACGACGCCGTCAAGAAGATCGGCTCGTTCGACGACAACGGACTGTTCGCGCCGTCGAACCCGGGCGCGAAGGGACCGGCGTCGTGCTGGATCCTGCTCAAGGTGGCAGGCGGCAAGTACGCGCGCACCGACTCGCCGGCGACCGGTTTCCGCTGCGGCGACGGCGGATGGTTCTCCGGCTAGTGACGCCGTGACTTCCTTCCTCGCCTACAGCGTCATCGGCATCGCCACCGGTTGCATCTACGCGCTCACGGCGAGCGGCCTCGTGGTCACCTACACCACGTCGGGCATCTTCAACTTCGCGCACGGCGCCATCGGCATGCTGCTGGCATTCACCTACTGGCAGCTGACGGTGCAGGAGCACTGGCCGCAGTGGCTCGGGCTCGTCGTCGTGCTCGGCGTGATCGGACCTCTCCTCGGCGCGCTCATTCAACGCGTGCTCATGCGCCGCCTCTACGGCTCGAGCGTCAGCACGACGCTCGTGATCACGCTCGGGTTGTTGTTGACGTGCATCGGCGTGGCGACGGTGCTGTGGGATCCGGGCGAACCGCGGTCGATGCCGGAGTTCTTCGCGGACCACCGCGTACGCGTGGCCAGCATCTACGTCAGTTACCACCAGTTGACGATGATGAGCGTGGCGGTGTTGGTCGCCGTCTTCTTGCGGTTGTTCCTGTTCCGGACGCGCATCGGCACGGCGATGCGCGCCGTGGTCGACGACCCGGAGCTCACCGCGCTGAACGGCGCCGCGCCTGATCGTGTGGCGATGGTGAGTTGGGCGCTCGGCGCATCGCTCGCCGGCCTCGCCGGGATCCTGCTGGCGCCGCTGGTGTCGCTCGACATCATCCTGCTGACGCTGTTGGTGATCAACGGGTACGCCGCCGCGATGGTCGGACGGCTCAAGAGCCTGCCGCTCACGTTCGTCGGCGGGCTGGCGCTCGGTCTGGCGGAGGCGCACACGATCGGCAACCTGCCGTCGAACGTGCTCAACATCGTGAAGCCGGCGCTGCCCATCATCTTCCTGTACGTGGTGTTGCTGATCCTGCCCCAGGCGCGCTTGCGCGTCGGGCGCATCGTGACGACACACCGCGCGCCGCGCGTGGCGACGCTGCGTGAGTCGCTGTGGGCCGGCGCGGCGTTCGTCGTCGCCGCCGGGATACTGGCGCAGGTGCTGTCGCCGGTCGATCTATTCACCGTGGGACAAGGCGTCGTGTTCGCGCTCATCATGCTGTCGCTCGTGTTGCTGACCGGCTACGGCGGCCAGGTCTCGCTGGCGCAGATGACCTTCGTCGGCATTGGCGCGTTCGGTATGGGCAAGTTTTTCGGCGGCAACTCGTTCCTCGGCTTCCTCGCCGCTGCCGCGCTGGCAGGTCTGGCCGGTGCGCTCGCCGCGCTGCCGGCCATCCGGTTGCAAGGGCTGTACCTGGCGCTGTCGACGCTGGCGTTCGCGCAGGGCATGAGCGCGCTGTTCTTCAAGAACCACAACGTGTTCGGGTACGGCGGGCGCCTGGCCGTCGGTCGGCCGTCGATCCTCGGCGTGTCGTTCCACGGCGACAAGGCGTTCTTCATGCTCGTGTGCGTGACGTTCGCGTTGGCGGGCATCGGCGTGTTGGCGTTGCGGCGCGGCCCGTTCGGCAGACGCGTCGTCGCCATGCGCGAAAGCCCCGCGGCGTGCGCCACGCTCGGGCTCAACATCACGTTCACGAAGCTGGCGCTGTTCACGATGTCGTCGGCGATGGCGGGTGTCGCTGGCGCGTTCTACGGCGGGCTGCGCGGCCAGGTCGGCCTCAACGACTTCGAGATGCTGCAGAGCCTCGTGCTGTTGTTGCTCGTATCGGTCGCGGGGATCAACACCGTCTCGGGCGCGCTCATGGGCGGGCTCACGTTCGGGTTGTTCCCGAAGATTCAAAGAGCGCTGCCGGGCATCCCGAGCCTGTCGTTCCTCGGCGCCGGTGTGGGCGCGATCGCCCTCGGTCGTAACCCCAACGGGTGGACGTCGGAGGTCGGGCCGAACCTCGAGAAGGTGCGCAACGCGTTCGGGTCGCGTGCCGCGGGCGCGGCGCCCGACGTCGACGTCGAGGCGGTGCCGAGCAATGCTTGAGGTCGACCAGGTCGACGTGCGCTTCGGAGGCCTCCTGGCGCTGCACGACACCACGCTGTCGGCGACGGCCGGGCGCGTCACCGGGCTCATCGGACCGAACGGCGCCGGCAAGACCACGCTGTTCAACGTGATCACCGGACTGCAGACGCCGACGCGCGGGAAAGTGGCGATCGACGGCCGCGACGTGACCAAGCTGAAGCCGCACCAGCGTTCGCGCCAGCGCGTCGGTCGTACGTTCCAGCGCCTCGAAGTGTTCGGCGCGTTGACGGCGCGAGAGAACATCCTCGTCGGTGCCGAGATCCGCAACGGCTGGGATTCGACGAGTGAGGACCCACGGATGGTGGCCGACGAGATTCTCGAGCGCGTCGGGCTGCGCGACGTCGCCGATCGCCCCGTCGACGCCATGCCGACGGGAATGGCGCGTCTCGTGGAACTCGGGCGCGCGCTGGCGATCCGTCCGAAACTGTTGCTGCTCGACGAACCGGGCTCGGGGCTCGACCCCGACGAGACCGACGTGCTCGGCGACCTCCTGCTCGACTTGGCGCGCGACGGCATGGCAATTCTGCTCGTCGAGCACGACGTCGAACTCGTGATGCGTATCTGCGAGCACCTGTACGTCCTCGACTTCGGCAAGCTCATCGCGGATGGGACGCCCGCGCAGGTGCAGGCCGACGGCGCGGTGCAGGCGGCGTATCTCGGACTGGACGTGCCGGTATGAGACGCGGGTTCGTCACTGTCGCCGCCGGTGCGGTCGCGGCGCTGTTGAGCGCCGGCGTGTTCGTCGTCGACGCGCCGCGGGCGGGCGCCGACGGCGTGCTCGGCTACGACCTGTCTTCGGACGCGCGCGGCGTGCAGGTCTTCACCGACATCCCCGACCAGCGTGTGGAGCCGGAGTTCGACCTGCCGCAGGCGAGCACGACGTTGCAGTCGGGCACCGGGTACGCGCTCGCCAGCAACCTGTGGCCTGGCGCGGGCGTCGCCAACGGCGGCACGCTGCTCCCGCTGTTGATTCCCGGCTTCCCACAGGAGGTGGCGAACCGGCTCGCGTATCCCGTGCGGGCCGAAGCGCGCACGGGCCAGGACCCGCCGGTGACGACCTACGACGTACCGGGTACGACGATGCGTGCGCGCGCCGACGGTCAGTCGGCCGAGGCCGACGCCGGTGCGCAAGGCGTGTCGTTGCTGCCGGGCGCGTTCGGCACGATCACAACAAGCGCCAGTAGCCGTGCCACCAGCAACGCGGCGGTGTCGACGGCGCGCAGCGTCGTGCACAACCTGAACGTCGCCGGTGTGCTCGAGATCGACCAGGTCGTGAGTACGGCCAAGGCGACGAGCGACGGCACGAAGGCGTCGGGCGAGCAACACACGATCATCAGTGGCGCAACCGTGGCGGGCCAAGGCGTCACCATCGACGAGAACGGTTTGCACTTCGGTTCGAGCAACCAGCCCGTCGACGCGGTCGTGCAGCAGATCGCCAAGCAGGCGCTCGACAGCGCGGGCATCAAGGTGACGGTCGGGCCGGCGACGCACGAGATCAACGGTCCGTCGGCAGTGGTCGGCGCGAACTCCGTCGTCATCACGCTCACGCAGAACGGCTACACGCTCGGGCTCGTGCTCGGCGGAGCCCGCGCCACTGCTGTCGCTTCGGGCGGTGACGAGGAAGTCCTCGGCGACGTCGGCGGCAGCACCGGCACTGACGTGCTCGGCGACTCGTCGGCCGGGGGTTTCGACGGTCTCACCGGCGGCGGTACGGACCTCAGCGGCTTGGGCGCGCTGCCGAACAACGACGGCAACGGCGGCGGTCGCGGACCAACGGTCGACCTCACGCCCAAAACCGTCGCCGCCACGGGCAAGCCGGTGTCACGCGCCGCGCTGCTCCTCGGTGTGCTGGCGACGCTGTTGTTGAGCGTCGGGATGCGCCGGCTGTTCACGTCGGTGATCGCCGACCCGACGGCGACGATCGCCTGCACGCTGCCGGGTGAGGAACGGTTGTGACGCTGCCTCCCGCGCTCGAGCTGCGCGACGTGCGCGCCGCCTACGGCCGCATCGAAGTGCTGCACGGCGTGTCGATCTGTGTTCCCGCGGGGTGCGTGTTCGCGTTGCTCGGCGCCAACGGTGCGGGGAAGTCGACGATCCACAAAGTGGCGAGCGGCCGGCTGGAGCCGACGAGCGGGTGCGTGCACGTCGCCGGCATCCACGTCAACGGCGCCGACCCTGACCAGTTGGCGCGCGCCGGGGTGTGCACGATTCCCGAAGGCCGCGGCGTCTTCCCGAACCTCACGGTCAACGAGAACCTGCGGATGATGACGTACAAGGGTGGCGTGCGCGCCCGCGACGTCGAAGAGCGCGCCTTCGCCCGCTTTCCGCGGCTGAAGGAACGCCGCAAGCAGTTCGCGGGCACGCTGTCGGGGGGCGAGCAGCAGATGCTGGCGATGGCGCGTGCGCTCGTCACCGAACCGTCGCTGCTGTTGCTCGACGAGATCTCCATCGGGCTCGCGCCGATCATCGTCGGCCAGCTGTACGAGATCGTGCGCCAGCTACGCGACGAAGGCCTTTCGATCCTGCTGGTCGAGCAGTTCGCGCAAACCGCGCTGGCGGTGTGCGACTACGCCGCTGTGATGGCCCACGGCCAGATCATGCGCGTGGGCGAACCGCAGGACATCGCCGAAGAAATCTCTGCCGCTTACTTGGGAGGCGCCGCATGACCACCGCCGACATTTCCGTCGAGCGCGACACGTCGCGCGATCGCCGATTGGCGGTCGCGATGTCGCGCTTGCGCACGCGCTCGCAGTCGACCGACGCGGCGCGGGTGCTGCTCGTGGTCGGTTCGATCGCCGTGCCGCTCGGGCTCGTGATGATCGTGCTCGGCTGGTGGGGCGCGTCGCACACGCCCAACGTGTACGAGCAGATCCCGTATTCGATCAGCGGCGGGATGCTCGGTCTCGGCCTCGTGTTCTTCGGTGGCTTCGCCTACTTCGCGTACTGGCTCACGTCGCTCGTGCGGGCGACGCAACGCGACACCGCCGAGACGCGCGCCGTGCTCGAGCGCATCGAAGAGTTGCTGTCACGCGGCGACCATCCCGACCTCGTCGCTTCGGTCGAATACGTGACGACCGCCCGGGGCACGCTGTACCACCGCCCCGACTGCGCCTCCGTCGCCGGCCGCACCGGCCTCAAGTCCGTCGACCCAGCGCGCACAGCCCTGCAACCCTGCAAGATCTGCAACCCCTAAACCAAAGTTGTGTTCTGTGGCACACGAAACGTGTGCGACAGAACACAAGTTGTTAGGCGCCGAGTTGTTCCTCGCGCTGGCGTTGGGTGGAGTGCATCGGGTCGGTGTCGAACTGGGGGATGACGTACTTGCCGAAGGTCTCGACGGCTTCGACGGCGATCTCGACGGGCATCGTCGACGACAGCATCCCGAACGTGATCTGGTCGGCGCCGATGTCGGCGTAGTTCTGGACACACTTCGCGCACTCGTCGGGCGTGCCGATGGTGGTCAGCCCGTTCTTGATCGACTGGTCCATCTGCTCGGGCGTGGCGTCGGGAATCAGCGCCGGCCACTCGGGAATGCCCGGCGGCTTCGGGAACGTGTCGAGGTACCGGAACACGAGTGAGGTGTGGTAGCCCGATGTCATGTTGCAGGCGATGTCACGCGCCTTCTGCCCGTCTTCCAAACACAGCATCTGTGACGTCACCATCACGTTGTTGTTGACGTATTCGCCGACGGGTTCGGCGTTCTTGATCTCGCGCTTGTAGGTCTCGATCAGCGGCGCGAGCGTCTTGGGAGAACCCGTCGTGAAGCACAACACGCCGAGGCCCATCCGCGCCGCCTTCTCGAACGTCGACGGCGAACCCGCCGCAACCCACATCGGCGGGTGCGGCTTCGTGTACGGCTTCGGCAACACGTTGCGCTCGGGCATCGAGAAGTGCGTGCCGTCGTGTGAGTACATCTCGTCGCGCCACATCTTTTTGAACTCGGGAATGACCTCGTCGAACATCTCCTTGGTCAACTCCGGGTCTTCGATGCCGAAGCCCTGCTGCTCGGTCGACGACGAACCGCGGCCCATCCCGAACTCGAAGCGACCGCCGCTGAGGTGGTCGAGCATGGCGACCTTCTCGGCGACGCGCGCCGGCGCGCTCACCGGCGGCGTGATGTTGAAGATGCCGCTGCCGATGTGGATGCGTTTCGTCACGGCCGCCACGTAGGCGAGGAACGCTTCGTTGGCCGAAAGGTGCGAGTACTCGGTGAGGAAGTGGTGCTCGGTGGCCCACGTGTACTTGAAGCCCGACCGATCCGCCGCCTTCACCCATTCGATCTCGTCCATCAGCCGGTTGTGCTCGGCGTTGACGGGGTCCTTGTCCTTCAGGGCCTTGGGCAGGTAGAGGCTGTTGAAGATCCCGAACTCGACCATCCCAAAACTGTAACAGGTTCTATTTTAGGGCGACAGGGGCAACCGGCGCCCCGAGGCCGCGCACGAACGGCTCGGGCGTGGCGCTGAGGAAGAACTCGTAGACACCGTCGTCGGCGCAGTCGCGTGCGAGGTTTTCGAGATCCCAGTTCTGGCCTTGCGTGAGGCCCATCTCGACGATGTCGAGGAGGTGGACCGGCAGGAGGAAGTCGGGGTTGTCGCCGGGAAACGCTTCGAACACGAGGGTGTCTGTGGCCGCGGCAGCGATGTCGTGCGCGCGGAACCACTCGACGCAATGGATCGACGGCCCCGGGCTCGGATGCGTGTACGCGTTCTTGTTGCCGGCGTGGAGCAGCTGCATCTGGCCGGTGCGAATGAGGACGATGTCACCCGGTTCGACGGCGGCGCGCGTCGCGGCGTCGAGATCGTCGCCCGTGATCGAGTAGCCGGGCTCGAGGCGCTCGACGCCCTTGGCGCGCGCCACGTCGAGCAACACACCGCGGCCGACGAGCGCCCCGACCTTGTCGATGCCGCCCTTGGACGCACCGGCTTCGGTGATCGTTGCGGCGTCGAAGCCGTTCCACAGGCGACCGTCGTAGGAGACGTGGGCGAGCGAGTCCCAATGCGTACCCGCTTGCAGCCCCATCGTGACGGCGTCGTCGCTCGAGCAGAACATGGTGGGGTCACCGAAGCTCGGTTCGTTGATCATGTGCATGGTGCGCGCCGGGTTGACG
>JBEEFV010000084.1:0-42675 GCA_041166405.1 Actinomycetota bacterium | reverse complement strand
ACTGATACGTTCGCCAGCATCGCAAGAAGGCTCGCGAATTCGTAGGAAGCCGGTTTGATGACGACGACCAGATTGCGCGCGTCCTCCGACAACCGCGCTGCTGCCTGGAGCATATTTGCGGTCTTACCGGTACCTTTGCGACCGACGAACAGCGCGTCCCGCGATGCCACGACGTCCTCGAAGCCCGCGGTCTCTACGAAGTACTCGCTTAGATAATCAATCTCGTTCTCGGCGACGTGTTCACCGAACCGCAGCGTCCGCAGCTCGGTAGTCAGTCTTCGCCGAATCGTCCGCGAGCCGGACCGCGGCTGGAGATTCTGCTCCCGAAGCCATTCGTCAACGATGAGGCTGCATTCCCTTGCGGACGAGTAGTTTCGTAACAGGCCTTCGTAGTCGAGCGGCGGCGAATACTCCTCCTCCGCAATCATTAAGAGAGGTCGTTCCATTCCAACCGCGATACCAGCGACCAACGCGGAACGCGGATTGTGCAGGCTCGCGAGTTCGCGGCGTGGGGACTCAAAGTGGATAATGCTGCAGTCCGTTTCGTACGCCTTATTTGCGTACCACCCGAGGGTGTTCAGAGACGACTCGGTGGGATCCGATGAGAGCAGTCGGATCCCCCTCTGAATCTCCTGGTTCAGGCGTCGGTCGATTTGCTTGGCCGCGTCCGTCGCGTGGTACGTCGGAACAAAAAAGATGGAACCCGCGGCGTGTGTCTCCAGTTCCGGCTCGATCAAATCGTCGTACAGGGTTGTCTCTGCGTCGTGCGGTGCCGCCGCGAGATAGGCCTTACGAATGTCATCAGCGTTCGTCCACCCCGTATAACCGACCTGTTTGAGAAGCCGAAATTCCTTCCAGATCGCTTTTGCGTGCGCGTCAGACTGATCGAGCAGCAACATGACGGGCTTGGCCTTTGCGATTGCGTAGCCGAGCTCGAACAGCACGTTCTCGTTCATTGTCGACAGGTCAAACAGGCACGAGTTCGAAGAGTCAATTTCGCGAAGAACGGTCTTGATAATCACGCGCCCAGCGACTCGGAGATCCTCCCACGAGGTTGCTTGCACGACGCCGGTGTTCGTGAGTACCGCGGCGGCCGCGTGGAGGCTTTCGCGGCTTAGTTTCGGCTCACTGCCGTAACCGAGGAAGACCCTTGGCGCCATTGGATGCCTCGTTGTTCGCGGACTCAGCACCATCGACCGTACTGCCTTTAGGACCAGCGCGGCAGTGCTTGACTTCGTGAGAGTGTGCGAATCGAAGAGGCGGTTTCTTCCTGCAGATTGCATGACGATCTCCGTGGGTCCGCTTAGCTCGTCCTAGCCCTCGATGGCGGCGACAGACGAGTCGTCGAGGTAGCTGCGGCAGTTGCTGGTGTGCGTCGCTACGAAGATTCGCGGCGCCAGCAAAATGCGGGCGCGGTCTTCGCCAAGAGTCGCACGCTGACGTCCGAGTGTTCAAGGCCAACCCGCCCGCCCGGCACGCGACTGCGCACTCCCGTCCGTAAGAGGTGCCGAGTATGCGCTCGTGCAAGCCCGCATTTACCCCGCCCGTGTAGTTGGTCGAACGCCGCGCACGAGCGTCACGGAGTCCCATTCAGCGGCGCCGTACTCAGCTCGCGCTGATCCGCTGCAGCCACCTGCGGCTGCGGGCCAGCCACGCGTCGGCGCCGACGTTCTCCTCCATCGCGATGGCGGTCTTGAGGTCCTCGATCGCGCCGTCTCTTTCGCCGAGCACTGAGCGCAGCGCGCCGATGTAGCGCTCCGCCGCGCCCATCATCACGTTGGCGGGCAGGCCGATGATCTCACCGCGGAAGGGTTCGAGTTCCGCGAGCAACTCGGGTGCGAAGTCCGCAGAACCCGTTTGCGCCGCGGCTTCGGCCATCAGGCCGATGCAGCAGCCGAAGGCGACGTTGCGCGGCACGCGCGGGAGCGCGCCCATCAACCGCTCCAACTCGGCGCGTGCGTCGTCGTGCATGCCCGCTTCGCACAGATGCACTGCGAGCGCGGCCCGCATGCCCCAGAAGTCGGGCGCCCCGGCGACCATGGCGCGGATGCCCTCGACGACCATCGCCGAGTTGCCTTGCTCGTAGGCCGTCCACATGGCGCCGACGGCCACGACCGCCGCGAGGTTCGGCACGTGCAGCCCGACGCGGCTGACGGCGCGCTGCGCGAGTTCGGACGCGTCGGCGTAGCGCGCCTCGGCCAGCGCCCAGATGACGCCGCACGACAACGCCCAACCCTCCATGTTCGGATCACCGCTCGTGGACGCGACCGCTTCCATCGTGCGGATGACGGCGAGGCTGGCGTCGCGGTTGCCGGCGCGGAGGTACGCCTCGGCCTTCGTTCCCATGTAGCCGGCCGTGCGGAACACGGCGCGCGGCGAAAACGGCGAACCATCGACGGCTTCGATACGCGCCACCACGTCGTGCACGCCCGGCTGTCCCGACGTCGACATCACTGCGTACTCGAAGGCGAGGCGAAGCTCGGGTGTGGTCGGCCCGCCCAATTCGTCGATCAAGCTGAACGCGTCGCGTGTCCATTGGCGCGGCGCGCCGTTGGCCTGCACGTTCCGAAGGTTCGCCCCGGACGCCAGCCCGAGGGCACGCATCGCCGAGGGCCCGGGCGGCAGCGTCGCCAGCCCCTCCTCGATCAGCTTCATCGCGAACGGATCGTCGATGTCGATGTTCCAGCGGTACGACGACAGCGACGCGCGGATCAGTCGTTCCGGCGAGCCGAGAAAGCGGGCCGACTCCGCGGCGGCCTCAAGGGCGTCGTACTCGCCGTCGAGGATGGCGTAGTGCAACTCCGCGAGACGGTTGCAGACGTCGAACCGGGCGACGTGGTCGACGGGATCGAGGGCGTCGAGCGTCTGCCAACACCGCGTGAGCACCTCGATGGCGGCGCGCACATCGGCGCGATGCACCGACGCCTCGGCGGCAGCCAAGGAGAAGCGCGCCGCGTCGGCGGTCATGCCGAGACCGGCGGCGCCGCACGCGTGGTACGCCAAGTCGTGCAGCGGTGCGGTCGGCCCGTCTCCGTAAATCGTGCGCAGCGTGTTGGCGATGTCGCGGTGGTAGCTGGCGCGCGTCGCCGCGCTCTGCGACGCCAGCACGGCGTCGCGCACGATCGCGTGCGCGAACCGGTAACCGCCCCGGCCGTCGTCGATGAGCAGCCGCGCGCCGAGGGCTTCGGTGAGCGCGGCCTCCATGTTGTCGACACGCGCCGCGCGGCCGATGAGTGCGTGCGTGAAGCGCTCACCGGCAACCGCGGCGACCGCGAGGAGTTCGTTGGTCGCGGGGTCGAGTCGCGTGCGGCGCCGGTTCACGACGTCGGTCACACCTTCGGGGAGGTCGGTGAGATCGGCGCGCGGCTCCCACCGGCCATCGCGGAACACGACCGACCCGGTCTCCGCGAGATGTCGCAGCACCTGATTGGCGAAGAACGGATTCCCAGCGGTGCGGTCGAAGACCGCCGCGGCCAGGCGCGTTCCGGCCTCGCTGAGGGGTTCCGCCGACACCGCTTCGATCAGCTCGGCGACTTCGTCCTGGCTGAGGCCGTCGAGCGCGACGCGCTGCGCATGCTCGTGGCGCGGCACGTCGGCCAGTAGGGCGGCCACGGGGTCGCCCGCCGCGACATCGGTGTCGCGAATCGTGACGAGGATCAGCAACGACGCGGGGTCGTCGATCGCCAGCATGTGGCGAAGCGCCTGCACGGTGGCGGGAGCGGCCCAGTGGGCGTCGTCGATCACGAGCACGATCGGTTGTTCCTGGGCCAAACGCGTCAACAGGTCGGCGAGCGCCGCGGTGACGCGCGCTTGTTCGAGCTCGAGTGACGCGTCGACCGGTGGCGGGCCGTGCAGTTTCGGGAACAGTCGGCGGATCTCACCACCATGCGCGTCCATGTGCGCGGCGATCACGTCGCGCGACGCGGCGTCGATCGCCGGGCGCAGCGCGTCGACGAAGGGCTGATACGGAAGCGCCAGGTCTTCTTCGCACCGGCCGAACAACACCAGCGCACCGTCGTCGTCGGCGCGCCGCGCCGCGGCGGCGACGAGACGCGTCTTGCCGACGCCGGGGTCGCCGGAAACGACGACGACGCGGCGTTCGCCCGACTCCGCTTCTTTCCAGATGCGTATTAGCGACTCGAGTTGTGTGTCGCGACCTACGAACAACTCGCCGTGGCGGCGTCGCAGCGCGCGCGGCACCGTGCTGCGCTCGTCGATGTCGCCTGACGGCCGGGCAGCGCTGCACGGCACCGGTTCGTCGATGCCCTTCAGGAACAGGTCGCCGATGCGCTGCCAGGCGATGGCGCCACGTCCACCCGCCAAGGCGCGGGCGACGTCGGTGACGAGCACTTGGCCCGCCGCGGCGGCGTCGCACACGCGGCGCGCCAGCACGACCGCTTCGCCGAAGACGTCGTCGTCTTCCTCGGTGAGATCTCCGACGGCGATGCCGACGCGCACGCGCAGGCCGGAAACGTGGCGTCCGAGCCGGTTGATGGCTTCGACCAACTCGACGCCAGCGGCGATCCCGTCGGACGCGCTCGAGTACGTGATCAGACACCCGTCGCCCAGCGTTTTCACGAGCGTCCCGTCGTGCTGATGGGCGGCCATCTCGAAACGACCGAAGACGGATCGGCGCACCTCGTCGGCGCGCTCGGGGCCGAGGCCGGTGGCGAGGCGCGTGGACTCGACGATGTCGGCCACCAACACCGTTAGTGTCCTGCCCCCGGTCACGCTCCGAGCGTACCGATCTACCCGGCGGTTACGACTCGGAAAGCGACCGTGCACGCCGCGGCGAGCGGACCGTCGACGCCGTCGAAGATGTCGACGCGCACGACCCGCGTGGCGCGCCCAGCGCGCAACATCGTGGCTACGGCGCGCGCCAGACCGCTTTCGATCCCCGACAAGTAGTGCACGGTGAGATCGGTGGTGACGACGAGTTTGTTGGCGTCGACGCCGGCCATGGCCAGTCGACCGCCGACGTAGTCGGCGAGGGTCGCCGTGATGCCGCCTTGGAGGTGACCGCGCGGCCCAGCATGGCGGGCGTCGAACGGAAGGTCGACGACGAGTTCACCGTCACCGGCTTCGACGGTTTCCCACTCGAGCGCGGAGAACATGTGCTCGCCGCTTTCGATGAATTCGAGGAACGCCGCGATCTGGCGTTGCGTCTTCGTCTGCTCGGCGTCGCTCATGGCGACGCCAACCTACCTATGCGACGTTGACCTGCGGGTTGGGGAGGTCGGTGAAGGTCATGTCGTCGTACAGCGACATGAACTCCTCGGTCTGCGCGCTGAACTCCGCGGACTGCTCCGCTTTGCGCGCCTCGGCCTCGCTGGTGAAGTAGGCGAGTTCGATCGCCTGATTGCCGTCCCACACGCGCAACCCACCGAGCAGATCCGGACGCGCCTTGCGCAATTCGTCGAGCATCGCGGGCTCGGTCGCTTCGGCCTTGGCGCGGTCCTTGCACGTGCTCTCCATGACCTGCACGAAGGTCGCCTTCTCAGAAGGCCCGTCGAACAGCAGTGACGTGTCGCTCGACTCGCGGAACACCGGCTCGCCGTCGATGTACTGGCTCATCTCCTTGAAGAACGCGTCCTGCTCGGGCCGCTCGGAGTTCGCCTTGGCGGCGACGTCGTCGGTGAACTGGATCGCGGCAATGAACGTGCCGTCCGCGGCGGCCCCGATCGTGCTGCCGAGATAACCCGTCGCGCCCGGGCGAAGTTCCTGCTGCCACTTCTCGCCGAGCGCCACCATCGCGTCGGCGTTGGTCGTCTTGCCTTTGATGATCTGCACGAACATGGGTGTCTCCTATCGGTATTCGGGGTTCGGAAAATCGAAACGGCATCCGGCGTCCCACGACGCGCGCTGATTGCCGTGCGCCGGGATGCCACCGGCTTCCTTGAGAATGCGGGCGACGTGCATCAGGTTCCACGCCATGAATGTCGTGTTGCGATTGGTGAAGTCGTTCTCAGGTCCGCCGCTGCCCGGGTCGAGGTACGACGGCCCCGGACCGGCCTCGCCGATCCAACCGGCGTCGGCCTGTGGCGGGATCACGTAGCCGAGGTGCTGCAGCGAATACAGGATGTTCATGGCGCAGTGCTTCACGCCGTCCTCGTTGCCCGTGATGAGACAGCCGCCGACGCGGCCGTAGTACGCGTACTGACCGTTTTCGTTGAGCAACGACGAGTTGCCGTACAGGCGCTCGATAACGCGGTTGCACACCGACGACTTCTCACCGAGCCAGATCGGCGTGCACACGACGAGGATGTCGGTGGCCATGACGCGCTCGTGGATCGCCGGCCAGTCGTCCTTCGCCCAACCGTGTTCGCGCATGTCGGGCCAGACGCCCGTGGCGATGTCGTGGTCGACGGCGCGGATCTCTTCAACGGAGACGCCTTGGCGCGACATGATCTCGCAGGCGATGTCGATGAGGCCCTGCGTGTTGGACACCTCGGGCGACTTCTTGAGCGTGCAGTTGATGAACAGCGCGGACAGGCCGGAGAAGTCCCACTGGCTCTGGGAGCACAGCTCCTCTTGCTTGGCGTTCAAAGTCATGACGCACCGTCCTTCGCCGACGCGCGCGCGTTACATCGTGCGGTTTACTCCTCTGACGCCCACCGGCGATAGAGGTTGACGAGATCGTTTACCGCGTCGTCACTCAAATCGGACGGCGTGACGTAGCCGAGTGCGTCGATGGTGATGCGAATCTGCGCCAGGTACTCCGAGCAGTGCGGGCACGCCGCGAGGTGGCCTTCGAGACGCACGGTGTCGGCGGGGGAGAGGCGGCCTTCGAGGTAGTCGGTCATGAGCGCGACCGCGTCGCGACAGACCAACTCACGGCGACGACGCCCGAAGATCGCCGTCACGACACCATCTCCTCGTTCAGCAGCGCCCGCAGGCGCGCCCGGCCACGATGGAGCAACACGCGCTGGTTGCCTTCTGACAGCCCGAGCAGCTTGACGACGTCTTCGGACGACATCCCCTCGACGTCGCGCAACGTCAGCACGGCGCGCTGTTGCTCCGGCAGCTGTGGCAGCAAGCTGCGCAACCGCAGCGCCAGGTCGTTGGCGACGATCCGGTCGTCAACGCGATCGGACCACGGCTCCGGCGGGGTCACCCACGCGCCGTTCTTGTCGAAGCGTTCGTCGCCGACGTTCTCGTCGGGACGGCCGGCGCGGGTCTCCTTGTGCGCCGCGCTGCGCGCCCGGTTCATCAGGATGTTGAACAGCCACGTCTTGAACGTGCTGCGTCCCTCGAAGCGGTCCACGCCGCGCAGCACCGCGAGCCACGTGTCCTGGGTGACTTCCTGTGCGACGGCGCGGCTGCCGACGGTCGCTTCGGCGAGGCGGACCAGACGGTCCTGGTAGCGGCGGACGATCTCGCGGAACGCGGCTTCGTCGCCCATCCGCATCTTGTCGACGAGTGCCCCGTCCGCATCCACCGTCGGGAACGCTAGGACAACCACCGAGTTCCGTCCCGGAACCCAGCGGCGGCGTTACAGCTGTCGGATCATCGACTCCTGCGCGAACGACGCCACGACCTCACCCTTCGAGGTGAAGACCTCGCCGCAGCCGAAGGCACGTCCGCCGCTCACGACCGGCGACGACTGCGACAGCAACAGCCAGTCGTCCATCACGAACGGCTGATGGAACCACACGTTGTGCGACGTGACCGCCGTGTGCAGCGTGACGGTCGAATCGGCCTGGCTGACGCCTTCGAACGGACGCAGCGCGGTGCCGATGAGCGTCAGGTCGGTGGCGTGCGCCAGGAGCGCCTGGTGGATGCACAGCGGCTGGCCGGCAGCGCCCGTCGCCCGCATCCACATCTGATACTCCGCCGGCCCTTTTTCCTTCGCCGCGAGGTCGACACCGCCGACGACGCGAAGTTCCCACGGGATCATCACGTTCTCGATCTCGATCGCCTGCGTCGGCGTCCCCACGCCCGGCGGCGGCGAGTCGCTGCGATGCAACGGCGACTCCTCGAGCGCGTGCATCGACACCGTCGCCGCGCTGATGACCTTGCCATCCTGCGTCGCGGTGATCGACGTGGTGCCGAACGTGCGGCCGTCCTGCAACTTGTCGACGGCATACTCCATGCGCTTCGACGTGTCGCCTTCGCGCGGGAACAACACGCTGATCGACTTTACCGCCTTGTCGGGCGATGCCGTCGACGCGGCGTAGATCATCTGGGCAAGGATCTGGCCACCGAAGACGCGGTGATAACCGATGTCGAGGTTGTCGCCCGTCTCGAGGCACTTGATCAATTCGGTAAGCCCGAACACGCCCTGCAGCGTAGGACGTACTGTCGGCGCATGTCCTGGGACTTCAAGACTGACGACGAATTTCAGGCGCAACTCGACTGGATGGACGAGTTCGTGCGCACCGAGATCGAGCCGCTCGACATCCTGTTCCGCGACCTCGCGTACTCGCCGCTGGAAGAGCCGCTGAAAGGAGTCGTCGACCGCCTGAAGCAGGAAGTGAAGGACCGGCACCTCTGGGCGTGCCACCTCGGTCCCGACCTCGGCGGCGAGGGCTACGGGCAACTGAAGCTGGCGCTGATGAACGAGATTCTCGGGCGTTCGCCGTTCGCGCCGGTCATCTTCGGCTGCCAGGCGCCCGACACCGGCAACGCCGAGATCATCGCCCACTACGGCACCGAGGAGCAGAAGGCGAAGTGGTTGCAACCGCTACTGAACGGCGAAGTGTTCTCGTGCTACTCGATGACCGAACCGCAGGGTGGGTCCGATCCGACGATGTTCACGACGCGTGCCGTACGCGACGGCGACGAGTGGGTCATCAACGGCGAGAAGTTCTTCTCGTCGAACCTCAACACGGCGTCGTTCCTCATCGTGATGGCGGTGACCAACACCGAGGTGAGCGCGTACCGCGGGATGTCGATGTTCCTCGTCCCCGCCGGCACGCCGGGCATCAACGTGCTCGCCAACATCGGCATCGGCGGTGAGCCCTTCAACGAAGGTGGCCACGCCCACGTGCGCTACGAGAACGTGCGCGTCCCGCTGGAGAATCTGTTGGGCGGCGAAGGCCAAGCGTTCGAGGTCGCGCAACGTCGCTTGGGCGGCGGACGCATCCATCACGCCATGCGCGGCGTCGCCGCGGCGCAAAAACAGTTCGACATGATGTGCGAGCGCGCGCTGTCGCGCACGACGCAAGGTGAGCTCCTGGCGAAGAAGCAGATGGTGCAGGAGATGGTCGCCGACGCGTGGATCAAGGTGCAGCAGTTCCGTCTTATGGTGCTGCACACCGCGTGGCTGATCGATCAGTCGTCGACGGCGCAGACGCGTCAGTACATCGCGGCGTGCAAGGTGTTGGCGGCCGACGTGCTCACCGACCTGTCCGAGAAGTGTCTGCACCTGCACGGCGCGCTCGGCACGTCGAACCTCATGGAGTTGGGCACGGGCTACGGGATGATGATGGGGATCATGGACGGGCCGTCCGAGGTCCACAAGGTCACGATCGCCCGGCAGGTGCTCAAGCAGTACGAGGCGTCGCCCGACATGTGGCCGACGGAGTTCGTCCCGCGCAAGCTCGTGAACGCGCGGCGGAACTTCGAAGCCAACGTCGAGAAGATGGGATTCGACCTGTCGGCGTTCAACGAGGTGCTCCAACGGTCACGAGGCGACGACGCCACCATCAACGCGATGGAGGCCTACCTCGATGCAACGATCGGGAACCTTTAGCTGTACGATGGTCGTCCTCACGTGCACTTCTGCCGTGACACCGACTGCTCGCTGAACGGTTCGCCGGGTCCTTGAGTTGTCTCACACCCGAAAGCGAATAGTTCCATGCCCAGCTTTACTGACCTCGGTGTCCGTTCGGACATCGTCACCCGTCTCACCGCGCGCAAGGTGATCGAGCCGTTCCCGATTCAGGCGGCGACCATCGAAGACGGCCTCGCGGGCCGCGATGTTTGCGGGCGTGCGCCGACGGGGTCGGGCAAGACGATCGCGTTCGGCATCCCGCTCGTGACCGCGATGCGCAAGGCCGCGCCGCGTGCGCCGCGCGGGCTCGTGCTCGTCCCGACGCGTGAGCTCGCCAACCAGGTCGCGCAGGAGCTCATGTCGCTCGCGGGCCCGAAGGTGCGTATTGCGACGGTGTTCGGCGGCGTCCCGTACGGCCAGCAACTGACCGCGCTGCGCCGCGGTGTCGACGTGCTCGTCGCCTGCCCCGGCCGCTTGAAGGACCTGGTGGATCGCAACGAGTGCCGCCTCGACGAGGTGTCCTTCGTCGTCATCGACGAGGCCGACCGGATGGCCGACATGGGCTTCCTGCCCGAAGTGCGCCGCCTGCTCGACATGGTCCGTAGGGACCGACAGACGTTGCTGTTTTCCGCCACGCTCGACGGCGACATCAAGACGCTCATCGAGCGGTACCAGAACGATCCCGTCCGCCACGAGGTCGAGGCCGCGCACGACGCCGTCGAGAACACGCACCACTTCGTCAAGACCGACCGTGCGGGTCGCGTGAAGTTGGCCGCGGAGATCGTGGCCAAGGAGTACTCGGCCATCGTGTTCTGCCGTACCAAGCACGGCGCCGATCGCCTCGCCGGCCAGTTCGAAGCGCTCGGCGTCACCGCCGCGGCGATTCACGGCGACCGCACGCAGCGTCAGCGCGAGCGCGCGCTCGCAGCGTTCACCAACGGCAAGGTGCAGTGCCTCGTGGCCACCGACATCGCGGCGCGCGGCATCCACGTCGACAACGTCGGCTGCGTCGTGCACTTCGATCCGCCCGGCGATGACAAGGACTACATCCACCGCAGCGGGCGTACCGGCCGCAAGGGCACCAGCGGCACCGTTGTGTCGTTGCTGATGCCCGACCAGGTGAAGATGTCGGCGGCGATGCAGCGCCGGCTCGGCCTCGACACGGTGGGCGATCTTCCTTCGCCCGACGCCGCACGCCCTGCGCGCGTCGAGCGTGCACCGCGTCCGGAGCGCGCCGAGCGCACGCCGCGTCCCGAGCGCGCCGAGCGCGACGCTCGTCCGCATCGCGGCCCGCGCCCCGAGTGGAAGCCCCGCGGCGAGCGCAAGCAGCCGGGCGACTGGCAGCCCAAGTCACGCACTCCGTGGCAGCGCGACGAGGCGGCGTCGACGCCTACGGCGTCGGACAAGCCGAAGCGTCTCCGGAAGCCCGACAAGGCGCGCGGCGTGACCAAGTCCACCGTCGGCGAGAAGCCGAAGCGTCCGGGTGGTCCGAAGGCGGGCTACACGCCCAAGGCGCGTCCGCCCCGCGGCCACAAGCCCGGCGACGCCAGCCGCGGCCGCAAGGCAAAGTCGAACGGCCGAGCGCGCTAGAGCTTCGTCAGGAGCATGCAGCCGCCGATGGGGCCGCCGCCGTTGGCGACGGCTGCGACCTCGGCGTTCTGTACCTGACGGTCGCCGCAGCGACCGCTCAGTTGCATAACGGCTTCGTGGATGAAGCCGAAGCCGTGGAGGCGACCGGCGGACAGCTGGCCGCCGTGGGTGTTGAGCGGCAGTTCGCCGTCGAGGTCGAGACGCTTGCCGCCCTCGACGAACGGGCCCGATTCGCCCTTGCCGCAGAAACCGAGCGCTTCGAGCCACGTCATGGTCAGGAACGAGAAGCCGTCGTACAACTCGGCGACGTCGACGTCCGCCGGCTTCAGTGACGTGCGCGTCCACATCTGTGCGCCGGCGTCGCGGGCGCACATGGTGGTCATGTCCTCCCACTGATCCCACGACGGACGGCCGCGCAGCGCGGTGCCCATCGCTTCGACGCGCGCCACCGGGTGGTCGACGTTCTTCGCGTGGTCGACGGCGCTGACGATTACGGCAGTTGATCCGTCGCACGGAACGTCGCAGTCGTAGAGATGGAACGGCGTCGTGATCATGCGCGACGCGAAGTAATCGTCGAGGGTGAGCGGTTCGCGGAAGATCGCGTTCGGATTGCGACCGGCGTGGCGGCGCGCGTTGAGCGTGATCTGCGCCAGCTGCTCGGGCGTCGTGCCGAATTCGTGCATGTGGCGGTTGGCGCACATCGCCAGCCAGCACGCCGCCGAATAGGCGCGCATCGGGATGAGCCACTGGAACTCGCCGCCGACGCGGGGCGCGCCGCCGGAGCCTCCACCGCCGCCTCCGTCGAGACCGATGCCCGACCGCCCGCCGCTGCGTTGCGCGGTCGACTCGCTCACGGTGCGATACACGAGCACGTGACGCGCTAGTCCGGCTCCCACGGCCATCACGGCGTTGATGACGGCCTGGATCTGCGCGGGACCCTCGCGTCCACCGGAATGCCAGTTCAGCTTGAGCCGCAGCGCGTCCTGCACTTCGGGTGTGCCCGGACCGGCGAAGCCGCCGGGGCCACCGCCCATCGATCCCGGATAGGCGGCGAGGCCGTCGATGTCGTCGACGGTCAGACCGGCGTCGGCGATCGCGGCGCGCGCCGCGTCGAGCGTCATGTCGAGGTCGCCTCGGTTGAGTTTGCGCCCGATCTCGCTCTGCCCGACCCCGGAGATGATCGATCGGTTCTCGAAGTCACTCATTGGCGCGCTCGAACACCGGGACGAAGGTGTCTTCGTACTCCTGGAACACGACGTGCACCGGCATGCCGATGCGGATGGCGTCGTTGTCGCAGTTGACCATGTTCGAGGTCAAGCGGAGACCCTCTTGCTCGTCGAGCTCCACGAGCACGATCGCCCACGGTTCCGCGGAACCGTCCCATGGCTGGTGGTTGATCGTGAAGCTGTGGACCACGCCGCGCCCGGTCACCGCGGCCGGTGCGATGTCGCGTGACGCGCAGCGCGGGCATTGCGGCAACGGCGGATGGATGTAATAACCGCACTCGTTGCAGCGCAGGAAGCGCAGCTTCCCGTCTTGTCCGGACGTCCAGAAGAACCGGTTGTCGTCGTCGAGCTTCGGAAGAACCCTGAAGGGCTGCGTCAACGGCCGGAGCGCGCCGCGATGCGATCGGCGAGCGTCATCGCCGTGACGATGCCGCCGTCTTCCTTGAACGCACCCGTGCCGTACGACTTCGGCGTCGTGTCGACGTCGGTTGCCTGCGCCCGCAACGCGCCAACCGTGCACTGCTCGCGCGGGATGTGCTTGAAGGCGTCGAACTTGAAGTGGTTCATGGCGTTGAGGTGCGTGATCTTGTTGATCTCGTCGTCGGGCAGCCCGTCGAGATACTTCATCGCCATCTCGGGCGCGTTCGGCCACGTCGAGTCGGAGTGCGGGTAGTCGCACTCCCACATGATCGAGTCGATGTTGAGGTGGTGGCGCACTTCGATGCCGACGGCGTCGTCGATGAAACACGTGAGGATGTTCTCGTTGAACACCTGGCTCGGGAGCTTCCCTCCGAAGTCCTGGTTCGTCCACTGGTGATGGTGGTTGTAGACGTAGTCGAGGCGCTCGAGGAAGTACGGAATCCACCCGATGCCGCCCTCGCTGAGCGCGACCTTGAGGCTCGGGAACTTCCGGAACATCGGCGACCACACGAGGTCGGCCGCGCACTGCACGATGTTCATCGGTTGCAGCGTGATCATCGTGTCCATGGGCGCGTCCATCGACGTGATCGACATCTGCGACGACGAACCGATGTGCAGGCACAGCACCGACTCCGTCTCCTGCATCGCCGCGAGGAACGGGTCCCAGTGATCGGAGTGGTAGCTCGGAAGGTTGTTGATCTTGCTCGGGTTCTCGCTGAACGTGAACGCGTGGCAGCCCTTCTCGGCGACGCGCAGCACTTCGTCGGCCATCAACTGCGGATCCCAGATCGGCGGGATGGCGAGGGGGATCATGCGACCGGGATACGTGCCGCACCACTCTTCGATGTGCCAGTCGTTGTAGGCGCGCAGCAGTTCGAGGGCGATCTCCTTGTCTTCCATTGTGTAGAAGAGCGTCCCTGCGAAGCCGACGAGCGACGGAAAGTTGAGGGACCCGAGTACGCCGTTCACGTTCATGTCGCGGATGCGCTCGTGGATGTCGAAGCAGCCCTTGCGCATCTGGTCGAACGAGGTCGGGTCGAGTCCGTACTCCAACGGGTCACGGCCGGCGACGGCGTTGAGACCGACGTTCGGCATCGGCGCACCCTCGAAGACCCACGACTCGAGACCGTCGTCGAGCTTCTGGACGCGCGGCGCCTTCTCGGCGGCCTTCTTCGAGAGGCGTCCTTCGAACAGGTCGGGCGGCTCGACGACGTGGTCGTCGACGCTCACCAGGATCATGTCGTCGAGTTGCATCGAAAAAGTCCCCCTCGGGCTCAAAAATGACGGCGCTGTTAGATTAGCGAGTCGTGGAAATCGCCCGCCGACGGCCGTTTGGCGCCAATCCCACCGTCGGTGAACGCGGTGCCGAGACGCAGAACAAGATCCTCGCGGGCGGGCTCGAAGTGTTCGCCGAAGTCGGTTTCGACGCGGCGCGGGTCGAGCTGATCACCGAGCGCGCCGGGTGCTCCCGCCCCGCGTTCTACCAGTACTTCTCTTCCAAGGACGACGTGTTCTGGAAGCTCGCCGCACGCCTCGGGCAGGACATGGTCGAGCTCGCCGAGCGCATTCCGAAGATCACGCGCGACGCAAACGGGCTCACGGCGCTGGAGAAGTGGATCGACGACTTCGCGTCGATGCACGAGCGCTACTCGGCGGTGTTCGCGTCGTTCCAAGCGGCCTCGCGGGAACACCCGATGACGAGCCGCGATTCGGTGTCGATCAGCGAGCAGACGGCGACGGCGCTCCTGCGCGCCTTCGGCCTCGATGCCGCGAAGCGCGAGAACCTGATGTTGGGCGAGGGCGTGGTCGCGGTCGTGATCCGTTGCTCGTTCTACTGGGAGAACCTGGACACGGTCGCGTCGCGCCGCGCGTTCGTGCACGCTGTCGCGCTGTTCGTCCACCGGCTGTTCGCCGGGCCGATCGACGACGTCAACGTCGACCGCAACGTGAAGGCGGCGAAGGTCGTCGTACCACCGGCGCCGCGCGTCGAGCACGCGCGCGACCCGCGGCCGCGTGGCGAGAAGACTCGTCGCAAGCTGCTCGACGCCGGCGCGAAGGTCCTGCCGTCGCACGGGTACCAGGCGGCGCGCGTCGACGACATCGCCGAGGTTGCCGGCGTGTCGCACGGGTCGTTCTACCGGTACTTCCAGAACAAGGACGACTTCTTCCGCGTACTCGCCGAAGACGCCTCGCTGCGAATGATCGACATGCTCGATCGTTTCCCGTCGGGCGAAGATCGCAACGCGTTGCGCGCGTGGACCGAGGAGTGGTTCACGACGTACGAGGGCAACGGCGGCGTCATCAGCGTCTGGCAGGAGATGCAGGCCGCAGAACCGACGCTCGCCGACTTCTCGCTCGACGTCGCGGTCGCGGTGATCGGCCGGCTCGGGCGCATCCTCGAATCGCGGGGCTTCGGTGATCCGTCGATCGACGCGCTGGCGTTCCTCGCCCTCACCGAGCGGATGCCGTACGGCGTGTTCACGCTGCGCTTCTCCGAGCGCGACGAGGCCGTCGACGCCATGGTGACGATGATTCGCAAAGGATTCTTGGGGCTGGCGCGCTAAATGGACTTCGAATTCACTTCCGATCAACTCGAGCTGCGTGACAACGCGCGCGCGGTGCTCGCCGGCGCGTGCCCGCCCTCGCTGGTGCGGAGCGTGTTCGAAGGCAACGATGACGGCGGCGTCGAGAAGCTGTGGTCGACGTTGGTCGAATTGGGCTGGCCGGCGATCGGCGTGCCCGAGGCCGACGGCGGACTCGGACTCACGTTCGTCGAGACCGGCCTCGTCGTCGAGGAGTTGGCGCGGGTGGTCGCACCGTCGCCGTTCCTCGCGACGGTGACGCAGTTCGCGCCCTTCGTGCGCGAGTGCGGCGGCGCCGGGTCGCCGTGGCTGGCCGGGGTCGCGGCGGGCGAACTTCGCGGCACGCTCGCGCAAGGCGAGATCGCAGAGGAGAAGGACGGATCGTCGTACCGCGTGTTCGGGCGCGCGACGCACGTCCTCGACGCCGCGACCGCCGACGAGATCGTCGTCGTGACGCGCGGGGGCGCGTTCGTCGTTCCCGCGGCCGCGGCGAAAATCGAGCCGATGCCGGTCATCGACCCGACGATGCCGATGGCGACGGTGACGTTCGCGGACGTGCGCGTCGACGGCGACCGCGTGCTGGTCGAACCCGGCGATACACGCGGGCGTGCGGGCGTCGAACGCGCCATGGGCGAGGCGATCACTGCGATGGCGCTGTCGTGCGTGGCCACGTGCCGCGTGATCTTCGAGACGACCCTCGAGTACGCCAAGGTGCGCGAGCAATTCGGCAAGCCGATCGGTTCGTTCCAAGCGCTCAAGCACCGCTTCGCGCGGATGTACCTCGAAGTCGAAAAAGCGTCGGCCCTGGCGTACTTCGCGGCGCTCACGATCGCGGAAGATGACCCGCGGCGAGCCACCGCGCCGTCGATGGCGAAGGCCGCCGCGAACCAGTGCCAGCGCCTTGTCGTCACCGACGGCTTGCAGCTCCACGGCGGCATCGGCTTCACGTGGGAGAACGACCTGCATTTCTGGCTCAAGCGCGCGAAGACGTGCGACTTCATGTTCGGCGGCGGCGCGGCGCACCGCGCCTATCTCGCCGACGCCCTCGGCCTGAACCCCAGCGCAAAGGTGCTCCAGTTCCCATGAGGCTCCGGTTCGACGATTCCGCAGAGGCGTTTCGCCTCGAGTTCCGCGAGTGGCTGGCTGCCAACCGGCCCTCGCCCGCCGAGATGGCGGCGGAGCCGTCGCTGTCGACGGGACACGCGCCGCAGTGGGCGCGTGATTGGACGCGCAAGATGTTCGACGAGGGCTGGCTCGTGCCCGGGTGGCCGCCCGAGCGCGGCGGTCGCAACGCCGGGCCGGTCGAGACGATCATCTACATGGAGGAGCTGTACAAGGCGCGCGTCCCGCGGACCACGAACGTGCAGGGCCTCGGGATCGTCGCGCCGTCGATCCTCGACTACGGGCGTGAGGATCAGATAGAGGAATATGCCATGCCGATCCTGCGCGGCGAGAAGACGGCGTGCCTCGGGATGAGCGAACCCGACGCCGGCAGCGACCTCGCGGGATTGAAGTGCCGCGCCGTCCTCGACGGCGAGAACTTCGTGATCAACGGGCAGAAGGTGTGGACGTCGGGCGCCAACTACGCCGACTTCTGCTTCCTGTTCTGCCGGACAGATCCCGACGCGCCGAAGCACAAGGGGATCTCGATCGTGCTCGTCGACATGAACACGCCGGGCATCACTGTGCGGCCGTTGCCCGAGATCATTCATCCCGAGCACCCCGATCTGAACGAGGTGTTCTTGGACGACGTCGTCGTGCCTGCCGCGAATCTCGTCGGTGAGCTGAACAACGGCTGGGCGATGGCCAACGGGTCGCTCGCCCACGAGCGCGGGATGGTGTGGCTCAACAACGTGCTCTCGGACGAGATGGCGTTGGATGAACTGTTGGCGGAAGCGCCGGCGCGTCTCGCAGCGCTCGACAGCGACATGGAACGCGCCGTGATGACCGACGCGCTCGTCCGTCTCCAGATCGACACCGTTGCGGCGCGGTGCTTGGGCTACCGCGGCTTCGCGAAGTTGGTGCGCGGCGGCGACGCACCCGAGCAGGCGCTGATGAAGTGGTTCGCGACTGAGTTGCGCCAGACGATCGCGCTCGTCGGCGCTGAACTCGAAGGCGACGACGCAGTTCGTATGGGCGAGGTCGTCGCCGACGGCACGCAATCGGTCGACGACCCGCAGGGGAGTTGGCTCGAGCAGTACTTCCACTCCTTCGCCAACACGATCTCGGCCGGTGCGTCGGAGATTCAGCAGAACATCATCGCCGAGCGCGTGCTCGGCCTGCCTCGTGCCTAGGCGGCGGCCGGCGCGTGCCTGACACGATCGCGCAAGCCGTCCTCGCGCGCGCCGAGGACGACAACATCGGCCTGCTCTTCGAAGATCAGTCCTGGACGTGGCGCGAGGTCGTCGCCGAGTCGGCGGCGCGCGCGGCGGCGATGGAGCACGGGCAACACGTCGGCGTGCTGCTCGAGAACGTGCCCGAGTACGTGTTCACGTTGTTCGGCGCCGCGCTCGCCGGCGCCGTCGTCGTGGGCCTCAACCCGACGCACAGCCCATCCGAACTCGAGCGCGACATCGCCCACACCGACTGCAGCGTCGTGATCACCGAAGACAACCCACTGCGACTTTCTGAATCTGAGGTACGCACGCCCGTACCTCAGATTCATAAAGTCGGTGGGGACGCGCTGTATTGCCTGATTTTCACGTCGGGATCGACGGGCGCGCCCAAGGCCGTGCAGATGACGCAGGGGCGCGCGGCGCGCACGAGTTCGCAGAGCGCGGTGGCGTTCGGGCCAGGCGATGTCCTGTACTGCTCGATGCCGCTGTTCCACGGCAACGCGCTGCTCGCCAACCTGTTTCCGGGCCTGCTCAGCGGCGCCGCGATCGCGCTGCGACGCAAGTTCTCCGCCAGCGAGTTCATGGCTGACGTGCGCCGGTACAACGCCACGTACTTCAACTACGTCGGGCGCGCGCTGAGCTACATCCTCGCCCAACCGCCGTCGCCTCTCGACGCCGACAACAACCTCAAGTACTGCCTCGGATCCGAAGCGTCGCCCGCGGATCGGCGCGCCTTTCGCGAGCGCTTCGGCTGCTTCGTCGTCGAGGGTTACTCGTCGAGCGAGGGTGGCGTCGTCATCACGCCGTACTCCGGCATGCCGAAGGGCGCGCTCGGCAAACCCGCCGAAGGCGTCGACGTCGTCGTGCTCGACGCCGAAAGCGGCGCCGAGTGCCCGCGCGCCATCTTCGATGCCGACGGACGACTGGTGAACGCCGAGGAAGCCGTCGGTGAGATCGTCGGCCGTGACGGGCTGGCCAACTTCGAGGGCTACTACAACAACCCCGAGGCGACGGCCGAGCGCAGCCGCGACGGTTGGTACTGGACGGGCGACCTCGGCTACCGCAGCGACGACGGCACGTTCTTCTTTGCCGGGCGTTCGTCGGACTGGCTGCGCGTCGACGGCGAGAACTTTGCCGCCGGCCCCGTCGAGAACGTCATCGCGCGCTTCCCGGGCGTGCGCGCCGTCGTCGTGTATCCCGTGCCGGACGCGCGCACCGGCGACCAAGTGATGGCGGCGATCGAGTACGACGGCGCGTTCGACGCTGCGGCGTTCGACGCCTTCCTCGCCGCGCAGCCCGACCTCGGCACCAAGTGGTCGCCGCGTTTCGTACGCGTCGTCGACGCCATTCCGCTCACGGCGACGGGCAAGGTCGACCGCACGCCGCTGCGCAAACAGAAGTGGCACACCACCGATCCGATGTGGTGGCGACCCGAGCCTAAGGCCGCATTTGGTCGTTGGAGCGCGCCAGATATGGCGCGCTGGCGCGACCAGTTCGTGGAGAGTGGGCGAGAGGAGTTCTTCGCGTGAAGTTCGCCACGACGTTCCCGATGGTCGGCGGCCCGTACGACCCCGCGTTCCAAACGGCGGACGGTGTCATGCGCGTGGCGCGCGCCGCCGAGGACGCGGGGTTCAGCGGGATCGGGTTCACGGACCACCCGGCGCCGTCGCAGAAGTGGATGGAACACGGCGGCCACGACGCCTACGACCCGTTCGTCGCGATGGCGTTCTGCGCGGCGGCGACGACCACGATCCGTCTCATTCCGAACGTCGTCGTGCTGCCGTACCGCAACCCCTTCATCGTGGCGAAGGCCGGCGCCACGCTCGACGTGTTGAGCGGCGGCCGCTTCACGCTGTCGGTAGGCGCCGGTTATCTGAAGTCGGAGTTCGCGGCGCTCGGCGTCGACCACGCAGTGCGCAACGAGATCTTCGACGAATCGATCGACGTTTTGCGCGCCGTGTGGACGCGCGACGACGTGCACTTCGAGGGCAAGCACTTCAGCGCGCGCGGCGTCACGGCACACCCGAGGCCAGCGCAGTGCCCGCCGATCTGGATCGGCGGCAACTCTGCCGGCGCGCGCCGCCGCGCCGCGGAACGGGGCGACGGCTGGGCGCCGTTCCCGACGTCGGCTGGTGTGGCGCAAACGTCGCGGACCGCGGAGATGCGCACGGTCGACGATTTGGCGCGCGCCCTCGACGATCTCAAGGCCCGGTGCGACGCCGTCGGCCGCGACGTGCGTGAGCTCGACGTCACGTTCGCCTGCCATGCCGGGGGCGATCCGTCGTCGGACGAGTTCAACGCCGCACAACACCTCGAAGGACTCAAAGCCCTCGAAGCGATCGGCGTTACATGGGTTCAGGTCGGAGCACCGGGCGGCGACATCGCCCGCACATTGGACGTCATCGCCAAGTACGGCGAATTGGTGATAGCCAAGACACCGTGACGCTCGACCCCAACGCGGCGCGGCTCGACGGGCGCGTCGCGATTGTCACCGGCGCGGGCAGTGGCATCGGCCGCGGGATCGCCGAGGGTTTCTGCGCGTACGGCGCGCGCGTCGCCGTGTGGGAACAGAACTCCGACCGTTGCCAGACGGTGGCCGACAACATCGGCGCGCTCGGCGTGCACGTCGACGTGCGCGACGCGCGGCACGTCGACGAAGCCCTCGCCCACACCATCGACGAGTTGGGTGTGCCGACGATCCTCGTGAACAACGCCGGGGGCGTGTTCGCCGTCGACTTTCTCGACGGCACCGAGAACGGCTGGGATGCGCTGTACCGCGCCAACCTCAAGCACGTCATCCTGTGCTCGCAGCGCGTCGCCCGCGCCATGCGCCAAGCAAACCTCGGCGGTTCGATCATCAACGTGACGTCGATCGAAGGCGACCGCGCCGCTCCCGGGTACGCGGCGTACGCCGCCGCGAAAGCCGGCGTCATCAACCTGACGAAAACGACGGCGCTGGAACTGGCGCCGCTCGGGATCCGCGTCAACGCACTGGCGCCCGACGTGACGCTCACGGAGGGCATGGAAACGCTCGTGCCGCCCGCGGGCATCCCGCACCTCAGCCGCATGGTGCCGATGGGACGCGTCGGTCACGTCGACGAGATGGCCGGCGCTGCGGTGTTCCTCGCCAGCAGCCTGTCGTCGTACATCACGGGCGAGACGATCCACGTCGACGGTGGCACGTTCGCCGCGGGCGGTTGGTACCCGCACCCCGACAATGGGCATTACATCCTCGGTCCTCCGGCCTAGCGCCGCGTGACGGGGTAGGTTCGTCGCATGCCCGAATTCCCTGCACTTGCGCATGTCGCGGTGACGGTCACGGATCTCGACCGGAGTCGCGATTGGTACAACAAGCTGATCGGCTCGGCACCGGTTCTCGACGAGGACACCGGTCCGTTCCATCACGTCGTCTGGTTGCTCGGCGGCACGCTGCTCGGCATCCACGGTCACAAGAATCCGGCGGGGTCCGAACCGATGGACGAGACGAAGCCCGGGCTCGACCACGTCGCCTTCGGTTGCACGAATCGCGCCGAGCTCGAGCAGTGGCAGTCGCACCTCGAGTCGATCGGTGTCGCGCACGGCGGCATCGTCGACGCGCCGTACGGCTCCGGCCTCTCGTTCCGCGACCCGGACAACATCGCGCTCGAGTTCTTCGCACCCCCTGGTTAATCGGACTGGGTTGATCGGCCGGTACTACTGGGAGTCCGAGCCTTCGTGGCCTGAGGACCCCCGACCGCCTTCGGGCGCGCCCAACGTGTTGCTCGTCGTGCTCGACGACGTCGGGTTCGCGCAGATCGGTTGCTTCGGCTCCGACATCGCCACCCCGAACATCGACGCGCTCGCGGCGCGCGGCTTGCGGTACTCGTCGTTCCACACGACAGCCTTGTGCTCGCCGACGCGCGCCGCCGTGTTGACGGGTTGCAACCACCACCGCGTCGGCATGGGGCGCATCGTCGACCTGGCGATGGGCTTCCCGGGCTACACGGCGCGCATCCCCGACGACAAGGCGATGTTGCCGGCGATGCTCACCGCGCACGGGTACGCCGCCTACGCCGTCGGCAAATGGCACCTGACGCCCGAGGACGAAGAGCACCTCGGCGCCACGCGCGTCCGTTGGCCGTTGGGCAAAGGCTTCGAGCGTTGGTACGGCTTCTTCCCCGGCGAGACCCATCAGTTCGTACCTGCGCTGATGCACGACAACCACGCCGTCGACCCGCCGGGAACCTACGAGGACGGCTACCACCTCACGGCGGATCTCGTCGACAAGTCGATCGAGTTCGTCGAAGACCTCCGCAACGTCGACATCGAAAAGCCGTGGCTGCTGTACCTCGCCACCGGCGCCTGTCACTCGCCGCACCAGACTCCGCCCGGTTGGATCGAGCGATACGCCGGACACTTCGACGCCGGTTGGGACGCGTGGCGCGACGCGACGCTGGCGCGTCAAAAGGAACTCGGCGTCGTCCCAGCGCACACGGTGTTGTCGGAGCGCCCGGAGTGGGTGCCGGCGTGGTCGTCGCTGAGCGAGCAGGAGCAGCGCGTCTACGCGCGCTACATGGAGGCGTTCGCGGCGTACCTGTCGCATACCGACGACGAACTCGGCCGACTGTTGGCGCGCCTCGAAGCGATGGGCGAGCTCGACAACACGATGGTGATCGTGCTTTCGGACAACGGTGCGTCGTCCGAAGGCGGCCCCACCGGTTCACTCAACGACGGCCGCGTGTGGAACGCGTTGCCGCGTACCGTCGAGGAGGCAGATGAACGACTCGCTGACATCGGCGGGCCGCGCATCCACAACAACTATCCGTGGGGTTGGACCGTCGCCGGCAACACGCCGTTCCGGCGTTGGAAGCGTGAGACGCACGAAGGTGGCGTCGCCGATCCGCTGATCGTCGCGTGGCCGCGTGGGATCGCGTCGCACGGCGAAGTGCGCGCGCAGTACGTGCACGCCATCGACGTGTTGCCGACCGTGCTCGACGCGATCGGCGTCGCGCCGCGCAACGAGATCGACGGGTTCTCGTTCGCGTCGACCTTCGCGAGCGCCGACGCACCCGAGGTCCACACGACGCAGTACTACGAGATGCTCGGTTGCCGCGCGCTGTATCAGGACGGCTGGAAGGCGGTCACCTACCACGAGGTCCAGTTCGACGAGCCCGGCCTCGACAAGGCGCCGTGGGAGCTCTACGACTTGCGGGCCGATCCGTCGGAAACGAACGACCTCGCCGGCGCCGAACCGGAACGGCTGGCGGAGATGATCGAGACATGGTGGAGCGAGGCGGAACGCAACCACGTGTTGCCCGTCGACAACCGTCCGTTCAGCGAGATGGTCTTCAATCGGCCGTCGTCGGTGGCGCCACGCAATCGCTATCGGTACTACCCGGGGCGCGCGCCGGTGCCTGAGTCCGTCGCCGCCAATGTGCGCAACCGACCGTTCGTGGTGACGGCGCACGTCACGCTCGACGGCGACGCCGCGCCGAGCGGCGTGCTCGTGGCGCAAGGTTCCGTCCTCGGCGGGTGGTCGTTTCACGCCGTCGACGGCGAGTTGGTGTACGTGCACAATCTCGCGGGCTGGCGGCTCTATCGCGTCGCCGCGCCGCTGCCGCCTCTGCCCGCGGGCGAGCACACGCTCGCCATGGACTTCGAAGCTCCCGGTGTGTCGTTGTTGGTAGACGGCGAAGTAATCGGCGAAGGCGTCGTGAAGCGCACGCTGTGGTCACGTTTCTCGCTCACCGGTGCCGGGCTCACCGCGGGTTGGTCGCCCGACTTCTCGCCGGCTGACGGGGACTACCGCGGCCGCTTCGAGTTCACGGGCGGCGTGCTGCACCACGTCGACATCGAGATCCCCGGAGAGCCCGTCGTCGACGCCGCCGCCGAGGCGGACGACATCATCGCCTCGCAGTAGGCGCGGGCGTGTCGAGGGCGGGGTAGCCCGCCCGGAGACGCCCACGGTGTGCAGCGGTGGTCAAATGGAGGCGTGACGGAGACCTTCGATTCGGTGAACCCGGTCCGGCCGGCGGAGGTGATCGGCACGTTCCCGCGGCACGGCGCCGACGACGTCGATCGCGCCGTGGCCGCCGCGGCGACCGCGCAGGTCGAATGGGCGCAGGTCCCGGTGCCGCGCCGCGCCGATCTTGTCGCCGCCGCGGGTGCAGTGATCGCGGCGCGCAAGGCCGAGATCGCCAACCTCGTGTCGCGCGAGGCGGGCAAGATCGCCGTGGAGGCGGGCGGCGACGTGCAAGAGGCTGTCGACATGGCGAACTTCGTCGCCGCGCAAGGCCGCAGCGCGTGGGGCGACACCGTGCCGTCGGAGCTGAGCCAGAAGATGGCATGGACGACGCGCATCCCGATTGGGGTCATCGGGATGATCACCCCGTGGAACTTCCCGATCGCCAGCCCGTCGTGGAAGTGTTTCCCGGCGCTGCTCGCCGGCAACGGCATCGTGATGAAGCCCTCGGAGTTCGCGCCGGCGTGCGCCGAGGCGTTCGTCGACTGCTGCGTCGAAGCGGGAATCCCGCGTGACCTGTTGCAGCTGGTGCACGGCGAAGCCGAACCGGCCGCCGCGCTCGCCACGCACGCTGGCGTCGGTGCGGTGAGCTTCACCGGGTCGGTGCCGACGGGGCGCAAGGTCGCCGCGGCGGCGATGGCGAACGGGCCGCGCGTCGTGTCGCTCGAACTCGGCGGGAAGAACGCCATGGTCGTGTGGCGCGACGCCGACTTGGACCTCGCCGCCGAGGGCGCGTTGTTCGGCGCGTTCGGCACCGCGGGACAACGGTGCACGTCGACGTCGCGTCTGATCGTGCATCGCGATGTCGCCGAGGAACTCGTGGGACGCATCACCGAAGGAGCGCGTCGCCTCAAGCTGGGTGATCCCACACTCAGTGACACCGACGTCGGCCCGGTCGTCACCGCCGCGTCGGCGGCGCGCATCGTCGGCATGGTCGACGCTGCCGTTGCCGAGGGCGCAAGCATCGCCTGCGGCGGCCGCGTGCGCGACGACGTCGCGGGCTGCGACGGCGGCACGTTCGTCGAGCCGACGGTGCTCGTCGGCGTGCAGCCGGATCACGTGATCGCGCGTGAGGAAGTCTTCGGTCCCGTGCTGTCGGTGCTCGAAGTCGACGACCTCGACGCGGCCGTCGCCATCGTCAACGGCGTCGAGTACGGCTTGTCGGCGGCGGTGTACACGCGCGACATCAACACCGCGCTGCGCGCCGTCGACGCCATCGACACCGGCATCGTCTACGTCAACGCGCCGACCATCGGTGCCGAGATCCCGCTGCCCTTCGGCGGCACGAAGCACACCGGCAACGGCTTCCGCGAAGCAGGCACGCGCGGCATCGAGCAGTTCAGCCAGGTCAAGACCGTCTACGTCGACTACTCGGGCCGCCTCCAGAAGGCCCAGATCGACACGCACAAAGACTGAACCTCCGAACTGGTCCTCCACATCACCGTTCCACGGTGATGTGGAGGACCAGAATCGGGATGAGGCGGGTTAGCGCAAGAACATCAGTTGGAGGTGGGCGACGAGGCGCTCGGCAGGGTCGTCGAGATTGAGGTCGGCGAGTTCGACGAGGCGGCGCAGGCGGTAGCGGAAGGTGTTGGGGTGCACGTGGATCGCGTCGGCCGCCGTGGGCACGTCGCCGAAGTGGTCGAGGTAGGCGCGCAAGGTGTCGACGTACGACGTTTGTTTTTCGGCGTCGAGCTCGGCGAGCAACGCCACCTTGCCCTCGCGCAACTCCGGCTGCCGACTGGCGGCGTCCTGCAGTCCGAGCAGGACGATGCGGCTGCGCACATCGTCGACCGTCGCGACGGTCTTGCTCGGACTGTCGACGTCGCGCAGCGCGCGCAGCACGCGCACGGACTCGTCGTGCGACCGGACGAGTTCGCCGATGCCGTCCACGCTCGCGCCCACCGCAGCGCGCACGCCGACGCGCAACGCGTCCGACGCGCGCTCCACCAAGTCGGCGATGAAGCGAACGAGGTTCTTGCGATCGGGGGCTGACGCCTCGGGCAGCAAGACGTGCACCACCGGACCGATGGCGACGGCGACGGCTTGGCGCCGGTAGGCCTCGCAGTGCAGCGCGATCAAGTTCACGGCGCGTTCGGCGACCACCGTCGTCGCCGCTTGATCGTTGCCGTCGTCGAGCAGTTCGAACGCGACGGTGGTGAACGTCATCGCCGGCGACACGTCGGCCGCGGCGCTGAGGGCTTCGGGTGCGGCGCGGCCCTCGAGCGCGGCGCGCAGAACCTCGCTGCGCCGTCGGCGCTCGAGGTCGACCGCGGCCTGCGATCGCAGGAGGTGGAGCGCTGCGAGGTCTGCGGCCTCTTTGATCGCCGTCTCCGCTTCGGGTCCGAAGCCGCGGCCCTTGGCGTCGGCGACCCAGATCGAACCCAGCACCTCGTCGCCGGCGCGGATGGCGACGGCGAGACGCGGGTTGAAGCCGGGGATCGAGTCGCGGTAGTCGATGATCAACGGCTCGCGGTTCGTGTACAGGCGCCGGAAGATCCCGTCGTCGCGCAGGCGCACGATCCAGTCGTCCGGGATCCGATGGCCAAGGATTGTTTCGCGGCGCGCCTCGTCGATCGGCTCGTCGAGACTGGAGTAGGCGAGCACCGTCGACTGCATGTCCTCGATGGTCGACGGCCCGCCGACCATCGCGGCCACGGCGTTGGCGAGCGCGAAGAGGTCGCCTACGGGCGCGCCGCCACTGGCGTCGCCGCTCTGGCCGGCGGCGGCGCGCGCCGTGCGCAACAGCGTGTGCAACTGCGCCCACGCCATCTCCGGCGGTACGGCCAGCAGCGCGATATGCGCGGTGCGGGCGACGTCGAGGAGCGGCGCGGGATCACCGCGCACGACGACGCCGACCGCGCCGGCGTTCGCCAGGCCGACGACGACGTCGCCGGCGGCGCGCGACTGCGGGTCGAGGCCGACGCCGAGGACGAGCGCGCCCGGCTCGATGGCGCGATCGCTCGGGTCGTAGATCACGAGATCGCCGACCTCCACGTCGACACCCGCGGGCGCGGCGGCGACGTCGAGCACCCCGATGCCGAGGTTCGAGACCAGGTCGTCGAGGGTCGCCACGGCCACAGCCTGTCGCGACGGACGACGTTGTGCCCGATCCTTGCGCGCGCTCGACAACACCGGTGCCCGGTCCGTGGGCGAGACTGGCGCGCATGAAGCTCGAAGCTGTCGAGTTGCGCCGCATCGGCCTGCCGCTCGTCGCCCCGTTCCGCACGTCGTTCGGCGTTGAGACCCACAAGGACGCGCTGCTGGTCCGCGCCATCGGCCCCGACGCCGAAGGATGGGGCGAGTGCGTCGCCATGGACGCGCCGCTGTATTCGTCGGAGTACGTCGACGCCGCGCAACACGTCGTGCGCGAGCACTTGCTGCCACGGCTGTTCGCTCTCGGTGACGTCACGGCGAACGCCGTCGCCACCGCGCTCGAACCCGTGAAGGGGCATCGGATGTCGAAGGCGGCGGTCGAGACCGCGGTGCTCGACGCCGAGTTGCGCGTCGCCGACACGTCGTTCGCCTCCCACCTCGGTGGCGTGCGCGCCGCCGTCGACTCGGGCGTGTCCGTGGGAATCATGGACTCCGTCGACGAGCTGCTCGACACGGTCGCCGGCTACCTCGCCGAGGGTTACATGCGCATCAAGCTGAAGATCGAGCCCGGTGCTGACGTGGATCGCGTGCGCGCCGTGCGCGAACGCTTCGGCGACGACGTGTTGTTGCAAGTCGACGCCAACACCGCGTACACGCTCGCCGACGCGCGTCATCTCGCCAAGCTCGACCCGTTCGATCTCTTGCTCATCGAACAGCCGCTGCCCGAAGACGACATCCTCGGCCACGCGGAACTCGCCAAGATCATCAAGACACCCGTGTGTCTCGACGAGTCGATCGAGTCCGCACGCGACGCCGCGGCCGCGATCTCTCTTGGCGCCGCGGCGATCGTCAACATCAAGCCCGGTCGCGTCGGCGGGTACCTCGAAGCGCGTCGCATCCACGACGTGTGCGTCGCCCACGGCATCCCGGTGTGGTGCGGCGGGATGTTGGAGACCGGCATCGGTCGCGCCGCCAACGTGGCGTTGGCGTCGCTGCCCGGCTTCACGCTCCCGGGAGACACGTCAGCGTCGGACCGCTACTTCCATCAAGACCTCACGACGCCGTTCCAACTCGTCGACGGCCAACTGCGCGTCCCGACGGGCGCCGGCATCGGGGTCACACCGCTACCCGACGTCCTCGAAGAACTGACGACGTCAGTCGAGACGGTGACGCCCTAACGCGTCAGGGTGTACCAGCCGTCGCGCGTGATCGACGTGGCGCGGTAGCCGTCGCGGATGGCGGCGCCGAACGACTCGCGCAATGCGAGTCGCCACGCGCGTCCGGCCTCGGCGTCGCGTTGGCGGAGCGCCACCGCGTCCTCGGGCACCCAGGCGCGCAGCGCCTCGCCGCGCGCCGCCGTGACGACAGGTGAGCCGTCTTCGGCTGCGCGCAGGATCACCGCGCCATCGGTCACGTCACCCGTCGACGCCGCCGTGAGGTTCCACTCGACGACGGCGCGGTCGGTCGGATCGCCGGCGTTGATGGCGTCGTTCATCTCGCCGTAGAAGTCGGGCTCGAACGCCACGACGGACGCGCCCAGCTTCACGAGATTGAAAAAGGCATTGCGGCGCACGAGCGGATCGAACGTCCACTCGATGGTATCGATACCGCGCGCGAGCGCCCAGTCGCGTTGATGGGTCTTGAGCGAGTAGCCGACGTGCTGGCCCTGCCGCGCCTGCGCGACGCCCGAGATGTGTGAGTGCAGGTGCAGGTGTTCACCGCGCTGTGCGAGGAAACCCGCCGACGCGCCGATCATCTGTCCGTCGGCGAATGCCCCGGCGACGTAACCGCCGGCGTACGACAGGGCGCGCATGATTTCGGCCGGAATTTGGAGGTCGTCACCCCAGATCGAACTGAACAGCGCGTTCGCGGAGGTGAACTCGTCCATCCCGTCGAGGCAGCGCACTTCCACGCCACTCACCTTGGCAACCGCGGAGGCGTCATTTCTTGTCCGCACAACCAACCCCGGCCGTCACCGCTGGGGCGGCGCGACAGGCTGCGTGAGCGAGCGCCCGAGGTAGCCGCCGAGCACGAGCAGCACGAGCGGGAGCGCGAACACGACCGGATACAAGAAGCCCACGCCGGCCACGGTCGTCGTCGCCGGCGCAATCGGGATCACGTCGTCGCCGCTCGGCGGGGGCGCGATCGTCGCGATGCCGGGCGCCAGCGTGTCGAGCAGCGGCGCCAGCGCGAACTCCTCACCGAGGACCGAGTCGTCGACCGGTTCGTCGCCTTCGGACGCGGCGGGCGCGGGCGGCGCGGTGACGGAGGCCACGGCCTTGCAGTTCAGCGTCGCCACGACTTGGTCGAGCGCGCCCGTGGCGTTCGCCGGCGGCGGCAGCTTGTCTTGGATGACGACGAGTTGCTCGACCTCGTTGCCGACGGGGTCGACGCCGACCGGTAGCGGCGTCCCGGCGACGGCTCCGGCCGCGGCGTTGGCGGTTTCGTTGAGGCTGTGGTCGGCGTCGCAGGACAGGCGCGCCGGCGGTCCGGGCACGGCGCCACACACGACGTAGAGCGGAGCCAGAGCGGGGCTGGGATCGACGGGCAAGGCGCCGCCGGTTTCTCCAGCGACGAGACCGGGCGCGAGCACGGCGACGAGCAGCGCGTTGCCGCACACCGGACTCACCGTCGGCGCGATCACTTCCAACACCGGCGTCGTCTCCGGCGGCGGCGCCGGGATCTGCGCGCGAGCGGGCGCGCTCACGCACAGCAGTACTGCTGCCGCGAACGCGACGCGTCGAATCACTTCGTCCCCCGCGCCGCGGCGAGCACGTCGGCCGCCGCGTCGACGACGCGCGCGAATTCGCTGCGCTCGCGCGCCGCGTTGCGACGGCTCGCTTGGATGCTGGCGACACCGAGCGCGAACCCGACCAGTGCGAGCCCGCCGAGCGCACCCGACACCGCATACGGCAGTTGCAGCGCGACGACGAGCGACGCCGCGAGGCCGCGCCACGCGACGGCGAGTCCGACCAGCCCCGCGACGACGAGCGCGCTGACCACGATCATCACACCGACGAAGGGATCGCGCGCGCGGGTCGTCACCGCTTCCGGCCTTTCGGCGCGTCGGCGAGCACGCCCTTGACTTCTTCGAGGATGTTGACGAGCTGATCCATCTGCCGTTCGCGTTCGAGCGCGTCGCGCCGCTTGGTCGACACGTTGATCAGCGTGAGCCCGACCATGATGAGCCCGAGGCCCGTCATGCCCGCCGAGACGAGGTACGGGAGCTGAAGGTAGACCTGCGTCTCGCCGGCCACCTGTGACCACGCGATGCCCAGCAAGACGAAGCCGAGCCCGCTGATGACCATGCCGATCCACACCGCGGCGGGGTTGGTGAGGTCCACCCACGCGGGCAGCTGCAACCGTCTCATGAAGCGCTCCTTCGTTGCGATGATGTCAGTTTTCGCGTGGTCGATCGATCGATCGCCGCGACGCTCCCGCCGAGGTACGCCTCGACGACTTGCGCGTCGTTGCGCACGTCGTCGGGCCGACCGCTGGCGATGACGCGGCCGGCGTCCATGGCGACGATGCGATCGGACAGTCCCATGATCAGCGGGATGTCGTGCTCGATGACGAGCAGGGTGAGGTCGAGTTGTTCCTTGATGTCACGTAACAACACGCCGAGCGCTTCGGTCTCGCGCTGCGCGATTCCCGACGACGGCTCGTCGAGCAACAACATGCTCGGCTGCAGCGCGATGAGGCACGCGATCTCGGTAATGCGACGCGTGCCCGTCGACAGCTCCTGGATCTGCTTGTTGCGATACTCGTCGAGACCCATCGAGCCGACGAGTTCGCGCGCCAAGCGGTCCTTGTCGTTCTCGGCGCCGCGCAGTCCGAGCACCGATGCGAAGAAGCTCGTGGGCGCGACGCGTTCGAACGCGAGGCGCGCCGCGTCGAGCACCGTCATGGTGGGGAAGAGCGCCGCGTCCTGGAAGGAGCGGATCAACCCGCGCCGGCCGCGCTCTTCGGGGCCGAGGGCCGACACGTCCTCGCCGTCGAACACGACTTTGCCGGAGTCGGGACGCGTGAAGCCGCCGAGCAGTTCGAACGTCGTCGTCTTGCCGGCGCCGTTCGGGCCGATGAGGCCGACGATTTCGCCGGCGCGAACTTCGAAGCTGACGTCGTCGACGGCGGCCACGCCACCGAAGTTCTTCCGCAACTCCACGGCCTCGAGCAACACGCTGCCGTTGGGCCGCACCCGCTTTCTCTCCGAACTGGTCCTCTCCATCACCGCCGCACGGTCGTGGGGAGGACCAGTTCGGGTGTTGGGGTCGGTTTCGAGTGCGTCGAGGTCGATGTTGTTGCGGCGCGCGAGGAAGCGGGCGAAGCGCGTGCGGATGGGCTCGAGGCCTTGGGCGAGGCCGCCGGGTAAGTAGAGGATGAGGATGAGCGCGCCCAGGCGGGTCGCCGCGAGGCCTGCGGTGTCGAGGGGCACGAACGCCGGGATGCCGATGAGGTACAGCGCACCGAGCAGCGGCCCTCCGAGCAACGACATGCCGCCGATCACCGTCAGGACGACGACGTCGATGCTGCTCTTGACGGGGAATGCCGACGTGCCGATGCGCGACAGCATGTGGCCGTACGCCGCACCGCCGATGCCGGCCATGAATCCCGCGAGCAGGAATCCCTGCAGCTTCACCGTGCCCGCCGGGACGGTGAAGGCGCGGGCGTTGTCCTCGTTGTCGCGCACGGCGACGAGGAGTCGCCCGAGTCCGGTGTTGCGAACGTTGCGCGCCAACCACGTCATCAGCAGGAGCACGACGAGGACGAAGTAGTAGTACTGCTTGCCCGTAACGAGCGCGTGACCGACCACGATCGGCCGACCCGGGTCGACGCCGTTGCCGAGTGCCCACGGCTGTTGCAACAGCCAACTGCCGGTGACGAGCGTGAACCCCAGCGTGGTGACGGTGAGCAGCAGCCCTTTGATGCGCAGCGCCGGCAACCCGATGAGCAGCGACACCGCCGCCGCCGCCAGTCCCGCGTAGAGAAACGCGAGCGGGAACGCGCCGATGCGGCTCGACACCTTGTAGGACACGACGGCGCCCACCGCGCCGATGGCGAATTGCCCGAGGCTGAGCTGACCGCCGAGGCCGGTCACGATGCCGACGGACATGCCGATGATGGTGAAGGACATGATGCTGGTGAGCGTCACCGACGAGCTGTTGGTGACGAACAGCGGCAACAGCAGCGCGAAGCCGACGCTCGCGGCGGCGATGGCCCATCCGGCGACGCGTACTTCGCGCAGCTTGGCGATGGCCTCGGGCAGCGGTCGCCACCCTTGCACCGCGGCCCAGCTGCCCTTCTCCTCGTCGCGACCGCCGACGCCGCGCTGCAGGAACAGCGCCACGACGATGATGCCGAACAGCGCCAGCTCGACGAAGCCGCCGTGCGGGTAGTTCCACAGCAGCAACTGTTCGACGACGCCGAGGCCGACACCGGCGAAAAGCGCTGCGGGAAGGTTGTTCATGCGGGCGATGACCGCGCCGGTGAGTGCACGCAGCAGCAGGCTCGGGCCGAACGATTCGCCGCTGGTGAAACCGCGCGACGGCAGCACGAGGATGGCGGTGAACGCCGACACCATTCCCGCGAGCGCCCACGCCAGCGACGACATGCGTCCCGCGAAGATGCCCGACATCCGCGCCGCTTCGGGGTTGGCGGACGCGCAACGAATGGCGAGCCCGTAGCGACTGCGGCGCAGGAACACCGCCAGCGCCAACACGACGATGGGACCGAACACCAGCATGCCGACGTAGGCCCGCGTGAGGCGCAGCGCGCCGAGCGTGAACTCGGGCAGACCGGGCGGGCTCGGATACAGCGACCCCGCGTTACCCGTCGGATTGAACGCTGCAGAAAACAGCACGAGGAACTGGCCGACGCCCAGCGTCGCCACGATGCTCATCAGGCGCGGCGCGTTGCGCAGCCGACGGATCACCGCGACTTCTGCGAGCGCGCCCATCCCACCAGCAGCGGCAAACGCGATCGGCAGCGCCGCGTAATACGGCACGTGCCAGCGCAACACGGCGGTGCCGAACACCGCGGCGCCGAACGCACCGACCTCGCCGTGCGCGAAGTTGATGATGCGGTTGGTGCGGTAGACGAGCACGAGCCCGACGGCGAGCAAGCCGTAAGTCATGCCGATGATCGCCCCCAGGACGATGACGGGCAGCGGGATCTCGAAGCCGAACGGCGTGAGCGCCAGCGTCACTTTTTGCGCGCTCCGGCGCCTTCGAGGAACACGGCCCGCAGCAGGTCGTCGCGTTGCAACAGGTCGCGGGCGCGCCCGTCGAAACGGATCTCGCCCTTCTCCATGAAGTACGCGTGCTCGACGAGGTTGAGCGCGATGTTGACCGACTGCTCGACGAGCACCACCGCGGTACCGGCGGCGTTGATCTCGCGGACCATGTCGAGCAGCTGCGCGACGATCACCGGAGCGAGCCCCAACGACAGCTCGTCGATGAGCAACAGCTTCGGCCGCAGAATCAAGCCCTTCGACAGCCCGAGCATCTGCTGCTCGCCGCCCGACAGCGTGCTGGCGTTCTGGTTGCGGCGTTCGGCGAGGCGCGGGAATGCGGTGAAGCAACGGTCGAGGGCGTTATCGACGGACGCCTTGTCGCGACCGAGCGTGTACGCGAAACCGCGCAGGTTCTCGACCACCGACATCGGCCCGAACACCGCGCGGCCACCAGGGATCTGTGTGATGCCGAGCTTGAGGCGGCGCTCGGCGTCGAGGTAGGTGATGTCGGCCCCGCGGAACCGGACGCTGCCGCGTGACGGCAAGCCGATGCCGGAGATGACCTTCAGCAGTGTCGACTTGCCGGCGCCGTTGACGCCGAGCAGCGCCACCATCTCGCCGTCGTCGACGGTGAAGTCGACGTCGAAGAGCACTTGCAGTTGCCCGTACGCGAAGTCGACGCCGCGGCACGCCAGCATCGGCAGGTGCTCGCCGCTGGCCTTGATGTGACGGATCTCTTCGTCTTCGATGACCTCGTCGATCATGCGGTCGAGGTCCTTCGGTACGAGCTTGCCCGTCGTCGCCAGCATGAGTGCGCCGGCAACGCCGGGGATCACGAGCGACACCATCGATCCGGCGACGCCGAACCGGCGGTCGATGCCCGACAGGAACAGGGCGCCGATGATGCCGCCGACCCCACCGAGGAAGATTCCGGCGAGCGCGCCAGCGTGCGGGCGCATCTGCGACGGCACGACCGCCAGGAGCGCAGCGAACAGCGCCGGCGACAACACGGTGACGATCGCCGACGATGCCGAGAACAGCAGCACCATTCCGCCCCACCACGGTGACAGCCCACCGAGGCCGATGAGGACGACGGCGATCGCCAGGAGCAATCCCGCGAGGCGGGTGACGCTGCCGGGGTCGTGACGGAACCGCGTCTCGCCCCAGCGCCCGAACAACGCCAGCGCCACGATCGACACAGCGGCCGTGAACGCGAAGAACACGCCGCGGGCGCCGGGGCCCATGTTCCAGCGCTCTTCGAGGAAGAAGAACAGGAACGTTTGGTAGGGGATGAGCAGCACGCCGAACACGGCGAAGGACACCATCAGCCGGCGCACCGTCGGGATCAACATGAGGCGGCGCACGTTCTCGAAGAAGCCGAGCGTGACGTCGTCTTCGCTCAGCGCGACGCCGCCCATGCCTTCACCGTGGTGCTCGCGCACGGTGGCGCGGATGCGCTGCGTGTCCCAGCGCCCAAACCCCGGGTCGCGCAGGCGCATGGCGATCACGCACACCAGCAACGAGATGAGGCCGAGGGTGACGAAGACGCCGCGCCACGTCAGCGCGACGACGCCGGCGAGGAGCGCCACGAGCAGCGGCGACACGATGCGCCCCACTTCGGTCACGCCTTCGTACGCGCTGAGGACGCGCACCCGCGAGTCCGCGGGGTACGAGTCGAGCAACAGCGGCTGGTGCAGCGCCGAGACGCTGCCCGTGCTCAAGCCGTCGGCGATGAGCACGACGACGAGTCCCCATACCGTCACGGCGAATCCCGTCGACAGGGCGACGACGCTCCACACGATGCCGGTGCTGATGCACAGAAACGCGCGCCGCGCACGGCGCTGCGCCAGCGCCGCCATGGGCAACGGCGCCACCGCGCTGGCGAACGTCTTCACGGCGAGGATGCCGGCGATGACGCCTTTGCCGATCCCGAGGGCGCGGCTGATGTCGGGCGCCAGCACGCCGAAGGCGTAGCCCTGGAACTCGTCGACGATCCCGAGCAAGCCGATGGCGATCAGCGGATACAGACCGAGTTGGTAGCGGGCGAGGGTGGCGCGCAGGCGCGGCGGTTCGTCGCCGCTCTCCCCGGTGACGCCGAGCGCGCGGCGCGCTTCGGCGCGCAGCGCGTCGCGCGTGCTCTCGACTTCCTCGACCACGGCGTTGGCTTTAGCCATGCGTCGTCACTTCGAATTGCACCGACCACGCGCCTTCGCCGATGCGGCGTCCGTTGTCGTCGAGCAGCACGATGGTCGCTTCGTGAAACTGCCGCCGTCGGTCGTTGCCGGTGAAGCGATCCACGTGCGCCACGGTGAAGTGCGTGCGCGTCGTCTCGAACACGTTGCGGCTTGCGAGGAACGCGCGCGTCTGGCACAGCTGCTGGCCGGTGTCACCGCGACACGTGTCGAGGCCGCGGAACAGCCACGGCAGGGTCTTGCCCGTGCGGGGCGGTGCTTGGTCGATGAGCACCGCGTAGGAGCCGCGGAAGTTCTTCGCGGTCCACGCGACGTCGACGGGCAGTTGCACCTTGCTGCGCTCGCGCGGCGCCGTGATGTCGACGCGTTTGTCCTGCACGAACGAAAGGCCGTGCACGCCGCACGCCGTCGTCAACAGGCAAAGCGCCACGACACCGGCGCGGGCGCGCATCACGGAGCGTCGATGTTGCCGCTTGTGTACTTGCCGCACGAACAGCTCGTGTCCCACTTCCATTGCCGCACGGCCGCGACACCGTCGTGCTGCCTGGCGCTGAAGCGATTGACGAAGGTCCCGGTGTTCTCGAAGCGCGTGCCGAGCGCGTTCACCGCGGCGATGAACGTGTCGCGATTCAGAGCGCCCGATACCGAGTTGCCCGCCAGCTGCAAGAAGTACAGCTGGTTGCAGATGTCGAGTGCGACCGATTCGGCGTTGGCGTCGGAGAACGTGAACCCCTTCGCCTTCATCAGCGCCATGCACTTACGCCGGGCGTTGTTCGAATACGGCCCGTTGTCGGTGTTCTGCGACGGCGTGATGTCGAACGAAGGCGTCCAGCCCATCCCGAGCGCACCGTTGAGCTGATCGGCGTTGAGGTTTCCCCCGTCGACGAGCACCTGCGCGCCGTTGGTCGTGTTGAGGCCGTAGCGCGGGCGGTAACGCTGGGAGTTCGCCTCACGAATGAACAGCAAGGTCACAAGCGCCCGCTCGTCGAGGATGATCACGTGGGTCACGCCGTCCTGACGGAAACGCAGCACCGCGCTACTCACCGCCGCCGCCAGCGCGCCGGCGTCGCTGTTCGACTGCAGCCACGTCACCCGCTCGATGTCCTTCGGGTCCGGTGCGTGACCGATGGCGCGCAGCGCCGGGACCATCACCTCGTCGACGGCGTGCCGGAAGGTCGGGAAGTCGTAGGTGATGATGCCGACCTTCGCCTTCGCGCTTCCCGGCTGGCCGAGGGCGTTGTCCCATCCGCCGAAGTAGCCCTCTTGGTTGAGGATGCCGGGCTCTATGGCCGACGCCCGGTCGAGGTTGAGCGTTGATATCTCGACGTAATACGGGAAGCGTTGGTAGGTAGACGCGGCGGTATCGGTGATGCCCCCACCCGCGATATTGAAGCTGCCGCGCGCTTGCATGCACTGGTTGAAGGTGTCGCGACCGCGATCGAAGGCGACGAACACCTTGTGGTCCTGCGTGTAGTCGTCGCACGCCTTCTGTTCCTGCACGTCGGCCGAGTCCGTCGACGCGCTGTCGTACGGATGCCAGACCGGCACGAGCTTGCGACCAGCCACCCCACCGTGCGCGTTGATGTCGTCGATGACCGCCTGGTTCTCGCCCTTGTCGTCGCCGGTCGACACGCCCTTCACGCCGATGGCGGCGTTGCCGGCGCCGCCGTTGACGGTGTAGCCGAGGCCGATGTTGATCGTCGTAGCGCTGACGCCGGGGCCGAGGGCGGTGCTGCCCGTCGCCGACGCGGCGTTGTGCCCGCTCGTGCCGACCGTGTGGCCGCCGGCCGACGCCCCCGCCGACGAACCGGCGGCGCCGCCGCTCGCGGAGCCGAGTCCGCCGGCGTCGGTGCCCGCGAGTCCGTCGTCGACCGCGCCCGTGCCCAGGCCGCCGTTGGCGTTGACGCGTGCGGCTTCGTGGCGGCGCGCCTCGCTCACTGTCGATCCGCACGCCGACGCCACGAGCGCGAGTGCGGCAATCACGGCAGTCAGACGGACGCGCGAACCGATCACTGGCGGCGAGGCTAACCAGGCCGCGCCGCGAGGCTTTCGTCAGCCGCAACCAACCGCACGCGGGACCTTGTACCGGGCGACAGAGCAGGCGCCGCGCCGGAACGCTTACGGTCAGCCCATGCGGCTGCAGGAAGTGTTGACCGACGCGGTGGCGGCCAAGGGTCTGCCCGGCGCGGCGGCGGCTGTTCTCCACGACGGCGAGGTCACCGAGGCGGCCGCGGGTGTGCTCAATGTTCGCACCGGCGTCGACGTCACGCCCGACAGCTTGTTCCAAATCGGGTCCGTCACGAAGGTCTACACAGCCACCCTCGTCCTGCAACTGGTCGACGCCGGGCACGTTGCCCTCGACGACCCCGTTCGCAAGCACTTGCCCGACTTCCGCGTTGCCGATGCTGACGCCAGCGAACAGATCACCGTTCGTCACCTGCTGACGCATACGTCGGGATTCGACGGTGGCGATTTCTTCTACGACGGCGGCCGCGGCGACGACGCGCTGGCGCGCTACGTCGCGGCGCTCGCCGATCTCCGACAGATCACGCCTCCCGGCGCGTACTGGTCGTACAACAACGCGGGGTTCAGCGTGCTCGGCCGCATCATCGAGGTGGTGACGGATCAGGTGTGGGACGCAGCGCTGCGCGAGCGCCTCCTCACGCCCGCCGGGCTCGACCACACCGCGACGCTTCCCGAAGACGTGCTGCTGTTCCGCGCCGCGGCCGGTCACCTTCCGGGTGCCGACGGACCGAACACGCTGGCGAAGCAATGGATGCTCGACCGCACGGCCGGTCCGGCGGGACTCATCTGCGCCACCGCCGCCGACGTCATCGCCTTCGCGCGGTTGTACCTCGAAGACGGTGGCGGGGTGCTGTCGCCGGCGAGCGTCAAGGCCGCGCAAGAGCCGCAGATCCTGTTTCCCGGCGAGACAGAGATTGCCTGCGGCCTCGGGTGGATCCTGCGAACGGTCAACGGCATGCGCACCATCAGCCACAACGGCGGGACGCTCGGGCAGCTGGCGTTCCTCGCCGCGCTCCCCGACGAGGGCGTCGCCGTCGCCTGCCTGACGAACGGCCCGACGGGCGGCGCGGTGTGGCAAGACGTCGTCGAGCACGTCACCACGGAGCTCGGCCTGCCGTCGCTCAAGGCGACGTTGCCAAAGCCGCCCGCCACGGCGCCCGAGGTCGACTTGTCGAAATACGTGGGGTGTTACGAGCGGCGCGCCGTGCGCTCGACCGTTTCGCTCGACGACGGCAAGCTCACGCTCACGATGGAGTACGTCGACGTGCAGTACGACCTCACGCCGCCGCCGCCGCTTCCGATCGTGCCGATCAACGCGCAAACGTTCGTCGCCCTCGGCCCTGACGGCGAGCCCGCGATGACCGTCGAGTTCCTGGAGCCCGACGGCGACGGGAGGCCGCAGCTGTTCTTCGCGGCGCGCATGGCGAGGCGAGTGGCGTGAGGATCGCCATCGGCGGCATCTCGCACGAGACGAACACCTACGCCGACGCGTGCTTCGGACTCACCAAGCTCGAGGACTTCGACGTGGCGCGCGAGCAGCAGATCGTCGAGCGCAGCACTGGGACTCGGACGTTCATCGGCGGGATGCTGCAAGCCGCCGAGGAAATGGGTGCCGAAGTCGTGCCGACGATGTGGGCGATCACGCAGCCGTCGGGCACGATCGCCCGCGACGCCTATGAGGCGCTCAAGACCGAACTGCTGGCGCGCTTCGAAGCAGCGCTGCCCGTCGACGGCATCGGCCTCGATCTCCACGGCGCCGGCGTCGTCGAAGGCATCGACGACCTCGAAGGTGACCTCACCACCGCGCTGCGCGAGCTCGTCGGCAACGACGTGAAGATCGTCGCCCCGCTCGACTTGCACGGCAACATCACGGAGCTGATGGCCCAGAACATCGACCTCATGCTCGGCGTGCATTACTACCCGCACACCGACATGTACGAGCGCGGTCAAGAGGCGATCAACGCGCTGCCGGCGTTGCTCGACGGATCGCTCAGGCCCGTGACCCACGTCGAGCACTTGCCGATGCTCACGCCCACGTCGTGCACCGACTTCGCGCCTGCCAAAGACGTCAACGAACTGTGCTGGGAGCTCGAAGGCAAGCCGGGCGTCGTCGACTGCACGTTCTTCCACGGCTTCCCGTTCACCGACACGCCGATCGCGGGCGCGCACATCGTCGTGACCACCAACGGCGACCGGGCGCTGGCCGAGCAGATCGGCAAGACCGTCGCCAGTTACGTATGGGACCGCCGCGAGGACTTCCGGCCCGAAACCGACACGCCGGAGCTCGCGGTGCGCCGAGCCATGGCCGCGGCGCGCGGGCCCGTCGTCATCAACGAGACCGCCGACAACAGTGGCGGTGGCGCGCCCGGCGACAGCACCCACCTGCTGCGCGCCATGCTCGAAGCGAAGGTCACGAACGCGTGCTTCGGTTTCATCTACGACCCTGAGGTCGCGGAGGCCGCGCACCGCGCCGGTATCGGCGCGACGATCGACGTGCACCTCGGCGGCAAGCACGACGACGTGCACGGCGAGCCGCTCGCGCTGCGTGCCTACGTCAAATGCCTGACCGACGGGCGCTTCACGTACACGACGCCGATGTACGACGGCGTGCGCACGAGCTACGGCCCGATGGCGCGCCTCGTCGTCGACGGAATCGACATCGTCGTCGGCTCCGCGCGGTCGCAGACGTTCGACACCGAGGTGTTCCTGCTGCACGGCATCGACGTCACTCGCTACAAAATCGTGGCGTTGAAGTCGAGCCAGCACTTCCGTGCGGGTTTCGGCGATCTCGCCGCCGAGATCGTGACCGCCGACGCGCCCGGTCTCACCACCGAACGCGTCGAAGTGTTCGAACGCACCCGCGCCCCCGGCCCGCTGTGGCCGAAAGATCCTTCCGCCACCTACACCCCCTAGGAACGCACAATGACCGACTGGCAGTCCCGTCTCGAAGCCGTTGCCGCGGAGCGCAAGATCCCCGGTTGCGTGCTCGGCATCCTGCACGGCGACGACGTCGACGTCTACGCCACCGGCATCATCAACAAGAACACCGGCGTCGCCGTCACGCCCGACACGCTGTTCCAGATCGGGTCCATCACCAAAGTGTGGACGGCGACGGTCGTGATGATGCTCGTCGACGAGGGCGTCGTCGATCTCGACGAGCCCGTCGTCACGTACCTCCCGGAGTTGAAATTGGCCGACGCCGACGTCACGAAGGCCGTGACGCTGCGCGACCTGCTCAGTCACCGCAGCGGCATCGGCGGCGACCACTTCGTCGACACCGGCCGCGGCGACGACTGCCTCGAGAAGTTCGTGGAGACGCTCGGCGACATCGGCCAGGAGCACGACCTCGGCGCTACGTTCTCGTATTGCAACACCGGCTATTCCGTCGTCGGCCGCGTGATCGAGAAGGTCACCGGCAAGGTGTACGACCAAGTGCTGCGCGAACGTCTTTTCGGTCCGCTCGGGCTCACGCACACGAACACCCTTCCCGAAGAGGCGCTGCTGTTCACGACCGCCGTCGGGCACATGAAGTTGCCGGGCAACGACGAGGAGCAGCCGACACCGGTCTGGCTCCTGCCGCGGTCCAGCGGTCCCGCGGGTGTTATCAACGCGCGCGCCGCCGACCTCCTGGCGTTCGCCAAGTTCCACCTCGACGACGGGAAGGCCTCCGACGGCACGCAGCTGCTGTCGGTGGCGTCGGTGAAACAGATGCTGCAACCGCAGATCGAGGTGCCCGACAAGTACACGCTCGGTGACCGCTGGGGGCTCGGTTGGATCCTGTTCGACTGGGACGGGCATCCGGCGTACGGCCACGACGGCACCACCTTCGGTCAACGGACCTACATGCGCATCGTGCCCGAGGCGAAGTTGGCGGTGTGCCTGTTTACGAACGGCGGCGAGCAGCACAAGGCGTTCGACACGCTGTGCCGGGAGGTCGTGCAAGAGATCGCCGGCGTCGAGAAGCCGCGAACGCCGGGCTTGCCTGACGCACCGCCGGAACTCGACCTGTCGCACTACGCCGGCGCGTTCGGGCGCCTCAACCTCGAGATGGCGCTCGACGTCGACGGCGGGTCGCTCGTCGGGACGATCAAGTCGTCGAGCGCGATCAAGGAAGTCATTCCCAACGACGATGAGGACACGAAGCTCGTCGCGAAACCCGTCGACAAGTCGCTCTTCCTTGCGTGGATGGACGAGGCGCCCGATCCGATCCCGTTCGTGTTCTTCGACTTCGAAGGCGACACGCCGACGCGTGTCCACTTCGGCGCCCGGGCGATGACGCGCCGATGAGCGCGTTCGAGGAGTTCGTCGCCGCGACAGCTGATGAGTTTTCGGTGCCCGGCGTCTCCGTCGGCATCATCTACGAAGGCCGCGAGGAGTACGCGTTCCACGGCGTGACGAGCATCGAGAACCCGCTGGAGGTCGACGAGAACACGCTGTTCCAGTTCGGTTCGACGGGCAAGACATTCACATCGGTCGCGCTGCTGCGGCTCATCGAGCAGGGTCACTTCGATCTCGACACGCGCGTCAAAGACGTCCTGCCGGAGTTGAACCTGAAGGACAAGTCGGTCGAGGGGCGGGTCACGATCCTGCAGTTGACCAACCACACGTCGGGCTGGTCGGGCGATGTGATGACGAGCACGGGTGACGGCGACGACGCGCTGGCGAAGTACGTCGCGCTGCTCGCCGACGTCGAGCAGGTCACACCGCTGGGCGAGAGCGTGTCGTACAACAACGCGGCGCTGTCGGTCGCCGGGCGCGTCATCGAGGTCGTGACCGGGTTGACGTACGAGCAGGCGATCAGAGAGCTGATCTTCGAGCCGCTGGGGATGAAGCACAGCTACTTCTTCCCGAACGAGATCATGTCGCGGCGTTTCGCGGTCGGCCACGAGCAGACTCCGGACGGCGAGATCCACGTCGCGCGGCCGTGGGCGATGGCGCGCAACGGCAACCCTGCCGGCGGCATCTCCGCCAACGCCGCCGATCAGATTGCGTGGGCGCGCTTCCACCTCGGCGACGGCACCGCCCCTGACGGCACGCGGGTCCTGACCGAGAAGAACCTCAAGCTCATGCAACAGCCGACGGTCGACATGCGCGGCTCGGCACTGGGCGATTACGTCGGCATCAGTTGGCTCATGCGCGACGTGCCCGACGGCGACTCGACGGTCCGCATCGTCGGTCACGGCGGCACCACGAACGGTCAGCACTCCGAGTTCCTGATGGTGCCCGAGCGCGACTTCGGGATCATCTCGATGACGAACTG
>JBEEFV010000083.1:0-3671 GCA_041166405.1 Actinomycetota bacterium | reverse complement strand
CCATGGCAATCATTGAGAGCACCGATACGCCGCCCAACCGCGACCTCGTCGGCCTGCCCGACGAAACCTCCCGCCGTCCGAACGGAACAGTCGACTTCGACGCACTGTTGCGGATAGGTCACGACCTCATCGTGGCCCTCGGGGGCGACCCCACCACCGACGGTTTCCGCGATACGCCGGGGCGGTTCGCGCGCTGGTGGCGCGAGTTCATCGAGTACGACGCCGGCGTCGTGACGAGCACCTTCGACCACGCCGAACCGGGCCAAATGGTCGTCGTGTCCGGACTTCGCGTCTGGTCGGTCTGCGAACACCACCTGCTGCCGTTCTGGTGCGACATCACCGTCGGCTACTTCCCGGTCGATCAGATCCTCGGGCTGTCGAAATTCGCACGAGTCGCTCACAAGCACGCGCACCGACCGCAAACCCAGGAACGGCTGGCCGCAGCGATCGCCGACGAAATCACGGCGCTCACCGGCTCAGCGGACGTCGCGGTCGTCTCGCGCGGCGAACACCTCTGCATGACAATGCGCGGCATCAAGACGCCCGGCGTCATGTCCTCGTCCATCGTTCGGGGCTGTTTCCGCGAGGACGCATCGGTCCGCTACGAATTCCTGCGCCAGAGCTGATGACGACGTCGGCCGCGTACTGGAAGCGCGAGCGGTTGATCCCTTTGTCATGGGACGACTTCGATGCCGCGATCGAGGCCGCCGCGTCGACGATCGCGGACTTCGCACCCGACCTCATCCTCGGCATTGCCCGGGGCGGGCTCGTCCCGGCCGTCGCGTTAGCCCACTTCTTCCACGACGCCGAGTTCCGCGTCTGCAGCGTCGCGCGCACGAAATCCGATGACGCGTACGCGGCGAAGGAGGCCCCTACGCTTCGGTGGCCGACGACCCCCCAGGATATCCGGGGGCGGCGCGTCCTGGTCGTCGATGACGTCGTTGGGACCGGCGCCTCGTTGAAACTGGTTCGTAGTCGCGTCGCGGCGCTCGCACCCGCGGACGTCCTCACGTACGCGATCGCCGTCAACACCGCCGTGTCCCCGAGGCCCGACATCTACTCGCAACTCATCGACGACTGGATCGTGTTTCCGTGGGAGCGGACCCCTGGTGCGTCCGCTTAGCGCGACTGGCGAACCGGCAACGCGCCGCTTGGTCGTGGCGATCACCGGGTCAAGCGCGCCGCAACTCGGACTCAGTCTCCTCGGAGCGCTTCGATCCACTCGCGACGTCGAAACTCATCTGATCATCTCGGAACAGGCGCGACAAAACCTCGCGCTCGAAGCAAACACCACCGCGGCCGACGTCGAGTCGCACGCCGACCTCGTCTACTCCCCACACGACCTGGCGGCCGCCGTCGCGTCGGGATCGTTTCAAACCATCGGCATGGCCATAGTGCCGTGCTCGATGAAGACGCTCGGCACGATCGCCGCCGGAATCGGTGGAGACCTCATCGCACGATGCGCCGACGTGTGCCTCAAGGAACGTCGCCGGCTCGTACTCGTCACGCGCGAAACACCGCTCAGCCTCATTCACATTCGCAACATGGAGACACTTACCCTCGCCGGCGCGACGATCTTGCCGCCGGTGCCCGCGTTCTACCACCAGCCGAAAACGGTGGACGAGCTGCTCTGCCAGATCAGCGGCAAGATCCTCGACCAATTCGGGATCGCGCACGACCTCTTCCAACGCTGGGCGGGCGTGCCCGAATCGCCGACGGACACGACGCGCTCGGGACCCGCATGAGCGCGCAACGCCGCAACACGCTTCCCCGCGCTTACGACGCGGTCGACATTCACGAGGACGCCACCCCGCGCAGCGTCGACTGCGACATCCCGCGAATGCTCGCGGCGCAAGAAGCCCGAACCGGTCACCGTCCGACGATGTTGTTCACCAACATCGCCGAATACCCCGACAGAGCAGTTCTCGGTAACCCGTATCCGCGTGCCGTCATGCTCGCCGCGCTCGGCGTCACCGAGCACGACTGGTTGACCGAAACGTCCCGTCGGCTCACAGAGCCGCCGACGACTCGATCGCAAGCCGTCGACGGAGGCCCGTGGCGCGAAGTCGCCGGATCCCTCGGCACTCTCCCCATCATCAAGCACCGCCCCGGCGACGCCGGCCGATACATCACCGCCGCGGTCGGAGTCACGCGCTCCGCCGCGTCCGGCACGACGAACCTCGGGGTGTACCGGGTTCAACTCATCGGTCCGGACCGCGGTCTCATCTTCTTCGACCCGCGCACGGACGCGCATGCGAACTGGCTCGAGGCGACCACGTCCGGCCGCGACCTGCCCATCGCACTCTTCCTCGGCGGCGACCCGACTCACATGCTTGTCGCGGCGTCACGCTTGCCGAACACTGGGAACGACTACGACCACGCGGCGCGGCTAGCACGCCGCGACATCCTCATCACCGGAGATCCACCGGCACCGCTCGACGCTCACTACGTCATTCGCGGCCGCGTCACCGCAGAACTCGCGACCGAGGGTCCGTTCGCGGAGTTCAAGGGCTACTACGTCCCCGCCAGGCAATCGCCGACGCTGATCGTCGACTCCGTCGAAGCCATCGATGACGCCATCTATCCGACGATCGTGACCGGCGCCGAGAGCGGCGTCACGCTGATGGCGCTTCAAAACGAGTACCTCATGTTCGAGCACCTCACCGGAGCCGGATTCCATGTTGGAGCGGTGCGCTATTGGCCCGAAGCGCGCGGCGAGTTCGTCGCGACCATCGACTGCACCGACGATCTGATCGAAGTCACTGCGGCCGCGCTCGACTTCGACAAACGGGCAAAGATCATCGTCGCCGGCCCCGACATCTGCGGTCACGGGTTGCGCGACTTGTGGGACCGCGTCGCGTCGCACGGCTTTCAGGTCGTCTGTGCGCCGTATTTCCGCAAGGGCAGCCTTGACGGGCAACGGCTCGGCATCGCGCTCTGCCACACGCCCATCGGAGAACGCGTTGAGTACTAGCGCGCCGCCCCGGTTCCTCGTTCTGGGGTGCGGAGTCGTCGACGTGACCATTGGCGCCGACGACCGCGTCGTCGAATACTTCGGCGGCATCGGCAGAAACGTCGCATGCAACCTCGCGACGCTGGGCGCCCCGGTCACGCTCGCGGGTGCAATCTCCGCCCCGAAGGATGCGTTCGCCACCGACCTCGTCCGGCGCGGCGTGACACCACTTCCGCTCGCCGAGGCCACCGTCGGCCGAATCACGACCCGGCTAGGGCCGGACGGGCGAAGACGCCTGATCGACCGCCATCTACCCGCGCCGGACACGTTCGCGGCGCCACTACCCGATGCAGTCTGTGACATCGCGACTGACGCGTGCTGCGTCCTCGTCGAGACCGGACTGGACCTCACCGGCATCGAACAGCTTTGCGGCGTCGCCCGCGATTGTCACGCAGTCACCGTCGGACTCGTCACCCGCGCCTTCGACCGCGAGGCCCACGCGTCACTTCGGCCCGGCGTCTTCGACTGGGTTCTGCTCAACCAGCACGAACTCTGCCTCGTGACCGGCGAACCCGGCGTCGAAGCCGCGGCTCGCAGCCTCGCCGCAGCGCTAGGCGCGAACCTCGCCGTGACCCTCGCCGAGCAAGGCGCGCTCATCGTCGACCACCAGGAATGCCTACGACTGCCGGCGCCACCAGCCGAGGTCGTCGACGAGCTC
>JBEEFV010000082.1:0-17975 GCA_041166405.1 Actinomycetota bacterium | reverse complement strand
TGGAAGTTCTTGCTCACATCAGAGATCGCGAACAGAGTCGTCGAAATTGTTGAGCAAAGACCGCCCGGTATCCCATACACCGAGCCCGAGAGACAACTTCTGGAGTTTGTTGAGGATGCCCCTTTCGGAATTCGCGAGGACTTCGGCGCCCGATTCGAGAGAACTATCGCGACGCTGAACGGATTGAGCGAGTTCTCCACAACCGAGTCCTCGGGCAGGGACTTCGTGAACGAAGCCCTTCACTCCGCAGCGATTGCTCGCTTGCGTAGCCTCCTCGGCCCTGTGCTGCGGTCGAAGCAACGCGTGGCGGTTCTGATCGACAATCTCGACAAAGGATGGGAGCGATCCGCTGATCTCGACTTGTTGTCCAAGTTGTTGTTGGGGTTGCTTTCCGCGACTGGGCGTGTCAGGGGCGACTTTGCGAAGGAGGATTATTGGCGCGAACGAGTGGAATTGACCGTCGCGACGTTCCTTAGGAGCGACATCTTCCGACACGTTCTCAACCACGCACGCGAGCCGGACAAGATTCCAGCAACGCCCGTCTTTTGGGACAACCATGAGATCTTGATTCGCGTTCTTGAGGAGCGGTTTCTGGCGGCGCGACCTGAGGACGCTGACTCAGCCGAACTCTGGTCCAACTTTTTCGTGCCCGAAGTCAACGGGATCTCTGTACGCAACTACTTGTTGTCGCGCGTGCTTCCTCGTCCACGTGACCTCATCTTCTTCGCCAATTCTGCTGTGAGCAGCGCAATCGACCGGGGGCGCGATCGAATCGAGGAGGAAGATGTCCTTGCGGGTGAGGCGGCGTATTCGCAGTTCGCGTTTGAATCGCTCTTGGTCGAAAATGGCATAAGCATCAGTCTTTTCAAAGACGTCCTCTACGAGTTCGTAGGCGAACCAGCCGTCATGGGAGCCGATCGCGTCGACGCCCTCGTCGCTCAAGCTGGCCTCGATGCGGCTCACGTCGGCGCCGTCGTGAAGAGACTCCAGGAAGTTTCGTTTCTCGGGATCGAAACAGCACAGGACAAATTTGAGTTTCCTGAACGACCAGAATTCTTCGAACGCGCGTCCGTCAAGGCGCGCAAATATCAGGACTCCGGCAACGCGGTGCGGTTTTGCGTTCACCCCGCGTTCCGCGCGTATCTCGAGATCGTCGACGATCAGAACTGATCGGGCACCACACGTCCCTACCTCCGCGGGGACCACAATCCGGCGCTGGCGCGCCGACCGAAGGGAGCTTGCAACTCCCCGAAACTCGGTATCCCTAATTCGCGCTGAAGCGGTCGACGAGTTGCGCGGTCAGGGCGCGGCGGTCGACCTTGCCGGAGTCGAGCCACGGCAGTTCCGTCTGCGACGCGAACACCGCGATGTGCTTCGGCACCTTGTACGACGCGATCTCGTTCTTCACAAACGCCTTCAATTCGTCTTCCGTGACGGACGCGCCGGGGCGAAGCGCCACGGCGGCGACGACCTTCTCCATGTTGTCTTCGACCGGTACGCCGCACACGAAGGCGAGCACGACGTCGTCGTGGAGTTCGAGGGCGAGTTCCACGTCGCGCGGCGTGATGTTCATGCCGTTGGCCTTGATGAGGTCGCCGAGCCGTCCCGTGAAATAGAAGTGACCGTCGGCGTCGAAATAGCCGCCGTCGCCCGACCGATACCACCCGTCGGGAGTGAACACGTCAGCGCGCTCGCGCTTGTGCAGGCCTTGCATGAGTGAGTAGCCGCGGATCCACAGCTCGCCCGACTCTCCGACCGCGCAGTCCTCGCCCGTCAACGGGTCGACGATCTTGTGCTCGACTCCCGGTACCGACGGACCGAACGAACCTTCCTTGTCGGGCGGCAGGACGTTGTCGCGGTGATCGAAGGTGTGCGGGCCGAGCGTCTCTGTCATGCCGAGGGAGTTGGCGCGCGGCTGCATCGCGTCGACTTGCTTGTCGGGCGGCAGCAGGTAGGCGCCGGCGGCAGAAGCCGTGCGCAGCGACGACATGTCGCGCGTGCGGAAGTCGGGATGGTCGGCGAGCGCCTTGGCCATGTGCGGCCAGCCCAGCACCTGCGTGATGCGTTCGCGCTCGACCAGCGCCAGCGTGCGCGGCGGGTCGAATTGGTGCTCGAACACGAGCGTCGCTCCGGCGTGGAGCGCGGCGACGAGCGTGAAGCTCATGCCGCCGACCCAGAAGAGCGGCATCGGGGTGTAGAGCACGTCGTCGGAGTTGATGTCGCGCATCTGCCACAGGTTGTGGGCGTGGCGCACGGCCGGGCCGTGCGAGTGGATCGCGCCCTTCGGGTCGGCCGTCGAACCGGACGAGTAGATGACGACCATTGGGTCGGCGGGCGTCACCTCGGCCTCGACGGCTTCGAACACCGACTCGGGCACGAGCTCGGCGCGCTTCTCCAACTCGGCGACGGGCGCGTTCCACGACCGTTGCGGCATCGGCCCCCACGTCCACACCGAGCGCAGGTACGGCAGTTCGTCGATGAAGATCGACTCGTTGTCCTGCCCGACGATCGACGGAGCCACCTGCTCCATGCGCTCGAGGTAGTCGTGACCGAGGTGGCCGTCGACCATCAGCACCATCTGCGCGTCGCAGTGCCGCAACGTGTAGCTCAGCTCGCGCGCCTTCGAGTACGTGTTGAGCAACACGCACACGCACCCGATGCGCGTCGCCGCCAGCCACCCGATGATCCAGTCGGGTCCGTTGGGTGCGAGCAGCGCGATGCGCGTTCCCTTCCCGGCACCGCTGGCGAGCAGGCCCCGCGCCAGCGTCGCCGACGCGCGTTCGACGTCGTTGAACGACAGGCGCACGTCTTCGAGCACGACGAACGTCTTGTCGCCGTACTTCTGCGCCGCGTGCTTGATCAGTTCACCCGACGTCGGCGTGAACGAGGGGAACGACACGTCTCGCTTCATTGACACGAACGTTAGATCGGCCCTGTCTGCAATGCAGACTGGCCCACCGCTACCGTGACGCGAGATGGCGCGGCGAGGGCAACGGAGCCAAGTGGGCGAGATCGCTTACCGCCTGTATGTACTTGCCTACGGCTCCGTAGTCGGTTTGGCCTTCCTCGGCGACGTCCGTGGGAACCACGCTGCCGCCGCCACGATCGCGCCACGCACCACAGCGCTCGCCGGCGCGGCGCTCGTCGCGCTGATCGTGATCGCCGGTTCGCTCGGACGGCGTGTCGTCGCACTACGGCCGTCGCCGGCCGACGTGCAGCTCGCACTGTTGTCGCCGTCGCCGCGTGACGACACTTTGAGAAGCACGATCGGTGTAGCGGCATCCGTCGCTGCTGTCGCCGCCGGGGTCGCCGCGATCGTCTTCATGTTCGTAGCGACGCCGCAGTTCAGCGGGCTCAGCGTCGGCGTCGAGCTCGCATACGTCGCGTTCGGTGCCGCGATCGGTCTGCTCGTGTACGCACTGCACCTCGTCGTCGCCGAGCGGCGCTCGCTCGTTCCCCTCGGGCTGATCGCCGGCGCCGTCATTGTGTTGTGCGGTGTCGACGTTCTAAGCGAATCGGCGCGATCGCCGGCGACGCTCGCCGTCCGCAGTCTTCGCTGTGGCGCATCGCCGATCGCGATTCTGGCGACTGTCGGTATCGGTTCGGCGCTGCTGTGGCGCGCGCGGGCCAACGCCGAGGACATCGAAACCGAGATGATCAGTCGCGGAGGCGACCTTGCTGATCACGCGGCCGTCGCGCTGTTCGGCAACGACGTCAGAACTCTTCTCATCCTGCAGCGATCGATGGGTTCGCAACCGTGGCGGCGGCGGCCGCTCGTGCACTTCCCCTCGGCCGTCGCGCAACGCTTTCCCGTCCTCGCGCGGACGCTGCGGAACATCGCGCGGTGGCGCGGCTACCGCTGGCTCGTGATGCTGTCGCTCACCGGCGCGCTTTGCGGACTGCTCCGCGTCCAACCCGCGTCCGCACGCACAACTGTCCTGTCCGCGATGTGTCTGTGGCTGCTCGGCCTCGTCAGTTGCGAGTCGATCGCCCAGGAACACGACCGCGCCGACCGCCTGAGCCTGCTTCCGATGGAACGCAGCATCGAATTCCGACAGTTTGCCGCCGCATGGTCGATCGAGTTCGTGTGGCTCACCGCGGCTTTGCTCGCGACTCGGTCGCGAGCATCCAGCATCCTCACGTTGACCTGCCTTGCCGCTGCGTGCACGACCGCAGCGACCGTCGCGGCAGCGGTGACGTTCCGGCGAGTGTGGAAACCGGTCACGAGTCTCGAGTGGATGGCGTCGCCGGCGCCGGGCGCGGAGATTGTGATCACTGTTTTGTGGCCCGCGCTCGTTGCATTCATCTGCCTCTCGGGCTTGTTGCGCGGCGCGACGGGGGCGCTCCTCCTTCCGTCATCCGTCCTCGTGACGATCGGCTACCTCCTCTGGGTCGCCAAAGGATGACGACGCTGGAGTTCGACAACGTCACGAAGACCTACGGCGAGAACGCCGCCGTCGACGGCCTCAGCCTCGAGGTTGCGAGCGGCACCTGGCTTGTCGTTGTGGGGCCGAACGGGTCAGGCAAGACCACGATGCTTCGTCTTGCTTCCGGCCTGCTGTCGCCGTCGTCTGGAATCGTGCGAGTCGGCGACGCGGTTGCGGGGAGCCGCTCAGCGCGACGCGAAGTGTCATACCTGTCTGACTCGCCGGCTTTCTACTCCGACCTCAGCGTCGCTGAGCACATCGACTATCTCGCTGGGCTCTTCCACGACGCGGCTGTCGCCGGACGTGCACACGAAATCATCGGCAACTTCGGTTTGCGCCACCGCGTTGACGACGCCCCCGACACGTTCAGCCGTGGCATGAAGCAGAAGACGGCCATCGCGCTGGCGCTGGCGCGGCCGTTCTCGATACTGCTACTCGACGAACCCACCCGCGGCCTCGACGTGGAGGGAACGGACACGATGGTGCAGCTGCTTTCGGCCATTCACGCGCAAGGAGCCTCAGTGATCACCGTAAGCCACGAACCGGAGAAGTTCGTCGTCGACGGTGCCCTTGAGTTACGAGTCCACGACGCCAAGTTCGATCGGCCGCAACCGCTCGTCTAGGGCCGGGCTCGGAAGATCGCGCCATCCCGAAAGCTGGATGGCGACGGCGCCGCCGGCGGACGGGATGCCGTAGCGCGCCGGTGCCGGCCTACCCAGCGGGACCCACGAACCCGCGAGCCGGTCCCACCACGTGAACACCGGCCCGAGGTTCACTGCGGGCGCGTCGACGTCGTGATGATGCCGGTGCGACTCGGGGGTCATCACGACCGCGGACAACCAGCGCGGCAACGTGATCGGCGCGGCGGTGTGTTCGAGGATCTGCCAACAGTTCGATACCGCGGCGCACACCGCGATGACGCGGAAGTCGAAACCAGCGAGCGCAAGCAGCGGCTGGTACGCCAGACCGTGAAACGGCGCCCACGACTGTCGAAGTCCGAGCGTCATGTCGTAGGCGTCGCCGGTGTGGTGCGGCCGGTGGGCCGCCCACCCGATGCGCGTGCGATGGCCGACCCAGTGGTACACCCAACCCGCCGCGTCCCAACACACGAACGCCGTAACGGCACCGATCACGGGGTGCGCGCGCCACAACGCGTCGAGCGCACGCGGCGCGCCCGGGCTGAGAGCGAGCCACAGCCCGCGCAGCATCAGCGTGTAGACGGCGCTGACGACGAGACCGCCCATGCCCATGGCGACGGCCGTGCGCGTCGAACGGGCAAAGGTGCGCCGCGCATCACTGACGGCGAACAACCAACTCGTCTCGATGGCGATGGCGGCGAAGGCGATGCCGTAGGGCACGTTGACGGCGAGCGCGTACGGCGTCGCATCGAGCAGGCGTGCGATCACTGTGCTCGCCCGATGAAGAACAGGGCGATCTGCAGCGCGATGACGGCCACGGCGGCCACGCCCCATTTCGACGAGTTGCGGTACGCCAGCACGGCGAGACCCTCGAGCGCGACCGCGAACGGCCACAACACCTGTGCTGTGCGCGAACCCTTGCCGGCGCGGTACGCCGCGACCGCTCCACCGATGACGACGAAGGCGATGGCCGCGCAGACGACGAGGAAGATGGCGATGAACAGCGCGATGAGTCGACCGTCGAGTTGGACCGTCTCCGCGAGCACGACCGAAATTGTGACAGCGGTCAGCGGGTGTGGGCGCAGCTAGGGCGGCTGAGCCGCCCCCGCTGCGCCCGCACTCCCTCGTCAGACGATGCGCGAGGTGCGGTCGCCCCAGTACCGGTCGCGCAGGAGGCGCTTGTAGAGCTTGCCAGTCTCTTGACGCGGCAGTTCTTCGATGAAGTCGATCGTGCGCGGGCACTTGTATCCGGCGAGGCGTGAGCGACAGAACGCGAGCAGCTCGTCTGCCAACTCCGGAGAACCCATCGACCCGTCGAGTAACTGCACGACGCCCTTCACCTCTTCGCCGAGGTCGTCGTTCGGTACGCCGAACACCGCGGCGTCGGCGACGGCAGGATGCATCACCAACGTGTTCTCCGCTTCCTGCGGATAGATGTTCACACCGCCGCTGACGATCGTGAACGACACGCTGTCGGTGAGATACAGGTAACCCTCGTCGTCGACGTAGCCGACGTCACCGAGGTTGTACCAACCCTCCTTCGAGCGCGAGTTCGCGGTCTTCTCCGGATCGCCGTGGTACTCGAAGCGAGCGTGCGGCGTGTCGAACCACACCCGTCCGATCTCGCCGACCGGCAACTCGTTGCCGTCGTCGTCGCAGATGTGCACGGTGCACATGCGCGGCTGGCCCACCGAGCCGGGATGCGCCAACCACTCTTCCGATGTGATCAACGTGGAGCCGACGTTCTCCGAGCCGGCGTAGTACTCCCACAGGATCGGTCCGAGCCAGTCGATCATCTGGCGCTTCACGTCGACGGGACACGGCGCGGCGGCGTGGATCGCCACCTCGAGCGACGACACGTCGTACTTGAGCCGAACCTCGTCGGGCAGCTTCAGCATGCGCACGAACATCGTCGGTACGAACTGCGCCTTGTTGATGCGGTACTGCTCGATGAAGCGCAAGCAGTCCTCGGGATCCCAGCGCTCCATCACGACAACCGTGGCTCCGTAGCGGTGGCAGTTCGCGCAAAACACGACGGGAGCGGTGTGGTACAGCGGCGCCGGCGACAGATAGATCGTCGAAGCCTCCGGCGTCATCGGCGACTTGTACGCGGCGAGGGGCGACTCGTCGGAGATCTTCGCGTCGCGCAACGGGAACAGGATTCCCTTGGGCACGCCCGTCGTGCCGGACGAATAGAACATGCCCGCGCCTTCGGGCTCGTCGTCGAGCGCAGTCGACGGGTACTGCGCTGTCGTGTCTTCGTACGACTCCCAGCCGTCGACGACACCGCCCACCATCAACGGGATCTCGACGTCGGACACCAACGCCGCGGCCTCGCGCAGCGCGTACGACGTCACGACCGAGCGCGCGCCGCAGTCGCGCACGATGTAGTCGACCTCCGGCGCTGTCAGATGCCAGTTGACCGGCGTGTAGTACAGCCCCCTGCGTAACGCCGCCCACACTGCGTCGAAGTACTCGACCTGGTTGTGCAACAGGATCGCCACGTGGTCGCCGCGCCGCAGCCCTCGCGCGTGCCACAACTGCGCGAGGCGGTTCGATCGCTCGTCGAGTTCGCGATAGGTGATCGTCTCGCCGCTGCCGGCCATGACGACGGCGGGATGGTCGGGACGCTCCTGCGCCCAGTGCCCCGGATACAACGAGCTACGCGACGTTCATGAGACGGGCGAGGTTGCCGCCCATCACCTTCGCCTGCTCTTCCTTCGACAAGTCCGGCAGCACGTCGACGAAGCTCAGCGGATCCGCGAGGCCTTCGGGGTGCGGGTAATCGGAACCGAACAGCACGTTGTCGACACCCATCAGGCGGACGAGGCCCTGCGGGTCGTCCTCGTGGAACGGGTGCACGAAGATGTTCCGCTTGAACACCTCGACCGGGTTCTCCTGGAACAGGTGCGGGTTGAAGGCGTACGCCGACTCCATGTCTTCGAGCAGCGGGCGCACCCACGAAGAGCCGTTCTCGACGGGGCAGATCTTCAGCTTCGGGAAACGCGTCGCCAGACCGTGTCCGACCACGCTCGCCATCGCGTCAACGATCGCACGATGGTGAGCGCCGTTGATCGCGGAGAACGCGCCGCCGCCGGCGAACGGGGTCATCTCGTTGCGGACGCCTTCCCACTCGTTGATGTACTTCTGATAGCCGCTGTCGGACGCGTGCATGCCCACGACGATTCCCGCCTCTTCGACGAGCTTCCAGAACGGATCGAACTCTTGGAGCGCGAACGAACGCGGACCCTTCCACCCGGGCACCGGGGCCGGACGGATGAGGATGATCTTGGCGCCGTTCTCGAGCACGAATTCGAGCTCGGCGATCGCCTTTTCGACGACGGGCAGCGTGATCACGGGCGTCGGGAAGATGCGGTTCTCGAAGTTGTACGTCCACTGCTCGAGCATCCACTGGTTCAACGCGTGGATGACCACGTGGATCGCGTCGGGATCGTCGCTCAGGCGCTCTTCGACGAGCGACGCCAGCGTCGGCCACATGATCGCCCGGTCGAGACCGATCTCGTCCATCAGCTCGAGGCGCGCACCGGGCTCCCGGAACGCCGGGATGCAATCCATCGCCTCGCCCATGATCTCGCGGCGCGTCTTGCCCTCGGGGTTGCCGATGCGGAAGTACTCCTCTTGCGCGCCCGGCCGCGCGATGCGGTCGAACGTCGGGTTGGGGATGTAGTCGGAGATCTGGTTGCGGACGGCGATCTTGGTGCGGCCGTTCACTTCCACGTACTTGATGAGCCCGTCGTATTCGGGCGGTAGGAACTTCGTCAGCGCGTTGCGGTCCTCGTACATGTGGTTGTCCACGTCGAAGACGGGAAAATCGAGCTTGCGTGACGGCATTGCGTACGTCCCCCTGGGATGTGACACGAGTGTTAGATCGCAGAATAGCCCCACAGAAATCTCTTGACACGTACTGGCTTTGTATTGCAAAGTGATCTGCGTGACAGAGAACCCTGCAGTTCCAACCGACGACGCAGCGGCATGGGTGAAGGAGGTCTCGCAGCGGCAAAACCGTGTGCGCGAGTTCCTCCAGCGAGGCGGGACCGTCGACTTCAACATCGTCCTCGGGGCTTACGTCGTCGCCGACTACATCGGCCGCGGCGAGTGGTCGCCGTTGACGGTCGTCGAGCACATAGTGCTCGGGGCGGCGGTAATCGGAATCGCGGCCAACTTGATGCGGCGCCGCCGCAACTTGGGCGGACACGTCGCCTTGCCGACGTGGATCGTCGCCGGTGGCGTGTTCCTCGGAACGCTCGCCGTCAATATCGCAACCTCCGACGGGGACAACCTCGGCGTCGCAGTGTGGGGCGCGGGCTTGCTGGCGCTCACGATCGCCTACCGCAAAGCGTCGCTACTCGTCGCCGGCGCAACACTGCTCACCGTCGGGCTCGGACTTGGCCTGGGCGTTCATCTCTACATCTGGGTGCCGCCTCTGATCGTGTTCAACATCGTCGCGATCTACCTGGGTCGTGAAGAGCTTTTCTCACAATTTCGGAGGGCATCATGAATACCGGCCATCCCCGCGAAGCATCGTTTTACCGCCGCCCTGGCACTGGTGCGCCGAAGACAACCGTGCGCCGCAAGTCCAAGACCGGCCGCCTGCGCAAGATCTTCACGCGATGACCGACGCCGACGCCGCCTCGCTCATCAACGCCGTCGACGAAGCACAGTCGTCGACGCGGGTTCGCCTTCGGGCGCGCATGCCAGAACTGTCGCTGCTCGTCGCGGCCACTGCGTTCGCCTCTGCGATCGGCAGTCGGCACAACCATCGAGAGGCCATCGAGATGCTGGCGTTCACCGCCGCGTTGAGCCTGGCAGCGTGGCGAGACGCGTCCCGCCGTCGCCATTTGGGCGGGCGCATCGACCGCACCGGGTGGATCGCGGTTGGTCTCGTGCTTGTCCCCGGAATTGTCGTCGGCCTCACCGTGCACGGCGACGCGCGCGACATCGCGATTGCGCTTTGCTTCGCGGGCGGACTGTTACTCCTTGCCGTCACCGACCACAGCCTCGTCTTGGCCATCCCGATTCCTGTTCTCATGGCCGCCGTCGTCGCAGGCCACGGGACCGCGTCGTCGGTCCTCTCGTTCGCGGCCGGCTTGCTGTGTGTTTTCGTCGTCAAGGAATCGCAGCGCCGTCGCAAGGACACAACTCCGTGAGCGACGACGACCACCCGTCGCTCAACCTCGACGACGTCGTGCATCAGCGCGTACGCCTCGGGATCCTCGCGGTTCTCGCCGAAGCGCCGAAAGCCGACTTCGGTGAACTGCGTTCGATCCTCAAGCTCACCGACGGCAACCTGTCGCGACACCTCACGGTGTTGGAAGACGCGGGCTACGTCAGCCAGGACAAGACGTTCGAAGGCAAGCGACCGAAGACGTGGGTCTCGATTACGAAGCCTGGCCGCAAAGCGTTCGACGACGAGGTCGCCGCTCTGCGTGCGCTGCTCGACGGCGTCAGCTGAACGCGCCGTAGAGTCCGGCGCATGAGCGCCGATCCCGTCGATGTGGTCACTCGTTTTTGCAAGGCGTGGGAGTCGACCGACATCGACGCCTTGATGGACCACTTCACCGACGACGCCGTGTACCACAACATCCCGATGGCGCCCGTCCAAGGCAAGGACGCGATCCGCACGACCATCGAGGGCTTCGCCGGTGGCGTCGACAAGATCGAGTTCGAAGTGCTCGCCATCGCCGCGACTGGCAACACGGTGTTGACCGAACGCGTCGACCGGTTCGTCGGCGCCGAGAAGACGATCGCGTTACCGGTGATGGGCACCTTCGAAGTGGTCGACGGCAAGATCGCCGCGTGGCGTGACTACTTCGACCTCAACCAATTCATGTCACAGCTGTAATCGCTCCGAACACCAGCGCCGCCAGCACGACCCCACCGACGATCCGACGGAACGGGTTGACACCCCACCCGATCTCCATCACGGCCCACACGGCGAGCGCGAGCGACCCGACGACGTGCACTGCCGTGCCGACTCCGCCGTCGACGAAGCGACCGATCACGGCAGACGCGATCCAGATCCACAGCGGAATGTTCGGCCACTGCCACAGCACGATCTTGCCGGTCTTGCGGTCTTCGAACATCCAGCGGACGGGATCGTGGACGGGTGACGGGGAAGCGGTGACGTTCGCCATAGAAACAGGGTTGCCCGTTCCCGTACCGTCACAGCCGTAACGCGTCGCGCTCGAGAAAGGACAGCACGGCATGGCTGACGAACAGGAACTGGTCGAGTGGTCTGCATCGTTTGGGCCGCTGCTGACAGAACACGCCGAACGCCACGATCGCGAGGGATCGTTCGTCGTCGAGGCGCACAACGCGTTGCGCGACGCGGGAGTCCTCGCCATCGGCGTGCCCGCCGAACTCGGGGGTCGCGGTGCGACGATCCGCCAGGTGGCGATGGTGCAGCGCGAACTGGCGAAGTACTGCGGCTCGACGGCGTTGTGCACGTCGATGCACCAACACATCGTGCAGTTCGGCGCGTGGCGCTACCGCCGCGGCATGCCGGGCGCCGACGCGATGCTGAAGAACGTCCTCGACAACAAGATCGTCCTCGTGTCGACGGGCGGCGCCGACTTCACGCGGCCGCGCGGCAAGGCGATCAAGGTGGACGGCGGGTACCAGGTGTCGGGAACGAAGATCTTCGCCAGCCAGGCGCCGGCGGGCACCGCGATGTCGACGCTGATGCCGTACGAGGACCCGGAGAAGGGAACGGTCGTTCTCACGATGACGATTCCCTTCGCGTCCGAGGGCGTCCGCATGATCGACAACTGGGACACGCTCGGCATGCGCGGCACCGGCAGCAACGACGTCGAGCTCAAGGACGTGTTCGTGCCCGACGCCGCGGTCGGCGGTCCGTTCCCCTACGGCGTGATTCACCCGCCGCTGCAAGTAATCGCGCAGGTGGCGACGCTCATCATCGCCGCCGTGTACCTCGGCGTCGCCGAAGGCGCGTACGGGCACGCGCTCGAAGCAGCGCGCACCAAGCGCGACGATCCGAGCGTCCAACGCACCATTGGCGTGATGGCGTCGCGACTGCGCATCGCCAGTTGGGCGCTCGACGGCGCGCTCGCGGCGATCACCGACGATCCCCAACCATCGCTCGAGGGCGTCGCCATCGCCGGCGCGGCCAAGCGCGAGATCGCCGACGCGGGGCTGGCGGTGTGCGACCTGGCGATGGAAGTCGTCGGAGGCGCCGGGTACTTCAAGGGCTCCCCCGTCGAGCGCGCCTATCGCGACATCCGCGCCATCAAGTTCCATCCGCTGCAGCCGGAGAAGACGCTGCTGCAAGCGGGACAGGTCGCGCTGGGCCTGCCCGCCGATGACTTCTAAGGAACCAGTCACCCGACTGCACTAGTTAGAGGCGAAGGTCCCCTTCGCGGCTCTTCTCGACGTATTTCGTGGCTACTCACCGGTAGCAAACCGATGGCACTCGCATGCCGAGCCGCCCGTTGTTGCGCATGCTGGTTCGCGCCCTTGCCGTGTGCGCGTCAGTGGGCGTGACCAGCGGCGTGCTGTCGATCAGGGACGACGGCCCGACCCCTGCGCGTGCGTTCGCCCACCAACCGCGTCCGACCACGAGCACGACGGCGGAGCCGACGACGACCACCATCGTCGCCCCATCCACGACCGCTCCCCCGACGACCGCCGCGCCGGCGCGCCCGCCGGCACCCGTCAGCACGACACCGCCGACGACGCGCCCGCGTACGACGACGACCACGCCCCGGCCGCGGGCCCGCGTGTCGCAGGCGGCGCCGGTGCCGTCGGGCAACGAGCAGGAGCGCGGCGAACAAGCGCTGGCCCTCATCGACTATCCGTGGCAGAAGCTGGGTTACACGATCAGCTTCGAACCGGGCCGCGAGACCTACCTCGGCCTCACGGAGTCCGGCCCGCGCATCATTCACATCTACGTGCGCGCCGACGAGTCGCTCGACACGCTGGCGCGCACCATCGGTCACGAAATGGGCCACGCCCTCGACTTCTCGCTGACCAACGACGACGAGCGCGCGCGGTACATCGCCATTCGCGGCATCGACGCCACCGTCGACACCTGGTACGGCTGCGACGCGTGCGAGGACTACAGCACGGCCGCCGGCGACTGGGCCGAGACGTTCCAGTACTGGCTTCTCGGCGCGGGGCAGTACTACTCGAAGATGGGTCCGCCGCCGTCGGCTGACGAACTCACGCAACTCAGCGCGATCTTCGCTCCGCAGTAGCGCGCCGATATCCTGCGGCGTCGTGGACGTCGACCTCACAGAGGAACAGGAATTTTTCGCGGAAACGACGCGGCGATTCCTGTGGGACCAGTGCCCGACGACCGTCGTGCGCGCCCTCGAAGCAAACCCCGACGGGTTCGACCGCGCGTTTTGGAAAGCGGGTTGCGAACTCGGGTGGACGTCGATGCTCGTCTCCGAAGCCGACGGCGGCGGATGCCTGTCGGGCCCGGGCCGCGGCATCCTCGACCTCGCGCTCGTTGCCGAAGAGATGGGTCGCGTCGTCGCGCCCGGACCGCTCGTGCCGACCAACGTCGTGGCGTTCGCGCTCTCGCACGGCGGTACGGCGCAGCAGAAACAACGATGGTTGCCGGGCTTGTTGCACGGCGAACAGATCGGCGCGTGGGTCAACGGCAGCGGTTCGGTTGTCGAGGCGGGCGCCCAGGCCGACGTCTTCGTGTACAGCCTCGGCGACCGCTTGCGCGTGATCGCGGCCGACGATCCTGCGGTACAGGTGACGCCCTGGGAAGGCCTCGATCTCGTGCGCCGGTACGCCTCGGTCGTCATCGCTGACGACGCCGCCGGTGAACCACTGGTCGGCTCGGCGGAGTCGCTGTCGCGCATCGCCCTTGTTCTGCAGTGCGCCGAAACGTGCGGCGTCGTCGACGCCGTGTTCGAGATGACCCTCGAGTATTTGGGTCACCGCTACTCGTTCGGTCGGCCGCTGGCGTCGTACCAGGCCCTCAAGCACCGCATCGCCGACGACAAGATGCACCTCGAGGGGTGCCACGCCATCACGACCGCGGCGGCGCGGGCCGTCGCCGATGACGTCGCGAACGCGGGCGAGCTTGTCTCCGCCGCCAAGGCGTGGATCGGCTCGGTTGCCACCGACATCGTGCAGGACTGCGTCCAGCACCACGGCGGCATCGCCGTGACGTGGGAGCACGACATTCACCTGTACTTGCGGCGCGCCACCGTGAACCGTGCGATGTACGGCACCGCGAGCGCGCACCGCCAACGCCTCGCGACGACGATTCTCGGAACGGCGTCGTGACCTCGCCGCGCGCCGAAACCGTCGACGAGTTCCGGGCGCGCGCTCGCACGTGGATCCGCGAGAACCTCCCCATCCTCGAGGACTTCGAACGGCCTGACGTGCCCGGCCGGCGCGAGTTCGAACGCGCGCTGCAACGCAAGCTCTACGACGCGGGCTTCGCCGGCATCTGCTTTCCGGCGGACTGCGGCGGTCTCGGTTTGTCGCCGGCGTATCAGCGCGCTTTCACGGAGGAGGCGGCCGGCTACGACATGCCGTCGTCGTTCAACGTGCCAACGCTGGGCATCCTGGCGGCGACGCTCGTCGACTTCGGCACCGACGAGCAGAAGCGGCGGCACATCCCGGCGATCCTGCGCGGCGAAGAGCTGTGGGTGCAGTTCCTCAGCGAGCCGAGCGGCGGCTCCGATCTCGCCGGTTGTCTCACGCGCGCTGATCGCGACGGCGACGTGTTCGTACTCAACGGGTCGAAGATCTGGTCCAGCGGTGCGAAGGACAGCGATTACGCCATGATCCTCGCCCGAACGAACTGGGACGTGCCGAAGCACCGCGGGCTGACCATGTTCATCCTCAAGATCCATCAGCCCGGCGTAACCGTCGAGCAGATCCGACAGGTCGACGGGTCGATGGAGTTCTGCCAGGAGTTCTTCGACGACGTGATCGTGCCCGTAAGCGACGTCGTCGGTGAGATCGACGACGGCTGGACGGTCGCCACTCGTTTGCTGACGCACGAGCGCGCCGCCGTCGGCGGAGGGTCGATCTACACGTCCGGCCGATCCGTCGGCCACGACACCGGTTACTCGGCGACCGACAACCTCATCACCGATCTGGCGAAAGCGACGCACCAAGCCGACGACGCCCACGTGCGCCAACTCGTCGCCGAAGCGCACGTGCGGCAACTCGTGAGCGGGGCGATGGTGCGCCGCGTGTCGCACGGCATTGCGAACGGGAAGCTGCCCGGCCAGGCGGGCGCCATCATGAAGCTGTTCACCGCCAACAACACGATTCGCCGTTGTGAGATCGCGCTCGAGATCGCCGGCGGCGCCGCCGCGGCGTGGCCGTCAGGCGAAGAGCCACCGACGCGGATCGCGTCGGAGATGTCGTTGTGGCGCCAATCGATGTCACTCGGCGGCGGCAGCAACGAGATCCAGCGCAACATCATCAGCGAGCGCGTCCTCGGCATGCCCCGCGAATACGCGGCGGATCGCGACATTCCCTACCGCGACGTGCGCCGCAGCTAACCCGGCGTCCGCTCGGCTTACTGGGCTGTCCACCCGCCGTCCACGACCAACGTCGTTCCAGTCATGAAAGACGAGTCGTCCGAAGCTAGGAACAGAGCGGCCTTCGCGATTTCCTCGGGTTGCCCGAAGCGCCCCAGCGGGGTTCGGGCGAGCATCTCCTTCTCACCCAGCGCCCGGAGGTCGTCGATGAACGTCGTGGCGATCCAACCGGGGTTCAACGAGTTGACCCGAACCCCTTGTGCGGCGTACTCGAGGGCGAAGGTCTTGGTGAGGCCGATCACGCCGTGTTTGCTCGCGGCATAGCCGGCATCACCCGGAGCGCCCAACATTCCGAACATCGACGACATGTTGACGATGGCGCCGCCGCCCGAGGCTGCGATCCGTGGTGCCCCGTGGATGCACCCGTGGCGGACCCCCGACAGGTTCAGTGCGATCGTCTTATCCCAGGGACCGAAAACCATGCCCGCGTTGTTCACGACGATGTGAAGCCCGCCGAACGTCGACACCGCCAGCGCCAGCACGCGCTCGATGTCATTCTCCGAGGTGGCATCCATACGCTCGAATCGGGCGCGTGCGCCAATGTCCGCAGCCGTCCGTTCGCCGGCTTCCTCATCGATGTCGGCGATCAGGACCGAGGCCCCTTCGCTCGCGAACAATCGGGCGATGGCGCAGCCGATTCCCGACGCGCCGCCGGTGATGACCGCTGTTCGATCCTGGAGCCGCATGTCACGACCGTAGCCATCAGCGCAAATGCATCTCTGCGAAAGCCCGAGCCCGCGCACCACGCGCTGGACGCTGTGTCGCCGAATTAACGACGCTCGACGTTGGGAGCAGTGGCACTGTGAACCAGATGAGTCAAGGTTCGGCGATCGGTGGCGCGGAACTGTCTCGTCGGTTTTATGAAGAAGCTGTCGAGCCGGTGTTGCGACGACGGTTCCCCGAACTGACTTTCTCGGCGTGCTTGCTCGGCTACGGGTCAGAAGTTCTCGGGCTGGACGACGAGCGATCGCGTGATCACAACTGGGGCCCGCGACTTCGCGTTCTGATTGGTGAGTCGGACTGGTCAGTGCGCGACCGAGTATCGGAGGCGCTGGCCGACGAGCTCCCAGTGAGCTTCCTCGGATTCCCGACGAACTTCGAGAACCGTGGTGGCGCGTGGCAGCCGACGGCAATCGAGCGTGGGCCGGTGCAGCATCGGGTCGAGTTCTGGTTACCCGGCGCGTTCTTCGAGTTCTATCTCGGCTTCGACGCTCGACGCGGCACAACCACCGAGGATTGGCTGGCCATCCCAACACAGCGTCTTCTCGAGGTAACCGCGGGTCCGGTCTTCCACGATGGTCTCGGCGTCCTTGAGCGCGTGCGCAAGGAGCTTGCCTGGTATCCCGCGGACGTCTGGCGCTACGTCCTCGCCTGCCAATGGCAACGGATCGCAGAGGAGGAGGCGTTTGTCGGTCGTACCGACGAGGTCGGTGATGAGCTTGGCTCGAGGATCATCCTGGCGCGTCTCGCTCGCGACCTCGTACGGCTGTGGCTTCTTGTCCACCGGCAGTACCCGCCGTATTCCAAGTGGCTTGGATCGGCGTTTACTCGTTCAACTCCGCCCGCCGCGCTCGTGACGTCACTCGACGCGGCGTTGACGGCACCACGATTTGCTGACCGAGAACAGGCCCTCGCCGCGGCGTACGAGATCGTCGCGCAAGCAACGAACGCACTCGGACTCGCATCCGAGGTCGACCCGAGCCCACGGTTGCACGGGCGGCCGTACCTCATCATCCGCGGCGAACGCTTTGCGTCAGCACTGCGCGAGTCGATCACCGACGCGACGCTTCGCGAACGGCCACTGGTAGGAGCGATCGACCAGTACGTCGACAGCACCGCGGTACTCGGCGATGCCAACGTCTCTCGGCGCGCCACGCTTCGCGATTAGCGCGACTCAGACGAACAGAAGCTGCATGCGCTTGCACAGCTCCGGGACGTCGTCTGGCCAATGCTTGAGACCGAAGTACACGATGCCGATGTTTTCAGCAGCGAGACAAACATTGAAGATCTCAGGGCCCGCGACCGCGTCGGCCGCGGCGCGTAGCCGTCGTTCCAGTCCAGTGTCGTGCGCGTACGCGTGTGAACGGCTGTAGAGAACGGCGAGGTCGAAGGCCCTCGATCCTTTTCCGATTGCTTCGACGTCGATGACCACCGGATCGCCGGCCTCGTCGAAAAGGATGTTCTCAAGAGAAAAGACACCACTGACGAGATCGGTCGTTGGCAGGACGAGGTCGACGCCGGAAGCGCATGCGGCGCGCATCGCGTCCGCGAGTCGGCGTCCCTCGTTGGAGCACGCGGCCACCTCGGTGAGCATGTTGTCGCGGTCATTGAAGACGACGTCCCACGCGTAC
>JBEEFV010000081.1:0-21388 GCA_041166405.1 Actinomycetota bacterium | reverse complement strand
TCCTGCGGGTCTGACGTACACGGTCACGTTGCCGAAATATCCGACGGGCGCGCAGCTCGAGGCCGCGCCGCATGCCGACACGCGCAAGTTCAAAGAGTTCCTCGACATCCCGAAGCCGCCGCCCGCGGTCGCCGACATCCTCGCCCACACGCCCGACAATCCGTGGCTGCGCCTCGACGCGTTGCGCAGCGCGCTCAACAAAGTGGTGATCGCCACCGGGCCGGGTGTCCCGCGTGACGTCACTACCGCTCGCGTGCAGAAGATGCTCGTCGGAAACCACGAGGGCAGCCCGTTCGACATCGTGGCCGCCGAAGCGATGTTCGCCCGCTGGGCCGGTGTGCCGTCGCGCATCGGCTTCGGCTTCGACGGCATCAACGACGAGGACGGCAAGAAGACGGTGCGACCGAAGAACGCCGCGCAGTTCCTCGAGGTGAACTTCGCTGGCTATGGGTGGGTGCCGATTATCGGCGCGCCGCCGAAGGCGAAGGAAAACCTGAATACCGACAAGAACGCGAAGTTTGATCCGTCGATCGCGCCCAGCGGCGACGTGGCCGTGGAACTGAAGATCCCCATCGAGGTCGACAACTACCGCGCGCTGTACCAGCAGATCCGCGCGCTGCTGCTCAACGTGTCGCCCTTCGTACTGCTGGCGCTGCTGACCTATCTGGGCGCGCCCTACGTGCAGAAGACGCGGCGCCTCTCGAAGCGTCGCAAGTGGGCCGAGGCAGAAGGCCCAGTCGCCCAGATCGCGGTGGAGTACGCGGAGATCCGTGAGCTCGCGTCCGACCTCGGTGTCGGCGACCCCTACGACACGCCCCTCGAGTTCCTCAACCGCGTTGTCGAAGACGACGACCACACCGAGTTGGCGTGGCTCACCACGCGCGCTCTCTACGGCGACCTCAACGCGGCGGCGACATCGGAGCACGCGGCGGCGGCGCGTGACCTGGCGGAGTCGCTGCGCAAGCGCATCATGCGCGCCCAGCCGTTCCAGGTGCGGGTGTTCGGGATCTTGTCGCGCGCGTCTTTGGCCGAGCCCTACTCCGACGAACTGCCGAACGTGCGGCTCCTGCGCCGCCGTCGAAACCAGCACACAGCGAGGACAGCATGAGAACCCTGCGAATGGTGTGCGCCGCGCTCGCGGTGGTCGTGATGGCGAGCGGCTGCGCGCGCCAAGGCGCGTCGCCGATCCAGATCGGCAGTAAGCACGTCGCCGTCGATCTCGCGTTCAAGGACGACGCCAAGGCCGATCCGCCGAAGCCGCCGATCATGGTCGAACTCCCAGCGTTCAATCCGACCGACACCTTCGGGCTGCCCCGCATTGTCGCCGCGCCCGGCAAGCCCGCGCCCAGCGTCGAATGCGCCGCCGCGCCGCCGGGGACTCCCGCAGAAGAGATCGCTCCGGTCACCATCACCGAGCCGCCGCGTGCCGGTGTGTACCCGGCGCTGCTCAAAGGTCGCTTCGACCTCGTCGTCGGAGACGTGCACCACCCCTTCGAGGGCGAGACGAAGACGACCGTCACCTACGCCAACGTGCACACCAACGGCACGGGCGCGGAGCAGACGTTCAGCTATGACGTGATCGTCAAGCTCGGCGACACCACCACGACCACGAGCTTCCTGACGCGGCCGGCGTCGGCCGACGTGCAGTTCGTTCGCCAGGTCAGCGTGACGGGCGCGGACACGCGCACCTTCGAGCCGGTGGCACCGATGACGTGGTACCAGATGAAAGGCGTTGGCACCGGCCCGGAAGGTACCGACCAGTGGAACTCGGCGGGGTCCGACCCTGCCGGGGCGCGGGTCCTTACGCTCCAAGGCTCGAACGTCGAGCGCGAGCGGCTTGACGTGTGCGGCACCGTCCACGAGTCGTTCCGCGTGCTGCAGCGCGAGCACGCGCGTGCGCTCGGAAGCAGCGGCGTTAGTTCGTACGACACCACCGAGCCCGATCCCGGATCGCCGAACGTCTACAACGTCGCGACGCAGCTTGGTGGGCTCGTGTTGCGCACGGAGTACCACTACACGCAGAGCGGCACTGCTACGGGTCCCGACGGGAATCCCGTTCCGGTCACGGCGACCGTCGACGCGACGCTGAGGCTGCTGTCGGTCTCGCCCCGGTCGGGGAGTGGCGCGTGATGCGTGCCCGCGTCGGCGCCACTCTTGTCGTGGCGGCGTGCCTATTGGCGGCGTGCGGACAGGCTTCCGACGGCCTCGCCGCGGCAGCGACCGCGCCGACGATCGCGCCGGGCTTGATTCCACCGTCGCTGCACGGAGGTCAGTTGGGCACCTACGAATACGCCAAGGCCGGCAAGGGCTTCGCTAAGGCGGGACCCAAGTCGCTCGTCGGAGACGGCAAGTTGTGGGAGATCCGGCGTAGCGCGCGGCTCGTCGGCACGATTCAGATTTCGACGTTGCTGCCGAAGGTCAAAGTGAGCTCCGCGCGCGACCGCGGCGCCATCGTCGCCCAGCTCATGCCGGGCCAGCTGACGAAGCTCGCGGTCGGCGGGACCGAAGTGTTCACGTCGGCGGCGCCCGACAAGACCACGTACCTGTGGTTCGGTAACCAGCTGTTCGAGCTGCTCCAGCTCAAGACGACGGTCGGCACGCAACTCGACGCTGCCGGCGCCGAGAGCGTCGTGCGCGAACTCATCGACTTTCAGTCGCCCACCAAGCAACTCGACATCCCGTCGGACAAGCGGGCCAAGACCACGCACGTGAGAGACGACGATGCGGAGTAAGGAAACTGTGCGCGCCAACCAGGTTGGTATAGAGTCTTTCTTTATCGACCCGAGGAGAGAGACGTGTTAGCGCTCACCGTCGAACCGGGCGTCGCGGGCTCCGGTCGCATCGATGAGGTCGCGCCCCCGGCGGTAACCGAAGGCGCCGTTCTTGTGCAAGGCATTTCCGTCGGCATCTGCGGCACGGACGCGCTCATCGCCGAGGGCGGCTGGGGCACCGCGCCGCCAGGTGCGCAGCGCTTGATCCTCGGACACGAGTCGCTCGGACGCGTGCTCGAGACTCCGCCGAACGTCGGGCTCTCGGTCGGCGACCTGGTCGCCGGCGTCGTGCGGCTGCCCGGGCACCCGCCGTGCGCGGCGTGCGCCGGCGGCGAGTGGGACATGTGCCAGGACGGAAACCACGTCGAGCGCGGCATCACCGGAAGCCACGGGTTCGCCGCCGAGCAGTGGCGCATCCATCCCGGCTACTCGGTACGCATTCCCGACGGCCTCGACCACGTCGGCGTGTTGGTCGAGCCCGCGAGCGTCGTCGCCAAGGCGTGGGCCCACGTCGACGTGATCGCGTCGCGCGCCGCAGCCACGAGCGCGCGCCGCGTCCTCGTCACCGGCGCGGGAACCATCGGTTTGCTCGTCGGCCTGCTGGCACGCCAACGCGGGCTGCCGGTCGACATCTTCGACAAAGTCGCGGCCGGTCCCAAGCCCGCGCTCGTCGATGCGCTCGGCGGTCACTACCTGACGGGCGATCTCGCGGCGGCGTGCAAGGAAGCCGACATCGTCTTCGAGTGCACCGGGTCCGCCGCGGTCGTGGCGCAGCTGCTCGAGTGCGCGCGCCCGAACGCGACCATCTGCTTGATCGGGATTCCGAACGACTCGCTGGCGCCGCACCTAGACGCCGTCGGCCTCGCGAACAAGCTCGTTCGCGACAACGTCGTCGTGTTCGGGACGGTCAACGCCAACCGCCATCACTGGACCATCGGCAGCGAAGCGCTGGCCGCGGCTGATCCCGCGTTCCTCGCCGGGCTCATCACGCGCCGCGTGCCGCTGTCGGAGTGGCAGCAGGCGCTGCCGCGCCGCCTCGAAGACGTCAAGGTGGTGATCGACCTGTGAGCGCGCCCCGCAACAAGCGCCGCCTGGAGGACCTGCTGCCGCTGGGCTACTTCGGCCTCGTCGTGCTCCTCGCGCTCCTGGTGCTGCCGACGATTCTCCGCACCCCGCAGACGCCGCCGACCCAGGCGGCCGAACTGTCACCCGACGCGCCACCGGACCCCGAGCAGCAGTCGCTCATCTCGTCGTTCTCGCGCGGCGTCAGCGGCACGGCGGGCGAGGGCGACGGAGTCGGCGGCGGTGATTCCGGAGCGACGCCGACCACCATCGCCGGCAAGGCGCCGCCGCGTGCGTGTCCTTTCGGTGTCGGCAACCCGCCGCGCCAGACGTTCTCCTACTTCTCGGCACCGTGCGCCGGACCGTTCACCGGCAAGAACGGCGGCGCCACGTGGAAGGGCGTCACCGCGAACGAAGTGCGCGTCGCCATCGCCGATCCCAACGGTGATCACGGTACGGACGGCCTCGTGCCCGACGTGCCTCGCCCGAACGAAAGCGACGCCGATCGCACGTACCGCGTCTTCCAGCAGTGGTTCAACAGCCGCTACCAATTCTGGGGCCGCCGACTCCAACTTGCGGTGATCAACGGCGATGACTCCGTCGACACGTCGAAGCAGCGCGCCGTTGCGGTGTCCGCGGACGAGAACTACCACGTGTTCGCCGCCGACATCGGGCGTTACCCATCGATGGAAGAGCTGGCGCGACGCCAGATCATCAGCTTCGGCGAGCAGGGCGACTACTTCAACGGGAGCTGGCTCGCTGACCACCGTCCCTACACATGGACAACCCGTGCTGACGCGACCCTGCTTATGCGCCTCGCCGGCGAGTTCGCCTGCAAGAACCTCGTCGGACGGGTGGCCGAGCACGCCGGGGGCGCCCTGGCGTCGCAAAAGCGTGTGTTCGGCTTCCTGTACCAAGACAACGACGGGTACCGCCGGTCGCTGCCAGAGTTCCGGGACGCGTTGGCGCCCTGCGGAGGCACCGTCAAGGTCGCAATCGGTTTTCCCGGCGACGGTGGCTCGTCCGCCGACGGCAACACGGTGTCCAGTGCCGTGGCGAGGATGAGGGCTCAAGGAGTGACGACGGTCGTCGCTTCAGTGGACGTCCTCGACAGTGCCCTGGTTGGCTCGACGGCGACGGCGCAGTCGTGGTTCCCGGAGTGGTTCGTCACAGGCATGGGCCTGCTCGACGAGAATCTCGACGCCACCCTCCAAGACAGCGCGCAGTGGACGCATGCGTTCGGCATCGGCGCGGCACCGATCAGTGACCCGCAGCTCAACGCCGGCGACGTGAACCCCATCATCGGCATGCGCGCCTACCACGAGATCGACCCTTCCGGTTCGCCCGACTTCAACATCACGATCCGCTTGTTCGCGCAGCTCGAACAAATCGCCAACGGCATACAAATGGCCGGGCCGAACCTCACGCCGCAAACCTTCGAGCAGGGTTTGATGCGCATGGGCCCGCGGGTGCAAGACCTGCCTCCGTGGGAGGTCGTCGGCGGCTTCGGCACGGGCGACTACTCCTTCGCCGACAAGGTCGGGATCCTGTGGTGGGACCCGAACGCGCCGAACGACACCAGCACGTCGGGCGCGTACCGGTGGATCAACGGCGGCAAGCGTTACGGGCTCGGCCAGCTTCCGAGCAGCGTGCCCGAACTGTTCAAGACGGGCGCGTCAAAACGCGTCGACGCGAAATGAGGAACGGATGACCGACCTACCGGCACTTACCGAAGAATTGTCGTTGCCCAGCGATGACTGCGCGGGCTTCGAGCGCGACGGGCACGCGTGCATTCGCGGGACGGCGAGCACCGAAGAAGTCGCGGCGTACCTTCCGGTCTTGCGCGACATCGCGCTGGCGCACAAGGCGGAGACGCGGCCGCTCGAAGAGCGCGGCACCTACGGGCGCGCCTTCCTCCAGATCCCGAATCTGTGGCGCCTCGACGAGCGCGCCGCGCAGTTCACCCTCGCCCGCCGCTTCGCCGGGATTGCCGCGCAGTTGCTCGGCGTCGAGCGCGTTCGGCTGTACCACGATCAGGCGTTGTTCAAGGAAGCCGGCGGCGGCCGAACGCCGTGGCATCAGGACCAGCCGTTCTGGCCGCTCGACACCAACAAGACGGTGACGATGTGGATGCCACTGGTCGACGTCGACCCCGAGGTGGGCACGATGACGTTCGCGTCGGGCAGTCACAAGCTCGGCAACCTCGGCGACGTCGTGCCATCGGACAGTTCCGACGAGGCGTTCCCGAAGCTGATCGAAGACAAAGGCCTGTCGTTGCATTCCTACGGCGCGCTCAAGGCCGGGGACACCACGTGGCACACCGGCTGGACGCTGCATTCGGCGCCGACCAATGACACCGACGTACTGCGCGCGGTGATGACGATTATCTACTTCGCGGACGGCGCTCGTGTGACGGAGCCGAACTCGAGGATCCAAGAAGTCGACAAGAAGGTCTGGCTCGACGACCTGCCCGCGGGTTCACTTGCCGCGGGCTCGCTCAACCCGATCGTGTGGGACGCCGCTTGGAACTGATCGCCGTTCCGGACCTGTCACTCGATCAGAAGGTCGTCGTCCTGAGCGGACGCAGCTTTCAAGAGACCGCGGGCCTCGAGACGTTCGGCATCGGTTCGCTCAAAGTGATCGACGGCCCGTTCGGCGCGCGCGGCGCCGACTACTCGCTGAGTTCGCCCGCTGCGCACTTTCCGTGTGGTCCCGCACTGGGCGCGACGTTCGACCCCGCACTGCTGCGCGAGGTAGGCGCAGCCATCGGCGCCGAGATCCGGCTCAAGGGCGGCGACGTTCTCGCCGGGCCGAACCTGAACCTGCACCGCACGCCGCTCGCCGGGCGCAACTTCGAGTGCTACTCCGAAGATCCGTATCTCACGGCGCGCATCGGCGTCGCATACATCCAGGGCGCGCAGTCCGTCGGTGTCGCCGCGTGCGCGAAGCACTTCGTCGCAAACGACGCCGAGTACCGCCGCCACTCGGTCAGTTGCAAGGTGTCGGAGCGCGCGCTGCGCGAGCTGTACCTCGTGCCCTTCGAAGCGGCGGTGATTGAGGGTGGTGTGTGGTCGATCATGGCGGCGTACAACGGCATCAACGGGACGTTGTGCAGCGAGCACCACGAACTGCTGACCACGATCCTGCGCGACGAGTGGGGCTTCGACGGATGGTGCGTGTCGGACTGGTACGGCGTGCAGAGCACGGTCGCGAGCGCGAACGCCGGTGTCGACTCCGAGATGCCCGGTCCGGTGCATTGGGGTGCCAAGCTCGCGGACGCCGTGGTCGCCGGTGACGTCGACGAGAAAGTCATCGACGCCAAGGTCGAGAACACGATCCGCATTGGCGTGCGCGTCGGGCGTACTGATCCGTCCGGCGCACCCGTTTCTTCCGAACATCCCGCGGAGACGCCGAGCGACCCCGACGTGTTCCGCGACGTCGCGCGCCGCGCCGCCGCCGCGGCGATTGTGCTGCTGAAGAACGATGGCGACCTTCTGCCGTTGCGCGATGACCTCGCGCGCCTCGCAGTGATCGGTCCCAATGCGAACGTCGCGCGAACCCAAGGCAGCGGCTCGGCGCACGTCCGCCGGCATCACTGCGTCACGCCGCTCGACGCCATCCGCGCCGCCCTGCCGTCGTGTGACGTCACGTTCGAACGCGGCCGCGACAACGAGCGCGAAACGCCCATCGTCGAGGCCGATGTCACCATCGAGTTCTTCGCTGAAGACAGTCACGAAGTGCTCGCGGTCGAGCACGTCGAGGAAGCGCACGTCGTATGGAACGGACAGACGCCCGGTGGCCTCACCGGTCAACCATTCCGTGCTCGGTTGTCGTGGAGCTTCACTGCCGATCGCGCCGGCGCGTACACGTTCAGCCTCGGCACAGCCGGCGAGGCGACGCTCAAGGTTGACGGATCGGTTGTAGTGACGTCGACGTCGACGCTGGCGCCGGACCAGTCGCTGTTCGCCCGCGACCGTGAGCAGTTCACCGGCACTGTCGAGCTCGCCGCGGGGGCGCAGCACGAAGTCGTCGTCGACTACGTCAGCGGTCGTCACCGCAACCTGCGCTCGGTGATCGCCGGCATGCGACCACCGGAGGACCCGGGCGCGTTTGACCGCGCCGTGGCGGCCGCCGCGGGTGCGGATGCGGCGGTAGTCGTCGTCGGCACCAACATGGACTGGGAGACGGAAGGCTTCGACCGCGAGTCGTTTGACCTGCCCGGCCGACAGGCCGAGCTCGTCCGCGCGGTTGCCGCGGTGAACCCGCGCACCGTGGCCGTCGTCGTCGCCGGCACTGCGGTTGACTGCGAGTGGAGCACCGACACTCCCGCCGCGCTCTACGCCTGGTTCGGCGGCCAGGAAGCAGGCCCCGCACTCGCCGACGTGCTGTTCGGCCGCGCCGAACCCGCGGGGCGCCTGCCGATCACAATTCCACGCGCTATTGCCGACGCGCCGTCGTCGCCGTGGTGGCCCCCGACGGGTGACACCATCGAATACGGCGAAGACCTATTGGTCGGCTACCGCGGCCACGACGCGTCCGGAGTCGCGCCGCGATTCGCCTTCGGCCACGGCGGGTCGTACACGACCTTCGCATGGGGCGAGCCGCGCCGCAGCGGCGCGGCGGTCGAAGTCGACGTCACCAACACGGGAACCCGTCACGGCTCCGAAGTCGTGCTCCTGTTCGCCGGGCGATCGGGTGACGACGCCACGCTGCCGCCCAAGGAACTCAAAGGCTTCGCCAAGCTCGACCTCGCGCCAGGGGAGCGCGCCACGGCGCGCCTACCCGTCGACGCTCGCACGTTTGCCCACTGGGACCACGACACCCGTGCGTGGGTCGAAACGCAAGGCCCGCAATTCGTATTGCTCGCGGCGTCGGCCACCGACCTCCGCGCGCGCCTCTCCATCGACTAACCGCGAAAGAAGACCCGCATGCCCATCGTCAAAGCCAACGGCATCGAAATTGCCTACGAAGAGTTCGGCGACCCGTCGCACGACGCGCTCATCCTCATCAACGGTCTCGGCGGCAACATCGGCTACTGGCAGCAGGCGATGATGGACATGCTCGTCGCCCACCGGTTGCGCGTCATCGTGTTCGACAATCGCGACACGGGACTGTCGTCGAAGATCGAAGGCGGCGCGTTCAACCTGGGCAAGATCCTCGACGGTTCGATCGCGCTCGACGCGTCCACTGCGCCCTACACACTCCACGACATGGGCGACGACATCATCGGGCTGATGGACGCGCTCGGTATCGAACGCGCCCACCTCGCCGGCGTCTCTCTCGGCGGCCACATCGCCCAGACCTGCACCATCGACCACCCCGACCGCGTCGCCAGCCTGTGCTCGACGATGGCGAGCACGAACGACGGCGACACGAGCGGAACCAGTCCGGAAGCGCTGGCGTTGTTCTCGCTGCCGCCCGTCACCGAGCGCGCCGACGTGATCGAACGTGCTGTGCTCGGCAACGAGATCTGCGGCTCGAAGGGTCTGCCGATCGACTGGGACGCCGTGCGCGACATCGCGGCGCGCCAGTACGACCGCTGCTTCTACCCTCTCGGCTCCGGTCGCCAGATGGTGGCGATGGGTGTGAGCGGCGACCGCACCGAACAGCTCGCCGTGGTCACCGCGCCGACCGTCGTCATCCACGGGACGGACGACTCGCTGGCGCATCCAGATGGCGGCGTGAAGACGGCGCAGTCGATACCAGGCGCGGAACTCGTGCTCATTGAAGGCATGGGTCACGACCTACCGGCGTCGGCCTGGCCGCAGTTCGTCGCAGCCGTCGTCGCCAACATCGATCGGGCTCGCTGATCCGTGAACGTCGGTGCCTTGCGCAACCACCCGCTGAGCGTCGGCTTCGAGTGGCAGGACCACCGCGGCCCGTTCCGGCGCGTCACCGACGACCAGGCGCGGCAGTACGACGAGCTCGGCTACTTCTTGCTCGAGGACGTCATTCCCCCCGACGTCCTCGAGCAAGTGCGCGCTGTCATCGACCCGATCGAGGTCAAGGCGGAAGCAGCGATCCGACGCGCCGGCGGCAAGGTGTCGATCGCCGATGCCGACGCCATCGTCTTCTCGGCGCAGCTCGTGTTGCGCGACGCCTTCCTCGCGGAGTTCGCGTTGTCGACCGTGTTCGCCGACCTCTGCCACGACCTCGTCGGTCCCGACGTGCGGCTGTGGTGGGACCAATGCGTCTACAAGAAGCCGGAGTCACCGAAAGAGTTTCCGTGGCACCAAGACAACGGCTACGGGTTCGTCCTGCCGGAAACCTACTTGACGTGCTGGGTGCCGCTCGTCGACGCGACCGTCGACAACGGCTGCCCGTGGGTGCTGCCCGGCATGCATCGCCGCGGCACGCTCGAACACCACTGGACCGACACCGGTTTCCAGTGCGTCGACAACCCCGACGACGCCGTCGCGGTGCCCGCACGCGCCGGCAGCGTCGTGGTGTTCTCGTCGCTCACGCCGCACCGCACCGGCCCGAACCTCACCACGTCGGTGCGCAAGGCGTACATCCTGCAGTACGCACCCGCGCACGCGCAGCTCGTTGATACCGGCGATGGCGCGTCGGTTTCCGACACCGAGGCCGCGTGGCGGCTTCCCGTTTTGGTGGGCGGCCTGCCGTGCGCCGCCCGTTAAAGGAGACACAGTGCCCACACCCTTAGGTCAGCTGCTGACCGAACGCGCCGCGGCCGACCCCGACTTCCCTGCGGTCACGTGCGGCGACGACTCGTTGACGCGCCGCGAACTCGAAGCACGCGCCAACCGGTTGGCGCGCGCCTACGCGCAGATGGGTGTCGGCCACAACGACTTCGTCACCGTCGCGTTGCCGAACGGCGTGGAGTTCGTCACGGTGTGCTTCGCCATCTGGAAGCTCGGTGCCACGCCCTCGCCCGTGTCGGCCAAGCTGCCGCCGCGCGAACTCGCGGCGATCATCGAGCTGGCGAACCCGGCGCTGATCGTCGGTGTCGAACCCGGCCTGTATCCGCAGCCGTCGCTCCCCGCGGGCTACGAACCCGACGCCGCGCTGAGCGACGACCCGATCACGCCGGTGCGCGTCGCCACGTCGTGGAAGGCCGCGACGTCGGGCGGCAGCACGGGTCGTCCGAAGTTGATCCTGTCGGGTGACAGCTCGGAGATGGATCCCCTCGCCGGCGCGGTGTGGGGCATGCGCGAGAACGGCGTGGTGCTCGTGCCCGGTCCGCTGTACCACAACGCCCCGTTCAGCTTTGCGGCGATCGCGCAGGCGATGGGCAACCACGTCGTGCTGCTGCCGAAGTTCGACGCCGAAGCCGCGCTCGACGCGATCGCGCGCCATCGCGTCGACCAAGTGAACTTCGTGCCCACGATGATGCTGCGCATGCTGCGCGTCATCCAGGAGCACCCGGAGCGGTTCGATCTCAGCTCGCTGCAAGCCGTGTGGCACATGGCGGCGCCGTGTCCCGAATGGTTGAAGGAGGCGTGGATCAACCTCATCGGTGGCGACAAACTCTTCGAGCTCTACGGCGGCACCGAGGCGCAGGCCTACGCCATCATCAACGGCACCGAATGGCTGGCGCATCGCGGCTCGGTCGGTCGACCCGACCCAGGCACGATGTGCATCCTCGATGCCGACGGCGTCGCACTGTCGCCGGGCGAGGTGGGGGAGATCTTCATGCGCCGCCCCGAGGGCGCACCGCCGAGCTATCGCTACATCGGTGCCGAGGCGAGGGTGCGCGACGGCTGGGAGTCGCTGGGTGACATGGGATCCATGGACGCCGACGGATACCTGTATCTCAGCGACCGCCGCACCGACATGATCTTGGCGGGCGGCGCCAACATTTACCCCGCCGAGGTCGAGGCCGCCCTCCTCGAACATCCGCTGATCGAGACGTGCGTGGTCGTCGGGCTTCCCGACGACGACCTCGGCCAGCGCGTGCACGCGGTGGTGCAGGCGAAAGAACCATTGGCACACGACGAGTTGGTGTCGTTCCTGAGCGACCGGCTCGTGCGCTACAAGATCCCGCGCAGCTTCCGTTTCGTCGACGAAGCGGTGCGCGACGACGCCGGTAAAGCCCGACGGACTGCTATTCGCGACGAGGAAGCGAGGCTCGCACAATGACACGAGAAGCCTGGATCATCGACGCCGTGCGCTCGCCGCGCGGCAAGGGCAAGGACAGCGGGTCGCTGCACGGCGTGCATCCGCAACGCATCCTGGCGCAAGTGCTGGACGGCCTGCGCGCACGCGTTGGCTTCGAGACCGAATCGGTCGACGACGTCATCATGGGGTGCGCGGCGGAATCTGGGGATCACGCCATGGACATCGCACGCATGGCGGTGCTCGACGCCGGATGGGCGCTCGACGTTCCCGGCGTCACGCTGAACCGCTTTTGCGGTTCGGGCCAGCAGGCCATCACGTTCGCCGCCATGGCGGTGCTGTCGGGTCATCAGGATCTTCTCGTCGCCGGCGGCGTCGAATGCATGTCGCGGCCCGCCGACCTGCACGTCGACGGCTTCGCCGCCAACAACCCGCACCTGTTCGAACAGTTCTCGATGGTGCACCAAGGCATCGCGGCCGATCTGCTGGCGACGCTCGACGGCATGTCGCGCGACGAGCTCGATCAGATCGGCGTCGACAGCCAGGACCGCGCCGCCAAGGCGTTGGCCGAGGACCGCTTCGCCGACAGCCTCATCCCGATCTTTTACGACGACGGGACGCCGGCGCTCGACCACGACGAGTTCCCGCGCCCGGGCACGACGCTCGCCGACTTGGCCAAGCTGGCGCCGAGCTTCGAAGCGATGGGAGCGAGCAAGGTCGAAGGCCACACGCTCACGGTCGACGAGGAAGCACTGCTGGCGTATCCGTCCTTGCCGGCCATCAACCACGTTCACCACGCCGGCAACTCGTCGGGCGTCGTCGATGGAGCGTCCGCCGTCCTGGTGGCGTCGTCTGACTACGCGCGTGCGCTCGGCCTCGTGCCGCGGGCGCGCATCGTGATGACCGCGGTTGCCGGTACCGAGCCGGTGCTGATGGTGACCGCACCGGCTCCCGCGACCAAGCGTTGCCTCGACAAGGCGAAGATGACCCTCGGCGACATCGACCTGTTCGAAATCAACGAAGCCTTCGCGGCGGTCATCGTGCGTTGGCTGCGCGAGACGGGTGCCGACTGGTCGCGCGTCAACGTGAACGGCGGCGCCATTGCGCTTGGCCACCCGATTGGCGCGACCGGCGGGATCCTCATCGGCACCGTGCTCGACGAACTCGAACGTCAGGACAAGTCGACCGGTCTCGTGTCGATGTGCACCGGTGGCGGACAGGCCACCGCGACGATCATCGAACGCATCTGAGCCGACGGCCACTTCGACCGACGCGCGCGGCGTCGGTCGAATGGCTCAGCCCATCGGTTCGCACCGACATCGCACAAGTACCGCGGCGGAGACTGCGTCCACCGCGTCGATCGACGGGCATCCCACCGACTCGGTGCTCGCGGCGAAGATCGCCGAGCTCGACCAGGAGATCGAGCGCCACACGGTGTTCGTCAAGCAGCCGGTGCGCGAGCGCATGCCGAACAAGCGTCGCTCGATGACGAACAAGTTCCGCGTCGCCGACCTCGAGGGCTACTTCACCGTCGGCGAGTACCCGTCCCGGTGAGCTGTTCATTTCGGTGAGCAAGCAGGGGAGCACGCTGGCGGGGATCATGGACGCCTTCGCGGTGTCGATCTCGCTCGGCCTGCAGCATGGCGTGCCGCTGTCGACGTACGTGAAGAAGTACACGAACTACCGCTTCGAGCCGTCGGGCATGACCGACGACCCGGAACTGCGCATCGCGACGTCGCTGATGGACTACATCTTCCGTCGCATCGCCGTGGACTACATGCCGTTCGAAGAGCGCGCGGAGATCGGCATCCTCACACAGCAAGAGCGCATCCAGCCGACGTTGCCGGGTGTGGAAGAGGCGGCTGTGGTTGATCATCCGTCGGAGGTCGGTCAGGTGGCGTTGGATCTCGCGGCGCCGGCCGTCGAGGGGGCTCCACGGGAGCCCCGTGCGCAGGCGCCGAAGATGGAAGCCCCGAAGAAGAACGAGGTCATCGCGCCGCTGTGCTACTCGTGCGGCAACGAGATGCAGCGCGCGGGGTCGTGCTACGTGTGCGGTTCGTGCGGGTCGACTAGCGGCTGCTCGTAACCGGCGGATTGGTTTCCAGAAGCCATCGACCTTCCAACGTAAGAAGCGCTTCTCGACGTCTGACATCGGGCAGAGTTTTGAGGGCTACTCGAAGATGGCTCAAGACAAGCGCCCATGTGCAGGCCGTCGCGGGCATCGCTACGTCGGCAGCCCAGTACGAAGGCCGGCGTCGAAGCGGATCCTGTTCAGGGCGTCCGTGGTTGCAGATGGTCCACCGCGGGCTGCCGTTGCGTACAAGTACTGGCGTTCGTAGTCGCCGATTGCTAGTGAAACGACAAGCGGCGCGCTCCAGCGTTCATCGAGACCCTCAACGTCACGACGCCATATGTGTGGCCCTTTGACGACGAAGATGGTCGTCGGTTCATCGGCTTCCGCGACGTGAAGCCTCTCGGGTACTAGGGCGAGATCAAGCGGCGAGAACTCGCCGCGCCAAACGTTCAAGATTCTGCGCCACGGCCGGACCTCATGGTCCCGCCGTGACAGGTTCACAGAAAACGAATGCTCGGATATCGCGTTACCAATTAGGAGGAGGTTCAGCGTCAACTCAGCCAACAAGTCGAGTCGCATCGCGCTGCCGTCTCGATGGACGTTGGCACGCACGGCCTTTGAAAGGTCGCTGGCGATTAGGGAAAGGAGTTCCCCGATCGTGTTCGCAACTTCGGCGCGCGAATGCTCATGCTGTTCGACGAGAAACGGCGAGATCTCTTCCAACATGTCAAGTACTTGAGGATTCGCGCGCAACGGAACGGCAGTCGTCAGGAGTCCTACGCGTTCAATCAGTCCGTCGACATCGGCAAGCGACTCGGCCAGCAAACGGTTGTGTGGAGATGCTTTTTTCGACAGCAGGCGATCATCGCATTCGCGGATTACGTCGCGTATCAGGGCGAGTCCCGCGAGAAACTCGCGGAACGTGTTGTGAAGGAATTCATAGGTGACAGCCTGCCGGACTGCTGTGTCTCCGCCGAGGAGTGATTCCGATGCCTGAACAAAAAGGAACCTTCCAACCAGCAGTTCGGACTGGCGGAGCGCAGTCGCATCCCCCACGCCGCGGTTCGTCCCGCTTCGGTGGAGATCGTCCGGCGCCAGGAACTGCAGGTCCTCTTCAATTTGCTCCGCAGACACAGCGAGCCGTCCGCGCCGAAACATCCCCAGTGCGATCAAGCCGAGCGAGTGGAGTTCCTCCGAGACGGCAGACTCGACGGCCTCGGAGGTGAGCACGACGTGTGGCGGTCGGTCGACCGCTGTTTTTTCGATTTCACGGCGGACGACGGCGCGGATGACGTGCCAGTAGATCTGCGATCGGTTTTGCCCTTCCAGCGATGCCAACGTGTTGCCCTCGCCATGGAACGTTGCGAGCATGACCAGTAACAGAGGAAGGGCGGCGAACGTCAATAGCACCGGGTCATCTGGAAGCGCGAACGGTTCGAGACCGGCGGCAGCAAAGTACGCGGCGTTGGTCTCATTCCAGATCGCCGTCCAAGTCTCCACACGTTGCTTGTCGAAAGGTTCTAATCGCACCACAGCGGAATCTGACGGCACCGCGGCATGTCCGATCAGATTGGGACGCGAAGTGACGACGCACTTAACGGGCGCTCCGAGGTCCATTTGCTGAAGCTGGAACTCCTGAACGCGAAGAAGGAAGGCACTATGCGCCGCGCCGGAGTTCTGGAGCAATTCGTCGTATCCGTCCAGCAACAGCACAGGTACACGCCCTGACACCCCGTCCCGAAACTCGCCCCACGAGATCCGGTACCCGGTCCGCTGACGAATGGCCTCTTCGATAATCGTCGCGAAATCAAGGTCAGGTGAGGTCGTACGGAGGTCGATTCGAATAGGACAAAATCGCTCCGTTGCCAGAGCAGCGCTCAGCACGTCGACTAGGAGCGTTTTTCCCGCCCCGGCATGCCCGAGGATGAGTAACGGGGTCTCGTAGCTCGATAAGGCAGCCAAGTAGCTCGTGAGAAACCCGACGAGGTTTTCGTTAACCGGCAAGCTTCGCCAGGAGCCCTCCGAACCAATTGGCGACGAGCCCAGTTCGGCGGCGCGGGTCACCCTATAAGCGGTGGGAACGTAAGCGCGGCCACGGATCGGAGCGACGATTCCGTCGTCGGTCCTCCCGGCGCTGTCGAGGATCGGACGCTCGAGAGTGGCGTGATACGTGCGCATAAGCCGTTCCGCGATTGAGCCGCTCTTGTAAGCGATCCACCTTTCAGGCAACTCCGCGAGTTGCGTGTGCAGTCTGTCGAACCCGGTGCCGACTTTCGTCCGCTGTGCTTCGCCCGTAAGCACGGCCAACCATGCGTTGTAGGAAGGATCATCCGCGGCCAACATTGCTTGGACCGCTGAGAAGTTGCTGACGGTCGCATGCTGAATCTGAGCGACGAAACCTTCGGCGAGTATCTCATCCATTTGGAGTTGTCGTGCGAGTAACGAGAGGAACCGCGACGTGAATACGTCCAGGTCGGCCGACGTGTCCAAGTCAGGTGAGGTGGCATCCGGTACCGCGAGCGGCAAACGACCGAGTTCCGATCGGCGAAAGAACGACGCCACGGGGAGGGAGGGCGGACCCTCTGAATCGACCGCCTCACCTGCGCCCTCGATTTCGGCTATGAGCTCGCGCGCGTGGATCCGAATGCGAGCAGCGGTCGGATGCGTCGAATCCCGAATAGCTGTGTCGAACGCCGTCCATGCGTTTGCGGAGTACATCCGTCGCATTCGACGATCGAACGCGAGCGGTTCCTCCTCGTCGCCTTCGGCGAGGGCCGTCGTTCGAATGAAGTCCAGTGTGGCCGTTAACTCCGACTTGACGTCCAGCAGTGCAAGAAAGGGGAGGCACTGAGGTCCGAAGGCGATGGGTATGGTCAGGATTGCAAGACCAAGCAGCCGATCCAGACCTTGGATAAAAACCTCGGATCGTCCTAACTCTTCGAGGAAGAGGGCGATCGTCCATCGCTTGCTCAGCAAATTTTGTTCTCCTCAAACCGACGTCGAGCGCCGAGGCCCAAGAGTAGGCAGGACAGTTCTTTTCCGTCGGCACAGTGCGGAGCGACGAACCGGCGTCACCTCAACGGACCCACCGGCCAGGACCACACGCGCGCTGCGATAGCACGAAAACCCGAGATCGAGTGCTTGAGCGCTTTTCGCCGTTTGCGAGCTAAATGCGTTTCTGGCGGGCGAGGGTAACTCGCTCGCCCGCTAACGCGTCACAGCATCTCTATACGTTCAGCGGTGTGGGCGACCGGTCACGTTTCGGTGATGGGACGACATTCTCTGGCGTGTGCGGGCAGACGCTTGTCGCAACGAACGAGGGTGTGCGCCGCGTCGCCGCGGCAACCGGCGCTAAGAGCGGTCGAGTCCGCGAGCTTGTTGAGGTCGTCCTTCGGAACGGCCTGCGTGTCGCTGGCACGGCCAACCACTGCGTGCTCGTCGGCGGCGACAACAAGCTCGTTTCGCAGCGGCTCGATGCGTCGTCGCCGGCGATCTCGTGGCGTTCCGACTCGGTGCCGACGTATAGCCCCAAGCTCCGCCGCTATTCGACGGCTTCACTCCGACGACGGCGTACGGATGTCAGAAGGCGGTCAGTCTCCCGCGGGCGATGACGCCGGAGTTGGCATTCCTGCTTGGCGCGTACGCGTCCGAGGGTCACACCACTCGCGTGAACTGGACGGTGACAATCACGAACGCGTGCGAAGGCGTGCTGGCGCGCGTCGCTGCGGCGTGGGGTTCGGAGTTCGGAGTTGCGGCTCGGATCACGCGCGACGCCGGGCGCTGTGCTGGCGTCGCCGTCTCCTCGAAGACGATCGTCGAGTTCCTCGAGTACTTGGGAACTGGGAGCCGCGCGCGAGTAGAGGGTGACCTGCCTTCGCTTTGGCCCAGCGCGAAGACCGGGTGCTCGGGCGAACCCTTCGAGGCCGCGGATCTAGCTACGCGCCATTGGCGGTCGAAAGTTCGGCTTGGCGCAGGACGAGCGCAGTAGCACCCTCGGCGAGATCAGGCGGGTAGCCATAGCGAGCCAACAGCCGCCGCACGTTTCGACGCAGTGCCGCCCGAACCGACTCGCGCTGCGCCCAGTCGAGTTTTGGCATCGCGCGCACCATCTCTGCGAGCTCGCGCGCCATGAGCCGGAGCGCGTCGCTCTTCATCACCTCGACTGCGGAACGGCTCTGCGCTAGCGCGTCGTAGAACGCGACCTCTTCTGTATTGAGGCCCATGGCCTCGCCGCGGGAGAGTGTCTCCCGAAGTTCGCGTGCGAGTTCGATGAGACGGCCGATGACCTCCGCTGTAGTGATCGCATTGTTCGTGTACCTGCGAAGGGCATCATCGAGCGCGTCGCGAAATGCCCGGCTTTGAACGATGTTCGTTCGTTCAGACGAACGAATCTGATCGTTGAGAAGTTTCCGTAGAGTCTCCAGCGCCAGATTTCTCTGTTCGAGCGCTGCGACTCTCGTTAGAAACTCGTCACTAAGGATGTCGAGACGCGCTTGATCAAGTCCGGCCGCCGCGAATAGGTCGATGACTTCGTTTGCGCTGATCGCGCCGCCGACAACTTGACGGACTGCTGCTGCCATGCCGGCCCGGTCTGAACCCATTCGCTCTGGTGTCTCGTCTCCAAGGCGTTTGTCGAGCATGACGTGCAACCGTTGGAAGAACGCGAGGTGACTCGCGAGCGCCATCGCCTCCTGGCGCGGCGCGACGAGCGCGAAGGCGGTTGCGAACTCCTTGACCAGGGCTCTGAAGCGGGCGAGACCATCGGTCTGACCCAAGACGAAGTCGCCAGTCCGTAGAAAAATATTCAGGACGGCGGTTGGCTCGGCGTCGAGAGCTTCCTCGTAGTCGGTCCCGTGAAGAAGATCTCGCAGCTTTTCAAACGCCGTCCTCATGGCTGGGATCGCTTGCTCCTCCACTCCCGCGAGCGCGATACCCGTGCCGCCGGCACTCGCGTAGGTCGAGAGCGCGTCTGCGAGTTGATCGGCCAAGCCCAAGAGATCGACGACCAACCCGCCGGGTTTGTCGCCGAAGACACGATTTACGCGGGCGATAGCCTGCATGAGGTTGTGACTGGCCAAAGGCTTGTCGAGATAGATCGTGTGCGCGGGCGGACAATCGAACCCGGTCAGCCACATATCGCACACGATCACGACCCGTAGATCGTCGTCAGGATCTTTGAACCGCGCGGCCAGCTCCTTGAGCGACGCCTTGGTGCGAACGTGGTCGCGAATCAGTGGTGGATCCGCCGCTGATCCCGTAATAACTACCTTCATAGCGCCGCGTTCGTCATTAGCGTCGTGCCAGTCAGGACGGACGCGGCGCAGAGCCTCGTAGAGCCTCGCGGCAATGTCGCGAGTCATAGTCGCTACGAATGCCTTGCCCTCGATGGCTCTTCGGCGCTCGTCCCAATGATCCGCGATGAACGCAGCGACTTTGTCGAGCCGTTCGGGTGCTCCGACCAGCGACGCCAATTCGACGCTCAAATTCTCGGCATTCTCTCTGCCGCTGCGTTCCGCTTCGAACGCGCGATCGAGCTCCTGCTCGGCGTTCCTGGCCCCCTCTTCGTCGACGCGCAGTCTGACGATGTGTGGGTCGTAATAGAGCGGGACGATCGTGCCGTCGTCCACTGCTTCACGGATGTCGTAAATGTCGACGTAGTCACCGAAGACCTGCGTCGTGTTCTTGTCGTCCCGCTCCAACGGGGTGCCGGTAAAGCCAACGAACGTGGCATTGGGGAGCGCTTGACGCATCCACCTCGCTCCGCCCTGCACCAACCCGTATTGGCTCCGGTGCGCCTCGTCGGCAAGCACAACGACGTTTGCACGCGCCGACACCGCAGCTTCGCTCTCCGCGAACTTTTGGATCGTCGTGAAGATCACGCCGCCCGAGGCCCGATCAAGGAGGCCGACGAGGTCCGTACGGCTCGAGGCACTCTCCGGCTCTTGGCCGAGTAGCGCTCGGCCAGTCGCGAACGTCTCGAAGAGCTGATCATCGAGATCATTCCGGTCCGTCAACACGACAATTGTGGGATTGCGTAGTCGCGGTTCTCGAACAAGCGCTCCCGCGACCATGAGCATGGTCAGCGACTTACCTGAACCCTGTGTGTGCCAAACAACGCCTCCGCGGCCATCCGGCTTGTCTCCGATGTCGCGCACGTGGGCGACAACCTGGGAGCGAACCTTCGTCATCGCTCGGAACTGATGGTGAGCCGCAACCTTCTTTGCGATCTCCCCCCTGTGGTCGTCATCGAACACGACGCAGTTCTGTAAATAGTCGACGAACGAGGCCGGTTGGAGGAGTTCGCGAATGAGTACCTCGAGCGTCGGCGCGCCACTTGCGAACGAGCGCCATGGAATGAAGCGATCACGCAAACTTGTGATGGTCCCGACTCGGGTCAACAGGCCGTCGGACGCCACGAGCATTAGGTTTGGTACAAACAGGCCTGGCGCGGCGTCGACGTACCGCTCGATTTGTTCGATGGCGGTCCCGAGGCTGGCCCGAAAGTCGGCGGGGTCCTTCAGCTCGATGAGGACCACTGGCAGTCCGTTCATGAAAAGCGTGACATCTGGTCGAATCGCCTTGCCCGTTTGTGCGATGAGAGACAGCTGCCGCACAGCTAGGAAATCGTTCGCAGTTGGGTTGTCGAAATCGACTAACCGGACTCGCGTTCCGCGAGTCTCGCCGGTCGTCTCGTCGCGGTACTCAACGTCAAGACCGCGGGTGAGGACTTGATGGAACCACCGATTGTTGTCGACCAATGCCGTATACGGCGGGTTGTTCATGGTTCGAACAACGTGTTCGAGAGTCTCGCGTGGGACGCTTGGATTCAATCGCCGTAACGCGGCTTCGAACCGTCCTGGGAGGATCCAATCATGCGTGGTGACGCGCTCGCCCGCGTCATCGACCTCCACCCCACGACTGACAGGTACGTCGTTAGCGCGAAGGTAGACCTCAGCGACGTCCTCGACGAGCTGCTCAGTAGGCGACGACAAGGTCAATCCGCTTCCGCGCGCGCTTGGGTCGGCGGCGTGTCGTCGCTCTCACCAGCGGTCGATGTATCGGCGAGAAAGTCGTTGAGGGCAGCTCGGTACGCTTCGGCATCGACGTGGAACAGCACCCTACTCGGGAGGAATTCAAGTGCTCCGAGGACGATCATGGCGTTGTCGCGATCAAACGCGTCATTGAAGTCGTCGTGATCCTCGTAATAGAGCCGCGTCCCGGGCGTTCGCGTAAGGCCGTCGCGGTGAACGCGATACAAGAAGGCAACGATCGTGTCAGCGGCCTGAGCAGCGAGCAACGCCTGGCGGAGTTCGAGGCGCGCGGAGAAGGTGTCGCGCCCGTGCGAGGCCATGCCAAACCCGTTGCGAAGTTCGCAGAGACCTTGGATCGTTTGAAGCAGACCACG
>JBEEFV010000080.1:0-67514 GCA_041166405.1 Actinomycetota bacterium | reverse complement strand
TCGCACCGCCGTCGGTTCCGGTCACCGTCGCGTTCGCGTTGACGAAGGGCGACAAGCCCGAGCTCGCGGTGCAGAAACTCACCGAGCTCGGCGTCGACCGCATCGTGCCCATCACCGCGGCGCGCAGCGTCGTGCAGTGGGACGACGCCAAGACGGCGCGCAACGTGGAGCGTCTCCGCGCCGTCGCGCGCGCCGCGGCGATGCAGTCGCGCCGGCCGTTTCTTCCGGTGATCGAGGGCGTCGGGACGCTGGCGTCGCTCGCCGGTGACGGCGTCGCCGTGGCGCACGCTCCGGGCGAACGCCTTGACAAGTCGGTCACGACCATCGCCGTCGGGCCGGAAGGCGGCTGGACGGACGAAGAGCTTGGTGTCATTTCACGTCATATCGATCTTGGACCGACAACCCTGCGCGCAGAAACCGCCGCGGTGGCTGCGGGAGTGCTGCTCACGGCGGTGCGCGACGGGCGAGTTTGTCTATGAGTGGTGATTCACCACGTACAGTGGTTTTCGTGGATGAAGAAACCGAAGATGTCGCCTACAGCAGCCAGGTGGGAAACCGCCTGCGGGCCGTGCGCAAACAGCGCAATCTGAGCCTGCACGCCGTCGAGTCACGCTCCGAGGGCGAATTCCGCGCCTCGGTGCTCGGAGCCTATGAACGGGGTGAGCGAGCGATTTCGGTCGCCCGCCTCCAGCGGCTCGCCGCGCTGTACGAAGTGTCCGTCGACTACCTGCTGCCCGGCCATCACGAGCCGACGACGCTGGACCTGCGCGAGAGCTCGGCTGCGGGTGCGCCGCCGACCTGGCCGGTCGCCGCGGAGGACGGACCGCCGGTCATCATCGATCTCGACGGCCTCGAGCGGCTGCCCGCAGACGAGCGCGAGCTCATCGGTCGCTACGTCGGCATGATCCAGGTGAAGCGCCAAGACTTCACGTCGCGCCGTTTGAAGATCCGCCGCGACGACCTCCACGCGCTGGCGTTCCTCTTCGAAACGACGCCGGCGATCATGCGCCGTCGTCTGGACCAACTGGGTGTCTCAGTCAGGGCCTAAGTCCTTCGGGATATATATCCACATCCCGTTCTGTTCGAAGCGCTGCGATTACTGCGCGTTCGCGACGTGGACTGACCGGCATCACCTGCACGCGCAATACATCGCCGCCTGCCGCGCCGAACTGGCGCGCGCCGGCGTGCCGCCCGCGACGTCGGTATTCGTGGGCGGCGGCACGCCGTCGCTGATCGACGCATCGTTGCTCGCTGAACTGGTACGCGACGTCGATCGCGCACACGACGCCGAGGTCACCGTCGAGTGCAACCCCGACAACGTCACGCGCGAGTTGTTGGAGACGTACCGCGACGCCGGGGTCACGCGCATCTCGCTCGGCGTGCAGTCGACGGTGCCGCACGTGCTGGCGTCGCTCGGACGTGAGCACGACCGCGCGGCAGTGGAGCGCGCCGTCGCGTTGATCGCCGAGGCGGGGTTCACCACCTTCAACGTCGACATCATCTACGGCGCGGCAGGGGAGTCCGTCGCCGACTGGGAGACGACGCTTCGCGACGTGCTGCAGCTGCGACCGCGGCCCCCGCACGTGAGCGCCTACGCGCTCACCGTCGAAGCGGGCACGCCTCTGGCGGCGCAGACGCATCGTCATCCCGACGACGACGACCAAGCCACGAAATACGCCATTACGGAGGAATTTCTGGCCGCGGCGGGCCTGGCGAACTACGAGATTTCGAACTGGGCGGTGCCGGGGCACGAGTGCCGGCACAACTTCTTGTACTGGTCGCAGGGCGACTACCGAGGCATCGGTTGCGCCGCCCACTCGCACGCAGCCGGCAGGCGGTGGTGGAACCACCGCACCCCCGATCGCTACATCGAGGCGATCGAGAACGGCGTCAGCGCCGAGAGCGGCGCCGAAGAACTCGACGACGCCGTGCGCCACGAGGAGGCGCTCCAGCTCGCGTTACGGACGCGCGACGGCGTGCCGGTCGGCGCGCTCGACGAGCGCGACCCGGACCTCGACGGGCTTGTCGAGCGGCACGACGACCGCCTCGTCCTGACCGTCGCCGGTCGGCTCCTGGCCAACGAAGTCGCGATGCGGCTCCGTTCGCCGGCGCCCAGGCCCTAACGTTTCGGGCCAAGATGAAACTCACGCGCCAATCCATGAGCAACATCGCCATCGCGGCTGTCGCGCTCATCCTCTTCGCAGGCTTCGTAATCCTCGCCACCAGGGGCGACAACAACGGAGACAACCTGTCAGCTGTCGCTCCGACCAGCACCACCGAGCGCGTGACCACGACGACGATCCTCGAAGAGACGACGACGTCGCTGCAGCTGAGCGACGTCTCCACCACGACGGCGCCCGCCACCGCGACGACCGCGAAGCCGGCGACCACGACGACTGCGAGAAAGACGACGCCGACGACCAACTCCGCGGGTCGCCCGACGGGTCGCAACACCGTCCTCGCCGACAACAGCGGCACCTTCACGCACAGCGATACGTCCTGTGTCGCATCGTCGACGGCTCCCTCGGGCCCCGGTGCCGACCAGCTCGAGTTCACCATCGACTTCGGGCCGCGCAACGCCGATCACTCAATCAACCGATCCGAACACGCGTGCGCGTCGAACACGCCGGAGTTCATCGCCACCCTGACGAACAAGTCGAACAGGCCGATCGCGTTCGCAGATGGCAAGGCGGTGGTCACCGTCATCCTCCGGATGGAAGGCGCCAGCGACCAGACGTTCCAGATCTTGGGTGGCTCGCAGCCGCCGCTCCAGCCGGGGGAATCGATCTCGCTTTCGCAGACTGGCCCCGTCGCGAACGGCACTTTCACTGCAACTGCGTCATCGGACGTCGATTACGGGTAATGCAATCCCATGGCTGATCCGATCGTTTGGTTGAGCACGAAGGAATGCTGTGCGCGGCTGGGGGTCACCGTGCGCACGCTGTACCGGTTTATCGACGAGGGCCAACTCGTCGCGTACCAGATGGGCCGCGTCATCCGCGTCCAGGAGCAGGACCTCGAGAAGTTCGTCGAGAGCGTCCGCATCGCTCCCGGTTCGCTGGCGCACCTTTACCCGGACACAGGTGGCACGGACGGCATCATCGCCGGCAACGGGCATCTTCAGTACGAGGAACAGGAGGGGTAGTTGGACGAAGCGAACTGCTTGTTCTGCAAGATCGTCCGTAGCGAAATCCCCGCCACCGTCGTCGTCGACAACGACGACGTCGTCGCGTTCCGGGACCTGAACCCCGTAGCGCCGACACACGTTCTCGTCATCCCGAAACAGCACATCGTCGCCGCCGATTACCTCGCGCCGGAACACGGGCCGGTCCTCGCCGCCATGTTCGTGGCCGCAAAGTCGGTCGCCGTCACCGACGGCATCGACCAATCGGGTTACCGCACGGTGTTCAACGTCGGCCCCGATTCGGGCCAGTCGGTCCCGCACCTCCACCTGCACGTTCTGGGCGGGCGACAAATGTCTTGGCCGCCCGGATAACGGCCGACGTGGAACTACTCCCTCTAACGCACGTACGCTTGCGCTAGCCAGTGTCCCCGACCGCCACCTACCTCGTCCCCGGCAACGACCTCATGGCCGCGCTCGTCGGCCAACACGACGAGATCTTGCGCGCCATCGAAGCGGCGTTCCCGGGCACCTCCATCGTCGTGCGGGGCAACGAGGTCATCATCGACGGCAGCGACGCCGTCAACGTCGAGCGCCTTTTCGGCGAGCTCGTGAAACTGCTCGAAGCCCGCACGCCCCTCGACACGGCCAACGTCGTGCGCACGATCGACATGATCCGCAGGGACGAGGTGCCCAGCGAAATCCTGACCGCCGAGGTCCTCAAGTCGGCGCGGGGCCGCAGCGTGCGGCCCAAGACCGCCGGGCAGAAGCGCTACGTCGACGCCATGCTCGACAACACGATCACCTTCGGCATCGGTCCGGCAGGTACCGGCAAGAGCTATCTCGCGGTTGCGCTGGCGGTGCAGGCGCTGCAAGCCAAGGCCGTCGAGCGCATCATCCTCACCCGTCCGGCGGTCGAAGCCGGCGAACGCCTCGGGTTCCTGCCCGGCGACATGCTCGCCAAGGTCGATCCCTATCTGCGTCCCCTCTACGACGCGCTGTACGACATGCTCACGACCGAGGGCGCGATGAAGTTGCTGGAACGCAACACGATCGAGGTCGCGCCGCTGGCATACATGCGCGGCCGGACCCTTAACTCTTCGTTCATCATTCTCGACGAGGCGCAGAACACGACCGCCGAGCAGATGAAGATGTTCCTGACGCGCATCGGCTTCGGATCCAAGGCCGTCGTGACCGGTGACGTCACCCAGGTCGACCTGTCGACCGGCAAGTCGGGACTCCAGGGGATCGAAGCGATTCTCGGCGGTGTCGACGACATCGCCTTCGTTCGCCTCAGCGATCGCGACGTGGTGCGGCACAAGATCGTCGCCGACATCGTCTCGGCGTACGAACGCCACGACACCGCCAACGCCAAGACCTCCCGGCGGCGCGGCCACTAAAAGTGTCCGGCATACAGGTCTTCGTGGCCGACGAGCAGAGTGATCACCCGGTCGACGCGCCGCGGTGGGACAAGCTGGCGCGTGATGTGTTGCGTGCAGAGAAGGTGAAGGGCGACGCCGAGTTGTCGGTGCTGTTCGTCGACGAAACGACCATCGCGGGGCTGAACCAACGCTTCCTCGGGAAGTCGGGCCCCACTGACGTTCTCGCGTTCCCGCTCGACGACGACCCCGACGAGCCCGGTCGTTGGCCCGACGCCGGCGGTCCCGCGCCGGGGCGGGAGCCTCCCGAGCCGAGTGACCTGCCGACGCTGCTCGGTGACGTCGTGATCTGTCCGTCGGTCGCGGCGCGCAACGCACCGGAACACGCGGGCACCTACGACGACGAGATCGCGCTACTGCTTGTCCACGGCATCCTGCATCTGCTCGGCATGGACCACATCGAGGAGGCCGACGCCGAGAAGATGGAGGCGCGCGAGCGCGAACTGCTGCAGGAGTTCCACCAGTGAGTGGTGACGTGATCCTCGGCGTGATCATCGTCGTGCTGTTGATCCTGGCGACGTTCCTGGCGCTGGCGGAGACGAGCGTCACTCGCTTGAGCAAGCACAAGGCGCAAGTACTCGCAGACGAACGCCGTCGCGGTGCGAAGGAACTCGTGCGCATCACCGACCACCCCGAGCGCTACCTCAATCCGGTGCTGCTCGTCGTGCTCGGTTCACACCTCGCCATCGGTTCGCTGGTCGGTCTGATCGCCGAGCGCCGCTTCGGCGCAGCCGGCTTCGTCCTCGGCATCGTCTTCGAAATCATTTTCATCTTCGTGATCGGGGAGGCCGCGCCGAAGACGTGGGCGGTGCTCAACTCCGAGCGCGCCGCGCTGATCGTGGCGAAACCCGTCGTCGCCATCGGCGACTTTCCGCCGATGCGCTTCTTGGCCCGCGGCCTCATCGCGGCGTCGAACGTGTTGCTCCCCGGCAAGGGGTTGAAGCAGGGCCCGTACGTATCGGAAGAGGAATTGCTCGCGCTCACCGACGCCGCCGCCGACGACGACGTCATCGAGCAGGAGGAGCGCGAGCTCATCCGTTCCGTGTTCGAGTTCGGCGACACGGTGGCACGCGAGGTCATGGTGCCGCGCCCCGACATGGTCGCGGTCGAAGGCTCCCAAAACGTCACCGACGTGATCGAGGTTGCCCTGCGCCACGGCTACTCGCGCATCCCGGTCTACGACGAGAACATCGACAACATCATCGGCGTCGTGTTCACGAAGGACCTGTTGCGCGCCGAGCGCGAGGGCCGCGCCGACGTCGGCGTGCGCAACCTGGCGCGCGAGGGACTGTTCGTCCCCGAGAGCAAGCCCGTCGCCGAACTGATGCGCGAGATGCAGAAGCGCAAGCTGCACCTGGCGTTCGTGCTCGACGAGTTCGGCGACACCGCCGGCCTCGTCACGCTCGAAGACCTCATCGAGGAACTCGTCGGCGAGATCACCGACGAGTACGACGTCGAAGAGGCGCCGATCGAGCGCCTGCCGAACGGCGACGTGCGGGTCAACGGCAAGATGTCGATCGACGAGGTCAACGAGCTGCTCAAGATCCAACTGCCCGAGGGCGACGACTGGGACACCGTCGCCGGCTTGTTGTTCAACCGACTCGGCCACGTGCCCGTCGACGGCGAACCCGTGGTCGTCGCCGGCCACACCCTGACGGCCGAGCGTGTACAGGGCCGGCGCATCGGGCGCGTGCGGATCAAGGTCGATCCCAACCCCGTCGTCTCTGGCGACGACTGACCGTGCGCTCGGGATTCGCGACGCTGCTCGGCCGCCCCAACGTCGGTAAGTCGACGCTGCTCAACCACATCCTCGGCACGAAGGTGTCGATCGTCTCGAACAAGGTGCAGACGACGCGCCACGCCGTGCGCGGCGTGTTGACGCGCCCCGACGCCCAGATCGTGTTCGTCGACACGCCCGGGATTCACAAGCCGCGCACGCGTCTGGGGACGCGCCTCAACGCCACGGCGCAGGACGCCCTCGACGGCGTCGACGTCGTGTGTCTCGTGCTCGACGCCACCGCGCCGTTCGGTGACGGCGACCGTTTCGTCGCTGGCCTGACGCCGGCCGACGCGCTCGTCGTCGTCAACAAGATCGATCGCGCGTCGAAGGACCAAGTCATCACGCAGCTCGCCGCTGCCGGTTCGCTCGAACGCGCCGACTATTTCCCGGTCTCGGCGCGGACGGGCGAAGGCGTGGACGTGCTGGTCGACGCCATTTCGCAGCGGCTGCCTGAGGGGCCCTTGCTGTATCCCGCCGATCAGATCAGTGACACCACCGAGGAACACTGGGCTGCTGAGTTGGTCCGCGAGCAGTTGCTGGCGATTCTGCGCGAGGAGTTGCCGCACTCGGTGACGTGTCGCGTCGTGGATTGGGACTGGCCCGTCGTGAAGATCGAGATCCTCGTGGAGCGCGACTCGCAGAAGGGGATCGTGATCGGCAAGAAGGGCGAAGTGCTGAAGAAGGTGGGCATCGCCGTGCGCGAGCAGATGCCTGACGGCGTGTTCCTCGACCTCGTCGTGAAGGTCGAGAAGGACTGGCAGCGACGCGACGCGACGCTCGATCGGCTCGGCTTCTGACGATGAGCCGACGGTTTGTGGTCTACGGCGCGGGCGCGATCGGGGGTGTCGTCGGCGCGCTGCTGTTTCGCGCCGGTACTGAGGTGGTGTTGATCGCACGCGGCGCGCACGCCGACGCGCTCAAGAGTGCGGGTCTCACGCTCGAGCATGGTGACGACGAAGAGGTCTTCAACATCCCTGTCGTCACCGACCCCGCCGCGATCGAATGGCGCAGCGACGACGTCGTGTTGCTGACGATGAAGTCGCAAGACACGCTCGCGGCGGTGCGGGCACTGGCCGCGACCGCGCCGCCGTCGATCGCGGTGGTGTGCGCGCAGAACGGCGTCGACAACGAACGCGTCGTCCTCCGCCACTTCGCACACACGTACGGCTGCGTCGTGATGATGCCCGCCGCGCACCTGGAGCCGGGCGTCGTGCAGGCCCACGCGTGGCCGACGCCGGGATTGCTCGACGTCGGCGCGTATCCCCGCGGCGCCGACGCGACCGCGCAGGAGATCGTCGATGCGTTCAACGCCGCGGGCTTCAACTGCGTGGTGCGCGACGACGTGATGCGGTGGAAGTACACGAAGCTGTTGATGAACCTCGCCAACTCCGTGGTGGCGCTCAGCGGTTCGAGCGACGAGTCGGCGGAGTTGCGGCGCGCGGCGCGCCAGGAAGGCATCGCCGTTCTCGACGCCGCCGGCATCGGCTACGCGTCAGACGAGGAAGATCGGGCGCGGCGCGCCGACCACCTCACGATCGTGCCGCTCAAAGGCGAGCACCGCCTCGGCGGCTCGACCCACCAGAGCCTCGCCCGCGGTACGGGCGCAGTGGAGACCGACTGGCTCAACGGCGAGATCGTCGTGCTCGGCCGGTTGCACGGCGTGACGACACCGGTCAACGAAGCGCTGCAACGCGCCGCCAACAACGCAGCGCGCGCCCGAGTGGCGCCGGAGTCGGTGCCCGCCGCGGAGATTCTCCAACAGCTCGCGACGTAGGTACCTTTTCGTCATGTCGCACCTCCGTCTCGCGTCCGACCCTTTGGCGCGCTGGTTCGAGTGCGGGCGACTGGTGGCGATCCCGGCCAAGCGCGGCAAGCGCATCCCGGTTCTCTCGCGGCTCGCGCAGGAGTTCGAGCCCGGCGTCTACTACTCCGAGGCCGAGGTGAATGCGGCGCTGCGAGAGTTCCATCCCGACGTGGCCGCGCTGCGGCGCTACCTCGTCGAAGAAGGGTTCATGGATCGCACACCGGGCGGCTTCTCCTACTGGCGGACCGGCGGGGAGGTCTACTTCTCCGAGTGATACGTGCGCAGGAACGCCGCGACTTCTTCGCGGTCCTTCGTGCGTTTCATCGGAGGTAGCGCGTTGATCAGATCCCAGCGGTAGTTCGCCGTCGCGAGGCGCGAGTCGAGTATCGCCACGACGCCGTGGTCGGTGGCGGTGCGGATGAGGCGACCCGCACCCTGCGCCAGCAACGTCGCCGCCCGCGGCAGGTCGATAAGGCGGAACGCCGCTTGACCGGCGCGCTCGCGGCGGGCGACGAGCAACGGTTCGTCGGGGCGCGGGAACGGGAGCCGATCAATGGTGACGAGTGACAGTGTGCGGCCCGGTACGTCGACGCCCTGCCAGTAGCCCATCGTGGCGAACAGGCACGCCTCCTCGTCGCGCTCGAACTGGGCGACGAGCTTCGGCTTCGGCAGGTCGCCCTGGGCGAGGATCGGCACCTTCAGGCGGTCGCGCATCTCTTCGGCGGCCTTTTGCATCGCGCTCCAGCTAGTGAAGAGCGCCAGCGTGCGGCCGCCGGCGGCGTCGATGAGGAACGCCAGCTCGTCGTGGAGCTTGTCGCGATACGAGTCGTTGCGCGGGTCCGGCAGGTGTGTCGCGCAGTACAGCAGCGCTTGGGTGCCGAAGTCGAACGGGCTGCCGGCGTCGAGTTCGTCGTGGTCGTCGGCGCCGATGCCGACGCGCACCGCCAAGCTCGCAGGGATCGTGGCGCTCGTGAGGATCGCCGTGTGATCGGGCCACAGCCTTTCTGCGAGTTCGCCGCCCACGTCGATGGGCGCAACCTTGAGCACCGGCGCGTGCGTGGGCCCTTCGACCCAGCGCACGTGTGACGCGCCGACGTCGCGCACCATGCCGAGGTCGCCGGCGAGATGGCCACCCGCCATCTGCACGCGCGCCTTCGACGGATCGTCGTCGGGTGCGCCTTTGATCGCCCGCAGCAGCGCCTGGGTTCGTTCGATGCCATCGGTGAGCGCTTCGGTCAGCGGCGTCGGCAGCTCGCCCACGAGGCGCTGGCCGATGTAGGGCTCGACAGCGCGCTCGAACCGATCGCCGGCGGCAATCAGTTCGTCGGCTGACGACGCTTCGCCCGGACCGACGAGGCGCCGCGCATTGCGCGCCAGGCTCGAGAAGCGACCTGACGTCATCTCGAGCCCGAGCGAGTTCGCGGCGATGTCTTCGAGTTCGTGCGCCTCGTCGAAGATCACGACGTCGTGATCGGGCAGCACGTGACCGCCCGATGCGAGGTGGCTGCCGTAGAGGTGCGTGTTCACGACGATCACGTCGGCTTCCACGGCTTGCTGGCGGGCTCGCTCCGCGAAGCAATCGTTGCCCGACGGGCACTTCTGCGCGCCGGGGCACTCCATGCCCGTCACGCTCACCATCGACCACGCCTTGGGGGACGGCTCGAACGAAAGGTCGCTGCGGTCGCCCGACTGCGACGTGCGGCCCCACTCGACGAGCTTGAGGATCTCCTTGCCGAGGCTCGTCGACGTCTCGACCTCGTCGATCTGCAACTGCGCGTCGCCACCGCCCTGCACTTCCTTGGCGCGCTGCTTGCACAGGTAGTTCGACCGGCCCTTCAGCACCGCGAACTCGAACGGGTGGGGGAGCGTCTTCTGCAAGAAAGGGAGGTCTTTTCCCGCCAGCTGATCCTGCAAGGCCTTGGTCGCGGTGGACACGACGACCTTGCTGCCCGACAGGATCGCCGGCACGAGGTACGCCAAGCTTTTGCCCGTGCCCGTACCAGCCTGTACGACAAGGTGACGCCGGTCGTCGATGGCGTTCTCGACGGCGACCGCCATCTCGACCTGTCCGTCGCGGATCTCACCGCCGCCGGGCAGGCGCGCGATCACGTTCGCGAGCGCGCTGGTGAGACCTTCCTCCGCCATCCGTCCGAGAGTACGTGACGGTTGTAACGGCATCGGGGGAGGCTGGCGCGGCATGGCGCATGCTCATCGAGTCGAACGCCCCCGGACCATCCACGCCGCCCGGGCGAGGTCACCGCCCTGTAGCTAGGCTTCGAGCCGAGGGGACTGGGGGAAGTAATGAAATTTGCAGCGCGTTTTGCCGCCGTGCTGGCGGTTGTCACCGCTGTCGTTGCTGGACTGCCGACGGGAGCGCGGGCGCTCACGCTCCGTCACCAGAAGGACTCGCAAAAGATCCTTGCGGCGACGGCCCGATGGGACACTGCGGACGGTTACATCTCGTTCTCGTTCCACGCGTATACGGACTCCCACTCAGCTGACGGGGTGATCGGCGGTCCCGGCTCGAGCGACAGTGGCTCCACCGGCGACGTCTCCGCCCGGCGGTACTCGGGGGTCGCGAACACCGTGGTCGCCAGTTATTACGCCGACCACCTAACGCCGGCCGACTACTCGTGGGACGAGGTGCGAGGCGTCCTGAACGTGCACGCCAACCTGTCCGGATCGAACGGTGGCGTTCCGTCGGTGTGCTCGGCTCAAATGGTCGTGACCACCGACTCGCCGCCAGTGCCCGCCGACACGGACCGTGGGCCGCTTCACTCACATCCCGGCGCATTCCTTGACCCGAGTCAGCCCCAGTTTGGGGTCTACTTCAGTTTGCTCGGCTACGTACTTGGTCTGGGATACGACCAATATCGCGGAGTTTCGGTGGAGCACGGCTTCGACTACGGGTCCTACGGCGAGTACCCGGGACCGCCGTATCCGTCGTCGGCGAGCGGCTCTCTTTGCGGATGGACAGAGACGAATCAGGGATCTCACAACGCGACGATCCAGCGCACCGAGGTCAGCAGCGAGACTTACAGCGTCAAGCCTTGAGTCGCTAGGAGTCGGCGGGCGGAAGCGGCGTTGGGCGCCCGAGGCCGCCCAGTTGCGACACGTCACGCGGGAAGAACAGCGAGATCGTCCAGTCGCTGACGACACGCGACTTACGGGCCATGCCCGGCATCATCAGCAGGTGGTAGGAGCGGCCCATGAACCACGCCAGCGGGCCCGTGAACGTGAGCCGCTTGACTTGGGCGACGCCCTGGTTGCGGCCGAGCGTGACGGCGAGGCCGCGGTTGCGGTAGCGGAACGGCGTGGGCTCGCCCACACCGAGCGCGGCAGCGGCGTTGTTGGCGGCGACAACTCCTTGGCGCAACGCGTGCTGCGCCGTCGGGGGGCACGGGCGTCCGTGTTCGGCCGGATCCGGCACCGCCGCTCCGTCACCGATGGCGAACGCATCGGGCACGCCGGCGACGCGCAGGTACTCGTCGACGGCGACGCGCCCGCGCTCGTCGACGGCCAGACCGCTCTCGTGCGCCAGCGTGCTCGGCCGCTGCCCGGCCGTCCACACGATCGTGCCCGACGGGAACGGGGCGACCGACGTGTTCGAAAGCGCGACGACACCGTCCTCACAACTGACGAGCTGCGTCGACAGATGGAGCTCGATCCCCTTGGCACGCAGCTTGCGTTCGGCGTAGCGAGCGAGCCGGGCGTCGAGGCCGGGCAGGATCGTGTCGGCAGCCTCGACGAGCACCCAGCGCATGTCGGCCCAGCGCAGCTTCGGGTACGAGCGCTTGATCGCGTCGCGCGCCAGCGACTCCAACTCGGCGAGCGCTTCGACGCCCGAGTAGCCGCCGCCGATGAAGGTGAACGTCAGGAGTTGCTTGCGCCGTGACAAGTCGTCGGCGGCGTCGGCCGCCTCAAGCTGGCGCAACACGTGATTGCGCAACCAGATGGCGTCGGGCAACGTCTTAAAGCCGACGGCGTTTTCTTGCAGGCCGGGGATCGGGCGCGTTGTGGGCTGCGAACCCGGCGACAAGATGAGGCAGCGGTACGCCACCTCGTGCGTGTCGCCGTTAAGGTCGACGACTTTCGCGCGGCGGCCCGTGGCGTCGAGCGACGTGACCTCGCCCGTGATCACGCGCGTGTTCGGTAGGAACTCGCGTAGCGGGATCACGGCGTGGCGCGGCTCGAGCGTTCCCGACGCCGCCTCGGGCAATAGGGGAGAGAAGAGGAAGAAGTTCTCGGGGGCGACGAGCAGGACGCGCTCCGAACGGGCGCGCAGTAGGTGCTCGAGTCGCCGGGCCGCGAACGCGCCGCCGAACCCACCGCCGATCACCAGGACGTCGTATTGGTCCATGCCCGAACCTCCTTGTGAAAACTTTCACAAGAACCTTACCCGAACTGGGCGCGTGAGGTGCCGGAAACCGGGATCTGGCGCGCCCAGAACGCCGGAGTTAGGTCGCCTTGCCCGGGTTGAGGATTCCCTGCGGGTCGAAGACCTGGCGAATGCCTTCCATCAGGGCCCGCTCGGTTTCGCCGACCTGGTTCGGCAGCCACGCGCGCTTGATCTGCCCGACACCGTGCTCGCCCGTGATCGTGCCGCCGAGCGCCAGCGCGACGTCGAGGATCTCGCCGAACGCGGCCTTGGCGTTCTCGAACGCTGCCGGATCGGCGGGGTCGTAGACGACGGTCGGGTGAAGGTTGCCGTCACCCGCGTGGCCGAACGTGGCGATCGTGAGGCCACGTCGCGCCGCGATCGCTTCGACGCCGGCGATCAGTTCTGCGAGGCGCGGCTTCGGCACCCCGACGTCGTCGAGCAAGGTCGCCCCGCTCGCTTCGAGCGCCGGGATCGACGAGTGCCGCGCGTGCAAGAAGGCCGCGCCTTCTTCCGGGTCGGTCGTCGCCGCCGTGAACGACGCGCCGACGGCGGCACACGCCGCCTCGGCTCGTGCGACGTCCTCGCCCGCGGCTGCGCTGTCGGACTGCACGATCAGCAGCGCGCCGGCGCTCGTGTCGAGCCCCATGCGCAGATGGTTCTCCACTGCATTGATGGTCGTGCGGTCCATCATCTCGATGAGCGAGAACTCGGCGACCCTCTCGACGGCGAGCACCGCTTCGCCGGCCGCTTCCGCCGTCGGGAACACCGCGACGAGCGTCGCCGGCGGGCGCGGCGCGGGACGCAGCCGCACCGTCACTTCGACGACCACCGCGAGCGTGCCTTCGCTGCCGATCAGCACCTTGGTCAGATCGAGACCGGCGACGTTCTTGCGACACACCGAGCCGGTTTCGATGATCGATCCGTCGGCGAGCACCGCCTTGAGCGCGGCGACGTGATCACCGGTCACGCCGTACTTCACGCAACACGCGCCGCCGGCGTTCGTGGCGACGTTGCCGCCGATCGAACAGATGGCGCGTGACGACGGGTCGGGCGCGTACCAAAGGCCGTGCTCCGCGACCGCGGCGGCGAGATCGCCGTTGAGCACGCCGGGCTCGGCCGTCGCGGTGCGCTGCGCGACGTCGATCGACAGCACGCGGTTCATCAGCGCCGTCGACAACACGATGCAGCCGTCGAGAGCGTTGGCGCCGCCGGCGAGACCGGTGCCGGCGCCGCGCGTCACGACCGCGGTGTTGGTCGCACTGGCTACTTCCAACGTCGCGACGACGTCGTCGACGGATCGCGCCCGCACGACAGCCAGCGGCTTTCCGGCGGTCGCGGTGAGGGCGCGGTCGTGCCGGTACTGATCCATCACGTCGGGATCGGTCACCACGCGCTCGGCATCGAGCCGAGCAAGCAGCGCGTCTATGACGTCGGGCACCGCGTCAGGTTACGGCCGACTTCCCACGCGTCGGGCATACGAAGGTCGCGCCAAAACGCGAACGGATCGGTCACGAAGCTGGCCGACAGCAACCACGCCGTCATCACGGTGCCATGGGTGACGATGACGGCGTCGGTGAGCACGCCTGCGGCAAAGCGGTCGACCGCGGCCTCGAACCGTTCCCAGCCGTCGACGGTCTCTCCCGCGAACCAACGTTGCGCGTCACGCGCCATGGCGTCGCCGTCGTCATACCAGGGCCGCGTGACTTCGCAGAACGCCTCCGACGTCGTCGCCGGCCCAACCCCGAGCGCCTCGGCGGTCTCAATCGCCTTGCGTTCCGTGCTGGCGAGGACGCGCGCGCCGCGCAGGTGACGTCCCAGTTCCGCGGCCGCCTCGTGGGCCCCCTCGGCCAGCGCCCAGTCGGCAGGCGCGACCGTTGGCTCGACGACGGACTTGGCATGGCGCACCAGGATCACGCGCGTAGCCTCGCAGGGTGGCGCTCAACATCCCAAAGGACATCGACAAGAAGCGGATCCCGCGCCACGTCGCGTGCGTGATGGACGGCAACGGGCGCTGGGCCACCAAGCGCGGCCTGCCGCGCACCGAAGGTCACGCCGCCGGCGAAGAAGCGTTGTTCGACACGGTCGAAGGCGCGCTCGACCTCGGCCTCGACTGGCTGACGGTGTACGCCTTCTCGACCGAGAACTGGAAGCGCCCCGTCGACGAAGTGCGTTACCTCATGGGATTCAACGAGCGCATCCTCACGGATCGCCGCGACGAACTCCACGGCCGCGACGTGCGCATCACCTTCGCCGGCCGACGCGACTGGCGCGTCCCGAAGCGGTTGCTCAAGCGCATGGACGAAGCCGTCGAGCAGACCAAGAACAACACGACGATGACCCTGACGATCGCCTTCAACTACGGCGGGCGCGCCGAGATCGTCGACGCCGTGCGCCGAATCGCGGCCGACAAGATCAAGCCCGACAAGATCGACGAGAAGACGATCCGCGAGCGCATGTACGTCAAGGGCATGCCCGACCCCGACCTCGTGGTGCGTACGTCGGGTGAGTTCCGCATCAGCAACTTCCTGCTGTGGGAGCTCGCCTATAGCGAACTCGTCTTCACCGACGTGCTGTGGCCCGACTTCCGGCGCGAGAACCTCTTCGACGCGGTGCGCGAGTACCAGCACCGCGAACGACTCTTCGGCGGCGCGCGCTAAGGGTGATCAAGCACTACTCGGACCGCGCCGTGGTGCTGCGCACCATCCCGCTTGGCGAGGCCGACCGCATCGTGACGCTGATGACCGAGAGCCACGGCCGCGTGCGCGCCGTCGCCAAAGGCATCCGCCGCACGACGTCGAAGTTCGGGTCGCGCCTCGAACCGACGACGCACGTGTCGCTCCAGCTGTACCTCGGGCGTGAGCTCGACACCATCACGCAGGCCGAGACCATCGCCCACATGGGCAACGTGCGCGACGACCTCCATCGCTTCGGTCGCGCCAACGTCATGCTCGAGACGGTCGACCAGGTGGCGCTCGAACGCGAGCCGAACAACGCGCTCTATCGCATGCTCGTCGGCGCGCTCGGCGAACTCGACAAGGCCGACGCGCCGCTCGTGCTCGCCGGCTTCCTCCTTAAGCTTCTGGCGCTCGAAGGTTTCCAGCCCCAACTCGACGAGTGCGTCGCCTGCGGCAAGTCGTCGAACCTCGTCGCCTTCGACGTCGACGACGGCGGCCTGCGTTGCGTCGACGACCGCCGCGGCATCGCCGTCGACCACGAAGCCATCTTTCTCATGCGCCAGATCCTCGGCGGCGAACTCGCCGCCGCGCTGCAAGAGCCGGAATCACCGGCGACCGCCGAAGCCGAAGCCGTCGCCGTCGGCCTCGTCGAGCACCACATCGAGCGACGCCTGAAGGCCGCGCGCACGCGGCTCTAACGGCCGCGCCGAGGTGCGTGTGCGTACTTAGTCGGGCCTACCCCGGTTACGTACGCACACGACGTGCGATCGGGCGGCCCTACGCGCTCGGTAATGCTTCGGGGACGGAGCGACGAGGCCATTAACCTGCTGCGGCTATGGCGTCTCCGGAGAAGATGGAAGCAGTCGTCAACCTGTGCAAGCGGCGCGGGTTCGTCTTTCCTTCGGCGGAGATCTACGGAGGCTTTCGGTCGACGTACGACTACGGCCCGCTCGGCGTGCTCATGCTGCGCAACGTGCGGGAGGCGTGGTGGCGCGACATGGTGCAGACGCGCACCGACGTCGTCGGCATCGAAGCGTCGGTGCTGTCGCCGCCGGCGATCTGGGAGGCGAGCGGCCACCTCAAGACCTTCACCGACCCGCTCGTCGACTGTAAGAACTGCCAGGCGCGCTTTCGCGAAGACCAGCTGCCGGAGGACCGCGTCTGCCCGAACTGCGGCAAGAAGGACGACTTCACCGAGGCGAAGCCGTTCCACCTCATGTTCAAGACCCACGCCGGTCCGGTCGAGAACGAGGGCGCGGTCGCCTACCTGCGACCCGAAACGGCGCAGGGCATGTTCACGAACTTCAACAACGTCATGACCACGGCGCGCCTCAAGCCGCCCTTCGGCATCGCGCAGATCGGCAAGTCGTTCCGCAACGAGATCACGCCGGGCAACTTCGTGTTCCGCACGCGCGAGTTCGAGCAGATGGAGATGGAGTTCTTCGTCCCGCCCGCCGAAGCCGACGAGTGGTTCGACTACTGGGTGCAGAAACGGCACGAGTGGTACATCAACCTCGGCATGTCGTCGGACTCGTTGCGGCTGCGCCCGCACGACAAAGAAGAGCTGTCGCACTACTCGTCTGGCACGACCGACGTCGAGTACGACTTCCCGTGGGGCTGGGGTGAGCTGGAAGGCATCGCCAACCGCGGCAACTACGACCTCACACAGCACTCGGCGCACTCGGGCGAGAAGCTCGAGTACTTCGACCAAGCGTCAGGCGAGCGCTACACGCCGCACGTCATCGAGCCGGCCGCAGGCGCCACCCGCACGATGATGGCGTTCCTCATCAACGCCTACACCGAAGACGAAATGGACGGCGAGAAGCGAACGCTGTTGCGCCTCCACCCGCGCCTGGCGCCGTACAAGGTCGCCGTGCTCCCTTTGTCCAAAAAGGACACCCTGACGCCGCTGGCGAAGGACGTGCACGCGCAGCTGGCCCAGAACTGGATGGTCGATTACGACGAAACGCAGTCAATCGGCCGCCGGTACCGCCGACAGGACGAAGTAGGCACACCCCTGTGCGTCACCGTCGACTTCGATTCGCTCGAGGACAACGCCGTCACGATCCGCGAGCGCGACACCGCCGAACAGGTGCGCGTCCCCATCGCCGAGCTCGTCGCCGCGGTGCGGGAAAAGCTGGGGTTCTGACCGGTTCGTTCCTAAAGAAGTTGGGTTCTTGCGCCGATAGGACCGCAGACCTGTTCAGGAGAGAGCCCATGTCGGACAAGGCAACCAAAACGCCAACCGCAGTGATTTGTGACGACGATTCCATGAGTCGCCAGATCGCGCGCGCCATCTTCGAAAAGGCTGGCTTTCGCGTCCTCGCCGGTGTCGGCACCGCGCTGGAAGCACTCGACATGGTCCTCGACCATCAACCGAATGTCCTGCTGCTCGACCTCGTGATGCCCGGTATGTCGGGCGAGGAGATCCTCCCGTCGATCAAGGCCGGGTCACCGGACACGCAGGTGATCGTCTATTCGTCGTACGACCCGACGTACGCCGTCAAGAGCGGCGCGATGTTCATCGTCACGAAGGGTCAGCTCAGCAAGCTCGAGTCGACCGTCGAGCGGCTCGCCGCGACCCCCCATCACGTCGCAGGCTGACCCGGTGTCGCACTTCGTGAGCAATGGCGTCGCGCGTGCCACGGCGGTGGTGTGCGACGACGATCCGATGTCGCGCCGCATCGTGCGTGAGGTTCTCGAGCGTTGCGGTTACGACGTGTTGGCAGGAGTCGACAACGCCGTCGACGCGTTGCAGCTCGTGATCGACCATCAGCCCGACGTGCTCGTGCTCGACCTCGTGTTGAACGGCATGTCCGGCGAGGAGATCATCGCCTCGATCCACGACGCGTCTGACACGCACGTGATCGTGCACACCTCCTACGACCCGTCGTTCGCCGTGAAGAGCGGCGCCCGCCTGTTTGCCCGCAAGGGCAACATCGCGATGCTCGAGAAGCAGCTGATGCGCGTGCGCGGGATCGAAGTCTCCGCCTGAGAGAGGTTCCTTGCGGTACGCCGTAGGCTTTCAGCCCTATGGCATACGTCTTCGCGTTTGATCACAAGCACCGCAAGCCCCCGATGTCGCTCAAGGACCTCCTCGGCGGCAAGGGCGCAAACCTCGCGGAGATGACGTCGGTACTGAACCTTCCGGTGCCCGCCGGCTTCACGATTTCGACCGACGCATGCCGCGCTTACATGCACGGCGGCTGGCCCGCGGGCCTCGACGCAGAGGTCTCCCGCGCCGTCGCGAAACTCGAGAAGCAGATGGGCAAGAAGATCGGCGATCCCGTCGACCCGCTGCTGGTGTCGGTGCGCTCGGGTGCGAAGTTCTCGATGCCCGGAATGATGGACACCGTCCTCAACCTCGGCCTCAACGACCTGTCCGTCGACGGCCTCGCCAAGCAGACCGACGACGAGCGCTTCGCCTTTGACTCTTACCGCCGGTTCATCGCGATGTACGGACGCATCGTGCTCGACATCGAAGGCGAGCACTTCGATCGTCTGCTCGACACCGCCAAGGAGTGGGACGGCGTGACCAGCGACTCGGCGATCAGCGCCGACACGCTGCGCCGGTTGTGCGAGCGCTACAAGGACGTCGTCAAGCAAGAGACCGGACGCGCGTTCCCGCAGTCACCCGAAGAGCAACTGCGCGGCGCCATCGAAGCGGTCTTCAAGTCCTGGGGTGGCGCGCGCGCCATCGCGTACCGGGAGCGTGAGCACATCAGCCACGAACTCGGCACGGCGGTGAACGTGCAGGCGATGGTGTTCGGCAACCGCGACGACAACTCCGGTACCGGCGTGGGCTTCACGCGCGATCCGGCGACGGGCGCGCCCGGCGCGTACGGCGACTTCCTCGTGAACGCGCAGGGCGAAGACGTCGTGGCGGGCATCCGCAACACCGAACCGCTCTCCGCGATGGCGACGAAGTTCCCGAAGATCCACAAAGAACTGCTTGCGATCTTCGATCGCCTCGAGAAGCACTACCGCGACATGTGCGACACCGAGTTCACCATCGACCAGGGCAAGCTCTACATGCTGCAGACCCGGGTCGGGAAGCGCACCGGCGCCGCCGCGCTGCGCATGGCCGTCGACATGGTCGGGCAGAAGGGCGGCTGGAAGATCACCAAGGAAGAGGCCGTGCAGCGCGTCACTGCCGACCACCTCGACTCGGTGCTGCACGCGCAGTTCGAGAAGACCGATTTGCCGGTCATCGCCACGGGTCTCGGCGCGTCGCCGGGCGCGGCGGTCGGCCACGCGTACTTCACCGCCGACGACGCCGCGGCGGCTGCCGCTGCGGGTCACCGCGTCGTGCTGGTGCGCACCGAGACGTCGCCCGAGGACGTGCACGGCATGATCGTGGCCGAAGGCATCCTCACTTCGCGCGGCGGTCTCGTCTCGCACGCGGCCGTCGTGGCCCGCGGGTGGGGCAAGCCGGCGGTGGTGGGCGCCGAAGCGCTCAAGATCAGTGCGAAGTCCTTCACCGTCGGCGGCGTCACCGTCAACGAAGGCGACGTCATCTCGATCGACGGGGCCGATGGTCGCGTGATGAAGGGCGAAGTGAACGTCACGCAGGGCGAGCCGCCGAAGGAGTTCGCCACGCTGCTCGGCTGGGCCGACGCCATAAGAAAGGGCAAGGTGGGCGTGCGCGCCAACGCCGACACCGGTGCCGACGCCGCCGTCGCGCGCCAGTTCGGTGCGCAGGGCATCGGCTTGTGCCGCACCGAGCACATGTTCCTCGCCGAGGATCGCCTGCCGGTCGTGCGCCGCATGATCCTCGCCGACACGCCCGAGGAGGAGACGGCGGCGCTCGAAGAACTGCGCAAGGCGCAGAAGGCCGACTTCATCGACATCCTCGAAGCGATGGACGGCCTCCCGGTCACGGTGCGCTTGCTCGACCCGCCGCTGCACGAGTTCCTCCCGAAGACCGAAGAGCTCCTGATCAAAAAAGCGACGGCCGGCCTGTCAGCCGAGGAAGAGAAGCTGCTCGAAGCCGCCGAGGCGTGGCACGAGTTCAACCCGATGCTCGGCACGCGCGGCGTGCGACTCGGCGTCGTGAAGCCTGGCCTCTACGCCATGCAGGTGCGCGCCTTGATGGAGGCCGCGGCGGACCGCGTGAAGGCCGGCGGCAAGCCCGTCGTCGAAGTCATGATCCCGCTGACCGTCAGCGGCCCCGAACTCGCTCTGGCGCGGTCGTGGGTGGAACAGGCGATCGCCGAAGTCGGCAACAAGAAGATCGACGTCATCATCGGCACGATGATCGAGACGCCACGCGCTGCGCTGCGCGCCGACGAGATCGCCGAGTACGCCGACTTCTTCAGCTTCGGCACCAACGACCTGACGCAGATGACGTTCGGTTTCTCGCGCGACGACGTCGAGGGTCGCATGATGACGGCGTACCTCGAAGAAGGGCTGCTGCCGCGCAACCCGTTCGACACGCTCGACCAGGCGGGCGTCGGCGAACTCGTCACGCTGGGCGCCAAGCGCGGGCGCAAGACAAAGCCGGCGCTGAAGCTCGGCGTGTGCGGCGAACACGGCGGCGATCCTGAGTCGATCGAGTTCTTCGTCAACCAAGCGGGTCTCGACTACGTGAGCTGCTCGCCCTACCGCGTGCCGATCGCGCGCCTCGCCGCCGCGCAGGCCGTTCTCGGCGGGACTTCAGGCGCCACGAAATGAGTCCCGCCCGTGCGTCTCGGTGGGGCATGCAACCCGAGGACGTGGGGCTCCTCGTCAACGTCGACGATCCGCGCGTCTCGCCCGACGGGTTGACCGTCGCGCACGTCGTCACGACGATCGACCTCGACGCCAACGAGTACCGCAGCCGCATCTGGCTCGTCTCGACTGATGGGTTGGGCGAGCCGCGGCCGTTCACATCCGGTGCGTCTCGCGACAAGACGCCGCGCTGGTCGCCCGACGGGACGCGTCTGGCGTTCGTCACGCATCGCGACGCCGGCAGTCAGCTGTACGTGTTGCCGGTGTTCGGCGGCGGCGAGGCGATGTGCCTCGCATCGTCACCGGAAGAAATCGACGACGTCGTGTGGTCGCCCGATGGCCGGACGCTCGCCTTCGGCGCGCGGGAGCGCGACGAGTCGCGCTACGCGAACACCAAGCCGAAGGACCAATCGCCGCGGCGGATCACGCACCTCTACTACCGCTCCGACGGCGCCGGCTACGTCGTCGACCGGCCGCGCCACATCTTCACCGTGCCGAGCGATGGCAGCGCCAAGGCCAGCGCGCTCACCGACGGCGAGTGGGGCGACAGCGGGCTGACGTGGTCGCCCGACGGCAAGTGGATCGCGTTCGCGTCGGCGCGCCACGACACGTGGGACATCGACCGCGCCGTCGACCTGTGGCGCGTGCGCGCCGACGGTTCCGGCAAGGCCGAGCAGCTGACAGAGACCGGCTTCAACTTCGGCCGTCCTTCGTACTCGCCCGACGGCGACGACATCGCCTTCGTCGGCGCTGGCACCGGCGTGCTGCCTGCGAACAGTCAGGTCGGCGTGCTGGAAGTAGCGACCGGCGACGTCACGATCCTGACGCCGTCGCTCGACCGACACTGCTTGCCGTACCTGTGGGGCGCCCGCGAGCCGGCGTGGGACGGCGAGTACCTCTGGTTCACCGCCGAGGACCGCGCCAACCAACCGCTGTACCGCGTGCACGCCGATCCCGTCGACGACGACCCGCCGGGTCCGGAGTTGATGGTGGACGGCGACCGCATCGTCGCCGGCTTCGACGTGCGCAATGGCGTCGCCGCGTTCTGCTGGGCAGGACCGACGACACAGTTCGAGTTGTCGGTGCTCGTCGACGGCGTCGAGAAGCAACTAACGCGTCACGGCGAGCGCCTCCCGACGCTGCGCCAGATCCAGGAGCCCGAGGCGTACACGGCGACGTCGAGGGACAAGACGAAGGTGCCGTGCTGGGTCATCCCACCGGTGGGCGCCAAGGCGGGCAAGAAGTACCCGGCGCTGCTGCACATTCACGGCGGGCCGTTCACGCAATACGGGAACAAGTTGTTCGACGAGTTCCAAGTTGCCGCCGGCGCGGGGTACGCCGTCATCTACTGCAACCCGCGCGGGTCGAGCGGCTACGGCGAGACGTGGGGACGAGCCGTGCGCGGCCGCAACGCGCCGGTCGAGCCCGGTACCGGCTGGGGCAGCGTCGACTACGAGGATGTGATGGCGGCCGTCGACGCCGCGGTCAAGCAATTCGACTTCGTCGACGGCGAGCGCCTCGGTGTGCTCGGAGGTTCGTACGGCGGCTACATGACCTCGTGGATCGTCACGCACAACAAGAAGTTCAAAGCCGCGGTGTCGGAGCGTTCCGCCAACAACCTCGCGTTGATGGAGGGCAACTCCGACATTGCCACCGCGTTCTTCGGCTACCACGGCAAGTCGGTGATCGACGATCGCGACGCGTACGTGCGTCAGTCACCGACGACGTACCTCGACAAGATCACCACGCCGCTGCTGATCATGCACTCCGAAGACGACTTGCGCTGTCCGATCGCACAGGCCGAGGAGTTGTTCGCCGGACTGCGCTGGCTGCAGCGCGACGTCGAGATGGTGCGCTTCCCCGGCGAGGGTCACGAGATGTCACGCTCGGGCGCGCCGCTTCACCGCAAGCAGCGCTTCGAGATCATCCTCGAGTGGTTCGACCGCTACCTCAAGTAGCTGTCCACCACGTCCCGCCAGTTCCGCTCGGCGGGGTAGTGCACAGCGGTCCAGCCGTGCACGCGTGCGGCCTCGACGTTCGCCACCATGTCGTCGACGAACACGACGCGCCTACCGCCGAGTCGTGCGTCGGCGCGGCGGAAGAACTCGGGGTCAGGTTTCGCCGCTCCGAGGTCCGCTGAGTACAGAACGTCGGCGAGTTGGAGGCGGTCGCCGAACAGGGCGCGCAGGCGGTCGACCCGGCGGTGCTCTTGCGTGGTGGCGAGCACGATGGCGACGCCGCGGCGCGCCCACTCCTCAGCGGCCTTAACGACTTCGTCGTTGGGGTGCGCGTCCTCGTCGAGCCACGCGTCGAGGAACGCGAGATGGTCCACGCCGCGCGACGCGAAATGATCGGCCAGCGCGTCCTCGACCGTTCGGCGACCGCTTGTCACGTCGCGGAACGCGCCGCGGAAAAACGGCGCCATGTCGTCGGCGGTGACTCCGAACCGCGGGCCGACCACTTCGAGCCAGTGACCCGCGCCGCCGCGTGTCGGATCGATCAGCACGCCGTCGACGTCGAGAGCGATGACGACGCCGGAGGTGGGTGCCACACCGTGACGGTAGCGTCAGGACCGATGGGCATCCTGGCGGAGGACATAGCGCGGGTGCGCGATGCGACGGATTTCGTCGCCGTTGCCTCCGAACGCATGTCGTTGCGCAAGGTCGGTACCCGGTGGACGGGTTTGTGCCCGTTCCACGCGGAGAAGACGCCGTCGTTTTCCATTAACAACGAACTGAAGTTGTACCGGTGCTTCGGTTGCCAGGCGTCAGGCGACGTCATCACATTCGTGCGCGAGACGGAGCACCTCGACTTCGCGGACGCCGTCGAGAAGCTGGCGGCGAAGGCCGGCATTCAACTGCGCTACGACACCGGCACCGGCGACGGCGAGAGCCGCAAGAAGCGCGACGCGCTGTACGCCGCCATGGAGAAGGCCGTCGCCTTCTACCACGATCAACTCCTCCACAGCCCTGACGCCCGCAAGGCCCGCGACTATCTGAAGGAGCGTGGCTACAACAGCAAGATCGCGGCGCAGTTCGACATCGGATGGGCGCCCGACGCGTGGGACAAGTTGGCGCGTCACCTCAAGCTGACCGACAAGGAACTCGCCGACACCGGCCTCGGCTTCGTCAACAAGGCGCGCAAGCAGCAGGACTTCTTTCGCGGCCGCGTCATGTTCCCGATCTACGACACGTCGGGACGGCCCGTGGCGTTCGGCGGGCGCGTGCTGCCCGGGAGCGACGACCCGGCGAAGTACAAGAACTCGTCGGAGACGCCGATCTATTCGAAGCGCCGCATCCTCTACGGCCTCAACTGGGCGAAGGAGGACGCCGTCAAGAGCGGCGAGATCGTGGTGTGCGAGGGCTACACCGACGTGATCGCGTTCTACCTCGCGGGCGCGCCTCGCGCCGTCGCGACGTGCGGCACCGCGGTGACCGACGAGCACTTGCGCATCCTGCGCACGTTCGCGCCGCGCATCGTTCTTGCGTACGACGCCGATGCCGCCGGGCAGGCTGCGGCGGAGCGCTTCTATGCGTGGGAGCAAGAGTTGGATCTCTCGCTTCACGTCCTCACTCTTCCGAAGGGCGCGGATCCCGCGGACCTCGCGCGCCGCGAACCTGCCGCGCTGAGACAGGCGCTGACCGACGCGAAGTCGTTCCTCGACTTCCGCGTGCAGCGAGCGCTCGACAGCGCCGATCGACGGACGCCTGAAGGCAGAGCGAAGGCGGCCGAGGCAGCGATGGCGATGATCGCCGAGCACCCGAACGAAACCACGCAGAATCTCTACCTCGGCAAGATCGCGGGCGAAGTCGACATCCCCACAGAGCAGCTCGTTGCGAGCTTCAAACGGCGCGGCAACACGGTGACTATTGCTCCAGTCAGACCACGACGCACGAGTGTCGCAGGCGCTGAGAGCGAAGCGTTGAAGGTCGCGATCCACCGTCCCGAGACCGTCGCCGGGAAGTTGCACGAAGCGCTGTTCACCGATCCTGCGCACCACGACGCGTTCCTCGCGCTCGCTTCCGGCGCGCCGGTCACCGAAGCGATCGAGAACGCGCCGCCGGATGCCGCGGCGTTGTTGCACCGTCTCGCGGTAGACGACATCGACGCCGATCCCGACGACGTTCTCGCTGGTCTTGTGCGCGTCGCGACCGACGCCGCACTCGCCCGTCTGCCGAAGACGCTGGACTCGACGCCGACGATCGCGTGGCTCAAACAGACCCGCGAACAGCTCCACGACGAGGAACTCCGTTCAGAGGCGACCGTGGCGTTGGTAGCGTGGCTGGCGCAGGAAGCTGGAGCCGATCTCGAAGGGGGGACGGAATGACTGATGCGTCGGTACCTCTACCGTCCTTCCCAGGTGACATTCCCGCGTCGGAGATCGAAGAGCTCCTCCGGCTCGGTCGCGTCAAGGGATACCTGACCCAGGACGACCTGATGACCGTCGTCAAGGACGCGGAGCTCGACCAAGAACTGATCGACGCGCTGCCGCAGTGGGTCGTGGCCGCCGGCTTCCGGTTCCAGGACATCGATGCGATCGATCGCGCCGCGGCGCAAGAGGTTCTCGACGACCCGACGGCACCTGAGGTCGCGGTCGTTCGTCAGCTGCGCGTCGAGAAGCCCAAGCGCGTGCGCGCGCCGCGCGCGTCACGACAAGCCGACGTTCCGTATGACGACGGGCGCGGCGGCGCCGGCGATCCCGTGCGCATGTACCTCAAGGAGATCGGCAAGTTCCCGCTGATCACCGGCGAGGAAGAAGTGCGCCTGGCGCAGCGCATCGAGGCGGGCCTCGCGGCGCACTCGCAGCTCGACGTCCTCGAAGAGAAGTACGGCGAACGCGGGTCGATCCCGACCGAAGAGCGACGCCCGCTCGAACGCACGATGGCCGACGGCCTCGTCGCCAAGGGCCAGCTGACCAACGCCAACCTCCGCCTCGTCGTGTCGATCGCCAAGCGCTACCGCAAGGGTGCGATGCAGTTCCTGGATCTCATCCAGGAAGGCAACATCGGCTTGATGCGCGCCGTCGACAAGTTCGACTGGACCAAGGGCTTCAAGTTCTCGACCTACGCCACGTGGTGGATTCGGCAGTCCATCACCCGCGCCATCGCCGACCAGGGCCGCACGATTCGCATCCCCGTGCACATGGTCGAGACGATCAACAAGGTGCTGCGGGTTCAGCGTCAGATGCTCCAAGAGCTGGGCCGTGAACCCACGATCGAGGAGCTCTCGCAGAAGCTCGAGGACATGTCGCCCGAGAAGGTGCGCGACATCCTCAAGATCAACCAGGACACGGTCTCGCTCGAGCAGCCCGTCGGCGACGAGGACGACTTCTCCCTGTCCGACACCATCTCCGACGACTCCGCCGAAGTGCCCGCCGACTACGCCACGCGCATGATGCTGACTGCGGCGGTGACGGAAGCGCTCGATCAGCTGTCTGACCGCGAGCGCGACATCATCAAGCTCCGCTTCGGCCTCGACGGCGGCGAGATGCGCACGCTCGAAGAGGTCGGCCGCGAGTTCGGCGTCACCCGCGAGCGCGTCCGGCAGATCGAATCGAAGACACTCGCCAAGCTGCGCCACCCGATCCGCAGCCAAGGCCTACGCGGCTTCCTCGAAGAGGAGTAACACCCCTTCGTCACAATGACGCGGTGGGCTACCGCGGAAAGACGTGGGAACAAGACCGCGCACGCGAGATGCGCGCCTCGGGGATGACCCTCGACGACATCGCGTCATGGTTGGGCGTGTCCAAGGGTTCCGTATCCGTGTGGGTGCGCGACGTGGCATTCACTCCGTCGAAGCGTCGCTACGGCCCGCGTGTACGGCCGAACGCCCTCATGCGTCGGAAGCAGGACGAAATCGCCGGGCTGCTCGTTGAAGGCCGCGAGCGGATCGGTGAGTTGTCCGAACGGGAGTTCCTCGTTGCGGGCGCCGCGCTGTATGCCGGAGAAGGCGGCAAGACCGACGGCGCCGTCACCTTCCCGAACAGCGACCCGCGGATGTTGGTCTTCTTCCTCGCGTGGCTCCGACACTTTTTCGACATTGAGGAGTCACGCCTTCGGCTTCGGCTGTACCTGCATGAAGGCCTCGACCTCGTGGCCGCCTCGCAGTATTGGGCCGCGTTGACCGGAATTCCGCTGACCCAGCACACGAAGCCGTACCGCGCAAAAGCCGGTCCATCGATTCGAAAAGCCAAGCACCCGATGGGTTGTCCGCGGGTCGACTACCAGTGCAGCCGGACCCATCGTGAGATCATGGGCTTGGTCAGCGGCTTGCTAACCTGCACAGTCCCATCCGGGGTGGCGCAATCGGCAGCGCGGTTGACTGTTAATCAATAGGTTCTGGGTTCGAGTCCCAGCCCCGGAGCTCACAGATCCGCCAACGGGGCGGTAGCTCAGTTGGTTAGAGCAGAGGACTCATAATCCTTGGGTCGCAGGTTCGAGTCCTGCCCGCCCCACCCTTGATCGGTACCATTGCCCCAGCATGGGTTGGTGTCACGAGTTTGGTCCGCAGATCGCGGAGACGTGCGAACACCCGATGACCGCGCACAACGATCGTTGCGAGTGCACGATCTGCGGCACGGTGTGTCAGGGGCGCTTCGCCGGCTGCGGGTCGGTATGGGAACGCGGGCCGCGCGAGGTCGCGGTCAACGCGCCGCACCTCAGCGCGGACGGGGACCGTTGGCGGGTGCCGCTGGAAACGGCGGCGGCGTCACTGCAGTTCGAACCCGACGCGGAGCCCGAGCGGTTGGCGGCGCCGGAACCCACGCCCGAACCAGCGCCCGCGCCCGAGCCCGAGCCCGCGCCGACCCTTGTCGAGTCGCCTGACGTCACGACGCGCTTCGCCGTCGCCCAGCTGGAATTGCTCAACGACCGGGTGGCGAGCCTCACCGGCGACACCATGGCGCGCACCGAGGCGGCGCTCGACCGGGTCGCCACCGAACTGGAGCGCCTGCGCGCCCAACGCGACATCGACCTGACAGAGCAGGCGACCGGGATCTTCGGCGCCGTGCAAACGGGCGCCGACGCGCTCACCGAGTTCACCAAGACCGTCAGCGAGGTCGCCGATGACCTCCGCTCGATCCTCGGCGACGCCCTGAAGGCGATCGGCGGCACCGACGGGCTCGCGGCGTGGGTCGCCGCCAGCGCCGCGGAGGTCACCGAGACCCGCGAGGAGTTCGCGGCGTCGCTGGGTCGCATCGAGCGTGACATGACGCTGCTGCGCCGTCGCGCCAACGCCGAGGCGAAGCAAGCCAAGGCGGGGCTGAAACTCGACGACGACCAGATCACCTACATCGTCGACGCGGTCACGGACTCCGTTCTCGCCGCGCTCGAGTCGAAGAAGAAGCGCTAGGCGCTACCCGTCGAGCCAGACGGGCGCGTTCTCCAACAAGTGATTGGAGACCGCGAGGCAGCGGTCGAGCACGCCGCACAACAACTCTTCGCCGCCGAAGATCTTCGCCAGCGAGAGGTGTTGCTTGGCGACGACCGTCAGCCGCCGTTCGGCGGCGTCGGTGGCGGACGGGATGGAGTCGATCGCGGAGACTTCCACCGGTAGCTCGATGCCGCCGACGCCTGCGAGGTCGATGGCGAGACGCAACAGGTCGGGACCGTGGGGGAGCGGCGGCAGCGACCACGTGAAGGTCAACGGGAAGTAGAACTCGTCGGGCGGCTGCGCGTCCTCGTCGTCGTCGTCGAGCGCCATCACCGCGTCCTCGAAGGCGAGCATCACCCGCGGATCGAGTTCGAGCGCGAGGTGCAGGTCGAGCGGGCCGCCGCAGCCCGCCTCGGGGTGCAGTTCCACCTCCCACGCCTGGCGCAGCGAGTAGGTCTCGACGAAGTGCCGCTCGTCGTGCACGTGGAACCCGTGGTCGACGGCGTGGTCCTTCAACTCGGCCACGAAACCCGGGACGTCGATGACTGCCACGGCGCAGATCGTACGCTGGCGGCCCCGTGACCAATGAAGCGCTGCTCGAACTGCTCGACGAGGCCGCCACTGCAGTGCGCGCCGCCGTCACCGAACTGACCGACTGGGGCCTCGCAGGCACCCGCGCCGGCCAGTACAAGTGCGACCTCGCCGCCGACGCCGCGGTCCTCGACGTGCTCGCCCGTGCGAACGTCGGCGTGCTCAGCGAAGAAAGCGGGCTCACCGAAGGTGATCGCGACGTCATCGTCGTTGTCGACCCGATCGACGGCTCCACCAACGCCGCGGCGGGGTTGCCGTGGTTCGCCACCAGCCTGTGCGCCGTCGACGGCGACGGCCCGCTCGCGGCCGTCGTGGTCAACCAGGCGATCGGCACCCGCTTCCGGGCGACGCGCGGTGGCGGGGCCACGATCGACGGCGATCCCACAAAGCCGCTGCGGGCCGCGGCGCTGCACGAGTCGTTCGTCGCGCTGTCGGGCCTGCCCGACCACCATCTCGGCTGGCGCCAGTTTCGGGCGCTCGGCGCCGCGGCCCTCGACATGTGCGCCGTTGCCGCCGGCGTGCTCGACGCCTACATCGACTGCACCCGCGTGCCGGCTCACGGGCCCTGGGACTACCTGGGCGCCATGCTGGTGTGCCAGGAGGCGGGCGCCGTTGTTACCGACCGGTACGGCGCGGACCTCGTGGTGCTCGAACACGCCGCCCGCAGAACCCCCGTCGCCGCCTCGTCGCAGGCCCTTCTCGATGAGTGCATAAAAAGCCTGAATAATTGATTGACGAAATCACCCGCGTGTGATTGAGTCGAACATCCCTGGAAATTCAGGGACGCACCGACGCCGCGCTTCACTCAAACCAACCATCACGAAGGAACCACCAATGCTCCACTGGACGCTCTGCGCAAACGCACCGGCAATTCACGCCGATGCCGCCGCGCGCACGCGCGTCTCGGCGTATGTGGTCTCCACGTTCGTCATGCCGTCCGAGGGAAATCTCAAGGATGGTGCAGGCCTCAGAGGAGTCCGAAGTTCTCGGTAACCACACCAAGACTTCGCAAGGACCCTCAGAGGCCACCGGGAAATCCCGGTGGTCTCTTTGTTTTCCAAGCGACATTCCAATTTGGGGGAAGAAAATGATGTACGCAGAAACAAACGAATGGGTCGACACCGCTGAAGAGTTCGCCGTGGGCAAGTGCCAGGACGGCGCGGCGACGATGGTTGGACTGTTCTTCTCTGAGCAGCTCGACGACATCGCCACCGCCAAGGCCATCTGCAACACCTGCGCACTGCAGGAGAGCTGCCTCGACGGCGCCCTCGCCCGGCGCGAGCCGTGGGGCGTGTGGGGCGGTCAGCTGTTCTTCAACGGCAAGGTGTTGGCCTTCAAGCGCAAACGGGGTCGACCCCGCAAGGACGAGCAGATCCCGTTGACTGCCTAGCCAGCTTTCCGGGCTCTGGCATCTGCCAGGGCCTGGAGCTGGCGCAGGTTCGACGGCGTCGCGGGATGACGCAGCTTGGTCATCGCCTTCGCCTCGATCTGACGGATCCGTTCCCGCGTCACCTTGAAGCGTTCGCCGAGTTCTTCGAGCGTCTTCGGGTCGTCGCCGTCGAGACCGAACCGGAGTATCAGGATCTCGCGCTCGCGCGGGTGCAGCGTCGCCAGCGCGATGTGCAGATGCACGCGGTCGTCGTCTTGCTCGGCCTCGAAGAAGCCCTTTTCTGATTCGGGATCGGCGACGGTGTCGATCAACTCGCGGTCCTCGTCTTGCGCCAGCGACAGCGACAGGGGGTCGGGCGTGATCCGCTCGGCCGCGGCGACTGCCAACTCGCTCATGCCCGTCGCCTCGGCGATCTCTTCGCGCGTCGGTTCCTTGCCCGTCGCTTCGCGCAACGCGTTGCGGGCCCGTTCCACAGCGGCGGCCGCGTCGCCGACGCGCGTGGGGACGCGGATCGTGCGGCTCTTCTCGGCGATGGCGCGCCCGATCGCTTGGCGGATCCACCACGTGGCGTACGTCGAGAACTTGTAGCCCTTGGTGTGATCGAACTTCTCGACGGCGCGAATGAGCCCGAGGTTGCCTTCCTGCACGAGGTCGAGCAGCGGCATGCCGGCGCGCTGGTAGCGCTTGGCGATGTTCACGACGAGGCGCAGGTTCGACACGATGAACGCCTGCTTCGCGTCGTCGCCGGCGCGCACCGCTTGACGGAACCTTCGCTTCTCCGCCGGCGTGAGCGTCTTCTTCTCGAGCGCGGCGAGCGCGAGTTGGCCTTCCGCGATGACGGTCGCCAAACGCACTTCATCGGCTGCCGTCAGCAGCTGATGCGCGGCGATTTCGCGTAGGTATCGGCCTACGAGATCGTCCGCGGCGTCACCGTCTCCTCGCGCCATCGCAAAACGGTACCGGTGCGGTTCCAGGTAATTGCGGATACGCTGGTTGTGACGACAAACCGGGGCATCGAGGAGTCGCAAAAGTTGGCAGCTTGTGAAGGCTGAGAGGCGCTTCGCCGCGGAGACGTCATCGGTCCGTGAAGCCAGGCAATTCGTTGCCGACACACTCCGAGACCTTCCCGAAGAGTTCGTCGAAGACATCGTGCTGCTGGTGTCGGAACTGGCGACGAACTCCGTCAACCACGCGCGCTCGCCGTTCACGCTCGGCATCGAGCTCGACGCGCGCTCGGTGCGCATCGAGATAAGCGACACCGCCGACGACTTGCCGCGCAAGCGGTCACCGTTGATGGACGAGCCCTACGGGCGCGGCCTGCACATCGTCGATTCACTGGCGGAGAGCTGGGGTGTCGGATTGGGCGCCGACGGCGGCAAGACGATTTGGGTCGTCGTGCCCGTGCCGGTCGACGCCAACTTGTCGCAGGCCGCGATTGCGCAGCAGACGACGGCGCTGCGCCGCCAGCATTTCGACGACCTGATCCCTAGTTGGCTCTTCGGCGTGCGCCCGGGTTGGGCGCGCATCGCCGTCGGCGTCCTCGTCCCGCTGTTGCTGCTGCCGGCGTTGGAGGCGCTCGACGAACCGACGAAGCTGCGTCCGGGCGCCTTCCTGGCCATCCTCCTCGTCGCCATCACGTGCGCCGCCGGGTCGTTGTCGGTGGCGATCGCGGGCGTGGGCATCGTGTTGGAGTTCTGGTACTTCGGGCTGTCGCCGAGCCACTCGTGGAGCTTGTCCGACGGCGCCGCGTTCACCGTCGTGGGGATGACGCTGCTCGTCGTCGGCCTGGTGGCGTTGGCGCACCGGCTCGAGCGCAGCGTCGACGAAGTCCGTCACCTCGACTTCCAATTGCGCGTCGACGCCGAGGAACAAGCCGACAGCCGCCGCCGTGCCGAGCGCATCGCGTCACAGGCCGAGGCGGTTCTCGCCATGAGTTCGATGCTCGCCGCAGCGGTGACGCCCCAGCGCGTCGCCGAAGTGGCGTTGCGCGAGATCAACATCCCGTCGCCGCCGGCGTTCGCCAGTGTCGCCATCGTCGACGACGACCACTTGCGCGTCATCGCGTCGCGCGGCGCGTCGCCGACACAGATCGAAGAACTCGAGCACGTCGACGTCGCGCGCAGCGCGTGGTTGAGTGCGGTGTTGGCGGGCGAAGCGGCGTATGTGGAGAACCGCGCCGAGTTCGCGGCGCGCTACCCGTCGGCGTTGGCGTTGCAGATGTGGGACAGCGGTTCATGGTTGGTGTCGCCGTTCCGGTCCGAAGACACCGTCGGGTTGCTGTCCTTGCACTTCGCCGAGCCGCAGCCGCTGAAGGACTACCGCCTGTACTTCGCGCTCGTCAGCGAGTTGCTCGGCTCGTCACTCGAACGCGCGCGGTGGGCCGAACACCAACGGCGCCAGCACAGCCAACTCGAGCAGGCCTTCGCCGAGCGCGACCGCATCGCCCGCACCCTGTCGACGAGCCTGCTCCCGCCGGTGCTGCCGCGCCTGCCGGGGTTTGCGAGCGCCGGGTGGCTCGTGCCTGCAAGTTCCGATGAAGTCGCCGGCGACTTCTACGACTTGTTCGCCGTCGAGGACGGATGGGTCGGCGTGCTCGGCGACGTGTGCGGCAAAGGCGCCGAAGCCGCGGCCGTTACGTCGCTGGCGCGGTACGCGTCACGCGCGTCCGCACTGGAGAACCCCGACCCCGCGCACATCGCGCGCGTCGCCAACCAGGCGCTGGTCGCCGAGCCATCGGACTTGTTCTGCACCGAGGCGATCGTGCGCTATCACCGCGACGAAGGTGTCGTCGCTGTCACACTCGCCGGTCACCTCCAAGCGCGCATGGTTTGCGACGGCGAGGTGCAACGACTTGGGACGTTCGGCGCGGCACTCGGCCTCGGCACCGAGGCGCCCCGCGTCGACCGCTACCGGATGGAGCCCGGCGCGATGGTCGTGCTCTTCAGCGACGGACTGGTCGAGCGCGACCCCGGTTTCGCCGAGCGCGACCTCGACCGCTTCCTCTCCGAGACGAAGGGCTGGAACGCGACGCGCGTGTCGGTCGAGTTGCGCAACCTCGTCAACCGGCTGACACCGAGGCATCCCGACGACGTCGCCGTGCTCGTCCTGGAACGGCTGTACTGACCCTCAGCCAGTACCCTTGTCCGCTCCGGGCGCGTAGCTCAGTTGGCTAGAGCGCTGCCCTTACAAGGCAGATGTCGGGGGTTCGAGTCCCTCCACGCCCACACGACCGCGGCGGCCGCGAGCAACCAGCCGAACACTGCCCATCCCGTCGGCCACGCCTTCGTGGACGCGAGCGGCCAGTCGGGGTGTTGGGGGTGGAACAGCGCGTTGAAGCGCAGCTGCGCGGCGTGGCGCTTCTCGCAGTACGCGAACGCCACCGGCGTGGTCACCTTGTGTTCGGTCGTCGCGGCAACGCGCGCGCCTGCGGGGATCGCGAGGTCGTAGGTCGACGCCGTCGCCGGGACGCCATAGAACGCAAACGTGCCGCCGCCGGCGTCCTCGCGCGTCTGGGCGGTCGACGGGTTGGGCGCACCGGCGAACTCGACGCTGACACCGCCGATCTTGCAGTTGGCTTCGAGGTGGACGGTCAGCGGACCGCTGACCGCGCCGTCGCCGCGGCCGTTGCCGGCGACTGGAGTCAGCCCGGCGACCACGCCGCGGGTGTACGTGCCGAGGACGTAGCGGTTGTCGTCGGCGCGCTCGAGCGTGAGGCCGACGGCGACGATGAGCGCCAGCGCGACGAGCCCGGCGCGCCGGCGCGTGAACAGCGTGCACGCCGCGCCGGCGATGGCGACGAGCAGCGCCGGCAACGCGGGATACAGGTGGCGGCCGACCACCGACGACGAACCGCCGAAGACGCCGGCGATGATGCCGATCATCGTCAGCAGCGCGAGGGGCAGCGCCGTCGCCATCCACGCGACGGCGAGCGCGTCGCGTGTCGGTCGCCAGCGGCGCAGATGCAACACGGCGGCGGCCAACAACACGGCCGCGCCCGCGAGCGTCCAGAAGACCGCGGCGTGACCGATGCGCGCGACGCCCAGCTGTGGTGACCAGAACGCCGTCACCGCGCTCTTGAGGTGGACGACGACGCCGTGCAGCGTGCGCGGGATCGGCGGCTGCAGCGGTCCGGTGATCTTGTCGACGGCCGCCGACGCGCTCCACGCGTGATAGGTCGCCCGGTTCCACAACAGCCACGGGACCACGACAGCCGCGGCGACCGCGCCGGCTTGCGCGCCCCAGGCGATGTAGCGGCGCATCACGACGCCGCGGGTCCACAACGGTCCGAGCGCGCCGACGGCGACGAGGGGGACGAGGACCAGCCCGGTGGTCTTGGCCAGCACCGCCAGTCCGACCGCCGCGCCGGTGAGCGCCGCGCCGCCGAGCTGGAACCCGCGGTTCCACGTGCGCGCCGTCAGCCAGAGGGCGGCGGTCGCCAGCGGCATCACCAGCGCGTCGTTGGTGACGTTGGCGACGTTGGCGTTGAAGCCGGCGACGAGCACGAGGGTGGCGGTCGCCCCGACCGCGACCTCCGGTCGGTCGGGGAAGAGCTCGCGGGCCAGGAGCCACGTCAGCGGGACGGTGCACAGCGCCAGCAACAGCGTGATCGCCCGCAAGATGTAGAGCGTCGTCAGGGCGCCGTAGCCGTGCAGCAGCTTCCACGGCGCCGCCAGCACCGCGTAGTACAGCGGGGGTTGCACGCCTTCGTAGCTCTGGGAGAACGCGCCCCAGCGGGGGTCGTGGTTGTCGGCGGTCAGCGGCGACGGGCGCCACGGCGACGTGGCCGACTGCTTGGCGAGTTCGAGGAGGTGGTCGTCGACGCGATCACGGCCGACCTTGGGCGGACGCCCGTGCTCGCCCATGGAAACCACGTAGTCGGCGTGGGCCACCTCGTCGACAGGGCTCGTCACCTCGGTCACGGCCACCCACCAGCCGCCGCGGAGCAATCCGACGAGGATGATGGCGCCGAGCGCGAGCGCTTGGGTCCGCCGACTCATCGCACCCCGACGTTAGCTATAGCCTCGTCGCGCTGTGCAGATCCTTGGGCGCTTGGCAAAAACCGCTGCGATCGCTGGCGCGCTGCTCGCGCTCGGCTTGATGATCCTGATCCCTGAAGCGCGGGCGTTCACGGGCGACTGGACGACCTCGCACGGCGACGCCCTGGCGCAGATGAGCGAGTTGAGCGAGCGCTCGGTCGTGTTGCGCCGCGACGGCAGCACGCTCGCCTACCTCCACGCCGACGAGAACCGTGAGCCCGTCAAGTTGTCGCAGGTGCCCGACGCCGTCATCAACGCGGTGATCGGCGTCGAGGACGACCGGTTCTGGAAGCACCACGGCATCGACCTGCGCGGCATGTTCCGGGCGCTGGCCACCAACGTGCAGTCCGGCGAGGTGCGACAGGGCGGCTCGACGCTCACGCAGCAGCTCGTGAAGAACTCGCTGTTGACGCCGGAGAAAACCGTCGACCGCAAGGTGCGCGAGGCGCTGCTGGCGTGGCGCCTCGAAGACCACAACACCAAAAAGCAGATCCTCGAGCGTTACCTCAACACCGTGTACTTCGGCAACGGCGCCTACGGCGTGCAGGCCGCCGCCGAGGTGTACTTCGACAAGAAGGCCTCGGAACTCGACGAAGGCGACGCCGTGCTGCTCGCCGGCCTGATCCGCAACCCCGTCGGCTACGACCCGATCAAGTTTCCCGACGCCGCCAAGGAGCGTCGCAAGGTCGTCGTACGGCGACTCGTCGCCGCCAACGTGATCTCGCAGGCCGCCGGTGACCGCGCGCTGGCGCGCCCGTTGCCGCGCAACGTCACCAGCCTGGAGAAGACACCGAACGACTACTTCGTCGAAGAGGTCAAGCAGGCGCTGCTGCACGACCACCGCCTCGGCGAGACCGAGACCGAGCGCTACAACGCGGTGTTCAAGGGCGGGCTACGGATCTACACGACGCTCGATCCTGACGTCGCGCAAGCGGCGCACGACGCCGTCGAGCAGATCCTGCCCGACACCCAAGGAAGGTTCACCGCGGCGGTGGCGTCGATCGAACCGGCGACGGGCGCGGTGCGCGCCATCGTCGGCGGCAAGGACTTCGACGCCTTCAAGTTCAACCTGGCGACGCAGTCGCACCGCCAGCCCGGTTCGGCGTTCAAGGCGTTCGACCTCGTGGCCGCGCTGCGCCAAGGGTACGGCCCCGCGACGATGGTCGACGGCACGTCGCCGTGCACCGTCAAGTTTCCCGACAATCCGCCGTACGAGTTGGAGAACTCCGAGGGCGAGGGCGGCGGCCTGATGCCGCTCACCGCGGCGACGGCCGGGTCGATCAACTGCGCGTACGTGCGACTGGCGTCGGTCGTCGGGCTCGACAAGATCGAAGAAGCGGCCCACGACCTCGGTGTCACGTCGGACCTCAAGGTCCACGGCAAGAACTGCAATTGCTTGGTGCCGGCGATGGCGATCGGCGGTCTCGAGACCGGCGTGTCGCCACTCGAGATGGCGTCCGCCTACGCGACCATCGCGGCGGACGGCGTGTACCACAAGCCGTATTACGTCGAAAAGGTCGTCGACCGTCACGGCAAGGTGTTGTTCCGCGGCGCGACCAAGGGCGAGCAGCGCGTGTCGACACAAGTGGCGCGCCAGGCGGTGTCGATCCTGCGGGGCGTCGTCACCAACGGCACCGGCACGCGCGCCAATCCGGGCAAGTGGCCGACGTTCGGCAAAACCGGCACGACGTCCGACTTCACCGACGCCTGGTTCGTCGGGTCCACGAAACAGCTCACCGCCGCGGTGTGGATGGGCTCGCCCGTCGGCGCGGTGTCGATGACGCGCGTGGGTTCCGTTGGCCGCGTCTTCGGCGGCACGTACCCCGCGCGGATTTTCGGTCAGATGATGCGTACCGCGATGAGCGGCCGTCCGGCGTTGGCGTTCACTGCGCCCGATCCGAAGCAGATCGGCAACCGCCAGATGCACCTCAGCCCTTCGGCGACGACCGGCGTTCCGGTGACGTCGGCCACCGGTGAGGTGCAGGTCGGCGAACCCGGCGTGACGATCGTCGACGGCGGCACCGGTCCCGACGACGGCACGAAGCCGCCGAAGCACACCACGACGACGGAGGACCACGGTCCGCCGCCGACCGACCCCGGCTGCCAGGAACCGGACAACTGGCCCGACGACTACCCGCCGTTCTGCCAGTGAGCGCGCAACTGCTCGTCCTCCAGGACCACGACATCGCGATCGAGGATCTTCGCCGCCGCCTCGGCGTGTTGCCCGAGCGCGCCGCGGCGCACGCCCTCAACGAGCGGCGCCACAACGCCGAAGCCGAAGTCGTCCGCCTCGGCGGCGACCTCGAAAAGCTGGCCGCCGAGGAATCGTCGATCGAAGCGTCGCTGGCGACGGTCGAGAAGCGCGTCGCCGCGTTGGACGACGCGCTGCGCGCCCCCGGCTCGGCGACGCGCGACGCCCAGGCGATCATCCACGAGATCGACCAGTTGAAGGCGCAGGCGGGGGAGCTGGAGCAGTCGGGGCTCGAACTGCTCGAACAACGCGACACGCTCCTCGCCGAGCAGGCCCACAGCGAGCGGGTCCTCGAAGAAGTCGCCGTCGAGGCGCCGACGGTGCTCGCGGCGCTGCAAGAAGCCGAAGGCGACGCCGGCAAGGAACTGGCGGCGCTCGAGGCCGCACGCGCAGACGCCGCGGCGCAGATCGACCCCGCGTTGCTGGCGACGTACGAGCGGTTGCGCGGTCGCCTCGGCGGGATCGCCGTGGCGCGTGTCGTCGGCGGGGTGTGCAGTGGTTGCCACCTCAGCCTGTCGGCGGTCGATCTCGAGCGCTTCAATCGCCTGGCGCCCGGCCAGCACGACACGTGCGAAGAGTGCAGCCGTCTGTTAATCCGCGAATAGATGCTGTTCTGGTTCGCCGCGTTCGCGGTGCTGGGCGCGTGGGCGGTCCTGCGCGACGCTCGCTTTGACTACCGGCTGATCGCCGTCGGCGCGGTCGTGCCTGACCTCATCGACGCGCCGCTCGGCCATCGCGGTCTCGCACACACGCTGGTGTTCGCCGTCGGGTCGTTGGCCGTGGTGATGCTGGCCACGATCAATCGCCGCCCGCTGCGCCGCCACCTCATCGCGTTGCCGATCGGATTCTTCGCGCACCTCGTCCTCGACTTCGTGTGGGTCGACAAGTCGCTGTTCTGGTGGCCCGGCTTCGGCAGTTGGGGAGCGACGGGGATCGAGCCGGCGCTACCGTGGCTGATCGCGCGCGAGGCGTTGGGTGTGGTCGGCGCCGGAGTCGTCGTCCGACGGTGGCGCCAAGGCAGACTCGTCTAGTGCTCATCCTCGCCCGCCACGGCCGCACGACGGCGAACGCGCAGCGGCTGCTGCTCGGGCGACTGGACCTGCCTCTCGACGAGGTCGGCCTGCAGCAAGCAGCCGCGGTTGGTGGCGCGCTGGCGCAGACCAAGCCGGTACGCGTCATCGCCAGCCCGTTGGGGCGTGCGCTCGAGACCGCGCGCGCGGTCGCGCAGGCCTGCGGCGTCGCCGAGATCGAAACCGACGAGCGGTGGACCGAGGTCGACTACGGCGACTTCGACGGCGAGCCGCTCGCCGACGTTCCCGGCGAGGTGTGGCAGCACTGGCGGTCCGACTCGGCGTGGACCCCGCCGAACGGTGAGTCGCTCGCCGACGTGGGGGTGCGCGTGCGCGCCGCCTGCGAGGAGCTCGCGGAGGACGCAGCGCAGTCCGACATCGTCGTCGTCAGCCACGTCTCGCCCATCAAGGCCGCCGTGGCGTGGGCCGTTGGGACCGGGGATCAGGCGGCGTGGAGGCTGTTCTGCGACGTGGCGTCAATCTCGCGAGTGCGCACGACCGGCGATCAGCCGACGCTCGTCTCGTGGAACGAGACGGCTCACCTCCAGTTGGTGTAGTTCAGCCAGACCGTCTTCGTGCTCGCCGCGGCGCGCACCAGCGCGTTCTCCCAGCCGTTCGCTGGCACGGCGAACGTCGAGCCGGGGAATGCCTTGGCGCACGCGGATGCGCCCGCACTGAACGGTCCATCGGTCGCGGTGACGCGCCACTGATCGGGGTTGACCATGCACACGAACGCGTGCTTCTCGCCGCAGTCGACGGCGTGAAAGCGCGTGTCGGCGGCCGATGCCGCGCATCCGGCGCGGGAGGGTTCGCCGGGCGCCCACGACCACACGATCGCCGTCAGCCGCGGGTCTTCCGGTGTGAGTTGGTCGAAGCCGATGAGGCTGACGCCACAGCGCGCCATGGCGCCGGCCTCGCGCGTGGTGAGCTGGCTCGACTCGCCGCCCGCCATCGCCGAAACCCACGTCGAGTCTTCGTACCAACGCACGAGCGCGTGGCCCGCTCCGGTCCGGGCGCGTTCGGCCGGGCAGTCCTTCGCTAGCCCGGGATAGTCGTCGCCGCTTCCGGACGACGACTCGACCCAGGTGGACGACGGTCCGCGCTCGTGCACCCACGTACCCCACGCGCCGGGTCCGCAGTTGCCGACGATGATCACGCGGTGGCCGCGGGCGCGCACCGATGCCGGCGTCACCGACGTGTCCAACCGTTCGCACGGCTTACCCGGCGCCGGGCGGTCGACGAGATCGCCCAACCCGTCGCGGATTTCTTTCGCGGCCATCTCGTGCGCCTTTTTCGGCCCGAGTTGGTTCTCGAGGTACAGCAGTACGACCTGGTCGCGGTTCGCCGGCTCGTTCAACCACTGGCGCAGTTCCTTCAGTCCGTCGGGGAACGGACGGTCGACCGAACAGCCGACGTCGACGCCGAGCACTTGCGTGCCGTGGCACAGCACCACGGACTGGCCCATGTTGCGCGGCTTGTACGGCGACGGGAACCAGTGCAGATCCATCTCGATGGCGCGGACGTCCATCGTCAGTTGGTCGCGCATGCTGTAGATCTGGTTCGGGTCTTGGTTCGTCACGGTCGGCAGGTACACCGACGAGTTGAACGAGTTGTGCGTGTGCGGGATCGTGGCGCGCGCCAGCGCGACGTTGTCGTCGAGGTCGCGTTGCAGCGTCAGCGCGCGGTGCGTCCACCCGGCGACGTAGGTCGCCATGTGGCCGGTACCCGTGCGGCGGCCGTCGAGCGTGTGGCACTCGGAATTCAGACCGAGGTTGCGGCACCCGTTCGCGGGCCCGCGCACGAACTGCTCGCCCGTGCGACACGTTCGCTCGCCGACCTGCGGCGCCCCGCCGATGGCGCTACGACACGCGGCGACCGCGTCGGCGCCGGTCGGCGACGCCTGCGCAGGCGTCGTGCCCGTCATCGATACGAGCGCGGCCACGGCCGCGCCAAGAACTGCAATCCGTCGTCCCCAGAACACCCGACAACTGTAAGGGGCGACTACTCGATTTCCTCGTCGGCAAAACGATCGGCGTCGAAGAAGCCGTCTTCGGTGAAGGGGTCGACGGGCTCGTCGATCGGCTCCTCGCGGTCACTAGCCGCGGCCGTACGTGCCGCGCTTGTAGCGACAAGCGACGCTTCCATGCCGTCGACGCGCTTGCGCAGGCCATATTCGGTAGAACGCGGCATGTAGCCCGCGCCGTAGAGATCGCGCTGGATCTGCCGCACGCGTCCGCGGCGCACTTCCCATCGCAGCGAGTCCGACACCGCCTTGCCCGCACGGCCCGGGATGACATAACGCTCCTCGACTCGCGCCACGATCTCGCGCACCGACAGCGCCTTGTCGGCGTCGCGCAGCGTGAGCACGATGACCCACCGCAGCGTCTTGCCGGTGAGCTTTTGCTTGAACGTGAGGCCCATGCACGCAGTCTGTCGAGGGGGTGTAACACCGCCGCCGCCTGAGGAGTGTCGCTTGTCGCTATGAGCGCGGCACATCTGGCCGCGCGAACTAATCAGGCGCGGTCGTCCGCTCCGCCAAGTGCGCTGGCCAATGGCCGGCGTAGGCGTGTTGCAACTCAGGGCGCTGCCAATCCTTGCCGCCGATCGTCCCGCGACACGTCGCCGCGCCGCAGTTGCAAGCCATCGACCAGACGTCGCTGTCCGTCCAACAGGCGTAATCCGACGTCACTTCTTCTCCAGGTTCGATTCTGCGTCGGGCGACCAGTGTCGACTGCCCGGGGTCGAACCACATGTTCGGGTCACAGGAGTGGTTGCCGAAATCGACGATGCTGCGATCGAGGCTGACCACGTGGCGACCGCCGCCGATCGACCGTGCGCTGTATTCGTCAACGGTCTCGATGTACGCCGCGAACTCTTCGTCGGTCATGACGACCTGTCCCGCGCCTGGCGATTCGGTTATCTCGTCGTCGAAGATTCGTTCGCCCTCCTCGATCGCAACCGTCGCGAATAGGCCCTTTCCCGCGATCGCGGAGTCGCGAACGACGACCTTCGTCATGCCTTCTCCTTTCTGCGTTTGCTACTCGCTCCCCAGCAGCATTAACGGCCAGTCGAACCTTGCGTCCACGGAGCGGTTCGCGCCGACGACGGCTACGGCGCGATCGCGCACGCGGACGGCGAGCGCAGCAGACCACCCGGGCCAGCCTCCGCTATGGAAGAGGACGTCGCCGCCATTCGCAGTGAACCGGAGCAAGCCGAGTCCCTGCGTGATCTTACCGTCGACGTTCACGTAGGAGTGGTTGATGAGCGACAACATCTTGTGGTCCACCAACCCGCGGTCAGGGTCCACGAGCGCTTGGCCGATCACGAGCAGATCGCGGGCGGTCGTCCAGCCCGCGGCCGCGGGACCGTAACCAGGCGTGTATCTGTCCTCGGGCACGATCGCGTCGCCTTCATCGACGAACCCGTCGGGAAATCCTGGAGGGTCTGAGAGAACGGTTCGCGTCGTCCCGAGCGGCTCGAGAATCGTCTGCTGGATGTGAGCGACCCATGGCTGCCCGGTGCAGCGCTCGATGGCGCGGCCCAGCAATGCGAAGCCCTGGTTTGCGTAAAGGCGCTTCGTTCCGGGCGGCGCCGCATGGGTGATGGTGCAGTCTTCGATGCAAAGTTCGGGCTCGCCCTCAGCCACGTGCACCCATCCGTCGAACTTCAACCCGGAGGTGTGGGTGAGTAGGTGTTGGACCGTGACCTTGTCAGCTGCCGGTATGTCGAGCACGTTGGCGATCGGCGTCTCCAGTGCAAGCTCGCCGTCGCGTACGAGCCGCAAAGTCGCAATGGTCGTCAGCACCTTCGTGACCGAAGAGAGTCTGAACACCGACGACGGCAACATGGGTTCGAGGTCGGCGAGATCGCTGTATCCGCACGCCGCGATCGCGCGTTCGCCGTCACCTGCTTTCCCGACGACGCAACCCGGTACCTCCGACGCGCGCGCGAACTCCACGGCAGCCGCGCCCACGGATTCATCGCCCGTAAATCCCGTCGGTGCGATCGCCGCCCAGGGTCGCACGTCTTCGGGTGGTCGCACCGACAGGCCGACGACGACGCCTTCCTCCACGGCACAACACAGCCGTCGCCGGCCGAGATCGCTCGCGGCCCAGGCCCACGCGACGCCCTTTTCGTGGGAGCGACGTTCGGTCAGTTCGTCCACTCGAGACGGCAGTCGCGTGCGCGCCGTCGTCCACGCGACTTCGTCCCAACCTGCGGGTGCGACAGCTCTCGATGACCGATCGCAGTTGATCCACTCCACGAGCTCGTCGAGTCTCTTCACTGCTTCGCGCTCGTCAGTCATGGCCGGCAACTCTGCGCGCCGCGACGGATGGAAGCAACCGCCTGTCCTCGGCCATAATGAAGGCAACGGAGCCCGTCGCTGCGCTTGACGCTGTGGACAGTTCCTCCATCGCAGGCTTCGGCCTGCCGTTGCCGCAGTCGCGGCGTGGAGGTCTGTCGACGTGGCGAACCTGGGAAACGAAGCGAGAGTGCTCGTTCGTTTCGGTTGGCATAACGAGTTCGCGCTCGCCAGTCTCCGCGCGCTGGCGAGCGAAGTCGATCTCTTGCGTCCGGACCTCGCAGTGAGCGTCGGAGTACCGCGCCGGCTCGCGCAAATGGGGCTCGTGCACGAGGTCGTCGAGTTTCTCGGCATTGCTGCGGTCGGAGCGGTGCCTTTTGACCCCGACGTGATCGTGTCGCCGTACGCCGTACGGGTTCACGACGAGCGACGGTTCTCTCCGGAAGAGCGATCGGAGCTGCTCTCGGCGCTGTGGGCGTGTGCGCCAACGCCAAGGATCGACCTGGATCTGCCGCGTACGGTGCTGCACGCGTACTGGACGCCGCGCGGTGTCGCGTGGGGGCGACGTTTGCCTTACGCCGTGTTCCGGCCTTCGAATCAACAGGCGCGGCCGTTCGTCCGGTCGTACGTCGTTCCGAGCCGGAAGGCGCGCTGGTTGAACGACCTTGCGAACGTGGTCGCCGGCGGAACAGTGCTCGACCCGTTCTGCGGCACGGGGTCGTTGTTGCTCGAAGCTGCAAAGTTGGGCGCGTCGGTGTGCGGTTCCGATGTCAACCGCGACGCTGTCCTGGGCACAGCAGCCAACCTGCGGGCCGAAGGTTTTGTCGCTGATCTCCGAGTAACGGACGCTCGTGCGCGTTATGCGGACTGGGGCACCACGTTCGACGCCATCGTGACTGACCTTCCGTACGGGCGGTCAGCCGCGGTGCGCGCTCGCGATGTCGAGACTCTCGCGGTGCAGTCGCTCGATGCGACGCGCCACTCCCTGTCGCCAGACGGCCGTATCGTCGTGATGGCACCTTCCGGCGTGCTCCCTGACGCTCCGAAAGGGTTGGCTGTCGAGCACCGTCTCCAAGAGCGCGTTCATCGCAGCCTCGCCCGCGAGATTGTTGTGTGTATCGCTAGAGGTCAAGATTCGCGGCGCACGAAGTTGCCCGGATCCAGCGGTGCGCCTCCGTCGGAAATCAGCGCCGCGGCCCAGTAGGCGTCAATCTTGCGGTCGACGGACTCGTCGCGGCGGAACGCCAGCCAAATCTCGCTGCGTCGTTCGGATGAGCGGTTCAGCGTGCCCGACTTCCACGCGTGGATGCTGTTGATCATGACATCGCCCGGCTCTGCCTGGATGTGTACTTCGTCGGCGTGCGGTGCGATCGCACCGGCGAACGCTTCGCGGAACACGGGGTCGCGGCGATGAGATCCGGGCACGATGCGCATGCCGTCCCACGCGCTGGTCAGCGGGCAGGAGAAGATCGCGCCGTCCCATTGCCCAATCGAAGGCGCGGGACCATCGAGGTCCTGGTGCAAACCCGAGTGACCACCCCAACCTGGCAAGGTCGACTCGATGCCGCCGCCGGTGCGCAGCGGTAGGCCGAGCGCGTCGGCGATGTCCGCCAATGCCTGTACGAGGAGTTCGCGGCGCGGGCCGCCCTTGAAGGAAAAGCCGAGTTGGCCCTCGGAACCGCGCGGGAAAGCGCGTACGTCGGTCTCGCCGGCGTCGCGTCGGCGTTGCACCTCTTGCAGTCGCCACGTGAGTTCGTCTTGGACCATTCGGTCCACCCACTGGCGTAGATCATCGACGAGGTGCGGTGGCAGCACGTCGCGCACGACAGCGAAGCCGTCGCGGTCAAGCTTGTCGAGCAGTTCATTCTTCACAGTTGGTCTTCTTTCAGCGTCAGGTCCTGACCTGACCGCTGGCGTGCCAACTGAGGGCTCGTGCAGGGCGCTGCGTGCTTGGGTGTATCGCTCGCCGGTTGCGCGCATACGTGCACGCACTTCGCGCTTGAAGTCTCGGTCTCGCGTCATCCGTCACCTCGCTGCGCCGCAGACGCCCCCAGCGACAATCCCACGGCTAAGCCAAGGCAACTCAGTAGCCCGAGGGAAACCCCCCTTCGTCGTTACCGGGTTCCTGCTGGGGAGGCCCGGACGACTTGGCGGTAAGGCGACGCCGCCGGACACCATGGCATGGAGCCGTTATGACGTCAACGCGATTTGTCGCCTCGACAGCGAGTCAGTGTTCACTGACGCCGAGTCGGCTGAGGATGCCGTCGATGCCGTTGCGCATCATGTTGCCGTAGTCGTCGTTGTCGAGGCCGGCGGCCGCGATCTTCGCCTGTTGGTACCAATCGAGGGCCGCTGCCGAGTCGCCGAGTGCCTCGTGCGAGAAGCCGATGTTGGCGTAGAGCGTCGCCTTCGATGCGAACGGGAATGCATCGCCAACGGAGTCGGCGAGCCTGAGCGCTTCTTCGTTGATGGCGAGTTTCTCGTGGAGGTCGTCGATCACGATCGCGTACATGTGCAGCACACCGGCCGCCTGCCGCGGGTCGTCTCGGAGATCCTCGAGCAGTGCGCGGTATGCGGCACGCGCGTCGTCGGTCTTGCCATCGTCCGCAAGCCCTTTCGCAATCCCGATCCTCGCGAGGACCCAATCGTCGATGTCATATGCCATCCGTCGGATTCTCTACGAACGGTGTGGCGCGGATAGACGGGCTCGAGGGGGGCTCCCGTGGAGCCCCCTTGCAACGGCGCGTCGCTTGTCGCTATGAGCGCGGCAGATCTCGCCGATACGCTTCCACCCGGTGAGCGAACCGGTCGAGTTTTCGGTTCGCGCCATCTCCGACGTCACGCCGCTGGCGCAACAATTTTGCGTGGGCCGCGACGTCGTTCTCGTCGTATCAGACGCCGACGTCGACGTAGCCCGCCGCGCGCTCGACTACTGCAACGGCTTGGTGGCGGGCCGAGGGAAGATCGACCGCGTCGCCGAAGGGCGGTTCTTGCTGGAGCACGATCGATCTCGGCGATACCGCCTCGAGCGCTTCTACCGGTGACGGTGAGTCGACCTGTAAGCGGGATTCTGTGACGGCGCCGAGGCGCCGCCGGTGACCATCCATCTATGCGGCCCACCTGAGGCATAGCCGGGCCGGCTTCCTCTGTTTGGCCTTGCTCCGAGTGGGGGTTACCAAGCCGCCCGGGTCGCCCCGGACGCTGGTGCGCTCTTACCGCACCGTTGCACCCTTGCCTGTGCCCCGAAGGGCCATCGGCGGTCTGCTTTCTGTTGCCCTGATCCGACACGTCGCCGCGTCCTGACTCGCATCAGCACCCTGCCCTATGGAGTCCCGACTTTCCTCGACGCCCGAAAGCGCCGCGGCCACCCGGTCGACTCACCGTCGAGGCCAGTTTACCGATCCACCTTTCCCAGTAACATGGTGTGGTTATGCACATCGACGGGCTGGTGGCCCTGGCGGGCCTCCTCGTCGGGTTCGTGGTTGGACTCACGGGTATGGGCGGCGGCGCCCTCATGACGCCGATCCTCGTACTGCTGTTCAACGTGCAGCCGCTGGCGGCGGTGTCGAGCGATCTCGTGGCCGCCGTCATCATGAAGCCGGTTGGCGGGCTGGTGCACGCCCGGCGCGGCACGGTCGACATGCGCCTCGTCCGCTTGCTGTGCATCGGGTCCGTACCGTCGGCGTTCGCCGGCGTCCTGTTGCTGAAGTCGCTCGGCTCGGGCGACGACTTGCAGGACCTCGTCAAGAAGATCCTCGGCGTCGCGTTGCTGGTGGCCGCCAGCGCCATCATCGGCAAGGCGATGGTGCAGCGCGGCCGCTCGGCGCGTATCGACATCTCCGAGGTGCACATGAAGGCCGCACCGACGATCGCCATCGGCGTCCTGGGCGGCTTCGTCGTCGGCATGACGTCCGTTGGGTCGGGCTCGTTGATGATCGTCTTGCTGCTGATGCTCTACCCGTCGTTGTCGGCGGCGCAGTTGGTCGGCACCGACTTGGTGCAGGCGGTGCCGCTCGTCATGTCGGCCGCGCTCGGCCACATCCTCTTCGGCGATTTCCAACTCGGGCTCACGGCGTCGCTGCTGATCGGTTCGATTCCCGGCGTGTACCTGGGGGCGCGTGCGTCGGCCGTCGCGCCCGACACGATCATCCGTCCGGCGTTGATCACCGTGCTGGTGCTGTCGGGAATCAAGCTGCTCGGCGGCAGCAACGAGATGCTCGGCGGCGTCCTCGTGTTTGCCGGCGTCATCGCCCTCGGGATGATCGTGCGCGCCCGGACGTTGCGCCCTAGCCGGAGCGCCGCCGATACCTCGCCACCAGAAACGAAATCGGCGTCGTTGTAGGACCCTCGTGGCGGTGCGCGCGCTCGAGGGCCTCGGGTGGCACCGCGAAGCGATAGGGCGTCATCGTCAGCAGATCGCGGCGGGTGTCTTCGTCGACGGTGATCTCGGCCGCGAGCCGTTGCGTGTCGACGAGTTCGAACCTCGCACCGAGTTCGGGGAGTGCCTCGTCGTGCGGCTGCGGGGTGACGTAGAGGAGGCTGCGAATCGCCGCGAGGTGGTCCGCACCGGGCACGGCCACGACCGCGTGGCCGCCGGGCGCGACGACGCGAGCGAACTCCTCGGGATCTATCGGCGCGAACACGGAGACGGCGACGTCCGCCGACGCCGTGACGACGGGCAGCGCCGCCGCGTTGCCGATGGCAAACGCGATCGACGGATGGGCGCGCGCCGCCAGCCGGATGCCGGCGTGGGAAATATCGACGCCGGCGACCTCCCGGGCGCGCAGCCATCCGGTGTAGTAACCCTCGCCGCACCCGACGTCGAGAACCGCATCCGGCGTCAGCGAGTCGGTGATCGCGCTCAGTTGCGCCGCCAGCACCTCGTAGTGGCCGGCGTTGAGGAAGCGGCGGCGGGCGTCGACCGACGCTTTGTCGTCACCGGCGTTCTTGCGTGACGGACGCCCCGGCGGCAACAGGTTCACGTAGCCCTCGCGCGCCTCGTCGTAGGAGTGGTTTCCGGAGCATCGCCACACGCGCTCGGTGCGCGTCAGCGGCTGCAAGTCGAGCGGGCACGCGAGCATCGGCACTGCGGATCAGGACACGATGGCGGTGGCCCGTCGCTCTCCGATCGGACGCACCTCGATCGAGCTCGGGAGTTGTGCTTTGACGTCGTCCGCGTGCGTGACGACCAGCACTTGACGAAAGCGCGTCTGTAAACCGTTCAACGCTTGCAGCAGGCGGGCGCGGCGGTTGGCGTCAAGGGGGCCGAACACCTCGTCGAGCACCAGCAGGCCGACGGCGCCGCCGGACTGCAGCGTCACGCACTCGCTGATGGCGATGCGCAGCGCCAAGTTGGCGAGGTCGACCTCGGAGCCGCTGAAGCGCTTCAGGTCGAACGTGCGGTTCTGGTCGGTGATGCGGACCTCGAAGTTGTCTGACAGTTCGAGGTTGTCGTAGGTGCCCTCGGTCATGTCGTTGAACAACGCCCGTGCGTGGCCGGCGAGGCGGGGCCCGACCGACGCCGCTTCGTGATCTTTGAACGCGCCGAGCAACTCGCCAAGCCGACCGAGGAGCCGCGCCTCGATCTTCGTCGGTTCGATGCGCGCGTGCTGCTCCTTGGCGCGTTCGTAGGCGATGTCCTTCTCCTGCGCGCGGGCGCGGGCGCTGCCGAGGTTGACCGCGGCGACGCGGGCGCGATCGTTCGCCTCGGCGAGCGCCTCGGCGGCGGCGCGCCGGGCCTGGTCGGCCTCGGCGAGACCCGCCGCCGTGAACCCCTTGGTCTTGGCGTCAGCGCGCCGGGCTTCGAGTTCGCGCGCGAGTTCGTCGCGCTCGCGCTGCGCGCCCGCCAGCTCGCGGGCGACGACCTCGGCGCGCGCCAACTGTCCGGTGAGCTGCTGCGCGCGGCGGTCGGCCTGCTCCGCCGCTTCGAGGGTCGCCGCGATTTCTTCGAGGCCGGACGCGGCTGCACGTGCAGCCTCCAGCTTCTCGGCGGCGGCCTGCTCCGCGGCGACGAGCTTCGCGGCGGTCTGCCACGCCGAGCGCGTGGCCTTCAGATCGCGCTCGGCCTGATCGGCTGCCGCCGCGAGTTGCTTCGCCTTCGCCGCGGCGTCGTCGGCGGCAGCGCGGGCGGCGGTCGCCTCTGCGTGGCGATGGGCGCGCACTTCCTCGAACGCCTCGCCCAGCGGCTGGCCACACGTCGGGCACTCGGCGTCGCCTTCGAGTTCGTCCGTTCGCTGCAGTGCAGCCTCGAGCGCCTTGGCGGTCGCGACGAGCCCGGCGGCGAGCTCGCCGGCGGCCGATGCGTCCTTGCGTGCCGCAGCGGCCGGGGCGTCGTCGGGCGGTTCCGCGGAACCGGTTTCCTTCAGTGCCGTCAGCGCACGCGCGTGCGTGGCCTGCGCCTCGATGAAGGCGCGCACCATCTCGTTCGCATGCCGCGCACGCACGAGCGCGGGGCCGGTGTCGCCGAGCGCACCGAGTTCGGCGCGCGCCGTCGCCAAGGCGGCGGCGTCGGCCTCGAGCTTTTGCACGTCGGCGTCGAGCTTGTCGAACTGCGCCTTGACGCGCTTGCCCTCTTCGATCGCCGTGCTGATGACGGTGAATCGTTCGCGCGCCGTCTCGGCCGTCTCGGCGGCGACCCTAGCGACTTCGTCGGTGGTGACCTGTTCCGCTTCGGCGGCGACCGCCGCGGCTGCGGCGTCGTCGCGCTCGGTGGCGAGCACTTCGAGGTCGGCGGCGAAGCCTTGGATCTGCTTGAGCGTCTCGTCGGCGAGTTTGGCGTCGCGCCGCGCCGCCTTCACCGCGGACTCGATCGGCGTGATGCCGAGGAGGTCGAGCACGAGCTTGCGCCGTTCGCCCGGTGCCTGCGCGGAGAGTGCCGCGAGTTGCTTCTGCTCGGCGAACACCGACGCCAGAAAGCCCTTCTCGTTCATGCCGATGACCTGCTGCACGTACCGCTGCACGTCGCGCGCGCCCGTCGCCACCTGCAGGCCGTCGCAGTGCATCACGGCTTCATGCTTGAGGGTCTTGCCGCCGCCGCGCAGCGAGCGCCGCGCCACGTAGGAGTGGCCCTCGTGTTCGAACGTGATCTCGACGACGCACTCGTCGTTGACGCCCGTCGAGCGCACCTCGTCGACGGGGCCGCGCGAATACCCGAACAGCGCCCACGGGATCGACTCGATCAGATAGCTCTTGCCGGCGCCGTTCGGGCCGTAGATGCCGACGAGGCCTTCGGGCAGATCGAGTTCGGTGACGTTCTCGTACACCCGGTAGTTCTGCAGATAGACGTGACGGACGATCACTCGGTCGCCTCGGACACGGCATCGGCGAGGTACTGCTTGCCGCGGGCGACGAGCGCGCCGCGGTCGAGCCCGATCGCCTCTTGCGGCTCCATCCACGCCTCGAAGCGCGCCTGCACGCCGGCCAACTCGGGCAGGCCCTGCACCTGCACGCCGGCGTGTTCGAGGCGCGGGTCGACCTTCATCCACAGCGCGTGGGCGCCGGCCTCTTTCCACACGCGCGGGTCGACCTGGCTCCACACTTCGGGAGCGACGCCGTCGACGATGATCTTCACCACTGAGCCTTCCGGAGTCGACGCCGCGGCCGCTGCGACTTTGTCGGTCACTTCGTCGGGGCCCAGGCCGAGCGCGCTGATGACATCCGGCATCACCATCGGGCGACGGTCGCCGAGCGGGACGTGGCGGGTGACGCCAGCGTCGGTGTCGAGCACCACGACGCCCTTCGGCGTGTCGAACTCGTCGGAGAAGTCGAAGCCGTCGGTGGCGCCGGCGTACCACATGCCCCGCGTCACTTCTTTGTGCGTGTGGTAGTGCCCGAGCAGCACGAGATCACAATCGAGCGCCGACGCGTCGACGGTGATCTCGTTGAGGTCGGGGTAGCGCGGCTCGACCTGCGTCAGTCGGGGGTGCGTGAGCAACAGGTTGACGCGGTCGGTGCTGCGGTTGGCGCGCACCTCGTCCAGCGCGCTGAGCGTGGCTTCGACTGACGCCATCTGGGGCACGCAGTGCACGACGAGTCCCGGGAACTCGAACGTGCGGTACTCGAAGCCCGGCGCGAAACCGAACCCGTCGAACACGTCCTCGAGCGGGCGGTAGGGGCTGCCCGTGCCGGCGATGCGCGGCGTGTCGTGGTTGCCGCTGATGGCGACGAGCGGGATGCCGTGGGCGCGCACCTTCGTCAGCTCGCGCTGGGCGACGCGGTACGAACGGTACGACGGGTTCGGCCGGTCGAAGATGTCGCCGAGCCAGATGAACAGGTCGGGTTCTTGCGCCAACGCGAGGTCGACCGAGCGGGAAAACGAATCGTCGAAGTCGAGCTCGCGCTGGTTGACGCCGTTGAACGTCGCCGGCCCGCTCGTGCGGCCGAGGTGGGCGTCTCCTAAAGCAACGACGCGCATCTAATCCAGCATCGCCGAAACGTTGACCGGTGCTTCGGCGCGGGGTTCGGGCGGCGGGGTGGCGTCGCGCAACGCGTTGGACCACAGGTCGATCGTCGCCGGGACGGCGAAGGGCGCGTCGACGCCGGCGAGGAGGCACTCACCGGGCATGAGGGTCTGAATTTCGGTGTGCAACGCCGAGAGGTCCTGCTTGGCCGAGCCGCGGAGGATGTTGCGGTCGCGCTCGTCGGCGAGGCCGAGGATGAAGAACGTGTTGAACTGGCTGAGCAGTTCGGCGTCGACGAGCTTCGGCTGTTGCGTCACGGCCACGAGACCGACCTTGAACTTCCGGCCCTCGCGGGCGACGCGCGGGAACACGTTCACGTCGGCGTCGTTGGCCTTGCTCAGCACGCGCTGCGCCTCTTCGAGCACGACGGCGACCGTCGGGAGCCCGGCGTGGGCGTTGCGATCCTGCAGGAACGCCTCCTGCCACGCTTCGAGCACCTTGCGGGTGAGGAACGAGGCGACGAGCAACTCTTCGGTCGAGTCGAGCCCGCTGGCGTCGACGAGAACGACCTTGCCTTCGCGCAGGTCGCGCTCGATCTGCGTAGCGACCGACACGTCGGCATCGGCGCTGATGGCGTCGAGGTGGCAGATGCGCCGGGCGCGGCGGTGCAGCACTTGCAGCGTCGACAGCGCGACGGACTTGCCGAGGTCGACGTCGCGGAAGCCGACGAGGTCGTCGAGTTGGCTGAACGGCAGCAGCCATGACAACCCGGGATACTGCGACGAGTAGAAACGCTCGAGTTCGAATAGCGCCTCGGTCTGCGCGCGCGACGTGTCGCCGGTGGCGGTGCGCAGGTCGTCGCTGGTCATCTCGCCGAGCGACACGCGCAGCGCGGAGACGTTCGGCGCCTTCACGCTCGAATACGTGCGCAGGCGGCGCTCGGCCCACGGGTGGCGCGCGAGCTCGGTGCGGTACTCGCCGTGCGGGTCGATGATCAGCAGCCCGTAACGGCCGTTGGCCTGCATGGCGGCGCCGGCCAGCACCATCATCAGGTTCGACTTGCCCATGCCCGTCGTGGCGAACACGCCGACGTGCTTGGCGAGGCTGTCGCCGCTGATGCCGACGGGCACGTCGACGGTGGTCTCGCCGGTGCGCAGCACGCCGACGTGCAGGTCGCCCATCGAGCGTTCGAGGAACGCCAGGTCGGCCTCTTCCGGTGAGACGACGCGCGAGAACTGCGTCGGCAGCGACTTCGGCTTGCGGAACTCCTTGCCGTCGGGAGTCAGGTAACCCAGGCAACGGCAGTCGGCGACGCGGTAGGTGCGCCGCTCCGCCTCGTACAGCGGGTGGGCGCCGGCGTCGTCGCGGGCGTCGTCGGACAGCAGCGTGCCGGCGACGCGTTCGGCCCACCCCGGCTCGCGGTGTTCGTGGCCGTAGGTGACGTCGACGACGCGAAACAGGTAGCGGCGGCCGGTGGCGTCGTCGATGGCGACCAGCAGCTCGCCGAGGAACAAGTCGTCGTCGGGCGCGGCGCGGAACGTGCCCTCGAGGACGTTCTTGCCGAATAGACGACCGCGGGTGTTCGCCGTCACGACGCGCGCTCCATCATGCGGTGCCGATCGGTGAAGGCGCGGTGCAGGACATCGGCGGGAATGCCGGCGACGTGCAGCCGCTCCTCGAGCGTCATCCACGCCTCTTCCCGCAACCACGGCGGGCAGGCGGCGAGGCGATCCGCGACGGTGAGCGGATACGGGTAGCCGGGGAACGCGGCGTCGTCGGCGACGGTCGCCACCTGCGCGATCGCGTGCTCAGGGTCGACGCCGGCGGCGACGTCGAGGCGGAACGAGTAGGCGGCGTCAGGATCGAGGCGGGCAGCGACGACGGTGAAGGGCACGCCAGTCGCGGCGGGGGAGTGACCGATGCGCGCCCACCAGCGCGTGCGACCGCCGAGGGCGGCGTCGGCCTCTGCCTCGAGTTGGCCGATCAGCGGCGCGCCGCCGCGGGCGAGCGACGTGTGCTTCGTGACGCCGACGACGGTCACGCCGCGCGCCGTGGCGTCGGCCAGCAGGTCCGTGACCCACGGCACCGGGATGCGCGGGTCGGGCCGCAGGTCGCCGTCGACCAACACGAGCGCGCCCTCGCACGCCTCGTGGATCGTGCGCTCGATCCCGTCCCACTCGACGCGCTCACGCAACAGGTTGACGTCGATGGCGGTGTTGGCCGGCAGCGCCAAGCCGCCGTCGAGACGGGCGAGCTCCATGGCGCGCTGGCCGACGCCGACGAGGTGGGCGCGCAGCTCGCCTTCCTCTTCGACGGTCGCCACGCGGTCGACGAAGCAGCATCGGCCGGCGCGCACGACGTAGACCTGGAGGCAGCGGGCGTCGCGCACCAATGCCTGACCGCCGTCGACCGCCCACGTCTCGCATGGAGCAGTCGGCGCCGGCGTCAGTGGACGGGGAACGAGGTCGCCGTCGATGACCAGCTCGCCGTCCTCGGTGTCGGTCACGACCGCGGACGGCCCGGCCAAGATCGCCGCGAGGCGGTCGGCCACGTCATCGAGCGGTGCGGCTCCCAAAGGCATGGTCCGATTGTCGCAGGCGGGTGTGACAGGGTCGCGGAGCGCGGGGCTCGAATCGCCCACTTTGTGAATCCAGCTGCCACCAGGTGGCACTCAGATTCACAAAGTCGCCGGGGTAGGTGTGCCAACCTCAGGGCATGGTCCTCGAGATCACCACGTTTCGCCTGCTCGCCGACGTCGACACCGAGTCGTTCCTGACCGCCGACAAGGCCGTGCAGACCGAGGTCTTTCCGAATTCACCCGGCTACTTCCGCCGCACCACGGCGCGGGCCGAGGACGGCGAGTGGCTCGTCGTGGTCCTGTGGGGCGACGACACGTCGATCGACGAGTTCAACGCCCGCGTCATCAGCGACCCCGTCCAGTTGGCCTTCGACGAACTGATCGACCGCTCGTCGATCAAGACGAAGCGCTACACAGATATCGGAGGATGACGGGATGCGAGTGACGGGTGTGTTTGCAGACCTGACCGTGGACGACATCGAGGCGGCGAAGGAGTTCTACGCGGGTTACCTCGGGCTCAGCGATGAGGGGTTCAACTTGGGCTGGGTCGCGCGTTTCGCGACTGCGGACGGCAAGGCCTCCGTCCAGCTCGTCACGCGTGACGCGACGGCGCCGGAGAATCCCGTTATCTCAGTGGCCGTTGGCGACGACGTCGAGGAGGCCTACGCCGAGGCCCAGCGTCGCGGGTACGAGATCGTGCATCCGCTCACCCAAGAACCGTGGGGCGTGCGGCGGTTCTTCGTCCGCGCTCCCGATGGCAACGTGCTCAATATCGTCAGCCACAAGGACGAGTAGCTACTGCTGGACGAGCGTGAGTGCGTTGCCTTCGGGATCCTTGACGAACGCGATGGTCGGCCCGCCCGGGACGTCGAACGGGTCCGACTCCTTCGAACCTCCGAGCTCGACGCAGCGCACCAGCGACTCCTTGATGTCGCGCACCTGGACGTAGAGCGACACGCCGGGCGCGTCGCCCGCTTGGATGTGACCGCCCGGTCCGGGTTCGGGACCGCCGATGCCGGGCGCGATGTTCATGATCGCCCCGTCCTCGATCGACCAGTTGAACATCGCCGCGTAGAAGGCGCGCTGACGATCGGGATCGCGCGCCGTGATCGCCCAGTGCACGACGGGACGGGACCAGTCAGCCATTGCGCAAGAATACGGGCATGCCTCCCCGCAGCCTCTGGAGTGGCGCGATCAGCTTCGGCTTGGTCAACGTCCCGGTGAAAATGATGACGGCCGTCTCGCCGAAGGACGTGCGCTTCAACCAGCTGCACGCCAAGGACAACTCGCGCATCCAGCAGAAGCGGTTTTGCGCGGACGAAGGGATCGAGATTCCCTTCGACGAGATCGTCAAGGGCTACGAAGTCCGGCCCGGGCAGTACGTCGTCATCGATCCGCAAGAGCTCGACAGCCTCGACCCCGCGGCCACCCACACCATCGACATCCTCGAATTCGTCGACCTCGACCAGATCGACCCCGTGTACTTCGACCATCCCTATTACCTCGTGCCCGACACGCGCGCCGAGAAGGCGTACGCGCTGCTGGCGCAGTCGCTCGAGCGCACGGGCAAAGTCGGCATCGCCAAGTTCGTGATGCGCACCAAGGAGTACCTCGCGGCGATTCGCGCCACGAAGGGCGCGCTCGTGATCTCGACATTGCTGTACGGCGACGAGGTCGTGCCGCTCGAGACGCTCGACACGCCGGGCCTCGAGACCGAACTCAACGAGCGCGAACTCAAGATGGCCGAGGCGCTCATCGAGTCGCTGACCGAGAAGTTCGACCCCGACCGGTACGAGGACACGTACCGCGAGAAGGTCATGGAGCTGATCCGTCAGAAGGACGAAGGCGAAGAGATCGTGGTGCAGTCCGAGGCCGAACCGCCGACGAAGGTCGAAGACCTCATGGCGGCGCTCGAGGCGAGCGTGCAGGCGGCGCGAGAGAAGCGTGGCAAGGCCGACAAAGGTTGACGTCGACGTCGCCGGCCGGCGACTCACGCTCTCCAACCTCGACAAGGTTCTCTATCCCGACGCGCACTTCACCAAGGCCGAGGTGATCGACTACTACGCGCGCATCGCGCCGGTGATGGTGCCGCATCTCGCGGGACGGCCGATCACGTTCAAGCGCTATCCCGACGGCGTCGACGGCAAGTTCTTCTTCGAGAAGAACGCGCCGTCGCATGCGCCCGACTGGGTGCCGACGATGACGCTGAGCGGTGGCGAGCGCGACGACTCGACGATCATCAACTACCCGCGCATCGAAGAGCCCGCGGCGCTGGTGTGGGCAGCGAACCTTGCAGCGATCGAGATACATCCGGGGCTCGCACGGGAGGGCACGATCCGCCAGCCCGATCACGTCGTGTTCGACCTCGACCCCGGCGAGGGCACCGACGTCATCGAGTGCTGCCAAGTCGGTTTGTGGTTGCGCGACGCCCTCGGCGATCTCGGGCTGCAAGCGTGGCCGAAGACGAGCGGCAGCAAGGGACTCCAGGTGTACGTGCCGCTGCATACACCGTGCGAGTTCGAAGACACGCGCGCCTTCTCCCTCGCCATCTCGCAGCTGCTCGAGAAGTGGCACCCGGAACTCATCGTCACCACCCAAGAACGCGACAAGCGCAAGGACAAGGTGTTGATCGACTGGCTGCAGAACGCGTCGTTCAAGACCACCATCGGCGTGTACTCGCTGCGCGCCAGGGCGCAGCCGACGGTGTCGACGCCGGTCACGTGGGACGAAGTCGCGGCTGCGGACTTCGCCGAAGATCTGCGCTTCGAGGCCGCCGACGTGCTCGCCCGCGTCGAAGAACACGGCGATCTGTGGGCTGACATTTTGACCGTCGAACAGCGCTTGCCCGGCACGTAGAGTCGATCAATGGACAAGGTCGAGCGGCTCACGAACATCGTCGCGTTGCTGCTGACCACCACCCGCCCGCTCACGCTCGACGAGATCGCCGACGAAGTCGGCGGCTACCCCGAGAAGGGCGAGTCGCGCCGCGCCGCCTTCGAGCGCGACAAGAAGACGCTGCGCGCCGAAGGCGTGCCGCTCGAAGTCGTCGCCCAGTCCGACGGCGGCAGCGCCTACCGCATCGACCCGAACGCCTACTACTTGCCGCCGCTCGATCTCACCGACGACGAACGCGTCGCGCTCAACCTCGCGGTGGCCGGCGTCAACATGGACGGCGACACCGGACGCGACGCGCTGTACAAGTTGGGCGAAGGCGCCACCGATGGCCCGCGGCTGGCGGCGTTGCCGACCGACGACGGCCTCATCGACTTGTTCGACGCGTGGCGGCGGCGTGCACGGGCGTTCTTCTCCTACCGCGGCGAGCGGCGCGAACTGCACGTCTGGGGCGTGGCGTTTCGCAACGGCCGCTGGTACGTGTCGGGGCACGACGCCGGCAAGCAGCACGAGCGGTTGTTCCGCGTCGACCGCATCGACAACGGCGAGGTGGCCGTCGGCGAGGACGGCACCGCCACACCGACGCCTGCGGGCTTTGATCTCGCGGGCGTGCTGCCGGGACGGCAGTTCAACATGTACCCGCAAGACGACTTGGAAGAAGTGCTCGTCGACGTCGACGCCGGATGGGCCCGCGGCGCCATCAACGACCTCGGTGAGGAGTTCGTGACCGAGCGCCGCGACGACGGCTCGATCCGCGTGCGCCTCCACATCACGTCGCGTGACGGGTTCCGCTCGTGGCTGTACGGCTACCTCGACCATGCGGTGGTCGTCTCGCCGCCCGAAGTGGTCGCCGACTACGTGGCGCACCTGAAGGAGTTGGCCGGTGCCTGACCGCGATCCCGGCCTGCGCTTCCGGCGACTGCTGGCGATGGTCACGTGGCTGGCGGCGCGCGAGAACGCCAAGTTGAGCGAGATCGCCGAACAGTTCGCCATGACCGAAGAAGACGTCGAGCGCGACCTCATGCTCGTGTCGATGTGCGGGCTGCCGCCGTACTCGCCGGATCAGCTGATCGACGTGCTCATCATCGACGACGTCGTCGAAGCGCGCATCCCCGAGTACTTCCATCGGCCGCGCCAGCTCACCGCCAACGACGCGCTGTCGTTGCTCACTGCCGGCCGCACGCAGCTCGCGGTGCCCGGCGCTGATCAGTCAGGCCCGCTGGCGCGCGCCCTCGACAAGTTGTCCGACGCCCTCGGCGGCGCCTCCGGCGGTGTCGCCGTCGAACTCGACGCGCCGCTGCTGCTCGACGACGTGCAGCGCGCCGCCGACCGCGTCGAGCAGATCGAGATCACGCACTACTCCGCGGCCCGCGACGCCATCTCGACACGCACCGTCGACCCGATCTCGGTGTTCAACGACGCCGGACACTGGTATCTCGAAGCGTTCTGCCATCAGGCCGACAAGGTGCTCACGTTCCGCGTCGACCGCATCGAGCGGGTCACGCCCACGGGGAAGGCGCCGGCGCGTCCGAAGAAGTCGCAGCAGAAGGGCCACGTGCAGCCGGCGCCGGGCGCTGACACCGACACCGTCACCATCACCGTCGGCCCCCACGGGCGCTGGGTGACCGAGAACTATCCCGTCGAGCAGCTCGACGAACTCAAGAGCGGCAAGCTGCGCATCACGCTCACCGTGTCGGGCGAAGCGTTCCTCGACCGCCTGCTGCTGCGCCTCGGCCCCGACGTCGTCGTCAACCGTCCCGCCGCCAAGAAAGACGCGCTGGCGCAGGCGGCGAAGCGCATCCTGGCGCGCTACAGCGAATAAACTCGCCGCCGGCGCCCCGGACCCCGGCTCCAAAAAAACTGGTCAACAGGTGAGTGGGGCACATGGATTTTGGGGTCGCGGTGAGTTCCGAGGGCGGTGTCACTGTCGTCGCGGTCCGCGGCGAACTCGACCTCGATACGGCGGAAACCTTCGCGTCGGCCTTGTCGGACGGCGTCCGCAGCGGCCAGCCCGAGGTCCGCGTCGACATGTCGGGTGTCACCTTCATCGACTCGTCGGGGCTGCGTTGCCTCATCGGTGCCTACAAGACGCTCGCCGCCGAAGACCGCGTCCTGCGCGTCGTCGAGCCGTCGCGCACCGTCGTGCGCCTGCTCAAGGCGACGGGTCAGTTCGAACGGTTCACGTAAGGCTGTCGATCGTCACGCGCCCGTCGATGACGCCCGCGGCGACGTCGACGAGCTTCTTCTGCGACGAGCGGGCGTGGCGGCGCAGCGCGTCAAAGGCTTTCTCCATCGCCCACCCTGTCTGTCCCGCGATCACGCCCTTCGCCTGCTCGATCACGACACGCGTCTCGAGCGCGTTGGTGAGATGACTCGACAACGTCTGGTGTTCCACCGCGGCGCGGTGCTGCACGACCGACAGGGTGGCGACGTCCGCGAAGGCCTGCGCGATCACGAGGTCGTCAGGCCGGAATCCCGCGACGTCGGTGCTGAACAGCCCGAGCACGCCGATGACGGAACCGCGCACGCGCAACGGCATCGAGTGCACTGAGCGGAAGTTCATGGCCATGGCCGCCGTCGCGAATTGGGGCCACCGCCGCACCTCGTGCGAGAGGTCGGTGACTCCGACAGACGCTCCGCTCTGGAACGACTCGTAGCACGCACCTTCGTGAGCCTGCAGCGCGATCAACTCGACGAGTTGCACCTCGTCGGACGACGCCGCCGCGAGATGCAGCGCCCCGTCGGACGAAAGCAGCAGCAAGCCCGCGGCGTCGGCGCGCAACACCTCTACGCAACGCATCGTGACCAGCGTCAGCAGGTCGATGACGTCGAAGTCCTCCACCAGTGTGTCGGCAAGTTCCACGAACACCTGCGCGATGCGCGCCTCGCGCGACAGGACGTCTTCCACGCAGCATCAGTACCCAATCAGTCGCTGGTCAATATCACGACTTCGTCTTCGGCGGGTGCGTGCGGTGTGACGATGTTGGCCAGAGAGACGTTCGTGCCTGCGCCGGTGTCGATCTCGAACCACAGCGGCGCGTCGCCGAGCGCGTAGAACGACGCCAAGTGCGCCAGCAAGGATCGCGTGATCGCATCGGCTTCGGGGTGGGCGTGGTCGAGGGGGCCGGCGAGCGCGATGTCCGCGGCCACGTCGTCGTCGTCGGACGCCAACGCCGCGGCCACGCCGATCGGTTGGTCGTTCTCGTCGCGCACGAAGGCCATGTGCTGCGCGCCGTTGACCATCGTCTGGCGGATGTAGCGCCGCGTGTACGGCGCCGGCGGATCCCATCGGTGCGTGTCGGCGTAGAGCACGCCGATGGCGTCGATGAACTCGCGCGTGGCGTCGAAGACCGGCGTGAAGTCGTAACCGAAGTCACCGGTGAAGACGTGCGCGGGGACTCGATACGTCGCCGAGCGGATGCGTTCCGTGAAGCCCTTTCGGGTCGCGATGTCGACACCGTCGTAGTCGTCGGCGGGGAGACGGACCTTGACGGGCCGCTTGCCGCGCACGACGTTGTACAGGCCCTCGATGTCGGCGCGCTCCGTTGCGTACACGGCTCCGAGGTCGCGTTGCGGATGCGCGCGATGGCGCATGCGCGCCGCGAAGCCGACGACCTCGTCGCCGTCGACCAGCGCGACGTGGAAGTCGGCTTGGTTGACCCAACTGTGCAGGTCGCGCGACAACGGCGGCATGCCGGCGACCATCTCGTCGATCGCTTTCGCGTCGCGAAACGTCGCGTTGCGAATCGTCCTCAGAAGTCGACCGCGCTGAGTTCGGGGATCGTCTTGGCGGCGCGTGAGACGGCGTCTTTCCAGCGGTCGCGGTTGGCGGGTTTGCCCGACGGCGCCACGACGCGCGACGGGTTCCAGCGGTCGGCGAGCGAATCGATCGACGGGATGGCGTCGATGGCGACGAACGCGAGATAGGCGGCGCCGAGTGTCGTCGCCTCGCGCTCCGGCGAGACCTCGATGGGGCGACCGCAGGCGTCGGCCAGCGCTTGGACGAACGTGGCGTTGCCCGACATGCCGCCGTCGACGTGGATGGCGCTGATGGGCCCGCCGAAGTCGGCCTCGGCTGCTTCGACCAAGTCGGCGCCGCGATGGGCGACGCCTTCGAGCACGGCGCGCACGACGTGCGCGCGCGTGGTGCCACGCGTGAGCCCGAACAACCCGCCGCGCGCGCCGAAGTCCCACTGCGGTGTGCCGAGCCCGAGGAACGCCGGCACGAACCACACGTCGCCGGTGTCGTCGACTGACGCGGCGAGCGTGTCGGACTCTTCGGACGTCGCGATGATCCCGAGGTCATCGCGCAACCACTCGACGCACGTGCCCGCCGAGAGCATCGCCCCTTCGAGTCCCCACACGGTCGAGCCGTTGTGGCGCCACGCCACGATCGGGAAGCAGCCGGCGTCGGAACGCGTCGCGGCCGTCGGGCGATCGAACCCCGTGACGACGTCGAGCATCCCCCCGGTACCGAACGTGATCTTGGCGACGCCGGGCCGCACGCAACCTTGGCCGACGAGCGACGCCTGCTGATCGCCGACGAGCGCGGCGATCGGCGGGTGACCCGGCAGGAACGTGGCGGTGCCGCACACACCGGCGGTGTCGACGATGCGCGGCAACAGCGAGTGCTGGATGCCGATGGCGTCGAGGACCTTGTCGTCCCATTGCGTCGCGCCGGCGTCGACCATGCCGGTCACGCCGGCGTTAGTGGCATCGATCACGTGCGTGTTGCCGCCCGACAGCGACCACGCGATCCACGAGTCGACCGTCCCGAAGCACAGTTCGCGCGCGCGGTCTGCGTCGAACTGGTTGAGTAGCCACCCCACCTTCGTCGCCGACGCGTTCGGCGCCACGCGCACGCCCTGGCCCTGCAGCACGAGGCAGTCGACGACGGTCCGCAGGTCCTGCCAACCGAGGCCCGGGCCGACGGGCTTGCCGGTGGCGCGATCCCACACGATCGTCGACGCGCGCTGGTTCGTGATCCCAACAGCGTCGACACCCATGTCACCGGCGTCGCGCAGCGCCTCGAGCGCCGTGTGACGCGTGGCGTCGGCGATGGCGTGCGCGTCGAACTCGACCTGACCCGGCTCGGGCGACGACGGCAGCGTCGCCACCTGGTGCAAGCCGGCGACGACGCCGTTCTCGTCGACCACCGACGATCGCACGCTCGACGTGCCGACGTCGACAACCAAGACGTGCTTCACGCGCGATACCCCTTCGATGCCAGCGCCCCACCAAGGCACCCAAACGCCGTGCCGATCTGCAGGATGACGAGGGCAGTCAGCGCGGCGGGCAGCGTGAGGTCGCCCTGGAACGCCTGGAACAGCAGCGCGCCGGCGATGACGATGCTCAAGCCGGCCGCCGCCGCCACGGCCGCGTGCGAGATTGGCGTCGGCGGCCGGTCGCGCGCCGCGGCGTACCCGCCGAACGCCGAGCCGAAGAACAACGCCACGACGAACACGAGCCAGATCGACGAGTCGGTGTTGCGCAACGCCAACGCCACGGCGTACGCGGGCGCGACGAACATCAACACGCCCAACGCGCCACGGCGGACGGCGACGAGGTCTAGCGCCAGGGGACCGGACCCCACGTCGACGGGAAGAACTTTCCGGGGTTGAGGATCCCGTGCGGGTCAAGCGACGACTTCACCGCGCACAGCGCGTCGTACGCCGGGTGGCCGAGCGCGTCGACGAGGAACCGCGAACGATTGAGCCCGACGCCGTGGTGATGTGACAGCGCGCCGCCGTGCGCCAGCACCGTGTTGGTGACCGTCGACCACGCGGCGTTGTAGTACTCCTCGACGTCGTGAGTTTGGCCGGCCCACGTGAAGTAGAGGCAGGCGCCGTCGGTGTAGGCGTGGCTCTGGTGCGACGTGCACGCCAGCGTGCCCGGCAGCGCGTCCATGGCGGCGACGACGGCGTCATAAATCGCCGGCAGGTCGCGCCACCGCCCGGAGATTTCCGTCGTATCGACGACGATGCCGCCGCGCACCGCCGTCTCGAGCGCGGTGACGTCGTTGCGCCGCTCCAGCCAGTGGTCGACGAGATGCGCGTCGAGCAACTCCGCGCCTGCGCGCGCACACGCGTCCTCGACGACGGCCATGTTCCCGGCGACGAGCGCGGCCGCCGCTTCGTCGTAGACCAGCAGCACGCACTGGCCGCGCGGCGTGTCGAAGTGGCGGCGGCTCTCGCGCGCGTCGTAGAGGCGCAACACCGCGGGGTTGGCGTCGGCGCGCAACACCAGCCGGCACGCCTCGAGCCCGGCGGCGAACGACTCGAAGCCGAACGCCGCTTTCGCCTCGCTCGGCGGCACAGGATGCACGCGGAGCTGCACTTCGGTGATCACCCCGAGCGTGCCTTCGCTGCCGACGAACAGCTGGTTGAGATCGGGGCCGACGGCTTGGCGCGGTCCGCGGCCGCCCGTGCGCACGACGGTGCCGTTGGCGAGGACCACTTCGAGGCCGCGCACAATGTCTTCGATCTTGCCGTAGCGCGTCGAGTACTGACCGGCGCCGCGGCACGCCGCCCAGCCACCGACCGTCGACAGGTTGATCGACTGCGGCCAGTGCCCGCACGTCAGGTTGTGCTTGGCGCGCAGTTCGTCCTCGAACACGTCGCCGAACATGCCGGCGCGCACGTTGACCAACAGCGACGCGTCGTCGACGTCGACGATGCCGGTCAGCGCGGTGAGGTCGAGGGCGACGCCTCCGAACACCGGGATCGACGCGCCGCACACGCCGCTGCGGCCCGCCACGGGCGTCACGGGGATGCGCGCGTCGTTGCAGATGCGCAGCACTGCGCTGACTTCTTCGGTCGACGTCGGACGCGCCAGCACCGCCGCCTTCGCCGGCGTCTCGCCCTTGAGCGCCCAGTGCATGGCGAGCGGCCACCAGTCACGTCCCGCTTCTGCGATGGCGCCGGCCTCGTCGACCGTCGGGCACGCGTCGCGCAACCGCGCCACCACATCGCCCGGCACCGTCACCGCCGACGACGCGAAGCGCGACGTCGCGCGCGTCGCATCACCTTCGAAGGCGATAGGCGGCGTCGGCGCGCCGCGGTTCGGGCCGCTCATGCGTGCTGCGCCTGGTCTTCGTTGGCGGCCACGGCGTTGAACGCCTCGACCTGCGCGGCGACGTCGTCGGCCGACCACCCGAGTTCGGGTGCGATGAGCGCGGCCACGTCGGCGGCGGCCGCGACCGCAGCGTCGCGATCCAACAACAGCGCGCGCGTGCGACGCGCCAGCACGTCGGTGAGGGAGAACACCATCTCGTGGCGCGCCGCGTACACGGCGTCGGCGCGGCGGTATTCGAGCCCGGCGACGAGCGGCGCGTCCAAGCCGTCGGTGCGCGCCAGCGCGTCGATCGACGCGCGGTCGTCCAACAACTTCAGTCGCTTCGTCTTGCAGCGCGCCTTCGTGCCGAGGCGCTTCAACACGACGTCGACGGTGTCCTCGGCCATCTGCCGGTACGTCGTCAGCTTGCCGCCTGTGACCGTGACCATCCCGGCAGGCGACGTCGTGACGGAGTGGCGCCGCGACAGGTCGGCGGTGCGCGTCGAGCGGGCGTCGGCGATCAGCGGCCGCAACCCGGCCCACGTGCCGATCACGTCGTCGTTGGTGACGGTCTCGGTCGTCGCCGCGTTCACGGCGCGCAGGATGTACTCGACGTCCTCCGCCGTGCACACGGGGTTCTCGATCGGGCCGTCGTAGTCGGTGTCGGTCGTGCCGAGGTACACCTTGTCGCCCCACGGCACCACGAAGATCGAACGGCGGTCGCCCGGCACGTTGAGCACGACGGCGATGTCGGCGGGAACCTTCGCCTTGGGCACGGTCACGTGCACGCCCTTGGCGGGGCGGATGTTGACGGGCTCCGCGGAGCCGTCGAGCCGTTGGATGTGATCGGCCCACACGCCCGTGGCGTTGACGACGCAGCGCGCCCGCACGGTCGTGCCGTCTTCGAGCACCGCGCCGGCGATGCGCTCGCCGTCCTTCACGAGCGACGCGACGGGCGCGTAGTTGGCGATGACCGCCCCATGCTGCGCCGCGGTGCGGGCGATGGTGAGCGTGAGGCGCGCGTCGTCAGCGCGGGCGTCCCAGTAGAGGAACGCCGACGCCAGACGGTCGGGGCGCAGGGTCGGAAGGTGGGCGAACGCTTCGTCCTTCGTCAGCCGCTTGTAGCGGTGCCCGATGCGGATGCCGCCCGTGAGGTCGTAGGTGCGCAGCACGCCCGAATAGATCTTCGACAGCGCGGCGTTGCCCGCGCCGTCCTTGCCCAGGATCGGGATGAGGAACGGCAGCGGCGAGACGAGGTGCGGCGCGTTGTTCAACAGGCGCTGGCGCTCGTGCAGGTTCTCGTACACGAGGCGGAACTCGCGTTGCTGCAAGTAGCGCAGCCCGCCGTGCACGAGCTTCGACGACTTCGACGACGTGCCGCTGGCGAAGTCACCCTTGTCGACCAGGGCGACCGACAGGCCACGCGTCGCGGCGTCGAGCGCCACGCCGGCGCCAGTGATGCCGCCGCCGATGACGAGCAGGTCGAACGAGTCACTGCCGAGCCGCGCCAGGTTCGCGGCGCGATCAAACGACATCTTTTTGCAACTCCTCGTAACTCGTGCGGAACCCGTCGCGCAGCAAAGGACGGATGGCGTCGCGTTGTAGGTAGAACTCCCGGGCGGCAAGCAAGAGGTAAATGATCGCGGTTCCGACCCGCATCCGGCCATGAATCGACTCCGGGCCGACCGAATTGACCACGAATTGCGCGGCGAAGAGGCCGAACAGCTGCCACGCCTCCCGCGTCGACATCGACAAGTTGCTGAGCACGGCGACGGCGAACGCGGACTGCGCGGCGGTGAGGAACAGCTCTTCGCGCTGGAGGGCGTCGATCGGCAGGCCATGCCACGAGCCCGACGACGCCGCGAACGCCAGCGGCAACGTCCCCACCAAGAGCGTCCACTGGTTGACCTTCGACGACACCAGCGTCCCCAGCCCGCCGTTGGTGTTGAGGCGCATGGCGAACAGGCCGGCGACGAGCAACTCCGGCGCTTCGGAGGCCAGGGGAGCGAGCCACTGCACGAGCAGGAACTCGCTCACGCCGAGACGCGCCCCCGTCCCGACGAGCGCTTCGGCGAAGTGTTCGGCGCACAGGAGGATCACGCCGGCGGCGCCGAGAAAGAACCCGATGACGACGGCGCGTCGTTTCGCCGTCGCCATGGCGCCGATCCACGCGGCGGGCCCGACGAGGTCCGGCTCCTCGGCGGGCGCCTTCGAAATCCGGATCGTGTAGGCCACGAACAGCGACACCAGCACGACGGCGTCGACGATCGTGATCGACCGGCGCAGGGCGATGAACAGCGACCACGCCGTCGCCACGGCGAGGTAGGCGAGTTCGACGGCGTGCGACCGGTCGAGCTGGATCTCCCGTCCTTTTTCGGGCTCGCCGCGCTTGGAGTACTGCCGCCACGCCAGGAACACGACCAACGACCAGCCGACGCCGATGAGCAGCCGGTTGGCGCCGGTCATGTTGGCGAGGGCGAGCGAGCAGGGCGATTCGTCGCCTTTGTGCGGTGCGGGGCACGCTCTGAACGCCGCGCCGGCGTAGCTGTGGCCGCCCTTGATGGCGAACACGAGGTCGATGGCGTATTCGGGCAGGACGGCGATGAAGGCGATGGCGGCGATGGCCAACCCGGCCGAAATGTCGAGTTGGGCCGCCTCGGCCGCCCAACTGAGGATGAAGGCGGCGCCCACGATCGCCAGGCCGAACAGGAAGGCGGCGAGCGGATCGGCGACGTGGGCGCCCCCGAGGCGCAGCGTCACCCCCGGGACCATCACCGCAATCGACATCCCGATGAGGAGCAGATGCCGACCGGATTTCACCGGCGGCATCCTAGGAGGCGTCGGGTCGTGGCCAAAAAAGCACCAAAGAGCATAGAATCAACCGAAACGGCGCTTGGGAATTTGTGGTCTTGTGCCGATGTTCAGGGATAATGCCTGGCCCCGTGGGCATGACACGCGGGACACTTCATAGTCCTTCCAATCCCCCCTAAGGATGTGACAGCGCACGATGAACGCCACTTGGCGGAACCGAGCAGCCTGCCGAGGCATCGACCCTGAGATCTTCTTCCCTGTAACGGAGGAGGATGCAGAGCCAGCCAAGGCGATCTGCAACGTGTGTCCTGTCCGCGAATCGTGCCTTGAGTTCGCTCTCGCCGCCCGTGAGCGCGAAGGCGTCTGGGGCGGCTGCACCGAGCGGGAACGCCGCCGCATCGTCCGCCAGCGCCGCAAGACCGCCTAAACCCCGCACATCTTGTGATGTTCTGACAAGAAGACCTTGACCAGACATCACAAGAATTCAGAGGCGGATCCCCAGTAGGTGGATCGACGGGTTCACGTGGAGTTCCTTGAACCCGAGGTGTTCGTAGAAACCGAGCGCGCGCTCGTTCTTCGCGGACACGCCGAGGTGTAGGCCCACCGACCCGTCGGCGGCCAACGCCGACATGGCGGTCTCCATTAGGCGGCGGCCCCACCCGCCTGACTGGAACGGCGGGAGCAGGTCGATGTGGAGGTGCGACGGGTACTCCTCGGTGATCGACCGCGGCATGTGCGACGGGTCGTGGATCATGGCGATCAGGAGCGCGTCCAACCCCTCGCCCGACCCCTTCGGGTACTGCGCCTGCAAGGCCGGCCAGTACTCCGCCTCGCACTTCCGCTCGAACGCGTACGTGTCG
>JBEEFV010000079.1:0-4996 GCA_041166405.1 Actinomycetota bacterium | reverse complement strand
GCCCGGCTCGACGCAGAGCATCGGGAGCGGCTGCTCACCGAGTACTTCCCTCATGTCAGCCACCAAGTCGTCGTTCTTTCGACAGACACCGAGGTTGACGTCGAGGCGTCAAAGTTGCTCATGCCCCATGTAACACGTCAATTGCTGCTCACCCATGATGTGGGGACGGCCACAACGCGTGTTGAGGACGGCTACTTCGAGGCAAGCGTGGAGAAGGTGGGATCCATTGGGGCCTAAGTTCTCTCTCGATGAGTCGTCAACTCAGCTCCTCAAAACGCTGAAGGCGCGAACTGGCCTAACGCACCAGTATCTGTGCCGCCTCGCATTCTGCCTGTCGTTAGCCGACGCGTCGGCGCTTGATCCTGGGGTCTATGGCACGGGAGGGATTGAGTTCAACCGCTACACGCTGACTGGTGAGTGGGATCGGGTCTTCGTCGCTTACTTGCGCGAGTGGTTGCAGGCGGAGCCGCGCGCCGACGAGTTCGGGGAACACGAGTGGTTCCAGGCGCACGTGAACCGCGGCCTTGGTGTCCTCGCTCGGCGTCTGCGAACATTGGCCGACATTTCGGGTCTGGTCGCCCGAGCCGCGTGATCTACCTCGACTACAACGCGACGACGCCCCTCGATCCGCGTGTGCTTGAAGCGATGCTTCCGTACTTCACGACGCACTTCGGCAACGCTTCGAGCGTCGATCACCTCTATGGGGCGGAAGCGGAGCGCGCCGTCAAGCAGGCGCGTGGGCAGGTGGCGGATTTGATCGGCTGCGAGCCAGCAGAGATCGTCTTCACAAGCGGCGCGACGGAGGCTGACAATCTTGCCGTGTTGGGTTGCGCGGCGTACGCGGGCGGAGACGCACAGGTTGTCGTTAGCGCGATTGAACATCCCGCCGTACTCGAGTCCGCTGCCACGCTTGGACGCCGAGCCGTGATTGCGCCAGTGACGAACCTCGGCGTGGTGGATGCCGCGCAGGTCGAGCGTCTGATGGGCGAGCCGACTGCGCTGGTGAGCGTGATGGCTGCCAACAATGAGACCGGGGCGGTGCAGCCGCTCGCGGACATCGCAAGCGCCTGTCGCGAGGCAGGCGTGCCCTTCCACACAGACGCAGTCCAGGCGGCGGCACGCATGCCGCTTGATGTCGATCAGATCGACTGCGACCTGATGTCCCTGTCAGCGCACAAGATGTACGGACCGAAAGGAGTTGGCGCCTTGTACGTGCGCCGGCGCGGCCGCCGTACGAAGCTGTGCCCTATCCTTTATGGCGGCGCACACGAGCGCTCACTGCGCGGAGGAACGCTGAATGTGCCTGCGATAGTTGGCTTCGGTGCGGCCGCGGATCTGGTCCGCCGCGAGGGGGTCGCGGATTGGCAGCGCGAGCGAAACCTGCGGGACACGTTGATTGGGATGCTGCGCCAGGTCAACGGTGCGGTGTTCAACGTCCCGCCTGATGCTGCCCTGCCACAGACACTCAGCGTTAGGTTCGACCTGGTCGCCGCCCGAGCTCTCATGCATCGACTCCGCGAGCGTGTCGCCATGTCCGCTGGTTCGGCCTGCGCAACCTTGAGCAGCGAACCCTCGCATGCTCTCCTCGCGCAGGGGCTTACCGAAGATGACGCGCGGCGAACTGTCCGGATCAGCTTCGGACGATTCACGACCCACGAAGAAATTGTCCAAGCGGCAGCAGCGATAAACGAGGGAGTGCAGGAACTACAGCTCGTTGCCTCGGCGGCGTAGCGTGCTCGCGGCTATCAACAAGATTACTTCGCCGAGCCGGCGGCGCTGGTCGCGGAGCCTCTAGCAGGATGAGCTGCGGGGTGGTCATGGGTCAGTTCGTCTAGCGCGGCAGGTTCACGACCGAGTCCGAGGTAGGCGCCCCGCGCCGCGACCGTCGACCGTCCTGGGAGCGCTCGCCGCCTCGGCGGGCACCTCTTTCAAAGAGCCGGGCCGGTCTCCGGCTCGGCGGCACCTTATCCTGTCGCGCGTGGCCCGCACGAAACACCCCCCGATCGACTTTCTGCAGATCCGGCAGGAGCAGGCCCGTGACGAGGCGCGGCAGATCCGCGAGGCGGCGAACGTGCTCTCGAGCTATTCGCACGCGCTCGATTTCCTACGTGAGGCACTCCAGAACTCGGCCGACGCGATCGATGAACGTCGTCGGAAGGAGCCCGACGCGCCGGCGCGGATCCTGATCATCTTCGACATCCCGCGCCGCCGGTTCTCCGTAGCCGACACGGGCATTGGCATGGGCGACTCTGAGGTCAAGATCGTCCTTACGCCGAATGTCACGACAAAGTCCGGGCGTTACGCCCGAAGCGGCGGTCGTTCTCGCGGCGAGAAGGGAGTCGGGCTGTCGTTCCTGGCCCTGGCATCGAACTACCTCCATATTCGGACATCGGATGGCAGACGGCGCCATGACGTGACGGTCACCGGCGGGCGCGACTGGGTGACGGGCGATGGGTCGAGCCCGAAGCCGATGGGTGCCCACGAGAGCGATGACGCCGACCGCCACCTCGGCTCGGACCGCTACACGGTCATCACTGTCGGCGGCATCGATCCCAAGGCCTTCGACCAAGATCTGTTCGCCTACAGTGACGAAGAGCTCGTCTGGCGACTGCGGACCGAGACGGCAGTCGGAAACACGCGCTATCTCTGGGAGCGGCCGTTTAACCGCAAGCGCTACGCCGACGACATCATCGTCGACCTGCGCTACATCGACGGCGACGGCACTAAGCACGAGCAGCGCGTTCCCTACGCCTACGCTACGCCCGAGGAGCTAGCGCCGCGCCGGCCGGTCGTCGACTTCGACAGCATCGCCAACTTGCCGACGGACGAACTCGTGCTCCACTTGCGCGGCAAAGCGGTGCGGTACGTCAAGCGACTCCGCTCGCCGAGCAACCGGCTGGTCTCCATCTACGCGTACATCACCGATGGCGAGGAGATGGGGAGGGCGCTCGAGGCCCGTCAGCAGCGTCGTGGTTGGGCGCCAGTGGCGAACTGGCAGGGTTTCTTGATAGCCACGCGCGACATGCCGACGGGCGTGCCGCTGGGTACCAACGTCATCCCCACCCGCACGTACGAGCGACGCATGTTCGTCCTGATCCAAGAAGACGAGTTGCAACTCGACCTGGGCCGCAAGACCCTCCACGGGCAGACACGGAACATGCTTGCGGATGTCGTTCGACGCGCTTGGCGTCGCGATCTCGCGAAAGTAGTGCCACGGGTCGGAGCAGAGAAGGCTGTCGAACCGCTCGACCAGTCGGTCCTCGCGGCGGCCATTGAGCGTGCTCGCCGCCGTCACGACCTGAACGCGCCGATCCCCTATCTCAAGACGCCTGACACTCGCTCCGCGGTCGTGGCGATCTTCCACGAGCTGCTTGCTCGCGACCGCAGTGAATTGCCCGACATGCGCACGTTGCGCACCGGGGTCTTCTTCGAGGACGACTCATTGATCTATCTCGGCGAGCCGAACGGCAGTGCGCCGCTGCACGTCTTGTTCGCGATGCGTGCCGCCGACCTCGTCCGGCAGCTTGAGGTCAGTGGATCGACCGCCCGCACCGCCAACCTGGCCGTCGTGTGGGAGATCGGCGAGTCGGACCTCGCCGAGCGCGGCGTTCAAGTCACCGAAATTCACGACGCCGAGGATGGGGCGACCCATGTGCTCCTTCTGCGGGGAGTCGCCAGCCTCGATGAGTTACGCATAATCGGTCTCAAGGCGCTACTTAAATGACCGATGTTGAGGCCGCCGCCAAGCCGACTCCGGCGCCGGCGGGCTTCGTCTTCCAACGCTGGGCCGAACTCGCAGATGACGACCCACCGTGGTGGAGCAGGCCGTCGGGCATCGGTCTACGTCTTCTCCTCGACGAGCTCAAACAACTTGCTGTCGCGCGGAGCAGCGGCGCCATCGCGAAGGAGGCGGTCGGCGCTCTTATCTCGGAGGCGCAGCGCTACCTCTTCGGCGAGAGCTCGTTCTGTCGTCGGCGCTTTGGTGCTGCGAGCGACTCCATCCGAGCAACGCTGACCGATAAGTCGCCCGAAAACTGGCTTCCCGGTGCGGCCGGCCCCTCTGCGATAGCCGCAGCGCTTGAGGTGATCGACGACGCAAAGTTCGTCCCTTCGCTTCTCGAGGTGCTCCAGGAGGAAGTGACGAAGGCGGGCAAGGCGACCGGTGAGATGGAATTGGCTCAGGCTCTAACCGAAGTCGAGGCGATGGTCGAGCTGCTGGACGCCGAGCTCGTGCGCGATGGACACTCTCGACAGTGGCGTCGTCGCGTCGCTGACGATGCGCAGGCGCGGTGGGGCGGCGCCGACCAAGTCGCACAAGCCATCACCGAGGCCCTCGCCGCCAACAAGTACGGGCAGCGGCGGTCGTTCGATTGCTTCGTGATCGCCTGCGAGTACGAAGAACCGTCGGTCGGGCGTCTCGGGAACGCGCTCGAAGTGGAGGAGGCGCTGTCGCGCATCATCAGGCCGTGGAACACCGCTGATCTCGCCGACGCGATCAAGGAATTCGAGACGCTCGATGCGGTGCGACTCCTGCGCTACGAGCTAGACGCCGCCGATATCGACGCTGCGGCGCGAACCGTCAGTCATGAGTTCACGCGCGATGCCGATCTTTGGCGGCTTCGCGGCGGCGTGGTAACGGCTACCGGAGAGCGAGCACTCTTGATCAACGATCCGGACGAGGGCGTGACACGCCTGCTCGACCTGCCTGTCGAGCCGCTAGATGTTCTGCCGCGGCGACTCGGCCTGTATACGCCGGATCCAAACGACGAGCCGAGCCGAGTCGACGACGCCCTAGTGCAGCTCGCGCAGGCTCGGCTAGCGCCGCCAGGAACAGCGATCGTAGATGTTTGGACGGCGGCTGAAGCGCTTTTCGGAGGAGTCGTGGGCGAGTCCGTCTTCCGCACCGTCGACGTGGTCGCGGGTCTCGCAGAACTCCTCTATCTGCATGACCTGTTCCGCTGGCTCGGCCAACGATATGAGAACGCAGGCGTTGGCG
>JBEEFV010000078.1:0-12726 GCA_041166405.1 Actinomycetota bacterium | reverse complement strand
GCATCTTGTCGCGGCTCGCCGGTGAGTTCGTGAAGGCGGCGCGCAATCCGAGCGACACCGCTGCCGCAGCGAACGACATGGTGTCTTCGCTTGCGCGCATGCTCGCGCCCGCATTCGAACCACTCTCGCCGCTGATGAAGGCGCGCTCGCTGTCGTCGCACTTCGACGCGCTGACGATTTCGTTGCCCGACTTGAAGTCGGCGGCGAAGGCAGCCGGCGGAAAGCTGAACGACGCGTTCGTGGGCGCAGTGGCGGGCGGTCTGCGCAGCTACCACGCTCGGCACGGCGTCGACGTCGAGGCGTTGCGTATGGGAATGCCGATCAGCATTCGCGACGCGGCGAACGCCACCGCCGGTGGCAACCAATTCGTGCCGGCGCGCTTCGCGGTCCCGACGAACATCGCCGACCCCGTGGAGCGCATGGCCGCGATCCGAGAGCTCGTGAGCGCGCAACGCGCCGAACCCGCGCTCGGCTTCGTCGAACCGATGGCGGGGTTGCTGACGCGTATGCCGTCGCGCGTGACCACGCAGCTGTTCGGCAGCATGCTCAAGGGCGTCGACTTCACGACGTCGAACGTGCCAGGCGCGCCGATGGACGTGTTCCTTGCGGGCGCGCGCGTCGAGGCCACGTTCCCGTTCGGGCCACTTTCGGGCGCCGCGCTCAACATCACGCTGATGTCGGGGCCCGAGGAAGTGTTCATCGGTGTCAATACCGACCCGGCTGCTGTGCCTGATCCCGAAGTCCTCGTCGAATGCCTGCAGGAGGGCTTCGACGAGATCCTGAAGCTCGCGTAGTCGCGCGTGCGCGTCGTCGTCGTCGGTGCCGGCCCGGCCGGGAGCGCGGCCGCGATCACGCTGGCGCGTGGCGGCGCGTCCGTGGTCGTCGTCGACAAGGCGACTTTTCCCCGCGACAAGTGTTGCGGCGACGGGCTGACGACCGGCGCGCTCCGTCGCCTCGAAGACCTGGGGCTCGACCCGTCGGACCTACCGAGTTGGCAGACAGTCGACGACGTGATCGTGCGCAGCGTGTCGGGACGCACGCTCACGTTCCCGATGCCGCGCGGCCGCGGCGTGTACGCGGCGGTCGTGCGGCGCACGGAGTTGGACGCCGCGCTCGTCGGCTTGGGGCGTGCTGCGGGCGCGGAGGTGCGCGAAGGTGTCGGTGTCGCGGGCGTGGCGCGTGTCGGCAACGCCGTGCGTGTGTCGACGGACGACGGCGACATGCTCGACGCCGATTACGTCATCGCGGCCGACGGTGTGTGGTCGGCGGTCCGCAAGCTCACCGGCGCGACCGACGAGGACGGGTACCTCGGCGAGTGGCACGCCTTCCGTCAATACCGCAAGTCGACGACGACCCAGTCGCGCGACCTGTGGGTGCTTTTCGAGGAGGACCTGCGGCCGGGGTACGCGTGGTCGTTTCCGCTCGCCGACGACATCGTCAACGTCGGGATCGGCATCCTGCGCAAGCCCGGTGAGCCAACGAAGGACCTCGGGCGGCGGTTCCGCGAGGTGCTCGAGCGTCCGCAGTTCGTCGACGTGATCGGCGAGTCAGCGGAAGAGTCGCCGGCAAAGGCATGGCCGATTCCGGCACGCGTCGAGAAGACAGCGCTCGACGCGCTCGACGGGCGCGTGCTGTTCGTGGGCGACGCCGCGCGGGCGACCGATCCGATGACCGGCGAAGGAATCGGCCAGGCGCTCGAGACCGGCGAGTACGCGGCGATGGCGATCCTGTCGTCGTCAGATCCCGCTGCACGGTACCGGCGCGTCGTGGCGTCGGGCTTGGCGCGCGACAACCGTCTCGCAGGCTGGCTGTCGCGCAACGGCCTGTCGCACCGCAAGGGCATTCGCATCGCGTTGCGCGTCGCCGGCTCGACGGGATGGACGCGCCGCAACTTCGCGCGCTGGCTCTTCGAAGACGAACCCCGCGCGATCGTCGCCACCCCGCACCGCTGGCACCGCGCCTTTCTCAAGCGCGACGGCGCCTTCAAGACTCGCTAGGGCTCGTCGGAGTAGCGCTCCCACGCGCTCTGGCGGGTGACGCCGAGCGCGTCGCCGATCTCGGCCCACGACATCCGTTGCCGGCGCGCCGCTTTGACCGCGTCCTTGATGCCTTGCTCCTCGAGCATGGTCAGGCCGCGGCGAAGCGCTTTCACGTACCCGAGTGGATCGTTGTCGACCTTGCCGTCTCGTCCGAACGTGGTCTGGATATAGCCGTCCTCGTCGAGTTCGATGTGCAACGACACCGAGGCGCGGAGAGGTGCTCGCTTTCGTTTCGTCATGTCAGGATCACCTTACAGATGTAAGGGATTCCTGGCAACCATTCTCTTGCGCTCGTACGCTTGTTCGACTACAATAAGGACACGTATCGCGACGCGTGACGACGGTCGCCTCCAGCTGCAATCACCCTTGGAGGACCTTCCGTGTCTACGTCTGTCACCGCTGCCGGCCGCGAACTCATAGCCGAGTGGCGCCACGTCGAATCGTGCGTCGCAGCGTGGGTGCTCAAACTCGTCGAACTCGACCGCTCTGGACAGTGGGCCGAAGACGGCTTTGCTACGTGCACAAGTTGGCTTGTCGCCAAGTGTGATCTCGGTTGGTCGACGGCGAAAGAGAAGATGCGCGTCGCGCACGAGTTGGAACGTCGCCCGGTCATCCGCGACGCATTCGTCGCCGGGCTCGTGCCATTCACGAAGGTGCGTGAACTCACACGGCTGAAAGGCCTGGACGACGAGCGCGACGAAAAGTTCGTCGTAGTTGCACAGGAGCACCCCGTGCGCGTCCTCGAAGCTCGCGTCCGGAACTGGAACTACTTCAACGGACAGGACGACAAGCCCTCGAACCTCGACGACCACTACGGACTCCGACACGAACACGGATTCGGAGGCGGCCTCGGCCGTCTTGTCATCGAAGCGCCCGATGACTTCATCAGCCGAGTCGTGTCGATCGCCGACGCTTACAACGACTGGTTGTTCCACAACGGCGACCCGACGACGCTGCCTGTGGATAAGGCTCTTAAAGAGCCTTGCGCAAAGTGCGGCGACGATGGCCACGCTGCACACCGGTCGCTCTCAGCGCGCCGAGCCGACGCCGTCTTCGACTTGCTGGAAGAAGTCGTGCTGATGCACCAAAGCAAAATCGACCCCGAGGCATCAGCGCTGAACGTGACGGTCGCCTACGAGGACCTCATCGCCGGCGGCGGCCTCGCCGCGACTGAGCAGGGCAAAACGCTGACCGGCGAAGCGGCGCGACGCCTCGCTTGCGACGCCGGCATCCATCGCATCGTCGTCAACGGCGTCTCCGAGATCCTCGACGTCGGCCGCAAGACCCGCACGTGGAACTTTGCGCAACGCCGCGTGATCCGCGCCCGCCACGGGTTCCGCTGCGCGGCCGAAGGCTGCAACCGTCGCATCACACAGATCCACCACATCGAGTGGTGGGAAAGCGGCGGCGACACGTCCGTCGACAACGGCGTACCGCTATGCGCGTACCACCACCACCTCGTCCATGAAGGCGGTTGGACCATTACCTACAACCCGCACACTGGCGTCACCCGAATGGAAGGACCGCAGGGACAAATCCTCGAAACCGAGGCACAGCTACTCGTTGCGAGTTAGCCACTGCGACCAGACATGCTGGCGCCATGCCGCTTCCGCTGGCGATCGTGATCTACGTCACCGTCCTCTTGGGAGGCTGGATGCTTGTCCGTGGGCGCGGTCAGGGATGGCGACTACTGGTTTGGTACACGCTCATCTTCGGACCGGTCGGAGTTCTGATTTGGTTCCTCGTCCGCCGGGGCGCGCGCATTGGAGCGGAGCAGGCAGAGCGCGCGTCCTCGGATTAAGCCTGTACGGCCGCCTTCCGTGACTCGGCCCAGGTCTTGCCGACTTCCACGTCGATGTCATGCGGGAGGCCGAGCACTCGCTCGCCGATGATGTTGCGCTGGACTTCGCTGGTGCCGCCGCCGATGGTGAGCGCGGGCGCGAACAGGTAGCCGTAGTCCCACATGTCCTGCGCGGCGAGCATGCCGCGGGCGCCGTGCAGATCTTTGGCCACGGCCATGATGTGCTGGCCATGCTCGTCGGCGAGCGCCTTGCGGATCGACGCCTCGGGGCCGGGCACCTTGCCTTTGATCACGGCCGACACCGTGCGCAGGCGAATGAGTCGCAAGATCTCGGCTTCGGTGTACACGGACGCGATGCGCTGACGCATGACCGGGTCGGTGACGTCGAGCGTCTTGGCGTAGGCCACGAGATCATCGGCCGTGGGACCACGACCCCACAGCGCGCCTTCGCCAGACAGCGACACGCGCTCGTTGCCGAGCGTCACCTTCGCCAGCGCCCACCCGCCGTGCAGTGGCCCGACGAGGTTCTCCTTCGGGATGCGCACGTCGGTGAAGAACACTTCGTTGAACATGTGGGCGCCGGTCATCTCGATGATGGGGCGCACCTCGATGCCGGGCAGATCCATCGGGCACACGAAGTAGGAGACGCCTTGGTGCTTCGGCTGATCGGGGTCGGTGCGGGCGATGAGGATCCCGTACTTGGCGACGTGGCCGAGCGAGGTCCAGATCTTCTGGCCGTTGACCACGAACTCGTCGCCGTCGAGCACCGCCCGCGTCGACAACGCCGCGAGGTCCGAGCCCGCGCCGGGCTCGCTGAAGAGCTGGCACCAGATGTCTTCGCCCGACAACAACCGCGGCAGGTACTTCTGGTGGTGTTCCTCGGTGCCGGCGTACACCAGCGTCGGACCCGCCCAGCCGATACCGATGGGATTCGTCGGTCGGCTGACGCCTGCCTTGCGGAGTTCGTCGTCGATGATGATCTGTTCGATCGGATCGGCGTTGAGGCCCCACGGCTCCGGCCAGTGCGGCACGACGTAGCCGGCATCCGCGAGCGTCTTGCCGTCGGGCGACGGGTTGTCGGCGAGCCACTGGCGCACCTTCTGTCGTCGCGGGTCGTCCTCAGCGGGAAGGTCGAAATCCATCTCTCTAGCGTTCCCCGGCCACGCAGGCCGCCGTTAACCGGTCGCTCACTGGCGTTCGCTCCCTCGCATCAGCACGTGTCCCGACGTGGCCCATCCGTTCGCTGCGCGAACATATGCGCCACGCACCTCAAGTGTGAGCCTTCCATTTCGCGAGGACGTCGGCCTCTTTCTCGGCAGTGAGTGGTCCGCGTAGTGGTTGGTCTCGGCGCGTGCGATCCCACGCCAGCGTGTCGCGGACGACTTCGTCGATCGAGCGGAACGTGAGTCCGGCGTCGACGGAACGCTGCACGTTGACGGACAGCATCCCCGCGCTTTCCGATTGCGACGGGATCCACACCGGCAGCTCCTGCCACGGCGCGACCTCGTGCTCGAGCAGGAACTCCTCGTCGACCCAGACGGGCGCGGCGGCGTGGTCACCGGCGGCGCGCCGGCACGCGGCGACGACGTCTTCGAAACGCCAGGGCACCTGCGGGCCGCAGCCGTTGAACGTGCCGGGTGTGCGAGCGTCGGATAGCCGCACCATCCACTCGGCGAGGTCGCGCCCGTCGGCCAGTTGCACGGGCATGTCCTTCCAGTCGGGCACGATCGCTTCGCCGCCGGCGTCGAAGCGCCGCGGCCAGTAGGTGAAGCGATCCGACGGATCCCACGGACCGACGATGAGCCCGGGCCGAACGACGCAGGCGCGGTCGCCGTAGATCTCGCGCACGAGGTCCTCGCACAGGACCTTGAGCGCGCCGTAGTTCTCACCGGTTATCTCGGTGGCGTCGAGGTCCTCGGTGGTCGCCAGCGCGCCGTCGACGTCGACACCCGGCGAGGACACGTCGGAATACACCGACACGCTGGACACGAACGTGTAGTGACCGACGCGGTCGCGCAACAGCTCGGCGACCGGCCGCACGTGGCGCGGGAAATATCCGCACGTGTCGATCACGGCGTCCCATTCGCCCGTCTCGAGCGCCGACAGGTCGCCGTCGCGATCGACGACGCGCTTTTCGACGTCGGGATACAGGTCGGCGTTGGTCTTGCCGCGGTTGGCGAGGGTGACTTCGTGGTCGGCGGCGAGCGCGGCGTCGACGATGTGGCGGCCGAGGAACATCGTGCCGCCGATGACAAGGAGCTTCATTGAATCGGCACCGTATATTGCTGCCCCATGTCCGGATGGAACTTTGCCGATGTGTGGGAAGTAATCGCTGAAACCTTCCCGGAGGCTCCTGCGCAGATTCAGGGCGACCGCCGCTACTCGTGGAAGCAGTTCGACGACCGCGCCGACGCCATCGGCCACTGGCTTATCGGGACTGGCGCGCAGCAGCAGGACAAGGTCGCGCAGTACATGTACAACTGCCCCGAGTACCTCGAGTCGATGTTCGGCATCTTCAAGGCAGCGACGGTGCCGGTGAACACCAACTACCGCTACGCCGACGAAGAGCTGCTCTACCTGTGGGACAACGCGGATGCGGTCGCCGTCATCTTCCACGGAACGTTCGCCGAACGCATCGGCGCGTTGCGCGACAAGTTGCCCAAGGTCAAGGGCTACCTGTGGGTGGACGACGGGTCCGGCCCGTGCCCCGACTGGGCCGACAAGTACGAGGACGTCGCCGCGCTCCAAAAGGGTCGGTGCACGCCGGAATGGGGACGCAGCGGCGACGACCTCTACATGCTCTACACCGGCGGCACCACCGGCATGCCGAAGGGCGTGATGTGGCGCCAGGACGACGTGTTCGCGGCGCTGTCGTGTCTCGGACCGACCGCGCGTTACCCCGAGCACGGCACGCCCGACGACGTGCGCGCCACGCTGACCATGCCTGGCGGTGGTGCCATCCCCGCGGCGCCGTTGATGCACGGCACGGGTTGCTTCACCAGCTTCACGACGCTCAACACCGCGGGCTTCGTCGTGACGCTGACGAGTCGCACGTACTCACCTGACGAACTGCTCGACACGATCGAGCGGGAGGGCGTGAACATCATCGCCATCGTCGGTGACGCGTTCGCCAAGCCGATGCTGCGCTCCCTCGAAGCGCAACCGGATCGCTGGAACCTGGCGTCGCTGCTCGCCATCGTCAGCTCCGGCGTGATGTGGGCCGAGGAGACCAAGCAGGGCTTGCTGAAGCATCACGCGGGCATGTTGCTGATGGACGCCTTCTCGTCGTCCGAAGCGCTCGGTATGGGTTCGTCGGTTTCCAGCGCAGCGGGCGCGGCACACACCGCCAAGTTCACGCTGGGCGAGAACGCCATGGTCATCAAGGAAGACGGCACGCCGGTCGAGCCGGGCTCGGGCGAGATCGGGATGGTCGCGGTGAAGGGCCGCACGCCCGTCGGCTACTACAAGGACCCCGCGAAGTCCGACGCCACGTTCAAGATCATCAACGGCGCCCGCTACTCGATCCCGGGCGACTTCGCGACCGTCGCCGCCGACGGCACTCTCGAACTGCTCGGCCGCGGTTCGGTGTGCATCAACACCGGCGGCGAGAAGGTCTTTCCCGAAGAAGTCGAAGAGGCGCTCAAGACTGCGCCCAACGTGCGCGACGCCGTGGCCGTCGGCGTACCCGACGAGAAGTTCGGGCAAGCGATCGTGGCGATGGTCGAACTGGCGCCCGGCGCGCAACTCGACGAGAGCGAGATCATCACGCACGTCAAGGGAAAGCTGGCGTCGTTCAAGGCGCCCAAGCGCGTGCTGCAAGTGCCGACCATCGGCCGCGCCGCCAACGGCAAGGTCGACTACAAGCGACTCACGACAGAGGCGACCGAGCGCGTCGGCGCGTGACGGTTCAAGAGTTCGCAGCAGCGGCGCGCGCCTTTCTCCAAGCACGGAAAGACGCCGGGACGCTTCCGGCCGACTGGGGAGCAATCCTTCCGGGACCGATGACCGACGTGGGTCGACGGTGGCAGCGCGACCTCTTCGACGCCGGCTTCGCAGCGATCGATTGGCCGGTCGAGTACGCGGGCCGCGGTTTGACGCCCGATCACGTGATGGCGTGGCGCGAAGCGGCTGCCGAATTCGAAGCGCCCGCCGTGCTCAACATGGTCGGGCTCGTCCTCACGGCGGGCGCGTTGCTGACGTTCGGCACGCGCGAGCAACAGGCGACGCATCTCCCGCCGACGGCACGCGGCGAACGCGTGTGGTGCCAGATGTTCTCCGAGCCCGACGCCGGCAGCGACTTGGCGTCGCTGACGACCAAAGCTGAGCGCGACGGCGACGTGTGGCGCGTCAACGGCCGCAAGGTGTGGACCTCGGCGGGCAACGCGGCCGACTGGGCCATCTTGATGGCGCGCACGAAGTCGCTGGCGGACGCGCCCAAGCACGAAGGCATCTCGTTCTTCGTCGTCGACTGCCACACGCCCGGCATCGAGTTTCGCCCGCTGCGCCAGATGACGGGATCGGCGGAGTTCGACGAAGTCACGCTCGACGACGTGCAACTGCCGGCCGACGCGCTGCTCGGCCCCGAGCACGGCGGCTGGGGCGTCGCCATGGGCGCGTTGACCCGCGAGCGCGGCTTCATCGGCGGCAGCGCCAAGGCGCTGGAAGAACGACTCGAGAGTGTGGTGCGCCGACCGGGCGGCGGCGCCGCCGAGCGTGACCGCCGGGTGCGGGCCTACGCCACGGGCAAGACGCTGTCGCTGTTGACGCAGCGGCAAGGCCCGACGGCGTCGGTGGCGTCGAGCCTGGCGAAGCTCGGCCTTGCCGAATTGTCGATGGAGTTGGCGGCGGTGCGGGCGACGACCGCGGACGCCATGCTCGTCGGCCCAGAGGCGAGCGCCGTCGTCAGCGCGCCCGGGGCGCGGCTCGGCGGCGGGACCAGTGAAGTGCAGCGCAACATCATCGGCGAGCGGCTGCTGGGCCTCCCACGGGAGCCCAAGACGTAATTCGTTGTGCGATTTTGGGTATTTGTGAAATGATTCACAAAGCACTGGGGGGTCATCCAGCTACGGAGGCCACAACATGACCGATTCACCGCAACTCGAAGTTCCGATGGACGGCCTGTTTCTCTCCCCCACGCCACCGTGGGGTACGTCCGTTCTCGTGCTCAAGGACCGCACCGAGCTGCTGCTGCTCCGTCGACGCGGTGAGTGGACGCCGCCGGCCGTTACCCGTCTTCCCGACGAACCGGTGGCGACGTGCGCGGCGCGGGCGCTCGACGAAATGACCGGGCTGCGGTTGCCGATGTGGCCCGTCGTGGACGTCGACCCGGCATGGACGGTGTTCGTAGCGACCGCGACCGTCGACGCCCGCGTGCGCCCCGACGGGTTGTGTGACACCTTCCAGTGGGTGTCGATCGACGAAGCCCGTGAGCGCTGCACGCAGCTCGTGTCGGCGTCGCTGGATCTGGTCGCGTAAGTCATGCGACGACTCGTGCGCCTGCTCGCCATCGCCGGCGCGGGCTGGGCAGGCTTCGAACTGTTCAAGCGCACGCGCCAGCCCGTCGCCCACGACGCCGGCGTGACGCACACGACCGCGATGGCGCGCAACATCGCGGTGGCGCGCACCACCGCGAAGGTCGGCGCGTCGTACGCGTCGCACCAGGCGCGACGCGCCACGGCGTCTCCGGCCAAGCAAGCGGAACTCGACGCGGCGTTCGAGATGAAGACCGCGGAAGAAGTCGTCAGCGTGCTCGGCAACATGAAGGGCGCGTTGATGAAGATCGGCCAGATGGCGAGCTTCCTCGACGACGGCCTGCCCGAGCCGATGCGCGAGGCACTCGCCACGCTGCAAGCGGACGCGCCGCCGATGAGCTCGCAGCTCGCGGCGCAGGTCGTCGAGCAGGAGCTCGGCGCGCCGCCCAAGGTGTTGTTCGCGGAGTGGGACGAAAAGCCGATGTCAGCGGCCTCGATCGGCCAGGTGCACCGCGCTGTGACGAAGGACGGCGCGGCCGTCGCCGTGAAGGTGCAGTATCCCGGCGTCGACAAGGCGATCATCGCCGACCTCGACAACTCCAACATGCTCTTCGCGGTGCTCGGCATGGTGTTTCCCAACCTTGATCCGAAGCCCGTGGTGCAGGAGTTGCGCGAACGCCTCACCGAAGAGGTCGACTACCGCATCGAAGCGAAGAACCAGTCCGACTTTCACACCTGGTACGCCGAGCATCCGTTCATCCACGTGCCCAAGGTGTTCGCCGACCTGTCGACCCAGCGCGTCCTCACCACCGAGTTGGCGACTGGGGCGCGCTTCGACGAAGTCGCGACACCGTGGTCCTATGAGGAGAAGCAACTGGCGGCCGAGACCATTCACCGCTTCGTGTTCCGCAGCCTGTGGATGTTCAAGGCGTTCAACGGCGACCCGCATCCCGGCAACTACTTGTTCCGTCCCGGCGGGCGCGTCACGTTCCTCGACTTCGGCTTGGTGAAGCGCTTCGTGCAGCAAGACCTCGACGACGCCGCACACATGATCCAGGCGCTCGTGATCGAAGAGGACTCGGCGAAGTACCGGCACATCATGGAAGACGTCGGCTTCCTCCAGCCGAACGCGCCGTTGACCGACGAGGAAGTCGAGGATTACTTCGGCTACTTCTACGAACTCATCCGCCACGGCGGCGGGCCGCGCTTGGTCACGCACGAGTACGCGGCGGCGATGATCGGCAAGTACTTCGACCCGAACGGTTCGCGCGTTTTGAAGTTCGCCAACATGATGCCGGACTTCGCGATCCTGCAGCGCATCAACCTCGGCCTGTACGCGATCCTCGCTCGGTTGGAGGCGCGCGCCGACTGGCTCGCCATCACCCGGGAGATCTGGCCGTTCGCGCCGGGCGAGCCCTCGACGGCGCTTGGCCACGAGGAAGCCGCGTGGGCGGCAAAAATGCGGGAGTGGCCCACCACATAGAGATCACGAGCCCCGACAAGGTCATGTTCCAAGACCGGGGCGAGACCAAAGCCGATTTGGCGAACTACTACCGCGCCGTCGAGGCGCCGCTCATGAAGGTGATGGGTGGACGGCCGGTGCTGTTGCAGCGATACCCGAACGGCGCCAGCGGGCAGTCGTTCTTCCAGAAGCGCGTGCCCGACAAGCGGCCCGAGTGGCTGGAGACGACGGTTGTGTCGACGCCGAACGGCACGACGTCGGACGCGCTCGTCATCGCCGACATCGAACACGTGCTGTGGGCCGTCAACCTGGGCTCGCTCGGCTTCCACGTGTGGCCGTACCACGCAGCGACGCCCGACGTCACCGACGAGCTGCGCATCGACCTCGATCCCTCGCCGGGCGTCGACTTCGAAATGCTGCGCGAAGCGGCCGCCGAGGTGAAGGCGTTGCTCGACGAGTTCGGCATCAAGGGTTTCCCGAAGACGACGGGCTCGCGCGGCATCCACATCTACGTCAACGTCGCACCGCGCCTCGACAGCTACGAAGTGCGCTCGTGCGCGGTCGCGCTGGCGCGCGAGATGGAACGGCGGCGACCTGATCTGATGACGTGGCAGTGGTGGAAGGAGGAGCGCGGCGCGCGCGTCTTCGTCGACTACAACCAGAACTGCCCGCACAAGACGGTGTTCGGCGCGTGGGGTGTCCGCGCCAACGACGACGCCCGCGTCAGTGCGCCGTTCGCGTGGGACGAGTTGCCGACGGTCGACATCTACGCGCTCACGCTGGCGACCGTGCCGGCGCGGCTCGCGGCGCAGGGCGACCCGTGGGCGGAGATGTACGACGACCCGCAGTCGCTAAAGCCGTTGCTCGACTTGAACGCGCAGGACACCGCCAACGGCATGCTCGACGCACCGTGGCCGCCGGTGTATCCGAAGCAGCCGAACGAACCGCCGCGGGTGAACCCGTCGCGCAAGAAAAAGGACTGACGATGTTGAACGATGCTGCTCGTGAGTTGATTCGCACCGGCGCGTTGGCGCACTGCGCCACGGTGAACGCCGACGGATCACCGCAGCTCAGCGTGATCTGGGTCGGCATCGACGGCGACGAGCTCGTGTCGGGCCACATGGGTGCGTGGCAGAAGGTACGCAACCTGCAGCGCAATCCGAAGGTCGTCCTGTCGTTCCAAGGCGACGGTCGCCTGCCGAACGGGATGCAGCACACGATGGTCGTTCACGCCACGGCGCGCGTCACCGAGGGCGGCGCTGCCCAACTGCTCTACGAACTCGGCAAGGTGTACGTGGGTCCGGACGCGGAGTTTCGCCCGAGTGACGACCCGGACGCCGGCTACGTCGTGCACTACCGCGTCGACAAGGTCGGCGGCTTCGGCCCCTGGAACGACTAGGTCGCGGCGAGGACTTCGGCGATGTTGACCGTGTCGGGCATGCGCACCTGCTCGTAAGTGCAGGACCGCGGTTCGCGGTCGGGACGGAACCGGCGGTACGACGCGCCGTGGCGCATGCGCTGTCCGCCCTGGAAGTGGCCGTACGCGACCTCGACGACGAGCTCGATGCGCAACGGGTTCCACGACATGTCCTTGCCGGCGTTCCACCGGTTGCCCATCGGTGCCTTGTCGGTGCCTGACGCCGACAAGTTCGCCCACTGACCCCACGGGTGGTCCACCTCTGCGTTCTCGCGCAGCGGCGCCAACTCGTCGACGAGTTCGCGCCGCTTCGCCGCGGTGAAGCTTCCGGTCACCCCGATGTGCTGCAAGTTGCCGTCGTCGTCGTACAGCCCGAGCAGTAGCGACCCAACGCCCTGGCCGTCCTTGTGCCAGCGGAACCCGGCGACGACGCAGTCGGCCGTGCGGTGGTGCTTGGCTTTGAACATCACGCGCTTGTCCGGCAGGTACGCGATGTCGGTCGGCTTGGCGACCACCCCATCGAGCCCGGCGCCTTC
>JBEEFV010000077.1:0-38087 GCA_041166405.1 Actinomycetota bacterium | reverse complement strand
GCGCTCTAACCAACTGAGCTAACCGCCCCTTGTGGGAGTACGGAAAGTAGCAGCCCTCGCCGGCGCCAAATGGACCACACGCCCAGGATCGACCGGAGTCGTTCCTGGGCGCATGGGGTTTCCCGGGGGCGGGATACGTCAGTTTTAGCGCACCGCGACCGCATCCGGAAGGCATCTTGTGCGCTTACGATCTGTCATCGAAAAAACCCATGTCCCGTGCGAAGGCGGCCCCTGTGCGGGGCTCGGACTGGTCGTCGACCAGCCGATTCCGCGCGAAATCCGCCATGACGGCGGCGGCACCTACGTCCTCGAGGAGCGCGGCGACCCCGAGAATCCGGACCTCGTGTACGTGTACCTCGAAAGTTGACAATACCGGGAACAACTTTTCGGCCATAGCCGTTGAGAGGTGCATGACAACTCTTACGCTCCCCGTCCTCCCTCTGGGGACGGGCGTTCTCCTGCCCGAGATGTTCGTCACCATCGCCCTGGAAACTGCTGAGGCGAAGGCGGCGGCGGACGCCGCGGGCCAGGACGGGCAAGTCCTCGTGGTGCCCAAACTCGGCACCGCCGGACGCACTGCTTGGGCCAACGTCGGCACCGTCGCGCACATCGAAGAGCGCGGCGACCTGCCCAACGGCGCCGAAGCAATCGTGGTGAAGGGCCTCTACCGCGCCCGGATCGGCGTCGGAGTCCCCGGCAGCGGCACCGCGCTCTGGGTCCAGGCCGATCGTGCCGAGGAGATCAATACCGACACGCCGCGCGCCCACGAGCTGGCCCGCGAGTACAAGGCCGCGGTGTCGACGCTGCTCGAGTCCCGCGGACTCGGCGCGCTGATCGCCGCGGTGCGCGAGACGAACGCCCCGAGCGCGGTCGCCGACCTCGCCGGCTACTCGCAGGACTTCTCGGTCGACAAGAAGATCGAAGTCCTCCAGGCGCTCGACGTCGAAGCGCGCCTCGAACTCGTCATCGGTTGGATCAAGGACGTCCTCGCGGAGCAGTCGGTGCGCGACTCCATTCGCCGCGACGTCAACGAAGGCATGGAGAAGAGCCAGCGCGAGTACCTGTTGCGCCAGCAGCTGGCCGCCATCAAGAAGGAACTCGGCGAGAGCGAACTTGGTGAAGACGAGCTGTCGCGCTTCGAAGCGCTCGTCGACGACGAGCTCGTGCCCGAGCAGGTGCGGAAGGCGGTCGAGCGCGAGCTCGGTCGTCTCGAGCGCACGAGCGAGCAGAGCCCCGAGCACGGGTGGATCCGCACGTGGCTCGACACCATCGCCGACCTGCCGTGGACGGAGCGAGCCGAGGATCAGCTCGACGTCAGCGAAGCGCGGCGCGTGCTCGACGCCGACCACAACGGCCTCGACGACGTGAAGGACCGCATCGTCGAACACCTCGCTATCCGCAAGCGCCGCGGCGAGCGCGGCCTGCACGTCGTGGGTGAACGCGGCGCCGGTGCCATCATCACGCTCGTCGGTCCGCCAGGTGTTGGCAAAACGTCGCTGGGTGAATCGGTGGCGCGTGCCATGGGACGTCCGTTCGTGCGCGTCGCCCTCGGTGGTGTGCGCGACGAGGCCGAGATCCGCGGCCACCGTCGTACCTACGTGGGTGCGATGCCCGGACGCATCGCGCGTGCGATCAAGGAAGCCGGCGTGATGAACCCCGTCGTCATGCTCGACGAGGTCGACAAGCTCGGCAGCGACTGGCGCGGCGATCCGTCGTCCGCGCTGCTCGAAGTGCTCGACCCCGCGCAGAACCACACGTTCCGCGATCACTACCTCGAAGTCGACCTCGACCTGTCCGACGTGATGTTCGTCGTGACCGCCAACGTCGTCGAGACGATCCCCGGCCCGCTGCTCGACCGCATGGAAATCGTGCGCCTCGACGGTTACACCGAGGACGAGAAGGTCGCGATCGCGCGCGACCACCTGCTCGCGCGCCAGTTGGAGCGCAACGCGCTCGACGCCGACGAAGTGTCGGTGACCGACGACGCGTTGCGCGTCGTCGTCGGCGACTACACGCGTGAGGCCGGTGTGCGGAACCTCGAACGCGAGATCGGCAAGATGCTGCGCAAAGTGGCTACGGCCATCTCGTCAGGCAAAGAGACGGCGCCCGTGGTCGTGGATGGCGCGGGTGCCGTCAGAGCCTGGCTCGGCCGGCCGAAGTTCTTCTTCGAAGCGCCCGAGCGCACGTCGGTGCCGGGCGTGGCGACGGGCCTCGCCGTCACCGGTGTCGGTGGCGACGTGCTGTTCGTCGAGGCGACGGCCATGGACGGTGCGGGCGACGGCGGGCTCACCCTGACGGGCCAGCTCGGTGACGTCATGAAGGAGTCGGCTTCGATCGCGCTCAGCTACGTGCGTTCGCACGCCGCGGAACTCGGCATCGACGCGAAAGCGTTCGAGGGCAAGCGCTTCCACGTGCACGTGCCCGCGGGTGCGGTGCCGAAGGACGGTCCGTCGGCCGGCGTCACGATGACGACCGCGCTGGTGTCGCTGCTCACCGGTCAGCCGGTGCGCGGCGTCGTCGGCATGACCGGCGAAGTCACGCTGCAGGGCAAGGTGCTGCCGATCGGTGGTGTGAAGCAGAAGGTCCTCGCCGCGCACCGTGCGGGGCTCACCGAAGTGATCCTGCCCGAGCGCAACGGCCCCGACCTCGAAGACGTCCCCGAAGCAGTCCGCGACGAGATGACATTCCATCTCGCCAAGGAGATCGGCGACGTCCTCTCCGTCGCCCTCGGTTCGACAGCGGCACCGGCCACAGCGGCCGCCTAAAGCGATTCTTGTGATGTCTCGTCAAGGTCTTCTTGACGAGACATCACAAGAACGAAGGACGGCCTAGGTTGGGCGCCCTTATGGGCGTGCAACTGAAGAAGAACTCGATCGACCTCGGCATCGTCGCCAAGGATCAGGACGCGATGGCGGCGTTCTACGGCGACGTGCTGGGGTTCGAAGAGCGAGAAATGATGAAGGCGCCGGGCATGCGCATCCGCCCGTTCGTCTGCGGCGACACGATCATCAAGATCGCGTCGATGAAGAACCAGCCCGAGGCCAATGCCGCGCCGGGCGGGCCTGCCGGGGGCACCGGCATGCGCTACTTCACGATGTGGGTGGCGAACCTCGACGAGATCGTGGCGCGCGCTGAGGCTGCCAACGCCACCATCGCCATGCAGACCGACGCCATCCCGGGCATCAAGATGGCGATGATCGAGGACCCGGACGGCAACTGGCTCGAGTTCGTCCAGACGAGCTGAGCGTGGCGCTCGACGACGAACTGCTGAACAAGGTCACGTGGCGCATTCCGAATGCGCTGGCGCTGGTCGGTAGCGCCGCGGGCGGCACGCGCAACGCGATGACGACGAGCTGGATCACGCAGCTGTCGATGGAGCCCGTCCTGATTGGCGTCGGCGTCGACAACTCGTCGGTGACCCACCGGCTGATCACCGAGGGCCGATCGTTCTCCGTCAACCTGTGGCGCTCCGACGACACGAAGGTGTTCATCAAGTTCTCGAAGCCCGCCAACGACGACGGTGAATCGCTCAACGGCTGGCGTGTGCACGCGGCGACGACCGGTGCGCCCGTATTCGACGACGCGCTCGTGTGGATGGACTGCGCGGTGCGCGACTCGATCGACTTCGGCACGCACACGCTGTTCGTCGGCGAGATCGTCGACGCCGCGCTGAACGACGACGCAGAGACAGGTCCGACGCGCGCCGCGTACGTCGGCGACACGCGCATGAAGTACGGCGGCGTCAAGCGCGGCGGCCACGCGTGACCGATTATTCCGACGGTCGGCTGCGGGTGCGCCCCGCTCCCCCGTCGGCGGACATTCTCGAACCGGGCCTCCACCCGCTCGGGCTGTCGGATGGGCCGCGCGACGGACTCATTTACGTGCCCGATGTCGACGGCCCGCGCCCACTGATGCTGGTGCTGCACGGCGCCACGATGATGGCGAAGTGGATGGCTCGGCCGCTCGTGGCGGCCGCGGACGACGCGGGGCTCATCATGGTCATCCCCGACTCGCGTGAGACTGGTACGTCGTGGGACATCCTGCGCGGCGGCTACGGCCCCGACGTCGAGTACTGCGACGCCGCGATGGCGTACGCGTTCGCGCATTGCAACGCCGACCTCGGCAACGTTTCTGTCGGCGGTATCTCCGACGGCGCGTCGTACGCGCTGTCGCTCGGCGTGATGAACGGCGACCTGTTCGGCGCGGTGATCGCCTGGTCGCCGGGGTTCATCGCGCCGAAGTCCGTGACCGAGCAGAAGCCGCGGATCTTTCTCAGCCACGGCACGAAGGACACGATCTTGCCGATCGACCACTGCGGGCGCCCGATCGCCTACTCGCTCCACGAGAACGGGTACGCCGTTGAGTACATCGAGTTCGACGGCGGTCACGAAATGCCTGATCCCATCATCCGCGCTTCGTTCGGCTGGCTGGTCGGGGTGTGACGCGCGCACTTCGGATGGCGCTGGGAACGGTGATCGTCGTGATCCTCATCGGCGACGCCGCCGCCTACACGCACGCCGAGAAGCACCCGTACCCGTCGCGATGGGACAGCCGGGTGGCGCGCCTCGTGTCCTTCGTCGAAGACACGCGTCATCTCCGCTTCAAGCACCCCGTCGCCGTCGAATTCCTCACCAACGCCGAATACGCCAAGCTCAACCAGACGGACGAGGGCGAGCTCAGCGCTGACGAGAAAAAGGACCTGCGCACGTTCGAAGGTCAAGCGCACGCCCTCGGTCTGATCAGCAAGGAAACCGACCTGCTGAAGCAGCTCAACACGATCGGCTCCGACGCCACGCTCGCCTATTACGACGACGTCGACGAGAAGATGGTCATCAAGGGGACGCAGCTCACCGTCGGCATGCAGGTGACGGTGGTGCACGAACTCACCCACGCGTTGCAAGACCAGAACTTCGACATCGGGCGCCAGTTCGACTCCGACGGCGCGGCGTCGTTCTTCGACGCCCTGGTCGAAGGCGACGCCACCCGCGTCGAAAACGCGTACGTCGACAGCCTCAGCGACGCCGACCAGAACAAGTACTTCGCCGAAGACAACGCCAGCCGCGACAACGCCGACCATGCACTGGCCGACGTGCCGCCGGCGCTGCTTTCGCTGTTCGGCGCGCCGTACGACCTCGGCGAGCCGCTGGCGACGCTCGTCGTGGACGAACGCGGCACGGCTGGGCTGAACGTGCTGTTTCGCACTCCCGCCGACAGCGACGAAGGCCTCATCGACGCGTTCGCGGCGCTCGACAAGGAGCACGCCAAGAAGGTGAAGCCTCCGGCGCTCAAGGCCCGTGAGCACAAGACCGACAGTGGCGACTTCGGTGCGGTGCCCTGGTACGTCGTGCTGTCGTCGTTCATCGACCCGCACACCGCGCTCACCGCAGTCGACGGGTGGGGCGGCGACGCGTACATCGGTTACCGCAAGGACAACAAGCCCTGCATCCGCATCGCCTTCGAAGGCGACACCGTCAACGACAACGCCGAGATGGCGACGGCGTTGGCGCAGTGGAAGTCGGCGTTCACCGAGAACACCGTGCAGGTAGCGGCGACACCGGGCCGCGTCGAGCTCGACGCGTGCGAGCCGAACGTCGTGCCCAAGCCGCGCGCCGATTCCGAGAACGCGCTCGAACTACCCGCGACGCGCTTTCAGCTCATCGACCTGTTCGCCAGCAACGACATCCCGCGCAAACTCTCGGAGTGCCTGACGAGCCACATCCTGACGACGATCCCGCTCGACAAGCTCAACAGCGACAGCCAAGCCGAGCAGGCGGCCGTGTTCAGCGCCGTACAGCAGATCCGCAGCGGCTGCTCGTCGGGCCGACTCTCGTAATCAGCTCTCGGGCTTGAGCGCCTCGAGCGTGTCCCAGTCGACGACGCCCATCCGGTTCTGCGGATCGAGCGGTTGCACGCACACCTGGTCGGCTCCGGCGTCGATGTGCTCCTGCACGCGCGCCTTGATTTGATCCGTGGTTCCCCACGCGACGACAGCGTCGAGGAAGCGCGGCGCGTTGGCGTCGATCTCGTCGTCGGTGAAGCCGAGTCGCAGCCAGTTGTTGCGGTAGTTGGGCAGCGTGCGGTACATGTTCACCGCGTTGGTGGCGGCGGCGTGCGCCGTGGCGCGGTCCGTCGTGCCCACGACCTTCTGCTCGACGAGCAAGAGCTTTCCGTCGCCGAGGATCTTGCGAGCCTGTTCGGTGTGCTCAGGCGTCGTCCAGTACGGGTGCGCGCCGTCGGCTTTGTCGCGCGCCAACTCGAGCATCTTCGGTCCGAGCGCGGCGAGCACGCGCTTTGGCGGCTCGGATGGCGGGAACGCCATGTAGGGCGCCGAGTCGTAGCCGTCGAGGTACGACGACATCGACGCCAAAGGCTTGGAGTAGTCGAGACCGCGCAGCCCCGCGACCATCGGACCGTGTGACACGCCGATGCCGAGAATGAACCGCCCGCCCGACTGCTCGGCCAACGTCATCGCCGCCTGCTTCATCACGCCGGGGTGGCGGTGGAAGATGTTGGCGATCCCGGTCGCGAAACGCAGCTCGGTCGTGTTCGCCGCCAGCATCCCGATGAGCGCGAACGGGTCCTTGCCCGCGGTTTCGGGCAGCCACAGCGTGGAGTAGACGAGCGACTCGACCCGCTGCGCGAGGGCAACGGCGTCGGCGCCCGACATCGTCTCGGTGTGCGTCCACACGCCGGTTGTGGTGATTGCGCGCATCGCTACTTCGTCGAGATCGTCACGCCGCTGGCGGCGATGGCCGTGACGGCGTCGTCGCCGAAGTTGACCTTCTCCGAACCGATGGCGCGGATCGATTGCAGCATTTGTGCGAAGTTGCCGGCGATCATCGTCTCGTTGACGGGGTGCTGCACCTTTCCGTCCTCGACGTAGAACGAGTTCTTCGCCACCCCGGAGAAGTCGAGTTGCTGATTCGGCTGACCACCCGAGAAACGGCCGAGCACGATGCCGCGCTCGGTGTTGGCGATGATGTCGTCGAGCGACTGGTCGCCGGCGTCCACGTCGATCGAATAGACGCTGGCGTTCGCCTTGCGGCCGAGCTTGTGCGACGAATACCAGTCGACGAGGTGATTCTCGAGCACGCCGTTCGTGATGATGGGCATGTCCTCCGACGGAAGACCGAACCCGTCGAAGGTCGCCGAGAGCGGGAACTCGGGCGAGCACGGCCGGTTCGTGATCGTGAGTCGCGGGTCGGCGATGACTTTGCCGAGCGACTCCTGGAACGGGCTCGTGCCGCGGATGAGGACCAAGCCCGTCAGCGCGGTGAACACCGAGTTGAGCAGCGTGGTCACGCTGTCCGGAGTGAAGATCACGTCGCCGACAAACGTCGCCGGAACCGGCTTCGGATCGAAGGACGCCATCGTGTCGCCGAGCAGGCGCAGCAAGGTGGCGGCGTCGCGTATCTCGCCGAACGGCGTGACCGACGACGCGCCGGTGTAGTTGAACGACGTGGTGCGTTCGCCGTCTCGTCCGCTGAAGATCGTGCTCGACGAGTAGCTGGCGCGACGCGCTTGATGCGTCACACCCGCGCTGTTGGCGAACGAACGCCACCGATTGCGGAACTCGTACGTCGAGTCGCGAATGATGATCTTCGGGAAGCGCTCTGCCATGAAGGCTTGGTGGCGCACGATCGTGTCGATCATGACTTCCTGCTGCGGTTCGGCGTCGCCCAGCTCGACGAGCGCCGACGACTCGCCCTCGTACACCTGGTTCGCCGGATCGGCAACGCCCGCTCGCGCCGCCGCGACCGCTTCTGCCGCCGCTTGGTTGATCAAGTCGTGCGAGCGGCCGGTCAGCGCAGAAGTGCCCTTCGCGCCGCCGACGAAAACCGTCAGCGACACTTGGTCGTCAACGGTGGTGCGGACCATGCCGACATCGGTGTTGTCGTAGGTGACTTCGAACAATTCGTCGTAGACGTGCAGCACCTGCGCGTCGTCAGCGCCCGCCTGGCGCGCCGCGTCCACCGCGTACGAGGCGACGTCGACGCCGGCGGTGGCGTCGAGCACCGTCGTCATGAGCGCCCGCCGATGGTGATGCGGCACTTCACCGCCGGACCGCCCATGCCCACCGGGATCATCTGTTTCTTCCCGCACATGCCGCCCTTGCCCCATGTCAGCTCGTCGCTGACGTGGGTGACGGTCTTGAGCATGTCGAAGGCGACACCCGAGATCGTGGTGTCGCGGATGGCGCGGGTGATCTTGCCGTTCTCGATCTCGTAACCCATGCCGATGCCGAACATGAACTCGCTCGTGCCGTCGGCTTGTCCGTTGGTCGGCCGCGTCAGGTAGTAGCCGTGGTCGACCGAAGCGATCATCTCGTCGAGCGTGTCGGTGCCGGGTGCGATCGACGTGTTGCGCATGCGCACGAGCGGCTCGTCGTCGAAGGCGTAGGCGCGGGCGTTGCCCGTCGGTTCGACGTCGAACTCGCGCGCCGTCTCCTTGTTGTGCAGGAACGTCTTGAGCACACCGTTTTCGATGATGGTGACGTCGCGACACTCGACGCCTTCGTCGTCGACGTGGATGGCGATACCGCCGTTGCCGTCAGGACCGCGCTCTGCGTAGTCGACGAGGGTGACCTTCTCCGACGCCACCATCTCGCCGACGTGATCGCCGGCGATCGAACCTCCGAGCACCAGGTCGGCTTCACACGTGTGCCCGATGGCCTCGTGGGCGAGGATGCCGGCGAGGCGGCTGTGCATGATCACGTCGTGCTCGCCGGGCTTGGCGAACACGCCGTCGGCCTTCTCGCGCACGCGCTTGTACAGCTCGTCGAGATCGGGGAAGAACTCCGACACGTCGGTGAGATGTTCCTGCGGATCGCCGAAGCCGCCGAAGCTGTCGTACACCTCGACCGCGCCGTCGTCGGCCATGAACGCGAGGCGCACGGTCAGGATCGTGCGCGGGATGTAGCTGTAGGTGAGGGCGCCCGCCGACGTCGCCAGGCCCTTTTCCATCGCCAGGAAGCTCAGGTTGACATCGATGTTCGCGAGATCGGGATAGGTGGCTCGCAGGTACTCGTCAACGGCGCGGACGGCGTCGAGTTGCTCGGCGTCGGTGAGCGGCGCCTTGGTCGAGTGGTAGTCGAACACGCCCTTGCCGACGGTCCCGACGGGAAGGTCGCCCTTGCCCATCGGAGCGCGGCGCTGCAGCAGGGCCGTGTTGCCACCGGCGGACTTGAGCGCGCCGGGAATGGCGTCGTCGCTCATGCTCGGGAACGACGCGAAGCCGAACGCGCGGTCGTCGTACGTGCGCGCCGACACGCCGCCGCGCGACGACGCCCCGTTGCTGACGACGTTGCCGCCGACCAGCGCGATCGTCTTCGTGTGGTTCGTGTGCAGCCGCAGCTCGGTGTAGTGATCGAGGTGCGACGCGTACCGTTCGAGTTGGTCGAGCATGGGCAGCGAGCGTAGCGAGCGCCCCAAAGCCTTACCGGCGAGCGGCGATGTTGAGAACGACCGTCAGCACGATCGATGCGATCAGCATGCCTTTCCAGGGGAAGTACACGCGGACGCCGCTCGAGCGCGGTGAGGCCGCCCAGTCGTCGAGGCGACGCGTCGAGCGCTCCGTCGCACGCGGGAACGCGCGGACGGCGAGGTTGAGCACGACCGTGAGGCCGACGGAGAGCAGGATCGAAGCGAGAAGCCAGTTCATCGCCGAAGGGTGTACCCCGATTAGTCGGTGAACTTCGGGTCGCGCTTTTCGAAGTACGCCATCACGGCTTCGACCTGGTTGGGCTTGCCGATCAGCGAGCCGATGGTCGCGCGCTCGTCGGCGAACTGCTCGGCGACGCCCCGGTACGGCGACGCGTTGAGCAACTTCTTCGCCCCGCGCACGGCCGTCGGGCTCTTCGTCGCGATCGCGTGCGCCAGCGCCAGCGCGTCATCCAGCGGCGTGTCACTGACGCGCGTGGCGAGCCCGATCTGGGCGGCTTCGGCACCCGACACCATGCGACCCGTGAAGGTGAGTTCCTTGGCGCGGTCGAGGCCCACGAGCAACGGCAGCATGGCCGTGCCGGTCATGTCGGGGATGAGGCCCCACCGGATCTCGAGGATCGAGATCTGCGCGTCGGGAGCGACGATGCGCATGTCGGCGCCGAGCGCGATCTGCGCGCCGCCGCCGAGAGCGACGCCGTGCACCGCGGCGATGACCGGGCAGTGCAGTTCCTGCCACACGTACGCGGCTTGTTGCCCGAGATGCGTGATGCGGCCTTCGAGGTCGCCGATGCCGCGCTGCGGACGCTCCCCCGCATCTTGCGACCCTCCGCCCGCGTTGCCCCCGCCCGCCATCGCTTGGAAGCTCGAGAAATCGAGACCGGCGCAGAAGCCGCGTCCGTTGCCCGACAGCACGACGGCGCGCACGTCGAGATTGCCCTTCAGCTCTTCGCCGGCATCGACGATCGCCGCGAACTGTTCACCGTCGAGCGCGTTGATCTTGTCGGGGCGGTTGAACCGCACATCGGCCACGTGGTCTTCGACGGTGATCGTGACGCGCTGCTCGCTCATGAGCGCACACCGTAACTACGAGACTGTCAACCCCGCCGTGTCGGAGGGCTCCGCCACCGCGGCGGGCAGCGGCAGCTCAACCCAGAACGTGCTCCCGCGGCCAACCTCGCTGGTGACGCCGCACGCGCCGCCCATCAGTTCGGCGAGTCGTCTCGTGATCGTGAGACCGAGGCCGGTACCACCGAAGCGCCGCGTCGTGGACTGTTCGCCTTGCGTGAACGGTTCGAAGATGGACTCGACGGTCTGCTCGTCCATGCCGATGCCGGTGTCGGCGACTTCGATGCGCACCTTCTGCGCAATCGGGTCGGCGACGGCGACGGTGACGGCAATGAATCCTTCGTTGGTGAACTTCACGGCGTTGCCGACGAGGTTCGTGATGATCTGGCGCAGTCGGGTGGGGTCGCCCTGCACCTGCGCCGGCACGGCGTCGTCGATCCAGACCTCGAGGTCGAGGTGTTTGCCTTCGGCCGCAGGACGGAACATGTCGGTGACGCTCTTGAGAACGGCGCGGGGCGCGAAGGCGATCGTCTCGATGTCGAGGCGGCCCGCTTCGATCTTGGAGAAGTCGAGGACTTCGTTCACGATGGCGAGCAACGACCGCGCCGAGTCCTGGGCCACGGTGGCGAACTCGCGCTGTTCGTCGTCGAGATCGGTGTCGAGCAGCAGATCGGTCATGCCGATCACGCCATTCATGGGCGTGCGGATCTCGTGGCTCATGCTGGCCAGGAAGTCCGACTTCTGTTCGGTGGCGGCGAGGGCGACAGCCATGGCGCTGGCGGCCTCGTGCGTGCGCCGGCTCAGGCGCAGCACCAGCCATCCGATGACCGCGGCGAACGCAACGGCGATGGTGGCCAGGATGCGCAGCGCCAAGTTGCCGCCCGCGATGGTCGCGTACAGCTGAGTAGTCGGGACCGCCAACACGAGGTCCCAGTGCGTGCCCTTGACCGGCTGGCCGACGTAGAACCAGCGCGCGCCGTCTTCGTGAAAGTACCCGTGATGCGCGTGGGCCCACGCGGCCGACAGATTGCCGTCGAGTGCTTTCAGGGTGACGGACTTCGTGGCGCGGTCACTCGTCACAACTGCTCCGGTGTCGTCGACGACGAATGAACGGTTCGGTTGGATTGGCGTGGTGTTCCGCACGAACGACGCCAACGGAGACGTCGAGAGATCGAAGCCGGCGCTGAACACGCGGCGGCCGCTCGGGGTGTCGAAAGGCAACGCGAAGGCGACGATGGGGAGGCCATCGGCGGCGGAAGGGACGACGGTCGAAATGGCGCGCTCGCCGGCGACGGCGCGGCGGAGGTGGTCGTACTTGGCGGCGAGGTTCGCGCCGACGATCGAGGGGTTGGACGGATACACGTCGAGGGCGCGGCCTTCGCTGTCGAGCAGCACGGCGGCGGGGAAGCCCAGCGACTCCACGGCGCGATCGAAGTCCGGCGCTGCCACCGCGTCGCCCGCGAGGAGGTGGGACGCCTGGACGGCTTCACGGTTGAAAATGTCCTGGACGTAGCTCTCGACGAACTGCGCGCCGACCGCCGTGCGCAGCGACGTGCGCTGGTTGAGGGTGCGCCGCGCCGTCACATCCGTCGCCCGGACACCGGCGAGCGCGCTCAGGGCGACGAAAACAAGGACGACGCCGACGACGAAACGCGTCCGCCAAGGCGCCTGTTCAACCAGATCCACATCGGCCTATCGGCCCAGTTGTCCATTTGTTGAGATTTCGTTGGGAATTAGCGGCCCGACTCGTCCCGATTTTGAAGGTCTCGCCCGGCGAACGTTCGCTCAACCGGGCGAGACCCAGCTAGTCCTCGGCCGCGACATCGCACGGCGTTGAGGGGTGAGTCGCATCCTGCCCGGCACGCACCTCGGCCGCTAGGGACCTTCGACCGTTCTTGAACCCTTTGGCAGCCGCGACGGGGCCCGCGCGTCGTCGTGGGCCCAGCAACGCTCGCCGCTGTGATACTTCGACACCACGGTTAGGCATCCCGGCACGACGCAATTGCGTCCTGCGCCGAACTCCTTGATGTTCCCGGGCCGGCGTCGGCGTCCAGACGCATCGTCCGAGGTGGTCATCGGAGCACCGTGTGGACAGCGACGCGCACCGCTGCCTCCTCGACCGGGCCGGTCGGCGCAGTCGTGTTGTGGTCCTCCCAGGTGTGGGCGATGGCATCCGGCTTGTCGTCGGAACCGGCCCAATACGTCCGTCCGTTCGTCGAGCGCAGCCGAACACGCGTGCTGCGCTCTCGCCCCCAGGCAACGGCACCACGTTCGCTGCTGACGCGCGCCTGCTCGGCGAGCCGGCCACCGCCCGTACCGAAGTACCAGTAGCAGAGGAACTCGTCGTTCGAGCTGTCCGCGACGAGCCACGCTGTGCCCTCACCGCGACGCGCGGTTCTCGTCATCGGGCACCGCCTAAGACGGCCGCAAACGGGGACGGGAGTTGGTTCATTACAGCCTCCACAGTCGGATTGTCAGGCATCGCGGCGCTCGATGCGCAACGCGCCGATCGTGAGGACTGCTACCGCGTAGAGCGCGAACACGCCCATGCCCACCCATGGCGCGAGTTGCGCCGTGGCACCAGCCTGGTGGGGTCCGCTGTCGATGATCGCTTGTCCTGCGTTACTCGGCAGGAACTTCTGAATGGCGTCGAGCGATGAGGGAAGGAACCCCGCGAGGACCGGTACGACGAACAGAACGCCGACGACGGCGCAGATCGCACCCGCCGTCTTGCGCAGGACCACACCGAGACCGAGTGAAAGTAGACCGAGCACCGTCAGATACAGCGCGGTGCCGATGACAGTCCGCACGGCATTCGGGGCGCCGATGCTTACGCCGATGTGCTTGGCCGACAGAATGCCCTGCCCGATGAAGAAGGCGACGAAGCACGCCGCGCTCGTGACACCGAACGTCACAACGCTGAACACGACAACCTTCGCCCAGAGCACATTGAGCCGTTGCGGCACCGCGGCGAACGTGGTGCGGATCATGCCGGTTGCGTACTCGCCGGTAATCACGAGCACGCCGAACACCGCGATGGCGAACTGCGCCAGGATGCCGCCGGTCAAGCTCGTCGACGACGCGTTGAACGTCGCGATGTCCGACGCTTTGAGGTGGCTGAACTGTGCGACGAAGACTGCGCACACGATGGCCGACAGCCCGATCGTCAACACCGCGGCCGTCAATAGCGTCCAATAGGTCGAGCGGATGCTGCGGATCTTTGTCCACTCCGACTTCAACACGTTGAGAAAATCGTGTCCCCACGGTTGCGTTCGTGCGCGGGCGGCGGTGGGCACTTGAGCGGCGGTCATCGTCACGCCACCTTTCCTTTCATCGGGGGAACGACCGGGGCTCTCGACCCGGGAACTCCCGCGAGGTACTCCACGCTGTCGCGTGTCAGTTCCATGTAGGCCTCTTCGAGCGACGCGTCTTGCGGCGACAGTTCGTGCAACGCGATCCCCTTGGCTGCAGCCAAGTCGCCGATTGCCTTGGCCGTCAGGCCGGTCACCGCGAGTGCGCCGTCCGCTTCCACTGTGCTGGCACCGCCGTTCACCTCACACAGCTTCGCGATGGCGTCGATCCGACTCGACCTGACGCGCACGAAGTTTTGCGCGCTTCCGTGAATGAGTGCTTCGACCGAGGTCTCCGCGAGCAACTTGCCTTTCCCGATCACGATGACCGAGTCAGCGGTGAGGGCCATCTCCGACATGAGGTGGCTCGACACGAAGACGGTCCGTCCTTCCGCTGCCAGCGATCGCATCAGATTGCGAATCCAGATGATCCCGTCGGGGTCCAGGCCGTTGACCGGCTCGTCGAAGATGAGCAACTCCGGATCACCGAGCAATGCGACGCCGATCCCCAGGCGCTGGCCCATGCCCATCGAGAACTGCCCGGCTCGGCGCTTTGCCACCGAAGCGAGGCCGACGATCTCCAGCACTTCGGTGACGCGCTTGCGCGCGATGCCGTTGCTCTGCGCGATCGACCACAAATGGTTGAACGCCGAGCGCCCGTCATGAAGCGCTCCCGCTTCCAACATCGCGCCGACGTGGAACAGAGGGTTACGCAACGACGTGTACGGCTGGCCGTTGATCGTGACCGCTCCGGCAGTGGGAGCGTCGAGGCCCATGACCATGCGAAGCGTCGTGGACTTGCCCGCGCCGTTCGGGCCGAGAAACCCCGTCACCTGGCCGCCGTGAACCTCGAAAGACAGGTCGTCGACCGCCACGGTGGCGCCGTAATGCTTTGTGAGCCCGCGCGCTTCGATCATCGCGAATGCTTGCGGTCAGGGGAGGCACGAAGGGTGTCTGTGGGCATGAGAGCCCCTCTCGTAGGGGCGCCACCCTATCCTAGTTCACGAATACTAGCAATATGTTTCCCGAATAGGCTTACACTAGTTGCCGATGGCCAACTGGAGCTTTCTTACGAACCACGCGCGAGCGTTGCTCTTCATCGCGGACCGACCGGACGCGCGCCTGCGCGATCTCGCCAGCGAACTCGACGTCACGGAACGGACGGCGTACGTCATCGTCGCCGACCTCACCGAGGCCGGCTACGTCGTGAAGGAGAAGGACGGGCGTCGCAACCGCTACCAAATACAAACGCACCTCCCGCTGCCCGATACCGGGTACGAGCGACCGATCGGCGAAGTACTCCACTTGTTGACCGACGCCAAGCAACGCAAGCGGGGTCGAGCGCGTACATGATGTGCTTTGCAATTCTAGAAATAGATTGCACGTATTAGATTACCGGCGTACCGTGAGGCCCGAAGGCCGCGTCAGTGGCCGCAGAAGGAAGTCCCGAAAAAATGAGGTACTCCAACACGATGACCCTCGGCACGAGCACAGTCCTCGTCGCCGCTGGCGCCATCCTCCGCTACGCCGTGTCGTACCAAGGCAAGGGATTCGACATCCGCATGATCGGCACGATCTTGATGATCGCCGGCGTCGCCGGGGCCATCCTTTCGTTCATTCTCATGGCATCGTCGAGGAACGACGTGGCCGCTCAGGGCGCCTCGAACACCACGGTGGTCGAGACCGAGCGCGTCGACTAACGCTTGTCGGCGGCAAGAGCGTCAGCCGCGATGGTTCCGTCGATGACGCCGTTCGCGACGTCGGCGAGGCGACGGTTGTGGTTTCGTGCATGGTTGCGCAGCACCGCGAACGACTCGTCCATGTCGATGTTGAGCCGCTCGGCGACGACACCCTTCGCCTGCTCGATCACCACTCGGCTGTTCAAGGCGTGCGTGAGCTGTTCCGTAACTACCTGCGCTTCGGACGCCGCGCGGTGTTGGAGGATGGCAATCGTGGCGACGTCGGCGAACGCCTGGGCGATCTGAATGTCTTCCGGTCCCATCTGACCCCGGCCGACCCGGAACAAGTTGAGGGCGCCGATGACCGAGCCGCGCAGCCTCATCGGCAACGCGTGCACCGACCCGAACCCGGCCGCCAAGGCTTCGGCGGCGAAGATCGGCCATCGCCCGTTGACGGCGGCGATGTCCTGGTTCACCACCGGCAGGCCTGTGCGGTGGCAGTCGAAACACGGTCCTTGTTGGGCCTGTATCTCGAAGACTTCGAGGCCGCGCATCGCGGCGCTCGAAGAACCCATGACGCGTAGCTGACCGTCCGCAGCCGCGAGCATGATCCCGGCCGCGTCGACGTCGAGGACCTCCACGCACCCGTCGGCGAGTCGCGTCAGCAGGTCGACGACGTCGAACTCGTCGACCAGGCTGTCAGCCAACTCCACAAACGTTCTGGCGAGCCTTGGTTCTCTTGTCATGACGTGCCCCTCGAGTGAATCTTCTGCCCATGATGACTCACGGCATCGGGTCTTTCTCGCCGCTCGTCAGATCGAAGCGCACTCGCCTGTCGACGACGTCACGCGCGACCTCGGTGAGACTGCGGTCGTTGCCGAACGCATACGCGCGTAGCCGTACGAGCGCCTGCCCGACGGTCACCCCTAGCTGCGCCGAGACCATGCCCGATGCCTGGTGCACGACGTACTGGAAGTCGGCGTTCGCCTCCAGTTCCAGCGCCACCGCGCCGGGCGCGGCGTCGGCTTGGATCAGGAGCAGCGCCTGCGCCGTGAGGTCGGCCATCAGGAGCGCGTCGGCGTGCTCGTCGTCGGTCAACGCCCCCGGCCAATCGCGGTAGAGGTTGAGCGCGCCGAGGCGGACCGCGCCGACTTGGAGGGGAAAGCCGAATATTCCTCGCACGCCTGCGGTGACCGCCGGCGCGCTGAACGCCAGCCACCGGGGAACGCTCGGATTCGCGAGGTCGGGTTCGAGCGCGGGACGGTCATGGGTGTAGGCGTCGACGCAGGGACCTTCCCCGAGGTCGTACTGCAGTTGTTCGATCAACGCGCTCACGCAGTTGGTCGTGCATACGGACCCGCGCGGGATATCGCCCGACATCAGCATGATCCCGGCGCCGGTGACGCCGACGACGTCGGCGGAAACCTCGCACAGCTTCCGGGTCTCGAGATCGCCAGACGGGCCTAGGAGTCGCGCGAGGAGCTGAAGCCGGCGCTCGACGCCGTCGCTCAAGAAGGGGCTCTCTCCGCCTCGGCCAAGGCGGATTCCGACGCGCCAACCTCCGCGTCGGCAGCGACGGGTTGCGATGGCACGTCCACCCACGTCCCCAATGCCGATGCCGCACCGGCGGGATGGACCGGGAAGACCGTCGGGAGCGCCCGGTGGTCCGTAAGCCCGCAACGATCCAACAGCCGCGCCGCCACGACTGAGGGTGCGCGAAGTTGCAACGACAACGAACGCGCAGCGAGACGATTCCGCGCGGCGATCAGCGTGCCCAGGACCGACGCGTCGATGAATGTCACCTCGCTGAGGTCTACCAGCACGTCGGCGTCGTCGAGTTCGGAGGCGCGATCGATGACGGCGGCGAGCGCGACGGTGGTGGAGGGATCGTGTTCGCCAGCGAGCCAGACCACCGTAAACATGCGGTCACCACGGACGCCGGTTGGGTCGCGGCGTGTCAAAGAGATGGGGAGAGACTCTGCGTGAGTCATGGTTGCTCCTGGCGTCAGGTGTTGCGTGACGCGCTGCCTAGGTCTGGAGCATCGCTTGACTCGAACCCTACACCCAATGCGGAGCGGTATCGCCGAGAACGAAGCGCTTCCCACCCAAGCCGAGCGGGCCGCGGCGTTGCGCTCGATGAAGCGGCGTGCCACTGCCCTCCTGGGGTTCGTCACGGTGGTGTTCGTCGCTTTGGCAGTCGCCAATCGCGACGTGTGGTGGGCCCGCGCCGCGTTCGCCGGCGCGCAGGGCGGGATGGTCGGCGGTTTGGCCGACTGGTTCGCGGTGACGGCGCTTTTCCGGTACCCGCTCGGTCTCCACATCCCGCACACCGCGATCATCCGCGAACGAAAGGACCAGTTCGGCGCGACTCTCGGCGGGTTCGTGCAAGACAACTTCTTGAGCCCCGACGTCGTCGGTGAGCGCGTGCGCGATGCCCGCGTCGCCGAACGCATCGCGGCGTGGCTCGCCGACGCCGACAACGCGGCGGTCGTTGCCCGCAACGTCGTCGAGGCCCTCGTGGGCGCGCTCGACGTCGTGCAGGACGACGTTGTGCAACGGGTGCTGCACGAGCAGATCGAACGGGCGCTCACGCGCGTCGACGTCGCTCCCCTCGCCGGCCGGCTTCTCACGACCGCTACGGACGCGGGACGCCACCGTGAGCTACTCGACGTCGCCCTTCGCGGCGTGATCACGTTCCTCGACGAGCAGCGCGAACCGTTGCGCGAGCGCTTTGGTGCCCAGTCGCCGTGGTGGTTGCCCAACGCGATGGAGGACCGGCTGTTCGACCGCATCGTCGAGGGCGCGCGCGCCCAGCTGGCGTCGGTGGTGGCCGACCCTCACCACGAGTTCCGCGACTTGATCGACGCACGGTTGGCGGCGTTCGCCGAGCGATTGCAGCACGATCCCGCGATGGCCGAACGGGGCGACGCGTTCAAGCGCGAGGTGCTGGAACATGAGGCGTTACGGGGCTGGAGCGTGAGCCTGTGGGACGACCTGAAGGCGATGCTGCGCGAGCAGGCGCCGCTCGCCCATTCCCCGCTCCGCGTGCGCGCAACCGACGCGGTGCGCGGCATCGGCGAACGCCTTGTCCAGGACGACGAGCTACGGGCGCGTCTTGACGGATGGGCCGAGACAGCGAGTCGCTACGTCGTGGAGAACTACCGCGGCGAGATTGGCGGACTCATCACGACGACCGTGGCGCGTTGGGACGGCGCTGAGACATCCGACAAGCTCGAGCTCGTCCTCGGCCGCGACCTGCAATTCATCCGCATCAACGGGACGGTCGTCGGAGTGCTGGCCGGACTCGCGTTGCACGCCCTTGGCGGGTTGCTTTCGTGACGATTGCCGCGTAGCGGTCTGCGCGCGTTCGGGAGTTATCAGATCCAGTGTCTCAACCGGTCCGATTGTGGATACCACTCCTTGGGGTTGGAATTACCACTGTGCGCGGTCAATCGACTGCGGCGGCACCCCAAACTCTGCTCAGGAGCACTCCATGCGTTACTTCCGTCGGCCCACCAGCCTGGTGGTGACCGCCATCGCGGTTACTTCCGCGCTGGTCGTCCTCCCCTTCGCTACGGCCGCTAACGCTGCCGTTCCCGCCGCATCGGCGTTTGGCGGCACCGTCCAAGTCGGTGGCCAAGACGTCGTCCCGCCGACGCCCGCGGTCTCGGTGGCCGCGCCATCTGGCGACCAAACAGCCACCGCGGTCGACCTTCCGGTCTCGCCCGTCATCGTGAACGGCACGCTGACCGCTACCGCCAACGTGCACTCCACCGCGAACATCGCATCGGGTCTCACCGTCGTGCAGCAAGCGGTCGCCGGTCCGTACAACGGCCGCGGCCTCGCGCAGATCGAGGGCGCCAGCGTGCTCATCGGCGTTCCCGGCCCAGACGTCTCGCTGCTGACCGCTTCTGCGATTCGCGCCGAGGCAGCCGTCGTTTGCGGTGCCACGCCGAAATACACGGCCAACTCCGAGATCGTCGACCTCGCGGTAGCAGGCACCCCGATCCCGCTGAACGCACCCGTGCAAGACCTGATCGACGCCATCTCAGGCGCCCTGACTGACAGCGGGCTCAACGCCGTCGCCGACGTCCAGCGCAACGTCGTCACCCCGATCGCCGGTGGTGGCGTCGGCGTCGACGCACTCGTCGTGACGGTGCTTTCCGCCGCCGGCGCAACGCCGCTGGCCCAGGTACGACTGGCCCACGCCGAAGTAACCGCCGCTGCCTGCGCCCCCGCGGCGCAGTGTTCTGACAAGGCCGACAACGACGGCGACGCCAAGATCGACGCTGCCGACCCCGGCTGTCACAGCGACGGCAACGCCAGCAACGCGGGGACGTACGTGCCGACCGACAACGACGAGCGCGACGCTCCGCAGTGCTCGGACGCCAAGGACAACGACGGCGACGCCAAGATCGACACGGCCGACCCCGGCTGCCACAGCGACGGCGACGCCAGCAACGCGGGGACGTACGTGGCGAGCGACAACGACGAAAGCAACGAAGCCGCCAGGGCTGCCGCTGCCACCCTGCCCCGCACCGGTGCAGAGAGTGGCCTCCCGCTCGCGGGTGCCGCGCTTGTGACGTTGGCCACTCTCGGGCTGCGCTTGCGCCGCCGGCTCGCCGGCTAGATCCAACTCAAAACCGACGAGACTTAATCGATGGAGGCCCGGGCGCATGACCGGGCCTTCATCTTTATTGCGGGGGCCTGTTCAGCGGCGGGCGACGCGGTAGCCGACGAGCAGTGCGATGTTGGCTGCGTACAGCCACACACCGAGCAGGACGACCGCCGCCAGGGCATCCGAGGCGTATCGGTGCTCGAAGTTCGCGCCGAACCTGAGGTAGGCGACGTAACCAACGGACAGGAGCGCGATGCTGGCGGCGGCCACGACCGCCCCCCGGAGCGTGTCCCGTCGCCCGGGCGGGGTGCGCGGAAAAACTTTGTAGATCGCAGCCACCGTCGCGATCGCCGCAGCGAAGCTCAGCACCAGCCCCAGCGACAAACCGACGGCGACCTCAGCTGCCGAGTCACCGAGCGCCGCCGCGCCGGCGTAGCCCGCCACCAACGTGGCGAGCACGAGCATCGGGACGAAGCACACCAGCAGCAGCGCGGCGCCGCGCCCCCGGAGTCCGGCGTCCTGCGTTTCCCCGCCGACGCGGTCAAGGACTCGGACGAGCCCCGCCCCGTACGCCGTTGCCGGCCACAGTGCAGCAACGACGGCCAGCAATCCGAGTGTCGTACTGAGATGCGCGACGCGCTGTAACGCGCGGTCGACTCCGAACGCCGGAGGCGCGACGCGGGCGAAATAGTCCGCGACGTGGTGCACCTGGCCTGCACCGACAACGAGCGTCGTCACCCACAGCGCGACGACGACTACGGGCGCGAACGAGATCAGACCGTAGAAGGCCAACGCTGCGGCGTGGAGGAACATGTCGTCGGCGCGCGCCGCGCTGACGGCGAGCCGGGCGTCGCGAACCACGTCGCTGAGGTTTCGGGACATCACATTGGAGGCGGCGACCGGAATCGAACCGGTGTACAGGGCTTTGCAGGCCCTTGCCTAAGCCACTCGGCCACGCCGCCGTTAAGCCCGCGCAGATTACTCGGGCGGCTCCGCACACCCGTTTTCCATCGAACTGGACCTCCCAGCAACCGTGGCACGGTTGCTGGGAGGACCAGTTCGGGTTTTGGGGTTTGGGGGGTCAGTCGAAGGTCCAGCGCGTCGCGTTGAGCGGGAAGCCGTTGTCCTCGTCGATGAAGCCGAAGACTTTCTTCGCGCGGATGATCCACACCGGGCCTTCCATGGTGGAGACGTCGAGCTCCCACGTCTCTTGGTACGCCGCGTTGTAGTCGGCTTTGCGATCGGCGGGAAGGTCTTCGACGACGCCCTCGATGATGACGGACTGCGTGCCGCGCTCGGGGGTGATCGACACGCGCGGATCGCGCGCGATGTTGCGCGCCTTCTGCGACTTCTCGTCGGTGCTGAACGCCACGCCGTCGCCCAGCCAGACAGCCCAAACCGGGATGAGGTGCGGCGCTCCGTTCGCCTTCGTGGTGGCGAGCCACCAGATGTGGCGACCGACCAAGCGCTCTTCGGCCCACGACCACGGCAACAGCCCGAGGCCTTCGTCGGCGGCAGCGATCCCGTAGCCCTCGGGGACGTTGGGGCGCGATGCGTTAGCGGTCAGCATCTGGCGCACGGTACGCCGGGGGTGTGACGCGCTTGGTTAGCGCGCCGTAGTCATGTTCGGCGAGGTCGTCACTCCGGGTGTGACGCCACCGCCGGTTCGTTGTTGCGGTTGCCCGCTCCCGCTCGGTCCCGTCGACGGCGTGGGCGTCGTGCTCGTGCTGACGTCGCGGTCGGTCACGCTCAGCGAGGCGCGCTCGGTGTCGGTGCCGTGGGGGCACCGCATGTCGTAGGCGCCCGTCTTGAGCGTCAAGGTCAGCGTCTTCGACGATCCTGCGGCGACCTTGTCGACGCTACCGAGAGTCGCGTTGTTCTGGTCGACGGAGAATCCCGTCACCTTCGACGAACCCTGATTCTTCACGTCGAACGCAATCTTGCCGGCGCGCACAGTGGCGGTCGCGGGGTCACAGCCCGCGTCGGACAGATTGATTCGGAGGTGGCTGTCGACGGCCGAATTCGACGAGTCGCTACCGCACGCGCTGAGCGCGAGCGGAACCAGTGCGAGGCACAGACAGCGACGGAAGGCGGATACCACCACGGAAGACATAGATCGATACAGGGATGAAATAGGCGAGCCAGCCAACCGCTTCGATAACGGTCGGCTTGGGTTGGATACCCAGCATCCCGGTCAGTAATGCCGAAAGCACCGAACCCGGCTTGATCAGCCAAGACAGATCGACCGCTTGACCCTGCCCGAAGTTGATCCATCCGGCCTCGTGGCCAGTGTGCATCGCGAACGCGACAAGACCGGCGGCGACGAGCACGAGGACGAGTCCGGTCGCCTTGAAGAACTTGGCGAGGTTGATGCGCACGCCGCCCTTGTAGATGCCGACGCCGATGCCGATGGCGACGACGAGGCCCAGCAGCGCACCACCGGCCGACGCGGCGCGGTTGGCGGCCGACTGGAACGCCGCCACCAAGAACACCGCCGTCTCGAACCCTTCGCGCAACACCGCCAAGAACGCCATGACGACGAGCGCGCCCCCGGAACCCGCGGCGAGTGCCACGCCAGCGCGCTCTTCGATCTCGCCCTTCAACGCCCGCGCGTGATGCGCCATCCACACGATCATCGACGTGACCAGGCCAACGGCGATGAACGCCACGACGGTCTCGAGTTGCTCCTGTTGCCGTTGCGGCAGTTGCTGGTTGACGAGTTCGAGCGTGATGCCGACGGCGAGGCACAACGCCGTCGCCAACCCGACGCCGAGCCACACGTAGCGCAACAGGCGCAGTGCGCCGTGCTGGCGGAGGAACGCAGCGATGATCCCGACGATGAGCGACGCCTCAACGCCCTCCCGGAGGCCGATGACGAAGGTAGGGAGCACTGAGCATAAATATTAGGCGCACCTAACAAACGAAGGCAAGCGGCTCCTTGGCGTCGGGCTACGTTGCGGCGATGGCGCTTCCGACGATCCCGTTCGTCGACGCGCTCCCCTGCCCATTGCGCCGCGCCCGCGGCGAGAAGCCGGAGCCGCAGCTGCCCGCCGGTCACTTGCGCTGGTCGCGCACGCTCGTGCAGGGCCGACCCGCGGTGTACGGCGAAGCCGGCGAGGGGCCGCCCGTCGTGTTCCTGCACGGCTGGGGCCTCGGCCATCACGCGTACAAGCGCCCGCTGGCGCGCCTCGCGTTACGGGGGATGCGCGTGCTGGCGCCGGCGCTGCCCGGCTTCGGCGGCACCACAGACCTGCCCGACGGCTCGGGCATCCACGCGTACGGCGTGTGGGTCGACGCCTTCATGGAAGCCGTCGGCGTCGACGAACCCGCGGTCGTCATCGGGCATTCGTTCGGAGGCGGCGTCGCCATCACGCTGGCGCACGACTACCGATCGCGCGTCGCGAAGCTCGTGCTCGTCAACTCGGTCGGCGGCGCCGCATGGGGCCACGGCGACCGCGCCCTGTCGGACCGGCCGCTGTTCCACTGGGGAGTGCACTTCGCCAAGGAGTTGTGGCCGCCGACCAAGGGGTTACGTCTCGCGCTGAGCGTGCGCGAGGACCTCATCCCGAACTTGCTGTTCAACCCGCGGGCGATGTTCACCGCCGGGGCTCTGGCGGCGCGCGCCGATCTGCGCGGCGAACTCGAGGAATTGCGCGAGCGCATGGTGCCGGTCGTCGTCGTGTCGGGGGCAGACGACGACGTCATTCCGATGTCGGCGTTCGACGCGCTGTGCGGCGCGTTGGGCATCGAAGGACAGGTGCTGCCGGGCGACCACTCGTGGTTGCTGGCCGACCCCGACGCGTTCGATGAAGTCATGGCAAACGTCGTAGGACTGGGGGGTTCGTAATGGCGACAATCAAGGAACTGCGCGAAGGACTGTCGGCAACAACAGTGCCGAAGGAGGTCGCCGACGCCATGTTGCAGACGGCCTCGGCGTTGTGGTTGTCGTCGGACAACGCGCAGCAACTCACCGCAGATCTCGCGCTGTGTTACCCGGCGCTCAAACGCGCCGAGGTGCGAGCGCGCGTCGTTTCCCAAGGTGGCGTGTGGCGCCTGACCGTCGTCACCCGTGACCGCAACGGACTCCTCGCCGACACCGCAGCGATCCTGTCGCTCGAAGGATTCTCGATCCGCGGCGCGTCCGTCGCCACGTGGGAAGACCCGGCGCTAGCGCTGCTCGCCATCACCGTCGACGGTGATGAACCCGGCACGGAACGACTCGACGCCATCGGCGCCGCGTTGAAGGCGGCGGCCAAGGGCAGCCGGCCGAGCGTGCCCTTCGCTCCGATCGGCCGCGCCTACGTGCGGCGCACCGGCGTCGCCAACGGCGACGACATGATCAGCGTGGTCGCTCCGGACCAGGTCGGGCTGCTGGCGACGGTGTGCGGGTGGTTCACCAGCGAAGGCGCCAGCATCGAGGCGGCGTGGATCACCGGCGAACACAACGAAGCGAACGGCGTGTTCGTCATCGACGGCGACGTCGACTGCGCGAAGTTGGAGCGCGAGCTCACACTGGAAGACCACAGCATCGAGGCCGTCGTCGGATCGATGTTCGACGACGCCCGCCGCGCCGGCGAAGTGATCGTCCGCAACGCCGTCGACTTCCTCAGCGGCTTCCTACGCCGCCCATAAAACGACCTTTGGCGCCAAAAGGCGGGAGACCCGTCCTTTGGCGCCAAAGGTGCGTGCTGCTGGAGCGGTAGACCGGGCTCGAACCGGCGACCTCGACCTTGGCAAGGTCGCGCTCTACCAACTGAGCTACTACCGCAGGAGTCAGAAACCTTACTTCGCGTTGGCGAGTTTCAGAAGTTCGTCGAGCGCTTCGTCGAGGTAATGGGCGATGTCGTCGACGTTCGGGATCGTGTCGGCGCAGGCCACAAGACCGAAGTTCATGGTGTCCATGTAGCTCATCACGGTGATGTTGAGCGCGCCGCCGTCGGCGATCGGACCCATCGGGTACATGGCGATCATGCGCGCGCCTGCCGAGTAGAGCGGGAACGGCGGGCCCGGCACGTTGGAGATCGTCACGTTGAAAATCGGGCGGTGACGGTCGGCGATCTTCATCGTCGAATACAGACGCGCCGCGCGCGCCGCGATCGCCGGCGCCGCGAACTCGGTCCAGTTGGTGAGGGTGTCGGCGCCGATGGCGCGGTCCTGCTCCTTGGCGTTCTTCGTGGCCTCGCGGATGGTGGCGAGACGCTCGAGCGGATCGTCGACGTTGCTCGCGAGGTCGACGAGCATCGAGCTGACGCGGTTGCCCATCGCGCCCTGCTCCTCCTCGGCGCGCACCGAGATCGGGACCATCCCGACGAGCGACCCGTCGACGTGCTCGCCCTTGGCGTCGAAGAACCGACGAAGCGCGCCGGAGCACAGCGCCAGGACGACGTCGTTGACGGTGCCGCCCAACGTGTTCTTCACGTGCTTGACGTCGTCGAGGCTCATCTGCGTGAACGCGAACTTGCGGTGCGGCGAGATGGCGGCGTTGATCGACGTGTTGGGCGCGCTGAACGGCGCAGGCGGCGGCGTCGCATTCGGCTCGCGGTTGCGGCGGCGCAAGTTGAGCGCCATCTCGGCGGTGCGCCGCACAGCCTTCACCGCGGCGATCGGCTGGCGGGCGAGGCTTTGCGCGGCGAAGCCGACGAGTTCGGCGTCAGACGGGATCCGGTCGGGCTGCCACGTGTCTTCGCTTGGGTCGAGCCACATGACCTCGGGCGACAGGTCGAGCAGATTCGCGGTCAGCTCGGCACCGGATACACCGTCGATCGCCGCGTGGTGTGTCTTGGTGACGGTGCCGATGTAGCCGCCCTCCAGTCCTTCGACGACGTACATCTCCCACAGCGGCCGGTCGCGGCGCAGCGGGCGGCTCATGACGTCGGCGGCGAACTCGGCGAGTTCCTTCGACCCGCCCGGTGCCGGCAACGCGGCGCGGCGCACGTGGTAGTCGATGTCGAAGTCGGGGTCTTCGATCCATAGCGGGTGGTGGAGGCTGAACGGGATCGTCACGAGGCGACGACGGAACGGCGGCAGCAACGGCAGCCGGTTCTCGACCATCGCCTTCACCTTGTCGAACGAGTAGCCCTCGGTCACGTCGCTCGGATCGAAGATCGCGGTGCTCGCCACGTGCATGTGGATGCTCGGTGTTTCTAGGTACAAGAACGTGGCGTCGAGCCCGGTCAGTCGCTGCATTGGGTGGTCCCCCTCGGCTGGAAGAACCGACAGTCTTTCACTTCAGCAGGCGCGACATTCTGCGGTCTGCCAGGGGTTTACCGTCTGTTTGACACGTGGCGCAGTACTGCAACGACTTGGTGGCGAAGCTGACCTCGCGCACGACGTCACCGCACACCGGGCACTTCTCGCCTGTACGGGCGTGCACGCGCATACCGCTGCGCTTCTCCTGTTTCAGGCCCGCGGCCGGTAGCCCCTTGCTGCGTTCAACGGCATCGGTCAATACGTCGCGCAACGAGGTGTACAGGCGTGTCAGTTCGTCGTCGCTGAGCTTGTTCGCCTTCTTGAACGGCGAAAGGCGCGCCGCGTGGAGGATGTCGTCGGAATAGGCGTTGCCGATGCCGGCGATGAGCCGCTGGTCGACCAGCGCGCCCTTGAGTTGCACCCCGCCGGCTTGGTGCAACAGTTCGCTCAGCGACTCCTGCGTGAGGTCGAACACCTCCGGTCCGAGCGACGCCACGAACTCGATGTCGTTCGGATCGCGCACGACCCACACCGACAGCCGCTTCTCGGTGCCCATTTCGGTCACGTCGAAGCCCGACTTGTTGTCGAGCGCGACGCGCAACGCCAGAGGTGACTTCGTCGGCTTGATCGGCGTCGTCGGCACTTCGTCCATCCACTTGATCCACCCGCCGCGCGCGAGGTGCAACACGAGCCACACCCCACCGGTGTCGAATTCGACGTACTTGCCGCGTCGCGTCACGCGCTCGATCGTGCGTCCCACGAGCGCGTCGATCGGTGGGTCGTAGGTCTTGAGCGCGGCGATGTGCGCGACGCGGGCCTTGTTGATGACGTGCCCGCGGACGCGTTCGTCGAGGAACCGCGCCAGCGCTTCGACTTCGGGTAGTTCAGGCACGACCCGTCGATCCGAAGCCCGCCGCGCCGCGCTGGTGGTCGTCGAGTTCGTCGACCGCGGTGAACGTCGCCTGCTCGACGCGCTGGACCACGAGCTGCGCGATGCGGTCGCCGACTTCGACCTTGTAATCGGTATCGGGATCGGTGTTGATCAGCACCACCATCAGCTCGCCGCGATAGCCGCTGTCGACGAGTCCCGGCGTGTTCAGGCATGTGATGCCGTGGTTGGCGGCGAGCCCACTGCGCGGCAAGACGAACCCCGCGTACCCGGCGGGAATGGCGATACGAATGCCGGTCTTCACGCGGGCGCGACCGCCGCCGGCGCGCAACGTGACGGCCTCCGCGGCGGTGAGATCGGCGCCGGCGTCGCCGGGGTGGGCGTAGGTCGGCAGACGCTCACCAACGGTCGGGACGTCGGGCTTCACGATCTCAATCTACGGTGTCGCCTGTTATGGACGGCGCGCTCGTTTGGATGGACCTGGAGATGACGGGCCTCGATCCGTCGCGCGACGTGATCGTCGAGATCGCGACGCTCGTCACCGACGCCGACCTCAACATCGTCGCCGAGGGCCCGGACCTCGTCATCCACATCGACGACGCCGCGCTCGACGGCATGGGCGACGTCGTCAAGAACATGCACGGCAAGAGCGGGCTCACCGAGGCGATCCGCGCTTCGACCGTGTCGCTCGAAGACGCCGGGGCGCAGACCCTGGCGTTCATCAAGGAACACGTCCCGTCGGCGCGCAGCGCGCCGCTGTGCGGTAACTCGATCGGGACGGACCGCCGCTTCCTCGCCGCCTACCTCCCCGAGATCGAGGAGTACCTGCACTACCGGTGCGTCGACGTGTCGACCATCAAGGAACTCGTCGACCGCTGGTACCCCGAGATCTACTCCAAGCGCCCCGACAAGACCGGCAACCACCGCGCCCTCGGCGACATCGTCGACTCGGTCAACGAACTCCGCTACTACCGCGACACGGTTTTTCTCCCGCGCTCTTAACCAAAGTTGTGTTCTCACGCTCGTGATTCGTGTGCGTGAGAACACAGGTTCGAGGACGTAGGCAAGTACCCTCGTCGTCCGCCATGGCGCACGAATTCATTTACACAATGCAAAAGGTCTCGCGGGTGCACCCGCCGGACAAGCAGGTGCTCACCGACATCTACCTGTCGTTCTATCCGGGGGCGAAGATCGGCGTGCTCGGCAGCAACGGCGCCGGCAAGTCGTCGCTGCTCAAGATCATGGCGGGCCTCGACGACGGCTATTCGGGTGAAGCGCGGCTGACGAAGGGCTTCACCGTCGGTTTCCTGCAGCAAGAGCCGCAACTCGATCCCGACAAGGACGTGCAGGGCAACGTGGCCGACGGCGTCGGCGAGACGATGGCGTTGCTCAAGCAGTTCAACGACGTGTGCGAGGCGATGGGCGACCCCGACGCCGACTTCGACGCTCTGCTCGAAAAGCAAGGCAAGTTGCAGGACCAGATCGACGCCATCCACGGCTGGGACATCGAGCGCACGCTCGACATCGCCATGGACGCGCTGCGCCTCCCGCCCGGCGACTCCCCCGTCACGCATCTGTCGGGCGGCGAACGGCGACGGGTCGCGCTGTGCCGGTTGCTGTTGCAGCGTCCCGACCTGCTGCTGCTCGACGAGCCGACCAACCACCTCGACGCCGAGTCGGTGGCGTGGCTCGAGCGCTTCCTGAAGGACTACGAGGGCACGGTCATCGCCGTCACCCACGACCGCTACTTCCTCGACAACGTCGCCGGCTGGATCCTCGAACTCGACCGCGGCCGCGGCATCCCGTGGGAGGGGAACTACTCGAGCTGGCTCGACCAGAAGCAGACGCGCCTCGCGCAAGAAGAGAAGGCCGACAAGGTCCGCCAACGCACGCTGGCGCGCGAGCTCGAATGGATCCGCATGGCGCCGAAGGCGCGCCACGCCAAGGGCCAAGCGCGCGTGAACGCCTACGAGCAGTTGGTGGCCGAGGCCGAGGCCGCAGACCAACGGCAAGACCAAGTGCAGATCGCCATCCCGAGCGGGCCGCGCCTCGGCGACGTCGTGGTCGAGGCCAAGGGGCTCACCAAGGCGTTCGGCGACAAGCTGCTCATCGACGACCTCACGTTCTCGCTGCCACGCGGCGGCATCGTCGGTGTGATCGGTCCGAACGGCGCCGGCAAGACGACGCTGTTCAAGATGATCACCGGCGCCGAGAAGCCCGACGGCGGCGAGCTCACCGTCGGCTCGACCGTGCAGATCGCGCACGTCGACCAGTCACGCGAAACGCTTGATCCGGCAAAGACCGTGTTCGAAGAGATCAGCGACGGCCTCGACCACATGGTGATCGGCAACCGCGAGTACCGCAGCCGCGCGTGGGTCGCGGGGTTCGGGTTCACGGGCACCGATCAGCAGAAGGTCGTCGGCACGCTGTCGGGCGGCGAGCGCAACCGCGTGCAGTTGGCCAAGGTCTTGCGCGCCGGCGGCAACTTGATCCTGCTCGACGAACCCACGAACGACCTCGACGTCGACACGCTGCGCGCGCTCGAAGAAGGCCTCTTGAGCTTCCCGGGCTGCGCGGTGGTCATCAGCCACGACCGCTGGTTCCTCGACCGCATCGCCACGCACATCCTCGCCTTCGAAGGCGACTCACAGGTGGTGTGGTTCGAAGGCAACTATCAGGATTACGAAGCCGACCGGAAGCAACGTCTCGGTGGCGACGCTTCGCAACCGCACCGCATCAAGTACAAGCCGCTCGTGCGCAACTAGACCAGCAGCATGGTTGCGGTCCGCCGACTTCGAGCCGTCGTCATCGCCGTGTGCGTCGCCGCGATCCCGACGATGATCGTGGGCTCGGTCCTCGACCGCAACGGCATCGCACTGTTCGGCGGCCTCTGCGCGGCGATCGCGATCGGCTGCCTGCTCGTCGCGACGACCGTCGCGCCGGTGGCCCGGCCCGTCACCGCCGAGGACGAAGCCGCGAGGGTTGAGACGCTGATCGGCGAGGTAACCGCGCAAGGTGCAGAAGAACCGTCAGCCCGCGCGCTCGCGCAAGCGGCGATCCGGCTCGGGCGCGCTCAGGCAGGCGAGCAGCGCTAGGGCCCAAAGCGCTAGGGCCCAGAGCGCGGCGGACGCTCGACAGGCCCTAACGCCATCTCCGAGGGTTTGCGCGTTCGGTCCGGATGTCAACCCCGCGCCGCCTAGGGTTTTGGGGCAATGAGTGAAAGTCGCGCCGTTGAGCGCAGTATCGAGCCCGGGAACAGCGCCGTGTGTCCCGTCTGCGGCGAGACCGTGAAGTTCAAGGCGCGCACGCAAGGCCGGCAAGTCATCGCCAACATCTACGCGAACGGCAGCTGGGACCGCGTCGAGCACTACCACGTCGACTGCTATTCCGAGGCGGGCAAGCCGTACGGAGAACCGCAGTAGTCGGTGCAGACCCGCGTCACTCGCAGCTTCAGCTTTGAAGCCGCGCACCAACTCGAGTGGCACAGCGGTGCGTGCAAGAACCTGCACGGACACTCGTACCGATTCGAGGTGACCGTGTCCGGTGCGCTCACCGATGACGGAATCGTCATCGACTTCGCCGATTTGTCAGCGCTCGTCCAGCGCGAGATCCTCGACCGCTTCGACCACACGTATCTCAACGATCTCCTGCCCAACCCGACCGCAGAACTCATCGCCGCCGACATCTGGAACCGCCTCACCAGCGCTGGCGCGTCGCTGCATCGCATCGTGTTGTGGGAGACGGAGAACAGCTCTGTTGAAATAGAGGCATGAAGACCGTCGTCATCCTGTCCGGCGGACTGGACTCGACGGTGTGCCTCGCCGAAGCGGCTTACGCGGGCTCCGACGAAGTGATCGCGCTGTCGATCGACTACGGACAGCGACACGCTGTCGAACTCGATCGCGCGCGCCGGATCGCTGCGCACTACGCGGTCGAGCACATCGAACAGCGACTCGACCTTTCGGCGTGGGGCGGCTCAGCGTTGACCGACGCGTCGATCGACGTGCCCACGGCCGGTGCCAGCGACGGGATACCCGTCACCTACGTGCCCGGCCGCAACCTCATCTTCCTGTCGCTGGCGATCGCGCTGGCCGAGGCGCGTCGCTGTGACAACGTGAGTATCGGCGTCAACGCCCTCGACTACTCCGGCTACCCGGACTGTCGACCCGAGTTCATCGACTCGTTCCGCGGTACCGCCGCGCTGGCGTTGCGCGCCGGTGTCGAAGGTCGCGCTGTCGACGTGATCACGCCGCTTATCGCCATGACGAAGGCGCAGATCGTGCGGCGCGGCGTCGAATTGGGCGCGCCGCTCGAACTCACGTGGTCTTGCTACCGCGGCCAGGCCGCGCCCTGCGGCGAGTGCGACTCCTGCGTGCTGCGCGCCAAGGGCTTCAGCGAAGCCGGCCTCGCCGACCCCGCGCTGTGATCACGGTCAGCGAGATCTTCGGACCGACGTTCCAGGGCGAAGGCCCGGCGATCGGAACGCGCTGCGGCTTCGTGCGCCTCGGCCGCTGCAATCTGGCGTGTGGTTTTTGTGATTCGAAGTTCTCATGGGAGCCGGGCGCGGAGTTCCACGAGATGAGCGTCGACGACATCCTGGGTGCGCTAGAGCCGATGCAGGTCGACACGATCGTGGTCACCGGCGGCGAACCGCTGCTCCAGCGTTCGAAGCTCGACGAACTCGTACGTGCCTTTCGCCACCGCGCGTGGAAGACGCACGTCGAGACCGCAGGCACGTTGTGGTGGGACACCGACCTCGTGGACCAGTGGGTCGTGTCGCCGAAACTGGCCAACAGCGGCATGGACGAAGACCGCCGCCTGAAGTTCGAAGTGCTCCGCGGCTACGCGGCCAAAGGCGCGGCGTTCAAGTTCGTCGCCGTCGACCTAGGTGACCTCGACGAGGTCGCGACGGTGGTCGACCGCATCGGCACCACAAACGTGTGGGTGATGCCCGAAGGCACCGACGCCGCCACGATCACCGAGCGCACCGCGCGACTGGCCGACGGCGTCGTCGCACGCGGGTGGAACCTCACGACGCGATTGCACATCCTCGCGTGGGGCGACGAGCGCGGTCGTTAGGAGAACGCCGACTTGATCTTCTTGAACAAGCCGCTCGGCGCGTCGTTGACTTTCTCGCCGCGTGCTTCGGCGAGCTTGCGCAGCAGCTGATCCGTCTCGGCGTTGAGGTCGGTCGGCGTGTCGACCGCGAGGTGAATGTGGAAGTCGCCCCGGCCGCGCCCGTTGGTGTGCGGCACGCCGCGTCCGCGCAAGCGCAGCACTTCGCCCGAGTGCGTGCCCGGGGCGACCGGGATCTCCTCGAGCCCTTCGAGGGTCTGGACTTCGACCTGCGCGCCCAGCGCCGCTTGGGTCATCGGGATGTGCAACTCGGTGTGGATGTCGACGCCGTCGCGTTCGAAGTGATCATGCGGCGCGACCCGCGCGTGGAGGTAAAGGTCGCCAGCAGGACCACCGCGGGGCCCCGCCGCGCCGCGTCCGGGGCTGCGCAACGTCTGACCGTGATCGATGCCTGCGGGAACGGTGACGAGTTCGGCGCGTTCTTCCATGCGGCGACCGTCGCCCCGGCAGTCCTTGCACGGCGACGCGATGACGGTACCCATTCCGCCGCACTGATTGCACCGCCCCGTCGTCACCATCTGCCCGAGGATGCTCTGGCGCACGCGGCGGACCTCGCCGGTACCGCCGCACTGTGGGCAGTTGGTCGGCGCCGTGCCGTCGGCGGCGCCGGACCCGTCGCACGTCGTGCACACGACCGGCAGCCGCAGCTTCACTTCTTTCTCGGCACCGAACACCGCTTCCTCGAACGTCAGGTCCACCAGCGCCTCGGCGTCGGCACCGCGGACCGGTCCGTTGCTACGCGCCGACCCGAAACCCGAGCCGAAGAACTGCTCGAAGATGTCGCCGAGGCCGGCGCCGAAGAAGTCTTCGGCGTTGCGCGGACCGCCGGCGCCACCGACGCCCGCGGCGCCGAATGTGTCATAGCGCTGCCGCTTCTCAGGGTCCGACAGCACCTCGTAGGCCATCGACACTTCCTTGAAGCGCTCGTGCGCCTCGGCGTCGTCGGGATTGGCGTCGGGGTGAAGTTCGCGCGCCAGGCGCCGGTACGCGCTCTTGATCTCCGCGTCCGTCGCGTTCCGGCTCACGCCCAGCAGCGCGTAAAAGTCATTCATCGCCGGCAAGGTTCTCCCCAAGACGGCGGCTCACCGCGGTCACGGCGGCGAGCGCATGCGGATAGTTCATGCGCGTCGGTCCAAGCACGCCGACGGTCCCCGCGGGTTGTCCGCCGATCGTGATGGGCGCGACGACGACGGCGCACTCGGCAAGCGGCGCGACACCATGTTCGGTACCAATCGCCACCGACCGACCGGTGCTGAGCACGTCGCGCAACAGACCCACGACCACATACTGATGCTCGAGCACGCCGAGCACGCGCCGCACGGTGTCGACCGCTTCGAACGCGTCGGCGACGCGTGCGGTACCGCCGACGAACACGTGGTCCTGCGGCGAGACGACCGACTCGCGCCGCTTGTGCGCGTTCTTCACGGCGTCGACGACGGCGTCGACGCCGCGGTTGCCAGTAGACAGGCGACCGGCGAACGACAGCGGCTTCCCCGTCAGGCGCGCGCTCAGCGCGTTGCCGGCGGAGACGAGGTCGTCGGGCGTCGCGCCGGGAGGCATGTCGAAGGTGAGCTTCTCGACAATCTGGTTCGACAACACGATCACCGCCAGGCCTTCGTGTGGGCTCATGTCGACGAGATGGATCGAGCGCACGTGCGCGGCCTCCATCCCCGGTGACACGACGACGGCCGCGTAGTTGGTGAGCGTCGCCAGCAGCTGCGTGGTGTCGGCCAGCATCTGTTCGAGCGCGACGTGCGTGCGATCGAAGAAGTCGGCGACGCGCTGCTGCTCGGGCCGGTCGAGGTTCGGATCGGCGAGCGCGTCGACGAAGAAGCGGTAGCCCTTGTCGGTCGGGACGCGTCCCGCGCTCGTGTGCGGGTGGCTGAGGTAGCCGTCGCGTTCGAGCGCGGCCATGTCGTTGCGAATCGTGGCGCTCGACACCGAGACGCCGGCGCTCTGGCGCAGATGCGCCGAGCCCACCGGTTGGGCTGTCTCGATGTATTCCTCCACGACCGCCCGAAGCACCGCGGCCTTGCGTTCGTCAAGCATCTGGCACTCGATGATACCGAGTGCTAACCGGTCTCGGCGGTAGCGTGCGGTCGGGATGACGGCGTGAGCGAGCGGCAGCGGTGGATAGCCGTGATCGCCGGAGTGGTGCTCGCCACGGGACTTCTGCTGCGAGTCTGTGGGCCCGGGCCGGTGTCGCATCCGCTGCTCGACGTGACGTCCGACGGCTCGACGACCTCCACGGTCACGCCGTCGACGACGACCACCGTGTTCGTCGAGACCACCGCGCCACCTGAGACGGCACCGCCGACGACGCGCGCCACGCCCGCCAGGACGACCACGACGCGCAAGCCGACAACCCCGGCGACCCACCCGTCCACCACCGTTCCTCGCACGACGACCTCGACGACCACGCCGCCCGCGACGACTTCGACTACGGCCGTCGCCTGACTAGCCTCACCTCAACCGTGGAGATTTCCAACCCCGAATCGAGCGCCCTCGATTACCTCCGAATCTTGTGGCGCCGGCGCTGGCTGATCGCCGCCGCCGCCGTCGTGGCCGCGCTGATCTCGCTGTTGGTGAGCTCGCGCGCCACACCGATCTATTCGTCCACCAGCCGCGTGCTGTTCGCCGCGCAGGACACGTCGGTGTTCCAGAGCGGCGGCTACGTGGCGCCCGACCCCGCACAGATCGCCACGCAAGAACAGGTCATGACGTCGCCCGCGGTCGCGGCCGCGGTGGCGAAGAAGCTCGGCGCGTCCGCGGCAGCGGTGACCGGCGTCGAAGCCCACGGCGTCGGTCAGACGCGCGTGCTCGAGGTGACCGTGCACGCCACGTCGCCCACCGTCGCGGCGCGCACAGCGACGCTGTACGCCGAGACGTATCAGCAGCAGCGGCGCGACGAAGCGATTGCGCAAGCCGTCGCCATCAACACGCAGCTGACGCAGAGGACCGCCGAAGCCAAGCAGAAGGTCGAGGACCTCGAAGACCAGATCGCGCGCGCCACCGCCGCGAAGGCCTCTGCGGCGGAACTCGAGGGTCTGCGCGTGCAGCGCGACGCCGCCCAAACGTCCTACATCGTCTACCAGCAGAAGGCAGACCAGGCGTCGATCGACGCGTCGGTCGCGAACGGCGGCGTGCAGGTCCTGGTGAAGGGCGCGGTGCCGCAGGCGCAGATCAGCCCGAAGCCTCGGCAGAGCGCGGCGCTGGCCGTCGCCCTCGGACTGATGCTCGGCATCGTCGCCGCCATCGGACTGGACTTCCTCGACGACTCCGTGAAGACCGTCGAAGAAGTCGAACGCATCGTGCGGCCCCTGGCGATTCTCGGCGCCATTCCCGCGATCGTCGACTGGCGAAACCGACACCAGGCGCGACTCGTCACCATCGAGGACTCCGGGTCGACCGCGGCCGAGGCGTATCGCTCGTTTCGCACCAACGTCCAGTTCGCGGGCCTGCGACGAGAGGCGCACGTCCTGCAGATCTCGAGTCCGGTTGCGGCGGAAGGCAAGACCACGACGCTGGCCAACCTCGCGGTCACGCTGTCGCTCGCCGGCCAACGCGTCACAGTCGTCGACTGCGACCTGCGGCGGCCACGCGTGCACGAGTTCTTCGGCGCGACCAACTCGGTCGGCTTCACGTCGGTGCTGCTCGGCGACAGCCCGCTGTCGCACGCCGTCCAGGAAGTGCGTCTCCCGAACGGCGCGTCGATCGGTCTGCTGGCTTCTGGCCCCCTCCCGCCGAACCCCGCAGAACTGCTCGGGACCGCGCGAGTGTCCGAACTGCTGGCGGCGTTGCGCGCCGACAACGACTACGTGCTGATCGACGCGCCGCCGGTGCTGCCGGTCACCGACGCCGTCGTGTTGGCCTCGCGCGTCGACGGCATCGTGCTCGTCGCCACCGCCAAGGTGACCGGGCGGCGCGACCTCGCACGCGCCATCGCCACCTTCAACGCCACCGACGCGCCGGTCCTCGGCATCGTCGTGAACGGCGCCGAAATCACGTCGAACTACGCCTACGACTACTCGTACCGTCCGCACGCCGACGACGGCTCCGGCAACGGCTCGCGCGAGAAGAGCCGTAGCCGAGCGCGCAACTGAGGGCCCTGACGCGGTGTCAGTCGCCATCATCACCGGCGCCGGTGGCCTCATCGGCTCCGCGGCCGCAACTCGGTTCGCGTCGCTGGGACTCGAAGTCGTCGGCATCGACAACGACATGCGCGCCGTGTTCTTCGGCGCCGAGGCGTCGACCGCCGGCAACCTGACGCGCCTCGCCGACGCGCTCGGCAAGACGTTCACACACGAGCACATCGACGTGCGCGACGGTGCCGCGATCGATGCGCTGTTCGCGCGCTACGGACGCAACATCGCGCTCGTCGTCCATACCGCCGCGCAGCCGTCGCACGACTGGGCGGCGCGCGAACCGCTGACCGACTTCGGCATCAACGCCGTCGGCACGCTCAACATGCTCGAAGCGACGCGGCACCACTGCCCCGACGCGCCGTTCATCTTCACGTCGACGAACAAGGTGTACGGCGATACCCCGAACCGGCTACCCCTCGTCGAGCACGAACAGCGCTGGGAGGTCGCGCCCGACCACACATACTTCGACGGCATCCGCGAGGACATGTCGATCGACCACACGCTTCACAGCATCTTCGGCGTGTCGAAAACCGCGGCCGACCTGATGGTGCAGGAGTACGGCCGCTACTTCGACATGCCGACGGTGTGCTTCCGCGGCGGCACGCTCACCGGCCCGGCGCACGCGGCGACCGAACTTCACGGATTCCTCGGCTACGTCATGCGGTGCACCATGACCGGCACGCCGTACACGGTGTTCGGCTACGGCGGCAAGCAAGTGCGCGACGCCATCCACTGCGACGACGTGGCGAGCGCGTTCGAAGTGTTCTTCCGCGAGCCGCGTGTGGCCGAGGTCTACAACCTGGGCGGCGGGCGCCACGCCAACTGCTCGGTGCTCGAAGCCATCGCCATGAGCCAGGAGATCGCCGGCCGCGAACTGACTTGGTCCTACGACGACACGAGCCGCGTCGGCGACCACATCTGGTGGATCGGCTCCAATGATCGCCTGGCGTCGCACTACCCAGACTGGAATCTGACGCGCGACATCCCGACGATCCTGCGCGAGATTTACGACGCCAACGTGGAGCGGTGGACCACCTAGACATTCGCCCGACGTGGCGGGGCGTGCTGCATCTGGGCGCGGTGCCGGTGTTCGCGATCGCGTTCGCCGTGCTGGCGGCGCGCACGCCGACGGCCGACAAGGACCGCGCAGCGGTAGTCGTCTACGCGTTCGGCGTACTAGCGATGTTCGCCGTTAGCGCGACATATCACGCCACGACCCGAAAGCCGCGCAGCATCACGCGCCTGCTGCAACGCCTCGACCATGCCGCGATCCTGCTGGCGATCGCGGGCACGTACACCGCGGTGACGGCGCTGGCGATTCACGGGCCGCGCCGCGGGCAGTTGCTGGCGGCAATGTGGGCGCTGGCGCTCATCGGCACCGTCGTGCAAGTACTGATCGTGCGCGCGCCCCGCTGGGTCGGCGCCGTCGGCTACCTCCTCGTCGGATGGTTCGCGGCGTTCGACGCGCCCGCGTACTTGCGCGGCACCACGACCGCGGAGTTCACGTGGGTCGTGGTCGGAGGTCTGCTCTACACCGCCGGCGCGATCGTCTACGCCCTCAAGCGGCCCGACC
>JBEEFV010000076.1:0-17422 GCA_041166405.1 Actinomycetota bacterium | reverse complement strand
CGTGCGCAGGCCGGGGTGGTAGATGTCGTCGCCCTTCTTCGCCATGACACCGTCGAGGCCGGCGCCTTCCCAGCGCTCGAACCACACCTGGGCCTCGTCAGGGTCGGTGGTCATCGGCGTGACGTAGATGCCTTTGCCTTTGCCTGCCAGCGCATCGACGAGACGCGCCCGGCGCGCGTCGAACGTTTGGTCGCAGATGTCTTCGCCGTCGACGGCGAGGAGGTCGAACGCGACGAACAGCGCTGGGATCTCGGTGCGGAGTTTCTCGATGCGCGACTGCGCGGGGTGCACGCGCAGGCTGAGCAGGTCGAAGTCGACGGCGCCGTTATCGCCGACGATGACGAGTTCTCCGTCGACGACGGCGTCATCCGGAAACGCGTCTTTCACGTACTCGACGACTTCGGGGAAGTAACGCGTCAGCGGTTTGGCGTTGCGGCTGCCTAGTTCGACGTCGTCGCCGTGGCGAAAGATGATCGAGCGGAACCCGTCCCACTTCGGTTCGTAGCGCCACTCCTCGCCGACCGGAATGGTCGGCGCCGACTTCGCCAACATCGGCGCTACCGGGGGCTTCACGGGTGTGTCCACGGCCTGAGGCTAGAGCGCGAATACCCTCGTTTCCGTGCCACTGAGTGTTTACGTCCTGGGCCTCGTCGCGTTCGCGGCGACGCTCGTCGTGATCCCTCTGGCGCAGCGGGTCGCCGTGCTCAACAACGTGACGTCGATGCCTCGCGCCGATCGGCTCCACGACCGGCCGACGCCGTACCTCGGTGGTGTCCCTATCGTGCTCGTCGTCGCGGCGGCGTCGCCGTTCGTCGGCGAGTGGCAACTGGAAGCGACGGTCATCATCGGCGGCGCGCTCTTGCTCGGCGTCGTCGGACTGCTCGACGACATGCACAACCTGCATCCCGCGCCGCGCCTCGTCGCCGAAGTCGGTGCCGCGCTCGCCGCGGTAGCGGCCGGCGCGCACGTACAGATTTTCGGCGGAGCCATTGACGTGGTGTTGACCGTCGTGTGGTTCGTCGGCGTGACCAACGCGTTCAACATCATCGACAACATGGACGGCGCGGCCGGTGGCATCGCGTCCGCGACCGCGCTCGGCCTGCTGGCGACGGCGGCGTTCAACGAACAGGTACTCGTCGGCGGATTGGCAGCGGTCGTCGCCGGCACGTGCCTCGCCTTCCTCATCTACAACTGGCACCCCGCGCGCATCTTCATGGGCGACGCCGGCTCACTGCCGCTCGGCTACTTGCTCGCGGCGATCGCGCTGAAGCTGCGGTTCCCGGTCGCGCACTTCGCCTCGATCACGGCGGTGGCGTTGTTCACCGCCCCGGCGATCTTCGACACGACGCTCGTCGTGATCTCGCGCACCGTGCACCATCGCCCGATCTACGTCGGGGGCACGGACCACACATCGCACCGGCTGCTGCGCTTGGGTCTGCCGACGCGGACGGTCGCGTCGCTGATCACGTCGGCGGCCGCGCTGTGCGCCGCCCTCGGCGTCGCCGTGGGGCGAGGCACGCTCGATCCGTTGCCGGTGATCGTTCCGCTCGCGCTCGTCGCGGCCTTCGGGCTCGTCGCGCTGCTCCGCCTTCCCTCCGAAGCGTCAGTCCCGGCGAACTCGTATGGAACACCGGCCCACTGCGACTGAACGGCGGATGCGCCGCCTCAGCGGGCGGCGCCACCTCACGTTCCCTGTCCGCGGTCGTCGATGGCTGTTCGCGCTGGCGGGCGTGGTCGTCGTCCTCGGCCTGTGGACGGCGTGGGACCTGCGCGCAGCGCGCCAGGATCTGCTCTCGTCGCGCGCGGAGCTTTCGGCGGCGGCGTCGAATCTCGGCAACGCCACCAACGCCGACGTGGCGGGTGCGCTCCGGAAAGCAACGCAAACCGCGGTCGCGCGCACGCGGCGCGCTGACAGCCGCGTCCACCGCTCACCGGTTCTGCGCGTCGCGGCGTTCATCCCCATCGTCAGGACCCAACGCAACGGCTTGGTGCGCGCCGCGCGAACCGCACGCGACGCCGCGGCGATCGGCGACGCGTTAGCAGCGGTTGCGCAACAGCAATCCGACAAGCTTTCGGTCCACGGCGGCGCCGTCGACCTCGGGGCGGTCCAAGTGCTGGCGCAGGCCGCGGCCGACGCCGGCACGCGTCTCGGGCGCCTGCCCCGCACGCATTCGGACGCGCAGTGGGGCCCGCTCGGTCACGCCACGACGGACCTCGACCGCCTGCTGACAGGCACCACGTCGCGCCTCGAGCACGGCGCGGGAGCGATGCGCGTCGCGTCCGAGTTGCTGGGTGCCGGCGGGCCCAAACGCGTCTTCATCGCGCTGCTGAACAACGCCGAGATGCGGGACCAGGGCATGGTGCTCAGCTACGCCACGGCGGAGACCGCGAAGGGCGGCTTCCGCATCACGCACTCCGGCAGCGTCCTCGACATCCCCGTCAGTAGCGCCGTGAGCGCTCCGCGGCTGCCGACGGGCACCCAAAAGATCTTCGGCGCGCTGCAACCAAACCACCTCTGGCAGTCGGTCAACGCGACGGCCGACACCTCGCTTTCGGGCGCTCTCATGCGCTCGATGTACGAACAGTCGACCGGCGATCGCGTCGACGCCGTCGTCGCGCTCGACGTGCCGACGCTCGCCGCGCTCCTAGGTGTCACCGGACCTGTCAACGTTGCCGGCATCGACGAGCCGATCACCGCGGCCAACGCGTCCAAGGTGCTGCTCGACGACCTGTACGCCGAGTCGAGCACGTTCCGCGACCCGCACCGGCTCGAGCAGCTCGCGGCGACGCTCGACGCCGTCGTCGCCAAGATCCAGACGGGCTCGCTCAACGCGGCGTCGTTGGTGCGCGCGCTTGGTAACGCGGCGCGCGGTGGCCACGCATGGGTCTCGACTGCGGATCCGGTCGGCGAGCAGGCGCTGGTTCGCGCCGGGCTTTCAGGTGCGCCCGGACGCGTGCATCCCGAGCGCACGATTCACGTGTCGGTGCAGAACGGGACGGCGACCAAGCTCGACTACTTCGTCGACCCGAAGGTCGACGTCGGCGTGGCGCTGACGGCCGACGGCACGGCGATCGTGACGACGACAGTGACGCTGGTGAACAACGCTCCGGTGCCGACCCCCGCGGGTGAACAGTTCGGGCCTGACGGCTTCGTCACCGACAAGGCCGGGCTCTACCGCGGCCGCGTCTACTTCTGGGGGCCGTCGACCGCCGACCAGGTCGACAGCGTCGAGGAGTCGGGATTGCGCCTCAATTTCGCAGTGGCGGAAGTGCCCGCCGGCGGTTCGCAAACGTTGTCGTTCACGACCGTCGTGCCGCGCGCCGTGCGCAACGGTGCGCTCAACCTGCGCTTCGTGCCGCAGGCGCGCGTGCGGCCAATGCATTTGGACGTGCACGTCACTGCGGTGGGTTGGAAAGTGCAGAACCCCAAGACCGGTCTCGTGTGGGATCACACCGTTGACCTCGGCTGGAGTGTCCACCGGCGGTAAAACGGAGGGTTGTTCCCCTCGAAGTGGGCCACGGGTAGCATGTCGGGTATGCGTTGGTACACGACCCGGTTATTTCTGCGCGTTGCTGCGCTTGGTGCAGTAGGAGCACTGATGCTCGCACCGACTGCCGCGAGCGCGCAGACGACCACCGCGCCCGGATACCCCGGCACGCCCACCACCGCAGCACCGCAGCCCACTGAGGCCGACATCAACCTCGGCCCAATCGAAACCGGCGGCGTCGTCAACGTCAGCGAGTGCAACTTCGCTCCCGGCTCCACCGTCACCCTCACCGTCAGTCCTCCGGGCGTCACGATCTCGCCGTCGGTTGTTGCCGACTCGAAGGGCTGCATCGTGGTGCACATCGAGGTGCTGCCGAACCTCGTCGCCCTCGGCCGCCCGCAGCATGTGCTGGCGGCGACAGGCCTCGCCGCCAGTGGCGACAAGGTGCAGGTCCGCATCAACGGCCAGACCGTGACGGTCGGCCCGTACGGGACCGTCGTCGACGTCGTGTCGCGCGGCACGGGCACCAACAATCAGGCGCGCACGGTCACGGTGCGGTTCAGCGTGGCGAAGCGAGGCACGGTCACGCGCTCGGGTCTCGTGCGCACGGGTACGACGGTCGCCAAGTGGACGCCGCTCGGCCTGGGCTTGCTCGGCATCGGCTACCTGTTGGTGCTGTCGTCCAAGCGCCGCCGCAGCGCCGCCGCTTCGTAGCGCTACAGGTACTCGACGTTCTCGCCGGCGGGCACGGCCCGACGGCAGTCCAGCACGTACGCAGCGTTCTCCGCGATCGACTTGACGTCGAAGCTGTCGTGGTTCGTGAGCATGACCACCGCGTCCGCGCTCGCGAGTTCCGCGGCGTCGCAGTTGACGCGGGTGACGCGTCCCTCGAGCACACCGGCGGGTACGTACGGATCGGCGACGCGCACGTCGGCGCCCATCGCAACCAGCTCGCTGGCGACCGTGATCGCCGGCGACTCGCGAGCGTCGCTCGTGTTGCGCTTGTAGCCGAGGCCGAGAAGTAACACTCGACTGCCCTTGACGGCGCGCCCGCGCTCGTTGAGCGCACGCGCGAGGCGACGCACGACGTAGGCGGGCATGTGGGCGTTGACGTCGTTGGCGAGCTCGACGAAGCGGAAGCTCTCGCCGAGCGAGCGGCGCACTTGCCACGAGAGGTAGCTCGGGTCGACGGGGAGGCAGTGACCGCCGACCCCGGGGCCGGGCACGAAGCGCATGAAGCCGAAGGGCTTTGTCGACGCCGCGTCGATCGCCTCCCAGACGTCGATGCCGAGCTCGCCCGCGAACATCGCCAGTTCGTTGACGAGGGCGATGTTGACGTGTCGAAACGTGTTCTCGAGCAGCTTGGTGAGCTCAGCCTCCTTGGGCGAAGACACGGGGACGGTCTGGTTGACGAGCTGGCTGTAGAACTCGTCGACCGCGGCAAGTGACGCGGCGTTCACGCCCGACACAACCTTGGGCGTGTTGACGAAGGTCCACTCGGCGTTGCCGGGGTCGATGCGCTCGGGGCTGTATCCGACGAGCACGTCGGTGCCGATATCGAGGGCGTTGCCTTCGCGCAGCATCGGCACGAGCAACTCCTCGGTCGTCCCCGGGTACGTGGTCGATTCGAGCACGACCAACGCGCCGGGCGTGAGCGCGGCAGCAATCGTGCGCGCCGCTTCCTCGATGTGGCTCAAGTCGGGCAGCGTGTCGCGCAACGGAGTCGGCACGGTGATGACGGCGACGTCGAAGCCGAAGATGTCGGCCGGGTCTGACGTGGCGCGATAGCGGCCGCTGGCAAGAGCCGCCGACAACTCCTCGGTGCTGATGTCTTCGACGTAGGAATCGCCCGCGGATAGCCGCGCGGCGCGCGCTTCGTCGATCTCGAACCCGGTGACGTCGAAGCCGACTTCGACGGCGCGCATCGCCAACGGCAGCCCGACGTACCCCTGACCGACTACCACGAGACGACGGTGCTGACTCGGCATCGCCCTATCCTCGCATGCGTGGCGTTGTTGCTGGTGCTACTGGGCGTCGTCATCGGCGTTGGCGTGAGCCAGGCGTGGCGCGTCTTCGGACATCGCGGGCACAATCACCCACCCGACGCGCTCACGGGGCTTCCGCTGCGAGCCGAGGCGCACGCCGCGCTGCGCGCGCTGCGCGCCGGCGACGCCGTCGTGATGCTCGACGTCGACGAACTCAAGCGCATCAACGACACGCAGGGTCACGCCGCCGGCGACGCACTCCTGACGGCTGTGGCTTCGCACCTCAGCGGCGGTGTGCGGACGCAGGACACCGTCGCTCGCTGGGGCGGCGACGAGTTCCTGATCGTGCTGCGCGGCGGCGCGGGCGCGGCTGGCGCCGTGGTCGAGCGCTTGCGGCGAACGGCGTCGACCGCGTTCTCGGCCGGCATCGCCGTGCACGAAAGCGGCGACGCTGACGCCACGCTGGCCCGCGCCGACGCCGCCCTCCTCGCCGCCAAGCGGGCAGGCGGGCGCTGCGTCATGACGGGGTGAAGCGCGCGCGGGCCGACGTCAGTCGCCGAGCCGGAGGGCGGGTCAGTCGTCGAGCCGGAGAGCGGAGACGAACGCCTCTTGGGGGACCTCGACTCGGCCGATGTTCTTCATGCGCTTCTTGCCCTCCTTCTGCTTCTCGAGCAGCTTGCGCTTGCGAGTGATGTCGCCGCCGTAACACTTGGCGAGCACGTCCTTACGCTTCGCCTTCACGGTTTCGCGCGCCACGATGCGCCCGCCGATCGCCGCCTGGATAGGCACGTCGAACATCTGGCGAGGGATCAGCTCGCGCAGCTTCTCGGTCATACGCCGGCCGTAGTCGTAGGCCTTCTGACGGTGGATGATCGTCGAGAAGGCGTCGACAGGGACGCCGTTGAGCATCACGTCGAGCTTCACCAGGTCGCTGCGCTCGTAGCCGGCAGGCTCGTAGTCCAGCGATGCGTAGCCCTTCGTGCGCGACTTCAGCGCGTCGAAGAAGTCCATGACGACTTCGGCGAGCGGGATGCGGTACTGCAACTCGACGCGCTCCGGAGACAGGTACTCCATCCGCCCCATCTCGCCGCGGCGGGTTTGGCACAGCTCCATGAGCGTGCCGGTGTACGTCGACGGCGTCAGGATCGTGATGTTGAGCATCGGCTCCTCGACGAACTCGATCTCCCCCGCCTCGGGCATGGCGGCGGGGTTGTCGACCTCGACGATCTGGTCGCCGCGGACGTGGGCGCGGTACTCGACCGACGGCGCGGTGGCGATGAGCGACAGGTTGAACTCGCGCTCGAGGCGCTCGCGGACGATCTCCATGTGCAACAAGCCGAGGAAACCGCAGCGAAAGCCGAAGCCGAGCGCGCCCGAGGTCTCGGGTTCGTAGGTGAACGACGCATCGTTCAGGCGCAGCTTCTCGAGCGCCTCGCGCAAGTCCTCGAACTCGTCGCCGTCGATCGGGAACAGGCCGCAGAACACCATCGGCTTGGGCTCGAGGTATCCGGCGAGGGGCTCGGTCGCAGGGCGCGACGCGTCCGTGATGGTTTCGCCCGACCGCGCTTCACCGACGTTCTTGATCCCGGCGATGAGGTAGCCGACCTCGCCCGTGGTGATCTCGGCGACGGGCGTGGGGTCGGGCGTCTTGAGTCCGATCTCCTCGATCTCGTGCACCTGGCCCGTCTGCATGAACTTGAGGCGCGCCCGGTTGCGCATCGTGCCGTTGAGCACGCGCACGGCGGAGATCACGCCGCGGTACTGGTCGTAGTAGCTGTCGAACACGAGCGCCTGCAGCGGCGCGTCAGTGTCGCCGGTCGGTGACGGCACGCGCTCGACCACCGCGTCGAGCAGTTCGCGCACGCCCTCCCCCGTCTTCGCCGAGATCTGCAGGATCTCTTCGGCGGGGATCCCGAGCACCGATTCGATCTCGCCGGCGTACCGGTCAGGGTCCGCGGCCGGCAGGTCGATCTTGTTGAGCGCGGCGACGATCGTCAGGTCGTGTTCGAGGGCGAGGAAGCAGTTGGCGAGCGTCTGGGCCTCGATCCCCTGCGACGCGTCCACGAGCAGGATCACGCCGTCACACGCCGCGAGCGAGCGCGACACCTCGTAACCGAAGTCGACGTGGCCGGGCGTGTCGATCAGGAAGATGTCGTGGCCGCGGTACTGCAACCGCACGTTCTGCGCCTTGATGGTGATGCCGCGCTCGCGCTCGATGTCCATCGAGTCGAGGTACTGCGCCTTCATGTTGCGCGGGTCGACGGCGCCGCAGATTTCCAGCAACCGGTCTGCCAGCGTCGACTTGCCGTGGTCGACGTGCGCCACGATGGCGACGGCCCGGATGCGATCCAGTTCGTTGTCGGCCACGGTCCTAGTAGCCCGCCTCGACGTCGACGAGTCCGATCAAAGGTTCGCCCGCGGCGTAGCGCCGCAAGTTGTCGGTGACGCGCTTGGCCAGCAGCGGCAAGCCCATCTCCAGAGAGTTCGCGGTGTGCGGCGTGATGATGCAGTTCGGCAGATCCCACAGCGGGTGGCCGTCGGGCAACGGCTCCGGGTCGGTCACGTCGAGCGCGGCGCCGCCGATCCAGTGCTCCCGCAGCGCGGTGACGAGGTCGTCGGTCACGACGTGCGCGCCGCGCGCCACGTTCACCAACCACGCGTGCGGCTGCATGCACCGCAACGCGTCCGCGTCGATGACGCCGCGCGTCTCGGGCGTCAACGCCAGCGCCAGGAACACGGCATCGGCGTCGCGCAGCGCATCGTGCAACGAATCGGGCGCCACGACACGCGCCGCGCCCGGCAACGGCGCCGCCGCGTCGCGCCGAACCACCGTGATCTCCGTGCGCATCGGCGTGAGCAAGTCGATCAGGCACTCGGTGATCCCGCCGCCTCCGAGGATCGTCGCCTTGCCGTCGTACAGCGACACACCGCCCTGCTTGCCCCACGACGTCGCACGCACGCGGTCGGGCAGGTCGCGCAGCCCGGCGAGTGCGAGCGCCAGCGCGTGCTCGGCGACCGGTTCGGCGTACACGCCTTTGCCGCACGTCCACGTGCGCGCGGGGTCGAGCACGCCGGCGGCGACGAAGGACTCGATGCCGGCCCACGGCAGCTGCACCCACTGGGCGTTCGGTGATTCCTTGAGCGCGCGCGTCAGCCCGTCGGTGTCGTCCGGCGCCAGGAAAATCAGCGCGTCCGCCTCCGCGGGATCGTCGACGAGTTCCGCGCCAGCAGCCACGACGGCCTCGGACGCCCAGGGGCGCGCCGGCAGGGGGGCAAGGGCTACACGGACCACAGATGGATAGTAGAGGGGGTTGCTGCTAACTTTGTTCGTCCGCAACAAGAGGCGTTAGGGAATCCGTGGCAAATATCAAGAGCCAGAAAAAGCGCAACATCACCAACGAAAAGGCGCGCGTCGCCAACAAGGGCGTGCGCTCCGAGTTGAAGACGCGCACGAAGGCTGCTGTCGCGGCTGCGGGCACCGACGCCGGCCCCGACGCTCTCAAGCTGGCCGTGAAGAAGCTCGACAAGGCCGCGACCAAGGGTGTCATCCACCCGAACGCCGCCGCCCGTCGTAAGTCGCGCCTCATGAAGCGCGTCAACGCCGCGTCTTCGTAGCCATCTCCCGGTAGATCTGCGCGTACTGCTCCGCCGCCTCGCGCGCCCGGAACCGTTCGCGGTTGCGGAATCCGGCCGCCACCAGTGACCGCGCCAGTCCGGGTTCGGCGAGCACTCGCTCGATCCCTTCGCGGATCGACCCCACATCCTCCGGATCGACCAAACACGCCGCCCCGCCGGCGACGTCGTTCATCGGCGCCCGGTCGCTGGTAACCACCGGTCGCCCAACGGCCTGCGCTTCGACGATCGGCATCCCGAAGCCTTCGTAGAGCGACGGGAACGCGACGACGTCGGCCGCCGCGTACCAGTCGACGAGGTCGCGGTCGCTCAGGCCGACACCGTTGGTGAAGCGCACGCCGCCCGACGCCAGCAGCGCGGCGGTCGAGTCCGGGAGATGCCCGACGATGCGCAAGTCGACGTCGAGGCCTCGAACGGCTTCGATCACGCGCTCGGCGTTCTTGTTCGGCGCTTGCCCGAAACACAACACCACGGGGCGCTCGTTCGTGGGTGGCGGTTGGGGCTGAAACGTCTCGTCAATCGGAACGGGGATCACGTCGATGTCCGCCAGCGCGACACCGGTGAGGCGCGCCAACTCGTTGGCGGTGAACGGCGAAATGGCCACCAGCCGCGCCGCGCGCCGGGCCGGCCAGCGGAACCACAGCAGCCGGAACACGACGTCGCGCAGCGTCGCGCCGCTCGTGTCGCGGCAGTCGAGCACCGTGAGCACCGTGCGCCGCTTCCGCACTCCGAACGCGGCGAAGTGGATGTCGCCCGTGATGTGCACCACGTCGCCGCGCCGCGTTGCCGCCGCGACGATGTCGACGGCGCGCCGCAGCAACCCGCGTGACTGGAACGGCACGACGTACACGCTGGTGTCGACGTCGTCAGGCATCTCGCGCCGCAGCGCAGCGAAGAAGCGCTCCAGGCTGAAGTTGAGACCCGAGATCGGCCGTCGTTGAACGTGGACGACTGTGATTACAGGTGTACTCAGTCGGTGACCTCGATCGGAGTGATGCCCTTCACTGCGTCCGAGATTACGTCGGCGTCACCCACGAGCACGGGCGCCAGCATCGCCGGTGCGAGGTACTTCGCCGCGGCTTGCGCGACGTCGTCGGCCGTGAGCTTGTTCGCCTTGGCGGGCAGGTCGCGCAAATACGACACGTCGAGACCGGCGACGGCTAGGGCGGTGACGTAGCTGGCGAGGCCCGCTTGTGTTTCGGCCGACATCGCCAGCTGTCCCGCGAGGTAGCGCTTGGCGGCGCCGAGCTCTTCCTCGGTGACGCTCGTCGTCGCCATGCGGCCCAGTTCGTACAGCGTCTCGACGAGCGCCGGTGCGGTTACGCCCGTCTGCACGTCGACGCCGACGTTGAGGATCGACGCCGCAACGTTGTGCGAGATGCCCGCCGACGCGCCGTAGGTGTAGCCCTTCTGCTCGCGCAGGTTGTGGTTGAGCCGCGACGTGAACCCGCCTCCGAGGATCGTCAACGCCAAGGTCAGCGCCGGGAAGTCGGGGTGGGCGCGGTTGACGCCGAGGCCGCCGAAACGGATGTTCGTCTGCACGGCGCCGGGTTGATGCACGATCTTGACGGGTCCGGGCGCGACCGGCTTTGGCGCCGGAACCTTGGGCACGCGGCGCGTGCCCGTCCAGTCCTGAAGCGCTTTCTCCGCCGCCGCGACCATCCGCTTCGGGGGCACGTCGCCCACGAGCGTGAGCAACGCTCCGCCGGGGCGCACCACGGCGCGATGAAACGACCGAACGCGAGCGCGTGTGATCGGGCCGACTTCTTCGGGCACCGGCATGGGGCGGCCGTAGGGATGATCGGGGAACACGCGCGACGCGATCGCGAACTGCGCGCGCGCCGACGGTTGACTGTGCATGATCGCAATGCCCTGCTCGGTCTGCGCCTTCGCCAGCGCCACCTCTTCGTCGGGATACGTCGCGTGGCGCACGACGTCGTTCAGCAACGCCAGGTAGCGGTCGAGCTCGTCGGCGAGACACGTCGCCGACACGAACAGGTTGTCGGCGTCGACCATGCCGTAGATGTCGCCGCCGATGTGTTGCATTTCGTCGGCAATGTCGATCTGGGACCGCGACTTCGTCCCGGTCAGGATCGTCCCCGAGACGATGTCCTCCAGCACGCCGCTGTCCCAGTCGCGCGTCTTGGTGATGCCGAAGCGCAACCGCACCTGCACCATCGGGATGCCGGGCTTGCGCGCCGCCAGCACACGCAGGCCGTTCGACAGCGTCTCGTCGGAGACCGGCGGTAGCTTGCCGGGCTTCGTCGGCCGAACGGCGGGGATCTGGCGCGGAGTGGTCGGGCGGGCGGTCATCGGCCTGCCCCCGGCTGCCAGTCGAGAACCGCTCTTCGTTGCGCGCCGAACCACTTCCCGGCGACGTTTTTCACATCGTCGGCGGTGACGTGGGCCAACGCGAAGGGGATCTCGTTGATGAGTTCGGCGCGACCACGTTGTTGCTCGAGCGGTGCGAGCGTGAGCGCGCGGGTGAGCACGCCGTCGGTGGCGCGCAGGTAGCGCGCCGTCGCCATCGTGCGCGCCCGCACGAGTTCGTCTTCGGTGAGGTCGTCGTGGATTTCTTCGATGGTGTCTTCGATCACGTCGAGCAACGCGTCGGGATCGCCTTCGTTCGGGTAGATGGCGATCAGGTTGAACAGCACGGGGTCGCGCATGTCGAGCCAGTTGTCGAACGGACCGATCAATCCGGCGATGGCGCTCACCAGCCCCGTCTTCACCAGTCGCTTGTGCAACCGCGACGACTCGCTCTCGGTGAGCACCTGCACGAACAGGAAGTAAGCGGCGTATTCGTCGAGCTCAGTGATCGGGTTCGGGGTGCGATAACCGACGACGAGGGCGGGGGCGGGCGACATCGGGTCGTGGTGCGTGCGGCGGCGCTCGCGCGTGGGCATCGGTTCGCCGAAGTCGTGACGCTTCGGTACGGCGCGCTTCGGCACGTCGTCGAAGTACTTCTCGGCGAGCTTGAACGCCTCGTCGGGGTCGACGTCGCCGGCGATCGTCAACAGCGCGTTGCCCGGCGCGTAGTAGCGCTTCCAGAAATCCTTGGCGTCGGCCACGGTTGCGGATTCGAGGTCGACGAAGCTGCCGTAGCCGTTGTGGGTGTTGTTGAAGGTGGTGAACGCGATCTCCGGCAGGTGGATCATCTGCATGCCGCCGTACGGGCGGTTGAGGATGTTGCTGCGGATTTCCTCCTTCACGACGTCGATCTGGTTGGCGACGGTGTGCTCGGTGATGACCGGGCTGCGCATGCGATCCGATTCGAGAAACAGCGCCAAGTCGAATGCGCCCGTCGGCAGGATCTCGAAGTAGTTCGTGAAGTCGGGCGTCGTGCTGCCGTTGAACTGGCCGCCGTTGCCTTGCACGAGGCGGGCGTGCTCGAGCTTGGGCAGGCTCTCCGATCCTTCGAACATGAGGTGCTCGAAAAGATGTGCGAAACCCGTACGTCCTTCCGGTTCGGAGCGGTAGCCGACGTCGTAGTGCACCGCGACCGCGACCGCCGGCGAACTGCGATCGGGCGAGACCACGATCTTGAGCCCGTTGCCGAGCGTGTGGCGCGCGATCGGAAACGATGGAGCCAGAACGTGGGCAGTCACCAATGGAACTTACCCAGCGCGGCGTGCGGCGCGTGACGAGGTCCGTCCGGCGCGGGCCAAACGCGCCACCAACACCTCGAGAACAAGCTCAGACGGCCACGAAGACTTGCCGCGCAGGTCCACGTCGGCGTCGGACACGAGCGTCAGCATCCGCAGCAGCGCGTCGGGCCCGAGGCGACGAGATTGTGTAAGCGCCTTCTTCGCCGGGTAGGCGGCGATGCCGAGGAGAGCGGCGGCTTCCGCCTCGGAAGTCACGCCGGCGCCGTCGAGGCGCGCCATGCGCGCCACGTGCGTGTGCAGCGACGACATCACGCCGAGCGCGTGGCGCCCGGAGCCGCTGAGCAGACGATGCAGCGCTGCGATCGCCGCGGCGGCGTCGCCCTTGTCGATGGCGTCGGTGAGATCCCACGGCGCTGCGCTGCCCGCCTCGCCGAGGTACGGCTCGACTTGCGCCGGGCCGACCTTGGCACCCGGCCCGTACGCCGCCGTCAGGATCGTGATCAGCGGCTCGAGCCGGGCGATGTCCTCGCCGAGGTGTCCTTCGATCAGGCGCGCCGCGGCGGCGTCGACCTTGACGGGGGCGTCGTGCAACCGTTCGAGCACCCACGACGTGCGCGCCTTGCCGCGTGGCGCGCCGGCATCGACGACCTCGCCGTTCTTCTGGACAGCCTTGATGAGGGGCGCGGGAACAGTCCCGCCGCCGGCGGTGAGGACCATCACCGACGAGTCCATCGGCGAGGCGAGGTACTCGACGAGCGGCGCGACGTCATTGGCGGTGAAGCGGCCGACTTCGCGAATCACGATGACGCGTCGCGGCGCCAGGAAGTTTGGTGTGCCCGCGGCCTCGGCGGCCATCGCCGGCGCGGCGTCCTCAGCCGACAGGTCTTCGACTATGAGCGACGCGTCGTCGTCTCCCACGACCTCGTCGAGCGTCGCGCTCAACGCCTGGGCGACGAGGATCGCGTCGTCGCCCTTGATGAAGTAGGCGTACGAGCTCATGCGGCGGCGCTCACTTCGTGCACCGCCGCGAGAAAGTCGCAGACGCGACGCGAACCGGCGACGTCGTGCACGCGCACGATCCTGCACCCGCCGATGACGCCGAGCGCGGTGGCGGCGTGCGACGCGTCGCGCCTCTCGCCTACTTCGAGGTCGAGCAGCTTGCCGAGAAACGTCTTGTTCGACGCCGAAAGCAGCAGGGAGTAGCCGAGGTTCGCGAGTTCGGACGAGTGGCGCAGGAGAGCCAGCGACTGCTGCCACGTCTTGCCGAGATCGAGGCCGGCGTCGAGCACGATCCGGTCGGCGGTGACACCGGCCGCCAGCGCGCGCTCGGCGCGCTCGACGAGGAACGCGGCGACGTCGTTGACGACGTCGTCGTAGACGGGCTCCGGGTCGGCCACGCGCGGCTTGAGCCGTATGTGGCTGGCGATCACCGTCGCCCCCGCGGCCGCGGCCGCCGGGAGGTACTCGGGGTCGCCGAACCCGCTGATGTCGTTGCCGATCACCGCGCCGAGTTCGTACGCGCCCTTGGCCACCGACGCGCGCCACGTGTCGACCGAGACCGGTGTGTCGAAGCGTTGGACGAGCGCGTCGATCGCCGGCAGCACGCGGTCGAGCTCCTCCTGCTCCCCCACCTCGGGGCCCGGGCCTGCCTTGACGCCGCCGACGTCGAGGATGTCGGCGCCGGCCTCGACGTGCTGGTCGGCCAACCGCAGGAACGCGTCGAAATTCCAGAACTCACCGCGGTCGTAGAACGAGTCAGGCGTGCGGTTGAGGATCCCCATCACCAGGCTGCGGTGCGTCACGTCGACGGCGCGGTCACCGAGGCGGAGGATCACGGCCATCAGGGGCGAGCGTAGTGAGGCGTGTGACGCGCACGCGCAGCGGTGGACCGGCGTCGACGACGCGCAATTCGGCGCCGCCGACGACCACGACCGCGCCGAGCCTGGCGGTGTGCGCGCCCGCCACTTGGTGGTGTTCGGGCGCCAGCACGACACGCGGACGGAACGCGTGGATGAGCGGCCAGGCGGCCGACGCGGCGCCGCTACCGGGACGCGTCACCACCAACACGTCGACGCGGTGCAGCCGTCGGGCGCGCAGCTCGTCGACCGCCGCTGCGGGCACGAGTCCGCCGATGGCGAGCACGCTGCGCCCGTCGACCACCCACAGCGTCACGCCGGGCGCGACTTCGGTCGCCGTGTTCGACGAGGCCGGACCGCGCAACGAGAGCCCGACGACGATCAGCACCGCGACGGCCGCGGGAACAACCAAGCTGCGCCTGATCAACGCCAGCACGACCGCAACGCCGACAACCGCGGCGGCGACCGCACCGAGCGGCGCGATCGGCAGCGCGGCGGCGTGCGTGGCGACGCCCGCCTCCCACGCCAGCGCTAGGTGCGTCGGCGCGTGCAGCAAGGGCGCCAAGCCCGGCAACACGCCGGCGACAGTGCCGGCGGTCAAGCCCCACATCATCAACGGGCCGGCGACGGGCACGGCCAGCACGTTGGCGGGCAGCGACACCAGCGGCACCGTGCCGAACGTCGGTATCAGCACCACCGACGCGCCGAGTTGCGCGCCGATCGACGCCGCCAACAACAGCGGCACGCCGCGGCGCCGCAGCGGCGGCGTAAGCACGACCAGCCCGGTGCACGCCGCGACCGACAAGCGGAACCCGACGCTGCCGACCAGCAGCGGGTCGACGAGCACGCACCCGGTGGCGGCCAGCGCCAAGAGGCGACCCGCCGCGACCGGCCGCCCGGCGAGCGCGCCCGCGGCAGCGACCGCCGCCATCGCTTCGGCGCGCAGCACCGACGGCTCCCAGCGCGTGAGGGTGCCGAACGCCAGCAGCACCGCCATGGTCGCCGCGAACCGCCACCACAACGATCCCCTGCGAATCAGCGGCGCACACACGAGCAGGGCAAAAGCGACGTTTTCACCGCTGACGACGAGTAAATGCGTCAGGCCCGCGGCGCGGAATGCGTCGGCGAGCTCGGCGCTCTGGCCGCGGTTGTCGCCCAGGACCATCCCTCCGAAGAGCGGCCGCAACCCTGCGGGCAATGCGTCGGCGCCGCGGAACACGATGCGACGGAACGCGTTGGCGCTGCGGCCGATGAAGTTCGCGGCGCGTGTGCCAGTTACGGCGTCGATCGACAGTCGCGCCGAAATGTGGCGCCACCGCAAGCGCCCGCGCTGCCTGTCGCTCAAGGGTCGGAGCACGCCGTCGACGCGGACGTGTTCGCCTGCGAGGCGAGCCGCCAGCGCGCCCGCGGCCGACCCGCGCGCGAACGCCTGCGCGTGGCGCCGCCCGAAGCGCACCTCGACACCCACTGCGCCGCCGGTCGCGGGCTCGGGGTCGGTCAGCAACGTCACCCACCTCCCGCGCACGACCGCGGGCGGTGGCGCCCGCAGCCCGTCGAGCGCGTGCCAAGCCAGCCCACTCGCCAGGACCGCGGCCGACACGATCAACAACCGCGGACGCCGCGCGAGCCACGCCGCCGCGACCGCGATCCCCGCGGGAACGACCGGAACGTGGCGCGCCACGAGCGCACCGAGGCACACCGCGACGCACATGACGACGACCTGGCGGTCAGACACGTGCGTGCGGTTTGATCTGACTCAGCTTCGACGGCCCGATCCCGCGCACGTTCAACAGGTCGTCGACCTTGTGGAACTTCCCGTGCTGGGTGCGGTAGTCGATGATCGCCTTGGCCGTTGCCGGCCCCACACCCGGCAGGGTCTCCAGCGCGGTCTCGTCGGCGTCGTTGAGGTTGACGATCCCGTCGCCCGCCGCCGCAGCGCCGCCGGCCGATGACGAACTGATCATCGCTTCGCCCTTGTGCGGGATGTACACGCGCTCACCGTCGGTAACCGGCGCGGCGAGGTTCACTTGGTCGACGTCGGCGTCGGGCGCGGGGCCACCGGCCGCCGCCACCACGTCGGTCACCCGCGACCCGCCGGGCACAACCACGACGCCGGGCCGTGCGACCGCGCCCGCCGCGTGGACGTGCAACTCACCGCTGGTCGTCGTCGGCGCTTCTACGTCGCTGCCACGGTCGCCACGATCGGCTCGCGGCAACGACAGCGCGACGTCCGGGCCGTTTGGAGGCGCCACGGTGCGGGTCACGACGAGGGTCGCGCCGACGACGAGCGCCGCTATCGCGACAGCGATGCCGACGAGCATCGGCGTGCCCCTCAGTTCTTCGACGCGGTCGCGCCACGTCGGCGGCGGCAACGGCCTCGGAAGCTCGGCCACTTGTTCAACCCCTTGCGCGAAAAAAGACTTTGCGCGACAGATGACGCCAGGGGGAAGGGCTACGTGACGCTACGAGCGCGGTACAGGTCGCGCAAGAGGCAGATCTCGGCGCCGTGGTGCATCACTTCGCGGTGCACGTGGAGGACCATGCCGATGAACGGGTCGTCGGCACCCAGTTGCATCACGGGCACGTTCGGCTCCGGGCCGAGCGGCCGCCAGAGCGCGTCGTCACCGGCGGCGCGCAGTGCGTCACACCAGCGCGCCTTCCACTCTTCGAAATACGCCAGCGCCCCGGCAGCCGTCTTCGGGAACGGTTCGGCGTGCCAGTCGACGACGCCGTCGCCGAAGTACTCCTGCCAGCGGTTGTAGAAGCAGCCCTGCGCGATGTGCGACAGGCGCCACGCGATCGTCGTCACCGGCGGGATCGCCTCGCCCTGACTGCCGGGAGGCCATTCGTAG
>JBEEFV010000075.1:0-21427 GCA_041166405.1 Actinomycetota bacterium | reverse complement strand
GACGGAGTGTTCGAACCCGCTGGCGAAGCACACGCGCGACGAGAATCGCGACCAGCCGCTGCGGACGACCTACGAGACCGACCTCGACGCCAACGAGCCGTTCACCGTTCGCCAGGTAACGGCGATCGTGCCGAGCACCAACCACGCGCAGCCGCATCGCCAAGCCGTCCGCCTTGCCGCCGGCGCACGCCGCGCCGGCTTCGACCGCATCCGAGCCGACAACCGCGCGGCATGGTCCGATCTCTGGAAGGGGCGGATCGTGCTGACGGGTGCCGACCGCCGATGGCAAGAGATGGCCGACGCGGCGTTTTTCTACGTCCACACGTCGACGCACGCGGGCTCGCTGAGTTCTCACCCGTTCGGTCTCGCGCAGTGGTACGGCTACCACTACTACTACGGCCACGTGATGTGGGACGTCGACACGTTCATCGTTGCTCCGCTCGTCTTAACCGCACCATCGGCCGCACGCGCACTGCTCGACTTCAGGTCGCGCGGCCTTGAAGCCGCCCGCGAGAACGCGCGGCTCGGCGGCTACACCGGAGTGCAGTTCCCGTGGGAAGCGAGTCCCGCACGCGGTGAAGAAGCCGCGCCCGCGTTCGGAGAAGCGGCGGGTTATGAGCACCACGTGTCTGCGGACGTCGCGCACGCGTTCACGCAACTGGCGCAGGCGACAGGTGACCACGCGTTCCTCCGCGACGCCGCGTGGCCGGTGCTTTCGGGCGTCGCCGAGTGGCTTGTCAGCCGCGGCGCGCGCACCGACCGCGGGTGGGAGATCAAGGAGGCAATGGGGATCGCCGAACGCAGCGAGCCCGCCGACAACAGCGCGTTCGTCAACATGGCATCGACCGTCGCGCTCCGCGAAGCGCTGTGGGCCGCAGAGAAGGTGGGCGTTGACGCACCCGCGTCGTGGCGCCAAATGGCCGACGGTCTTGTGTTGCCGATGCGCGACGGCGTGGTGCTCGACCACGACGGCTACACACCCGACGAAGAAAAGGGCGCGACCCCAGCTGCGCTCGCGGGCATCTTTCCGCTCGGCTACGAACTCGATCCCGCGAGCGAGCAGGCGACGCTGCGCTTTTATCTCGACATCGCCGACGACTACGTCGGCGCTCCGATGCTTTCCGCGCTGCTCGGAGCGTGGGCGGCGCGCGTCGGCGACCGCTCCGAGAGCACGCGGCTGTTCGAAGAGGGCTACGCCAAGTTCTGCGCGCCGCGGTTCAACGTGATGCACGAATACGGACGCGACCGGTTTCCCGACCAACCTGTCACCGGCCCGTTCCTCGCCAACGCCGCCGGGTTCCTCATGTCGCTGATCTACGGACTGCCCGGCATCGCCATCGGTGCGGACGACCCGCAGTCGTGGTGCCGGCGACCCGTCGTGATGCCCGATGCCTGGGACGGGATCGAGATCGAACGGTTAACGGTCAGGGGCGCACCGATGTCGCTGGAGGCGCGCCACGGCGACGAGCGCGCCCGGCTTACGCCGGCGTGAACTCGATGACCGGGATGTCGCGGTCCGTCTTTTCCTGATAGCCGGCGTAGCCCTTGTAGGCCGACGTGATGCGCGGCCAGATCGCTTCCTTCTCCTCGTGGCTGAGGATGCGCCCGACCATCTTCTTCTTGTCGGTGCCGTTGCGCGTGATCTCGACGTTGGGATCGGCCTGGAGGTTGAGGAACCACATCGGGTGCTTCGGCCCACCGCCCCACGAGGCGACGAGGTAGATCTTGTCGCCCTCGACGACCGGCGCCGTCAGCATCGTCTGGCGCTTCTCGCCCGTCTTGCGGCCGGTCGTCGTCAGGACGACCGCCTCCATGTTCATCACCTTGCCGCCGAGCTTCCCGCGCGTCGCGGTGAAAAGGCTCCGGTGGATCAGGTTGACGACTTTGGCAGCAGGGTCACGACGGTCGGCCATCGCCGCAGGTTACGACGCGCGGTGCGCGGCGACGAGGTCGACGACCTCGCCCATCATCTCGGCGAGCGCGTAGTCCTTCGGCGTGTAGACCGCGGCGACGCCCTGTTCGCGCAGCTTCGCCGCGTCTTCGTCGGGGATGATGCCGCCGACGATGACGGGCGCGTCGACGCCCTCGGCCCGCAGCAACCGCAAAACCTCGGGAACGAGCTCGAGGTGCCCTCCCGACAGGATCGACAGGCCGATCACGTCGACGTCTTCGTCGCGCGCCGCATCGGCGATCTGCTGGGGCGTCAGGCGGATGCCTTGGTAGACGACCTCGAACCCGGCGTCGCGCGCCGCGACCGCCACCTGCTCGGCGCCGTTCGAGTGGCCGTCGAGGCCGGGCTTGGCGACGAGGAAGCGCGGCGGTCCACCGACGAGCGCCTTGACCTTTGCGACCGTCGGCGCCATCTCTTCGCCGCGGCCGCCGACCGCGCCCGAAACACCGGTCGGCGCGCGGTATTCGCCGAACACCTCGCGCAACGCGCCGGCCCATTCGCCGGTGGTCCCGCCGGCGTGCGCCAATGCGATGGTGGCTGGCATCACGTTTTCGTTCGTGGTGGCGACGCGCTTCAGTTCCGCCAGCGCCGCTTCGACGGCAGCGTTGTCCCGCCCGGCGCGCCACGCCGCCACGTCTTCCTTCAACGCCACCTCGACCGCGGGGTCGACGCGCAGGATTGCGCCCTCGCCTTCGAGTGGTGACTCAGCGGTCTCGGTGAACGTGTTGACGCCGATGACCTTCTGCTCGCCCACTTCGATGCGGCGCGCCCGCGCCGCTTGGGAGCGCACGAGTCGCGCTTTCATCTCTTCGATCGCTTCGAACGCGCCGCCGAGCGCCAGGATCTCGTCGAGTTCGGTCGTCGCCGCTTCGACCAACTCCGCCGTTCGCGCTTCGACGACGTGCGAGCCGTTGAAGATGTCGTCGTACTCGAGCAGATCCGTCTCGAACGCCAACACCTGTTGCATACGCAATGCCCACTGCTGGTCCCACGGGCGCGGCAGACCGAGCGCCTCGTTCCAGGCCGGCAACTGCAACGAGCGCGTGCGCGCGTCCTTCGACAACGTCACGCCGAGCATTTCGAGCACGATCCGCTGCACGTTGTTCTCGGGCTGCTGCTCGGTGAGCCCCAGCGAATTGACCTGCACGGCGTAGCGGAAGCGACGCGCCTTCGGGTCTTCCACGCCGTAGCGCTCGCGGGTGATGCGGTCCCACAAGATGCCGAAGGCGCGCATCTTGCACACTTCTTCGACGAATCGGATGCCGGCGTTGACGAAGAAGCTGATGCGCTCGACGACTTTCGGCAACTCGTCGGCGGAGATTTGGCCTGAGTCCCGCACGGCGTCGAGCACCCCGATCGCCGTCGCCATGGTGAACGCCAGCTCTTGTACTGGCGTCGCGCCGGCTTCTTGCAGGTGGTAGCTGCACACGTTGATCGGGTTCCACCGCGGCACGTGGTTGACCGTGTAGGCGATGGTGTCGACGGTCAGACGCCGTGAGGCCTCCGGCGGGAAGATGTACGTGCCCCGCGACAGGTACTCCTTGATGATGTCGTTCTGCGTCGTGCCGCCGAGGACCGAGGGATCGATGCCCCGGTTCTCAGCGTTGGCGACGTAGAGGGCGAGCATCCACGACGCCGGCGCGTTGATGGTCATCGACGTCGTGAGTTCGTCGACCGGGATCTGGTCGAAGAGCTGCTCGACGTGCCCGAGATGCACGACGGGCACACCGACCTTGCCGACTTCGCCCGCGGCCTGCGGTGAATCGGGGTCGTAGCCGGTCTGCGTCGGCAGGTCGAACGCGACCGACAGGCCCGTCTGGCCTTTGGACAAGTTCGTCCGGTACAACTCGTTCGACGCCTTCGCCGTCGAGTGACCGGAATACGTGCGCATGACCCAGGGGCGATCGGCCATAGCCATATCGTCGCACTTTCTGTACGCTTCGCCGTATGCGATGCCGGTCAGGGCTGATCTTGCGGGCGATGGCGGTGGCCGCGGTAGCGGCTTCCCCGTTGGCCGCGCTTGAAGCCGATGCAGCTGTTACTACTGGAACTGCGGCCGCGAGCGGCCCCGGCATCGCCGTCGAGAACACCGGCGGCAACGTCGAGCTCGGCGTGGGTCACAGCGAATCGAAGGTCGTGGTCGGCGACGGCGCCAAAACCGCGGCGCCCCTGGCGGCTCCGAACGGCCTGTCCGCCAAGACCGCGGCCCCGACGGTGGATCCGAACGCAGGCGCACGGGCGCGGGCGAAGGCCCTCGTCGACGCCGCCCGCGCGCGCGCCCAAGCACAGATCGACGCCGCCCGCTTGAAGGCCGAACAAGCCGTCGAACAAGCGCACGAGCAGGCCGACCAGGCCCGCAGCCGCGCCGATCAGCAGTCTGCCGACGCCCAATCGCGTTCGGCGAACTCGTCAGCGTCGGCGTCCTCTTCGACTTCCGACTGACCCCAGCTACTACTCTCCGCCGCCATGCAGTGGCTTCGAGCGCGTATTCATTTCGGCTGGGTCGGCGGCGCCATCGTCGCCATGAGCCTCGTGTACCTGGCTACCGGTACGCCGACGATGCTGGCGTCAAACGCCGCCAACGGCGACGTGCCGACGATCCCTACCGTCACCGAGCCGCCGCGTCCGATCATCCCGCCGACGCCGGTCACGCCGCGTCCCGACCTCGACCCGCCGTCGGCTCCTGAGCCCCCGGACGTCGACGGTGTCGTCGACGACGCCCAAGATCAAGCGGCCGAGGCGCGCCACGACGCCGAAGAGCAGGCCGACGAGTCCCGTCAGGACGCCGAAGAGCAGCGCGCCGATGCCGACAAGCAAGCCGAACAGGCCCGCCGCGACGCCGAAAAGCAGCGCGCCGACGCCGAACGCCAGCGCGACGAAGCCCGAGCCCAGCACCCGCACTAACCCCAACACTTCTTGTGATGTTTCGACAAGGTCTTCTTGTCAGAACATCACAAGAATCGGTTGAGCGCGGCTAGTAGCTGTAAAACCCTTGGCCGCTCTTGCGGCCGAGCTGCTGTGCACTCACAAGACGACGAAGCGTCGGCGCCGCCGCGTAATTCGGGTCTTTGAACTCTTCGTACAGCGCGTCGAGGATCGACAGGCTCGTGTCGAGGCCGACGAGGTCGAGCAACGCCAGCGGGCCCATGGGGAAGTTGCAACCGCCCTGCATCGCGGCGTCGATGTCTTCGGGCGACGCCACGCCGCGCTCGAGCATCTTCACGGCGTTGTTCAAGTACGGAAACAGCAGCGCGTTCACGATGAATCCCGCTTCGTCCTTCACCGTCACCGGCGCCTTGCCGCACTTCGTGGCGAACGCCAACGCCTCTTCGATCGTGGCGTCGCTCGCCGTCAACGGGCGGACGACTTCGACGAGCTTCATCGCCGTCGCCGGGTTGAAGAAGTGGATGCCGCACACGCGGTCGGGGCGCCCGGTCTCCATGGCGAGGTCGACGACCGACAGCGTCGACGTGTTCGTGGCGAGGATGGCGCCGTCCTGCACGACGCGGTCGAGCTCGTTGAACAGCTCCTTCTTCACGGCGAGGTCTTCGACGATCGACTCGAGCACGAGGTCGCAGTCCTTCATCGCCGTGAGTTCGGAGGTCGCGGTCACGCGGGCGAGGGTGGCGTCGCGGTCCTCGGCCGTGATCTTCTCGCGGTCGACCTGCTTCGCCAGCGACTTCTCCAGCGCGGCGACCATGGCGTCGGCCGTCTCCTGCTTGCGGCTGCGCAGGATGACTTCGTGGCCCGCCTTCGCGGCGACTTCGGCCACGCCTGAGCCCATGATTCCGGAACCGACAACACCGACACGATTGATCGTCATGGCGCCAGAGGTTACTCGGGAGTAGCTACCTTCCCCCTGTGCGACACCCCGGACTCCACGCCGACGTGCAACGCGAGCGGCTCGTGGCGCGGGCACGCGGGCGCGTGCTCGACATCGCCGAACAGAAGGACTGGGCGACGAGCGCCGAGCTCGAGTTGCACTCGTACGACACCATCGTCTCGGTCTTTCAGCTCTGCACCGCCGACGACGTGTATTCGACGCTGCTGCGCGTCGCCGAGCTGCTGAAGCCCGACGGTCAGCTGCTCGTGCTCGAACACGTGCGGTCGACGGGCTGGCGCGGGCGCGTGCAGGACGCGGCGGCGCCCCTGTGGCGGCGCGCCGCTGGGCGCTGCCGTCTCAATCGCGACGTCGTCGACCTGCTGCGGCAAAACGGGTTCGCAGTCACGGATTGCGACCGCTTCACCGTCGATGGCGCGACACCCCTCGTGCGTCATGCAGTATCAGCTGTGGCAATCCGCAAGGTTCGTGATGGAGTGGCGACGAAATGACTGGTTGGTTGGCGTTGGTCGGCGGGCACGAGTGGACCGACGGCACGCGCCCCGTCGACGAACTGCTGATCAAGGAGTCGGGTGCGAAGGACGTTCTCGTCGTGCCGACCGCCGCGGCCTATGAGCAGCCGCAGAAAGTCGTCGCCGCCGCCACCGAGTACTTCGGCGAACTCGGCGTGAAGGTCAAAGCGGCCAACGTGTACGGCCGCACGGCGGCGACGGACAAGGCCAACGTGAAAGCCGTTCGCGCCGCCACCCTCGTCTACTTCGGCGACGGATCGCCGCTGCACATGCGCTCCGTGTTCAAGGACACGCCGTGGTGGGACGCGCTCGTCGAAGCCTGGAACGACGGCACAGCTGTCGCCGGAACGGGTGCCGGCGCGATGGTGCTCGGCGACCCGATGGTGGACCCCCGCGGGGGAGCGTTCACGCTCGGTCTCGGCCTGATTCCGTCGCTGGCGGCGATGACCAAGACCCAGGACTGGCACGACGAGACCAAGCGCCGCACGATCCAGTTGGCGACGAAGGGACTCCCGCTCGTCGCCGTCGACGACGCGACCGCGGCGGTCCGCTCCCCGAAAGGCGAGTGGTCAGTACTCGGTGCCGGCGCCGCCACCGTCTACGTCGACGGCGCTGAGGAATCTCTTACGCGGCTTCCGTAATCCGCACGGAGTTGATCTTCACGTCCTCGGTCGGCGTGCCCGAGCGTGAGCCGAGGTCGTTGATCTTCTGCACGACGTCGAGCCCCTGCGTGACCTGACCGAACAGCGAGTACTGCGGTGGCAGTCGGACGCCGTCCTGGCCGCTGATGATGAAGAACTGGGAGCCGTTCGTGTTCGGGCCGGCGTTGGCCATCGCCAGCGACCCGACCTCGTAGCGGCCGGCGGGGGGCAGCTCGTCGGCGAATTGATAGCCGGGCCCGCCGCGTCCCGATCCCTCCGGGCAACCGCCCTGGAGCACGAATCCCGGGATGATGCGGTGGAAGTTCAGGCCGTCGAAGTAGCCGTTGCGCGCCAGGAACACGAACGAGTTCACGGTCTTCGGCGCGCGTTCGGGCGCCAACGCGACGGTGATGTCACCCTTCGACGTCGAGATCACCGCGGTGTAGCGCTTGTCGGGGTCGATGCCCATCGGCGGTTCGCCGGAAAAGCGCGTCGTGCGCTCCGGAAGATGGTCGCTAGGAAATTCGGACAACAGTTACTCCTCGGTGATGGTGACGGAAACCATGTGGTGGTCGACGTTCGGTTCGCCGCCCCCCGATCCGTCCTTGTTGATCTTCTTCACGACGGCCAGGCCCTTGGTGACGTGGCCGAACGGCGTGTACTTAGGTACCCCGCCGACGGCTTGCAGCAACGTCTCGGCGCCCTTCTGCGATGCGACGAGGAAGAACTGCGACCCGTTCGTGTTCGGTCCGGAGTTCGCCATGGCGACGTCGCCCTCGCTGTAGACGTAGTTGTCGGGGATCTCGTCTTCGAACGCGTATCCCGGCCCGCCGCGGCCGTTGCCCTGCGGGTCACCCGTCTGGTCCATGAAGTCGGGGATGACGCGGTGGAAGATGATGCCGTCGAAGTAGTGGTTGCGGGCGAGGAACACGAAGTTGTTCACGGTCTTGGGCGCCGCCTCGGCGTTCAACTCGACGGTCACCGTCCCGACGTCGGTTTTGATCGCAGCCGTGTACTTCTTCGCCGTGTCGATGCACATGATCGGCGCGTGGTCGAAGGTGGTGAAGCGCTTCGGCGTCCCCTTGGCCGGCGGGCAGACGTCGGCGTCGCCCTTACGCGGCTTGAGGGTCGTCGACGTCGTCGGAGCGGTGGACGAAGCCTTGTCGTCGTTCCCGCCGCGCGACGCCCAGAACAGGAGACCGCCGATGATGACGGCCGCGCCGACGACGACGATCGACTGCGTCCGTCGGCGACGCCGCTGTGCCACGGCCGCCATCGCCTCCTGGCGGGCTCGGCTGTTCTCGCGTTGACGCTGTCGTTTGTCGCTCGGCACGGCGTCGAAAGCTAGCGCGCCGCCGATACGACTTCGAAGGCGGACCCTCGCCGTCAGTACCCTTGTTAGCCATGTCTTTGGTCGTGCAGAAGTACGGCGGCACGTCCGTTGCGGATCCTGAGCGGATGCGCGAGGTCGCCGAGAACATCACGCGGGCCCGTCGCAACGGCGACGTGGTCGTGGTCGTGTCTGCCATGGGCAAGGAAACCGACGAGTTGTTGCACCTCGCCAGCCAAGTCTCGAAAAACCCGCCGGGCCGGGAGATGGACATGCTGATCACCGCCGGGGAGCGGAAGGCGACGGCGCTGCTCGTCATGGCGCTCGAAGCCATGGGGTGCCCCGCGATGAGCTTCACCGGCAGCCAGGCCGGCTTCCTGACCGACAGCGAGCACCGCAACGCCAAGATCCTCGAGGTTCGTCCCGACCGCATCCGGGACGCGCTCGCCCAGGGCAAGGTCGCCGTCGTCGGGGGTGCCCAAGGCGTGTCGACCGAACGCGAGATCACGTTCCTCGGTCGCGGCGGCTCCGACACCACCGCCGTCGCGCTGGCCGCCGCGCTCAAGGCGGACTCGTGCGAGCTCTATACCGACGTCTCCGGCGTGTTCACCGCTGACCCTCGCGTCGTGCCGTCGGCGCGTCGCATGAACCGTCTCAACTTCGACGAGATGCTCGAGATGACCGCGACCGGTTGCCCCAAGCCCGTCATGCGCTCGGTCGAGTTCGCCCGCACGCACCACGTCCCGCTCCACGTTCGCTCGGCCTTCACCTGGGAGCCGGGCACCTGGGTCACCGAGGAGGACCCCACCATGGAACAGCCCATCATCACCGCCGTCACCCACGACCTGTCCGAAGCGAAGGTCACGGTGAACTCGGTGCCCGACGCGCCCGGCATCGCGGCGCGGCTGTTCCGCGCGCTGGCGAGCGACGGCGTCGTCGTCGACATGATCGTGCAGGACGTCAGCCACGACGGCACGACCGACATCTCCTTCACCACACCGACCGAAGACGTCGAGACGGCGTTGCGCGTCGCCGCTGAAGTCGCCGTCGAAATCGGCGGGGGCGACGTCGCCGCCGACACCAACATCGGCCGCGTGTCGCTCGTCGGTGCGGGGATGAAGACGCATCCCGGTGTCGCGGCGACGATGTTCGAGACGCTGGCGGCGAACTCGATCAACATCGAGATGATCTCGACCTCCGCGATCCGAATTTCGTGTGTGGTGCGTCAGGATCAGGTCGAGAATGCCGTCGTGAAGTTGCACGAGGCCTTCAAACTGGACGTGGCGTAGTGGCGCGCATCGGCGTGCTCGGAGCGACGGGCCAGGTCGGTTCGCTGGCGCGCAAGCTGCTGGCGGAACGGAACTTTCCGGCAGACGAGATCCGGCTCTTCGCATCGGCGCGTAGCGCCGGTCGCAAGCTTTCGGTGGGCGACGCGGAGTACACGGTGGAAGACGCGGACACCGCCGACTACGCCGGGCTCGACTTCGTCCTCACCTCGATCGGTGCGACTGCGTCCAAGCAAGTGCTGCCGCGCGTCGCTGCGGCCGGCGCGATCGCCATCGACAACTCGTCGGCGTATCGGATGGATCCCGAAGTGCCGCTCGTCGTTGCCGACGTCAACGACCACGCGTTGGGATCGATCCCGAAGAACATCGTCGCCAACCCGAACTGCACGACCATGGCGGCGATGGCCGTCATGAACGCGCTGAACAAGGAAGCCGGGCTCACCCGCATGGTCGTCTCGACCTATCAAGCAGTGTCCGGCACCGGCCCGACCGGCGTCGCCGCACTCGAGGAGCAGGTCACGAAGCTAGGCCCGACGTCCGGCGCGTTGACCTTCGACGGCGAGGCCGTCGACTTCCCCGACTTCGGCCCGTACCTCGGGCCGATCGCGTTCAACGTGCTGCCCATCGCCGGCAACCTCGTCGACGACGAAACGAACGAAGAGAAGAAGTTCCGCGACGAGAGCCAGAAGATCCTCGAGCTGCCCGATCTTTCGGTCAGCTGCACGTGTGTGCGCGTCCCCGTCTACACCGGCCACTCGATGACGATCAACGCCGAGTTCGAGCGTGACTTGTCGCCCGAGCGCGCCACGGAGATCTTGCGCGCCACGACGGCGGTCGAAGTCGTCGAGATGCCGACGCCGCTGATGGCGGCGGGTCACGATCCGACCTACGTCGGACGCATTCGTCGCGACCCCGGGGCCCGCAACGGCATCGCGCTGTTCCTGAGCAACGACAACCTCCGCAAGGGCGCCGCGCTGAACGCCGTGCAGATAGCCGAGCGCCTCGCCTCTCGATAAGGCACACTTCGCCTTATGGCGGAGGCGGCGCTGAGTTACGACGACAACGGGCACAACGGGTCGCCGGCGTACGTGTTCGTGCACGGCTGGACGTGTGACCGATCGTTCTTCAAGCCGCAGTACGACCACTTCGGCGCGCACGCACGCGCGATCGCGCTCGACCTGCGCGGCCACGGCAAGAGCCCGCTCGCCGCTGACGGTGACTATTCGATCGCGGCGTTCGCGGGCGACGTCGCCGCGCTGATCGAACAACTCGACATCGCGCCGGCGATCGTCGTCGGTCACTCGCTCGGCGGCGTCATCACCTGCGCACTGGCGGCGACGCGGCCCGACCTCGTCGCCGCCGCGGTGATGGTCGACCCGGCGCCGTTCGTGTGGCCGGAGGCGATCCGCCCGATCCTCGAGGACATCTTCAACTCCGTGAACTCGTCCGACGGACCGGCGGCGCGCGCTCGTCTCGTCGACGCGATCTTCATGCCGACCGACGACCAGCAGCGCAAGGCCGAGATCGCGGCGGCCATGCAAGCCGCTCCGCAAGAGGTCGCGGGCCCGTCCATCGCGTCGCTGCTGCACTTCGACGGACCGGCCGCGCTCGCCGCGGTGCGGTGTCCGATCGCGTCGATCGGCTCCGACGGACCCGTGAACGACACGCAAGAGATGAAGCGCCTCAACCCCAACATCCTCATCGGCCAAACGCTCGGCGCCGGCCACTTCAACCAACTCGAGGTTCCTGACCAAATGAACGCCATGATCGAACGCTTCGTCCGGATAAGTCACAAGCCATGAAGCGACTCGGAGTCGTCCTCAGCGCGGTCGTCGTCGCCGTTCTCGGCTTGGTGCTCCCGGCGCGCGCAAATTTCATCGTCGTCCAGCCGGGGGGCGGTCCACACGTGCGCACGTTCTCCGCTGCGGGTGATCCCGTCGGCGGCGGGTTCTTCGCGTACGACCCGAACTTCAGCGGCGGTGTCTCGGTCGCCGTGGGCGACGTCACCGGCACGCCGGCACCCGAGATCGTCACCGGTTCGGGCCCGGGCATGGCGCCGCGCGTGCGCGTGTGGTCGACCGACGGACAACTGCTCAGCGAGTTCAACGCGTACATCGAAGGCTTCGGCGGCGGAGTCTCGGTTGCGGTGGCCAATGGCGAGATCGTCACCGGTCCCGGATTCGGTGGCGGACCCGACCTGCGCGTGTTCGACGCCGCCGGCGGGCTCAAGCGTGAGTGGATGGCCTACGACCCGAACTTCTCGGGCGGCATCCACGTCGCCGCGGGACAACTCGGCGGCGCGCTCGGCGGCAACAGCATCGTGACCGCGCCGCTGTTCGGCGGCGGCCCGCACGTGCGCGTCTTCGACCCCAACGGCGGCGTGCAGCGTGAGTGGATGGCGTACGACCCGGGATTCACCGGCGGCGTCAACGTCGCCGTCGGGAATGGGCGCGTCGTCACCGGACCGTTCAGCAACGGCGGCCCGCACGTGCGCGTCTTCGACTCCAACGGCAGTGTCACCGCGGAGTGGATGGCCTACGACCCCGGCTTCGGCGGCGGCGTCACCGTGGCCGCCGGGACGCTCAACTTGGGCCCGGCGATCGTGACCGGCGCCGGTCCCGGCGGCGGCCCGCACGTGAAGGTCTTCGACCAGAACGGCGCGCCGCAGGGCGGCGGATTCTTCGCCTACGACCCGTCCTACAGCGGTGGCGTGAACGTGGCGGTCGGCAACAACAGCATCGTCACCGGCGCCGGTGTCCCGCGCATCATCGAAGAAGTGTTGGCGCCAGGCGCGTCCGGCTCGGGCGTCGCCGCGTTGCAACGGCGCCTGCTCGACTTGGGCTTCTGGCTGCCGGGCGTCGACGGAACATTCGGTTCGTCGACGACTCAGGCCGTGTACGCGTTCCAAAAGGCGAACGGCTTGCCGCGCGACGGCAAGATCGGCCCGGAGGATCAGCCGGCGCTCAACTCAGGCGCGCGGCCGCGCGCTGCGAGTACGTCGGGTGATCTCATCGAGGTCGACAAGGCGCGCCAGTTGCTCTTCGTCATCCGCGGCGGCAACGTGCAGTGGGCGATCAACACGTCGACGGGGAGCAACGGCCAGTACTCCTACGGCGGTCACACGTACACCGCGTACACGCCCGAAGGCCGCTTCAGCTTCGACCGCCAGATCGACGGCTACCACACGTCGCATCTCGGCGAGATGTACCGGCCGAAGTACTTCACCTCCGCGGGTCACGCGATCCACGGTTCGCCGTCGATCCCGCCGTACCCGGCGTCGCACGGGTGCGTGCGCCTGAGCAACGCCGCCATCGACTTCATTTGGAACGCAGGGCTCGCGCCATTGGGTTCACAAATCTGGGTGCACTCATAACGTTTCGAGCCGGGCGAGCGTCGCCGCGACGAGGCGCGGTGGTGTCTCGGGCGGAAACGGTGTCACGCAACTGGCGTTGATCTCGCACAGCACGTAGCTGTCGTCCCCGTCGCCGAGAAGAAAATCGGCGTCCCACAGCAGTGGAAGTTGCGCGCGCCCGATACGGACCGCGGCGCACATCTCGGTAATCCAGCGCGACTCCATCGCGTCTCGCAGGGCGGCGTACTGCGGTGTGTCGACGGGAAACATCGTCTTGGGCGACGGGAGTCCCATGATCTGGTCGGGATGCTCGGCAAGTTCGCCAGGACCCTGGAGCGCGAAGCCGACGACTTCGTCGACCACGACGTAGCAACGCACGATGCCCTCGGCGACGCGGGGAACGAACGGCTGGTCCAGGACGACGCCGTCGAAGCGCGCGAGGAACGCCGCGAGGTCGACTAGTTCGGACCGCAGGTCGCGCACCTCGGCGCCGTGGACTTCGACACGGGTGTCGTCGACGCGTTCGACGCGCCACACGCCGATGCCGGCGTTGCCGCGCAACGGCTTGAGCACCCGCGGTCCCCTCGCCAGACGCGCCGGGAACTCGGCGCGCAGGGCCGCGGTGTCGTCGTAGCGGTGCACGTCGCTGCCCCACGCGAGGTGGCGGGTGCGGTACAGGACGTCCTTGGTGCCGATGGCGTCAATGGTGTCGGGGTGCGCGCTGACGAGCACGCCGCGCGCCGCGGCGTCACGCAGCAAGGAGTCGAGCGCGCCGCGGTTCGCGCCGCCGGTGATCGGATCGACCCAGACGAGCGCAGCGTGCGCGTAGTCGAGCAGCGCTGCGGTCGCGGTGATGTCGGAGTCGCGGTGCACGAGCCGCGTCACCGCGCAGTCGGCCGCCTTGAACGCGTCGGCGACGGGCGCGAGCCGGGGGTCGTCCTTGCCGCTGATCAGGGCGATCCGCACTTGTATTAGACTTGTATGGTGCGAGTTGCGATCTTGGACGACTGGTTCGACACGCTGCGGACGCTACCGAGTTTCGCCAAACTCGCCGGACACGACGTGACGATGTGGAACTGCGCAGCAATGGCGTCGCTTCAAGCAGGGACTGGCAGGCGGCCGTCGGCTCGACTTCGCCCCAAGACGCTAGGTGTTTACGGGTACGGCGCGCTCATCGAAGCGTGACCGAATCAACTGCCGAAGGCGTAGATGTCGCGGACTAAGCCGGCGTGTACAAAACGCATTCAGGGTCAGCGGGATCGCCATCACAGATCACGTTGCCACTCTCCGCGAGAACTGCCACGACCTCCGAGATTTCACCCGTTAGCCCGTCGGCGACGAGGAGTGCGGAGACATGCTTTACTCGGGCCGGCTCGCGTCCGTCGCAGAGTTGCCGCACTCGGCGGAGTACTGCAAACGTGAGTGGCTGTTCGCCGTAGTGGGATTCAATCGCCTGGAACCATTGTTCGTCTTGCTCGCGACGCGCGGCGATCTCCTCGTTGCTCCGGATGCCAGCTCGTTCCATCGCTTCAACAAGCAAATCCCGCATTGCGGCCTCCGCTTCTGTGCCGAGAGTACCGATCTGAAGAACCCTGGACGCGAATAGCGGCAACAGCTCCCGAACATCGGTCACGCTAAGGGTGCTTTGCCGAGCCTCGATCCCTCGAACCACATCAGACACATCTGCCAATAGCCCTTCGGCCCGCGTTGCCTGATCTTTAGCGGACTCGTAGAGGAGATACGTCACAACGATCGCGACGATCGCCACGCCGGTGCCCACAACCGACAATACGAGCGACGCCGTTTCCACGGTCGCGCCCTATTGCTTGTAGATCTTGCGATCGTCGCAGTCGACGATTGGTCGCTTGCTCATCGGCGAAAACTCCATGTACCGAATGGGCTCGCCCTGCTTAACCGGCTGCAACAGAACCATCCAAACCTTGTCGTCCGGGATCCGGAGATGCACGCCTTCGTAGTCGAGACACAGCGCCTGTTCGCTGTAGATGCGCTTAGTCATGGAAATTGCCCCGCTCCTGCAGATTGCGACGATCGATGTTTTAGGCCGGTACGCCCGAAATTAGCAGCGCCGACACTAGCCACGCCGCCCGTCGTATCGGAGATCGACCGCAGCCGCAGCGCCTCACGGTTGCTCGACGGCTTTAGCACGGAGGGCTTGACACAGAAACGGTCTGGACGCCGCTTCAGCCACGAGCGACCGTTCACCAGACACCCGCGCGGGTGTCAGTTGTCGCGCCTCGGCCTCCACGAGCGGACCTGGCTCTGGAACTTCTCCCGGGCGTAAGCGACTGGTCGACGTAGGTCTGCCGGCGGCAGGAGCCTCAAGGCCATGACGGCTGCCGGCGACAAGTGTGAGCCCCGAGGTCCAAGCCGCAACGCGGCTGGGCGAATTTCGTCGCGGCTCGTTATTCTTGATCCCCCCGGGCACCCGCCCGGCAACTCACTTCCCCTATGTCTCGCCGTTCGGCTCTCTACGTGGTTGTCATCGCGTCGCTCTTGAGCGCGCTCGTGTTTCCGACCGCGGGCGTGGTCGAGGAAGCGACCGCGTTCCCATCGCGCCACCTCGAGCGCGCCGTCGCGCTCGCCGATCCGACGACGACGACCAGTCCGACGACTGCTCCGGTCACGCCGCACGACTGGCACATCCCGCCCGTCGAGCACGGGCTCGCACCCGTGGTCGCGCGCGTCCCGACGCACGAACCCGTGGTGTTCCTCGGGATCGACGACGGCGTGCACAAGGACGCGGACGAATTGCCGATGATGCAGAGCAACGACGTCCACGCGTCGCTGTTCCTCGCCAACGCGTTGATCCACCGCAACCCGGAGTTCTTCGCGCCGTTCGTCGCTGCGGGCAACCTCGTCGAGGACCACTCGATCTCGCACCGCCTGATGCCGCGACTCAGTTACGCCGAACAGGTCCAGGAGATCTGCGGGGAGGCTGATCTGCAACGGCAGCAGTTCGGCCGACGGCCGGTCTTCTTCCGCCCGCCGGGCGGCGCTTACAACACCGACACGCAGCGCGCGGCAGCCGCCTGTGGGATGCGCGCCATCGTGACCTGGGTGGCGACCGTCGACCAGGGCGCGTTGCAATACCAACTGGCGCGCACGCTGCGGCCCGGCGACATCGTGCTGATGCACTTCCGCCCCGAGTTCCACACCGACATGCAGGCGTTCGTCGACGCCGCGCGCGCCGCGGGTCTGCACACCGAACTGTTGGAGGACTGGCTACCTCAGGCGAAACACTGGATGGTCCGGCGCAATCCGGCGTAGTTCGTCGTCGGACGCGTTTGCGTCGACGCCACCGAAGAACACGCCGACCTCGACCTTCCAACGCTTCAAGTAGGCGCGCAACACGTCGACTTTCTCGTCGTCGGGCAACTCGGTCGCGGCGAACGTCTCGACGCGGCGGCCGACGCGCAACTCGCCCGTCTGACTGACGCGGAGGTTGCGCACCCACTGCGTGTGGCCACGCGGCGCGACGAGATAACGCGTGCCGTCGAGGGTGAGGAGGTTGACGGGCACCTTGCGCCACTCGCCGGTCTTGCGTCCACGCACGCGCAGCTCGCGCGACCCGAGGACGCTGATACCGAGTTTCGTCAACCCGTTGACGGCGCGGTTGAACACATTGCGCGTGAACCAACCGGGTTGGACGTAACGATCAGCCATGTGTGGTCGGGTGGGGGAGATTTGAACTCCCGACCTCTGCGTCCCGAACGCGGATCGAGCGGATGAGGTCGGGACTCGGCGACCGGTAACGGTTGGCGAACAAGGGCGAGCGGCCTGCGACGGGTGTCAGCATTCAGCAGCGTACGCGCACATGCAGTTAGTGCTCGGCGTCGACGAAGCGAGGGAAGTACCGATAGACGCGGCTGTATTTCTCGACGTCCTCTTTAGGCACCCCTTTTCGCTTTACCTTCGTCAGGTCGGGCTCGGGGAACTGAGCATCCAAATGATCGAGTTCGCGGTATGTCAGCTTCGGCACCGCGATTTCGTAGGGCGCGCCGTCGAGACTCACGAACTCCACGTCTTTGTATCCACAGACATCGAATCGCTCAGCGTCGGCGGCCGGTACGAGCACGCCGCCGAGCGTCACCATTCGCGCGCCGTCCTTGTAGCGAAAATGGAAGAGAGGCTGATAAGCAAGGTGCGTTGCCTTCGTCTTGCCGTAGTTGCGATTGACGATCGCCTCCTTGAGTCGCTCCGAGACGATCTCGAACGTGACGTCAGCGGTTCCCCACTCGCCCAACTCATCGTCCGTCACTCCCGGCGGGACGAGTTCGGGTAGGCGAGCTTCTAACTCCTTCTTCCGTTCGTCTAGGGGCTCGGTCGGATCGGCATCGAACGTCGCAATCACAACGCTCCACGGCGCGGCCATCGCGACAACTCCTTCGATGTCTCCCAACATGGACGGGTGAAGCGGATTGTCGTAGTCGAGCCAGACAAGCGACTTCTGTTCCCAGTCCAGTTTGGGAAGCACTTCGGTCGCCTCGCCATAGCGAATCTCGATCGACTTATAGGGCTTGTTGAACTCGAACCGCGCTTTGTCCTTGACCTCTCGCTCAATGCTAATGAGAGTCGTGATGTCGAGGTGCTTGTGAATCATTGAGAAGTCCGCGAAGTACGGCGATCCGAAGCCCACATATCGGTACGCGCTGAGGTTGGTCAGACGGTCGAGCCGCCGGAGTGCCTCCACCATCATCTTTCGTTCGATGTTCTTCGCCGGGCGGAGGTGGTAGTTGATTCGTTCGTAGCTCGCGGGCTTGGCAGCTTCGTCGGCCATCGAGCTATTTCTTGCACTCGCGGTTGAAGAAGTACTCGAATGTTCGAGCTCCGACCTGGCTCGCGCTCCGAGCCTTCAGCTTCTTTTTCACAAGCTCGATCTCGCTGGTGGGTTTCTCGTACTGAATTGATGTCTTGTCGGGCGGACGAATCACAACTGTCTGTTCGGGCGCGGAGAACGGGCGCTCAGTTGTCAGGGCCGACAACGGTCGCGGGTTTGCTTCAGCGGACGCCACGACCTCTTCGAGCGGACGCTTGTTGGTCGGCGGTATGACCTTTTCCCGGTCCAGCTCATTCAAGAAGTCGATCACGGGCCGCGTGAACTGCACCATTAGTGTTCTGGCGGCGCGGTAAAGCGGGTGTCCAGCATCGACTCCCGTCTTCGTCGTGGTCCATGGCAGTCGCGATGCATCGTCACAATCGAAGAACGCGTAGCCGCGAAAGCGTGCGAATTGGTTGTGGTACTTCGGAATTGTGCCGCCGCTTCGCTCGCCCCATCCCGTAACGATCGTTTGGTCCGGGCCGAGTACCAATCGGCCGTTGCAGTACACGTACCACCCTGCTGCGTTCGGATTCGACTCGCTTACACCAACGTAGAGACGAAGGGTGGCCTCGGGCGGGTCCTCTTCGAAGTAGCGGGTAAGGCTGTACGCGGGCTGGAGGTCTTCGCTCTCGAACAAGGTGCGGAGTTCCACACTTATTGGAACGCCGTTCACTGTGATTGACAACCCGGCCGAGAGCGCGTCGCCGTGCACGCGCTTGATGGTCTCGACGAGCTCTGATGCGAAAGAGGAGTAGCCGAACTCCTCCTTCACCGGAGCGAGCAATTCCGTGACCTTGATGTACGTACCCCGTTCAGTGCCTCGCGAGGGCTTGTACGGCGTGAGCGGGAAAGTCCAACGAGACGCGCGACGCCACTTTGGAACGTCAACGAAAACTTCGAAGCTGTTCTTGGCCGTATGCGACCGGATGCTTATGTCGCTGCCAAGCTTGAAGAGGGCGCGCTTCATGCCGACGCCGAACTGGCCGACAGAATGAATTGTCTTTTCCATTTTCTCTGGGCGACCGAAGCGAAACGCGTACTCGGTGGCGATATCGAGAGGGATACCGCCGCAATTGTCCGCGATCGAGAACTCTTCTTGGCTGAAACCAATGCGGACGGAGAGACCGTCGAAGTTCCCGTTCGGCCGAAGCCGACGTGCGCCGTCAATCGAGTTGTCGACGAGGTCGACGATCGCCGGCACTAACTCGATGTCGCGCACGAGCATCGTGATGAAGAAGTCCTTCGTGGGCTCGGCATGAACAATCCCGGAAGTGGCTTTCGTAGGACTCATTGTTTGTCTTCCTTGTTCGATCGGCGGTCAGCGCCTACGTACGTCTGGGGGAAGCTTGTCTAAGTCGTAGCCGTAGTACTCGGCCGCCTCGCGAAGCGACATCTCCAGGAGGGAACGATCGCCGAGCTTCACTTCTCGGCGAGGCGACGAGGGAGCCATCCCGAGCGAACTCACCACCGTGGCCGCTACCGCCTGCGCGAGGCGCGGTGGGACGGAATTGCCGATCTCGCGGAGCGCGTGCCACTTCGTCACGTGAAACGAAAACCAGTCCGGAAACGAGTGCAGTCGAGCCGCTTCGCGAACGGTTACGACGCGGGCGTGGACGTGATGGATGGGCCGCGGCGCCGTAAAACTCCCGTGGTCCCGTCCAGTGCCCGCCCGAAGTGTCTTCGCGTAGTCGGTCCCATCGAGACGGCTCGTTCGTGTTTGTAGGTCTTGGTCGCCCGGTGCGAGTGCAGCGAATCGTTGTTGCACCTTTTTCGAGTGCTGCGTTCGTTGGCTGCCACTCAGCACTGACCGGTCCCACTTTCGCAAGTAAGCGAAACCCTGCCTGCCACGGAGACTCATAGCGTACGGGGAGGCTGCCGCAGTGAGGGCTGCTAACTGATCTGCATCCAACACCAGCTCATCGGATGTGAGGAGCGACTCGAATGAGTCGACATCTGGGAGGTCGCCGAGGGCTTCCGAAACGGTCGGGCCCGATTGCACCGGAGGCAGCGCTGGGGTCTCCAGTCCGTCAGCTACGCCAACGATGAACACGCGCCGCCGCTTCTGCGGAACGCCGTGTTCTGAGGCATCCAACAGCGTCGGCATCCCTGCTTGGAGCGTGTACCCGGCATCACGGAATTGGCGCTGGAGTTTGTCGAGCTTGTGCCGCACCTTCGGGAACAGAAGTCCCGGGACGTTCTCCATGACAAACGTCCGCGGCTGGACTTCCTCGACCAACCGCGCGAACTCGAAGATCAAGTCGTTTCGACGGTCGTCCGTCGCTTGCCTACCGATGTCCGAGAAGCCCTGGCAACTCGGCCCTCCAATAAGGCAATGGATCGTCCCGTCCCATTCGCCATCGCGCCCCGCGAGAGCCCAACCCTTGCGAACGGACGCATGCACGTCGGACTTGCTTACCTCCAAGACGTCCGAGCACAGCGCGTGCGCATGTGGGAGGTTGCGTTCGTGGACCGCGAGGTGGACCGGATCGCTGTCGATCGCCGCAAGGACGTCGAAACCGGCGGCCTCAAAACCGAGCGACATACCGCCCGCGCCAGAAAACAAATCGACCGCGACAGGACGTTGTACGGATTTGGGCGTCGCGGTCTGCCTGCTCACGGCCCCTATCTTGACCAGACGGTGTGATGCGAAGTCTAGGGCGCCCGGCCGGGGCTTGGAGCGATGCCGACGGCGAGGGCCGCGGTCACCCGTCGAGCAACCTCCTCCGGGTCGGTGTGCGCGCACTCCCGGACAACCTTCCAACCCGCTCGCCGCAATGCGGCGTCGGTCTCGGCGTCCCGCTCGCGCGTCCGGGCGACTTTTTCCCGCCACCACGACTCGTTCTTCCCCGACGGTCTGAAGTGCTCGGGGCACCCGTGCCAATAACAGCCGTCGATGAATACGGCGACACGGGCACGCCGAAAAACGATGTCTGCTCGTCGACGGAGTTCGGGCTCAGGGCGAGCATCCACGCGGTAGCGGAGCCCCTGGCCATGGAGAAGCCGGCGGATCGCTAGCTCTGGAAGGGTGTCGCGGGCTGGGTGGCGAGCGAAGCGCGCAGAGACACGCTCGGAGGTCGGCGACGGCGGGTCTAGGGCGGACACTTCCTAAGGTCGCTTCTCGGCCGATCCTCGCACCGACCCGGCTGGGTAACGACGACGGTTTTTCTCGATCTTCGCTGTGACGGCTTCCGACAGATCCACACCGAGGTGATCGCCAAGCCGAACCACGTAAATGAGGACGTCCGCTACCTCGTCGGCCAACGCCTCGGGACCGGCCGCGTGGTGCCGAATCGCCGCCACCTCTTCGTCACTCTTCCAAAGCGGCAACTCGCATAGCTCGCCGAGTTCCGCGACGGGCGCCCGGACGAGGTGACGAGGAGTATGGAACTGAGCCCACTCGCGTTCATCGGCAAAAGGTCGTAAGCGATCACGCAGCTCATTCAGCGTTAGATCCATTCGCAGATCTTGACGTCGTTTGCGACGGCCACGCCACGGGCGAAAACAGTCGCTCGGACCACGCACAGGCCACGACGGAGGCAGATCGCCGGGCATCTGACGCTCTTGGTCGCCAGTTCTTCGCAACGTCAGTCGTCGCAGAGGAAGACACTGCGCAACTCGGTCGATTGGTCGTCGGCGACTAGCGCGGTTCACAAATCGCGCACAGTTCGTCAGGG
>JBEEFV010000074.1:0-67106 GCA_041166405.1 Actinomycetota bacterium | reverse complement strand
AGAACGCCATGCCGCACGTCGCCAGCTCGCCGAGCGTCGCCCACAACATGACGCCGTCGAGCACGTCGTCGCTCGCGCCGGGGACCGACGTGTCGCGGTGGAACCATCGGCCGGGCACGCCGGTCGTGTCGATGCCGGCCGCGAGCGCAACGCGCGCCGGACGGTCCGTCGTGATTGTCACCTCCTGGATGGCAACCGATGGGTGCGTGCGCGAGCACAGCGTGACGACCTCGACGCGAACGTCGACGTCGCCGGCGCGTACCGCGAAGCGCGACGTGAGTTCCCCGCAGGAGAAGTCGTAGCGCTGCTTCATCCCACGGATGGCGCCGGCGTGATGCGACAAGCGAAAGTCGTCGACCTGTAGGTCGCCGGCGAGCGGATACGGGATCTCGGGAACGCACGCGACGCCGAACTCTGGGTCTTCACCTTCGAGGCCGCTCAGCGTCGCATAGCCCGCGCGCAGCGGTACGTCACGCACGCGCAGGCCGATCACGCCGTTACTGACGTATGCGGGCAGGAAGTCGCCGTCCGGTTCGGTGACCGGGGCCGGACTTAGGGGTGACGACACGTACTGACGCGTGCCCCCAATGGCGCGGCGCTAGTCAGCAGACGACGAAGCAGCGATCCTTCATCTCCCCGAAGGAGTACTGCGGGTAGAGCCCGCCGAACATCTCGCGGGTGCGTTCGGTCCACGCCAGCGCGTCGGGCGACGAGATCCGGTGCATCACCTGGAGGATGCCGCCCTCGAACACGCGGTATTCCGCCCAGGCACCGGGGAAGTCCTTCGTGGCCGACACCTCCACCCAGGGAACGTCGCCGGTTGCCGACATGGCGCGGACGCGGTTGCGGTGCGTGTGACCGGCGAAGTAGCCGCGCAAGTTCGGCCGGCGCGCGAAGACCTCGATCAACTTGTCGGAATCGTCGGGCGAGATACCGAAGTACGTGGGCTCGCGCTTCTTCGACGCCGGAGACCACACGTGATGGTGGCCGAGCACGAGCACGGGGTGATCGGTGCGCGCTGCGAGGTCGTCGAGCCACGTCAACTGCTCGGCCGGCACTTGGCCGGTCGTCTGCCTCGGGATCACCGTGTCGAGCAGTGCGACGGTGACGCCCGGCAACGCGATCTCGGTCGGGCCTTCCGGGGCGATGTCGCCGTGATACGCATCGTGGTTGCCGCGCACGTGCGCGAGCTTGTCGCCGAACGCCTTGCCGTAACAGGCGACGAACATCTCGTACTCGTCCGGCGTGCCGTTCGCCGTGAGGTCGCCCTTGGCGATGACCGCGGCCGGGTCGATGGCGCGGATCTCGTCGACCGCGGCGTTGTTCATCGTCTCCGGGTACGGCGGCTCACCTTCGGCGACCGACAGGATCGGGCCGATGTCCATGCCTTCGATGACTCCGCACTCCGTCTCGCCGAAGTGCACGTCGTTCACGGTCGCGAAGCGGCACAGCAACTCGCCGCCGGGGCGCGGCAGCGTGCGACCGGCGACGCCCTCGAACTCGAACTCCGTGTCGGGCGCCAGGTCGTCGTAGCGGTGCACCGCGGTGCCGTCGAAGACGACGGCGGTGCTTTCGGAAACGGTCGTTAACTCGGGCGCCATGTGAGGCGCGACCTTAGAACCGCGGGCGGGACCGGTTCGCCGCGATGGGCGCGGTCCAGTGCCGGCCGGAGAAGCGCCACGACGGCGACTCGTCGTCGCGGCGGCGCGGTCCCGTCGCCACCACGACACGCGGTCGCAGCGCCTCGACGGCGGCGACGATGATCGCCATCACCTCTGGCGACGGATCGGACGTCGGCACTACAGCGGCACGTTTCCGTGCTTGCGCTTGGGCAGCTCTTCCTTCTTCGATCGAAGCAGCCCGAGCGCGCGGCACAACACGATGCGCGTGTCGGCAGGATCGATGACGTCGTCGACGTACCCGCGCTCCGCCGCGCCGTACGGGTTGACGTACGTCTCGACGTAGTCGTCGACGAGCTCGGCCTTGCGCTTGACCGGATCGTCCGCCGCCGCGAGCTCGCGGCGGTACAACAGGTCGACGGCGCCCGACGGCCCCATCACCGCGAACTCCGCCGACGGCCACGCGTACGCGAGGTCGCAGCCGATCGACTTCGAGTTCATGACGACGTAGGCGCCGCCGTACGCCTTGCGCACGACGATCTGCACGCGCGGGACAGTCGCCTCGCAATACGCGTACAGCAACTTGGCGCCGTGGCGAATGATGCCGCCGTACTCCTGCTCAGTGCCCGGCAAGAATCCGGGCACGTCGACGAAGGTGATGAGCGGAATGTTGAAGGCGTCACACGTCCGCACGAAGCGCGCCGCCTTTTCGGACGACTCGATGTCGAGGACGCCGGCGACGACCTGCGGCTGGTTGCCGACGACGCCGACGACGTGACCGTCGACGCGGGCGTATCCGCACACGATGTTCTTCGCCCACATCGCGTGGTACTCGAAGAACTCACCGTCGTCGACGACCGACGTGATGATCCTCTTCATGTCGTAGGGCTGATTCGAGCTCGACGGGAGCACCTCGAGCAGATCCTCGCATCGACGATCGGGCGCGTCGCCCGGCGTGAAGTACGGCGGCTCCTCCAAGTTGTTCGTCGGCAGGAACGACAGCAGGTACCGCACCTGATCGAGGCACGCCTTTTCGTCGGGCGTGACGAAGCAGGCGACGCCCGACTTGCTGGCGTGCGTGATGGCGCCACCGAGCTCTTCGAGCGTGACGTCCTCACCGGTGACGGACTTCACGACGTCGGGGCCCGTGATCGCCATGTGCGACGTGCCGTTGACCATGAAGATGAAGTCGGTCATCGCCGGGCTGTAGACGGCGCCGCCGGCGCACGGGCCCATGATCACCGAGACCTGCGGGATCACACCCGACGCGGTGACGTTGCGGTGGAAGATGCCGCCGTACATCGCCAGCGAGACGACGCCCTCCTGAATGCGGGCGCCGGCGCCGTCGTTGATGCCGATCATGGGCACGCCGACGGAGGCCGCAAGGTCCATCACCTTGTGGATCTTCTCGGCGAAGACTTCGCCGAGCGCGCCCCCGAAGAGCGTGAAGTCCTGCGAGAACACGCACACCCGCCGGCCGTCGATCGTGCCGAAGCCGGTGATGACACCGTCGGTGTAGGGCCGCGTGTTCTCGATGCCCATGCCAGTGGCGCGGTGACGCGCGAGCATGTCGAGCTCCTGGAACGAGTCGGGGTCGAGCAAGTAGTCGACGCGCTCGCGCGCCGTCATCTTCCCCTTGCCGTGCTGGCGCTCGAGCTGTCGAGGCTCGGCGGGGTTGCGCGCCGCTTCCTTCCGCGCTGCAAGGTCTGCGACGCGCTCCGACATCGGATGTTCCATATCGCTCAGGCTAGAAGATGAAGTCATGACAGAACCCAGCCGGGAGCCCGTTGATCCTGGCCCGTGCCGCTGGGAACTGCCTGACCCGACGGATACCGACCACGTGGGGCTCGCCGGCGTGGGTGCCGATCTCGAGCCGTCGACGCTCATCGCGGCGTACCGCAGCGGACTCTTCCCGATGCCCGTCGGCGAGGGTGACCACGCGGGGTTCGGCTGGTGGTCACCGGACCCGCGCGGCGTGATTCCCCTCGACGGCCTGCGCGTCACGCGTTCGCTGCGCAAGTCGGTCAAGCAGTTCGAGATCCGCGTCGACACGGCGTTCGACGACGTCGTGGTGGCGTGCGCCGATCCGCGGCGCGCCGGAGGCTGGATCAACGACGCGATCCGTCAGGCGTACGGCGAACTGCATCGCCTCGGGTGGGCGCACTCGGTCGAGGCGTGGTCCCGCGACGGAGAGTTGGCGGGCGGGCTGTACGGCGTCGCGGTGGGCGGCCTGTTCGCCGGCGAGTCGATGTTCCACTGGCGCACGGACGCGTCGAAGGTGGCGTTGGTGGCGCTCGTCGACCGTCTCATGGCCGGTGGCGCTGTGGTGCTCGATTGCCAGTGGCAAACGCAGCATCTGATGTCGCTCGGGTGCGTGAACGTGCCCCGCGCGGAGTATTTGGAGCAGCTACGCGAGGCCGTCGCAGCCCCGCAATTGTCGTTGAGGTAGCTGCATCCCTATAATTCTTATGTGTTTAGTCAACAATTGCGACGCGGGGCGGCGTTCGTCTTCGCGTTCGCCCTGCTGGTGGTGGGAAACCACGCCGCAGGCGCAGACACGAACGAGCTCGTCGGCACGTTCCAACTGACCGCCGGCGCCTGCCCGGCGGGCGCGGGCACCGGCAGTTACTTCCGCATGGTGCAGCCCAGCGGCAACGTGACCAGTGGACCCTTCGTCGCCAACGGCGACTCCGCGTGCTCCGACCAGACCTACACGCTGCTGTCGCCCGGAACCGACGGCGGCTTCGCCACCGGGTCGTATCAGCCTGCGCCCGATCCCGCGTTCGACGGCGCCGGCAACAGCCTCGCCACACGCATCGCGGCGCCGGCGAAATTCTTCGGTGTGCAGTTCGGCTTGGCGACCGATCCCGTCGATCGCCAGACGGGCAAGTCCGTACCGCCGCTCGTGCTGCGCGCTGACAGCTCTGGCGCGATCAGCGGTGACGTGCGCGCGTGGGCGGCGACGTGGAACAAGCAGAACTTCAACCAGGGCGCCCCGAAGCCCGACGGGTCGTCGCCCGGACTGACAACCGCCGCCCACGGCACGTACAACGCGGCGACGGGTGCGTTCGTCGTGGAGTGGGCGAGCACTGTCGTGGGTGGGCCGTTCAACGACTTCACCGGCGTGTGGCATCTCGCGGGCACCTTCCGTTCGTCGAGCGCTCCTGGGCAGGCGCCGTCGGCGAACGCAGCGAAGGGTCCGACGAAGTCCGTTGCCGGCGGCGGGGCGATCGCGACGGCGACGACGGTCGCCGGCGCGGGCGGCAACACGCAGGTGGCCGCAGCGGCGACCGACAACACGGCTCCGTCGTCGGGCAACGGCACGCAGATCGTCGGCGCCGTGAAGCAGAAGGGCTGGCGGCCTCCCGCATGGCTGATCCTGCTGACGTCGGTGGTCGGCGTCGGCGCCGCCCTCGCGCTGCTCGTCCTCGACCGCAGCCCTGACGACACACCCACACCGACACCCCCTCCCTCCGAACTGGTCTCGAAACCGGCGCGGAAACGTGCCGCTGGCAAGACCAGTTCGGGCGTGGCGTTGGCGATCGGGATCGGGCTTGCGCTCGCGCCGGCGGGGTTCCAGATGTTCACGCGGGCGCCCAAGGGCGGCGACATGATCGAGTCGTTCAAGCCCTACATGCGCACGCAGACGATCGACAACTTCTCCGGATTCATGCGCGACATCGACAAGGCGAACGCCGAAGTTGCTCCCTACGCCGCGCGGTATCCGGGCGTCGCCGCGCTCAACCAGCAGTGGCCGGCGATCGACGCCGACATGACCAACATGCTCACGACGATGCGCGCCGACATCCCGAAGTACGAAGGCGTCGCCGCCCTGCCGCCATTCCCGTTGTTCCCTTGGTTCTTCGTGCTGCCCGGTTTGATGATCGCCGGCGTGTCGCTGTGGCTCTTGCTCGGCGGTATCGAGCAAGGTCGTTTGATCGCGCTCGCCGCCCTCGGCATCGGACTGGTCGCCGCGCCCGGCGTCTTCCAAATGTTCGACCGCGCGCCGGGTGGCGCGCAGATGATCAACGACTTCAAACCGCTCATGACCGACGCGAAGGTCACACGCGTGCAGGGCTACTTCCTCACCATCGGCCTAGGCGAAGGCGAGTTGCGCAACAAGCTCGTGCCGGCGGAAGCCGCACAGGGCCACGCGTTGCCGGCGGCCACGGCGCTCAGCGCCGAGTGGCCCAAGCAGTCGGGCCGCATGGCGCCGATGATCGCCGCGATGGCCGACAACCGCGACAACTTCGCGGCCGTCGTCGCGCTGCCGCCGTTCTGGTTATTCCCGTGGTTCTTCGTGCTGCCCGGAATCCTCGTGCTCGGCGCAGCGTTGTTCCTTTGGCGTTCTGCTCAGGAGGATGGTTCCGTGTCCCAGCTCATCGGGTTCCCCAACCCCGTCAACGAAGTCTCGGCGCGGCTCGTCGCCGTCGGCGTCGTCCTGATGTCGGTGACGGCGATCGTGTTCGACCTCAGGTGGATCCTGCCGATCCTGTTCTACGGCTTCGTCGCCCGCGTGCTGACCGGGCCGAAGCTGAGCCCGCTCGGACAACTCGTGACGAAGCAGATCACGCCGCGACTGCCGTTCGAGGAGAAGCTCGTCGCCGGCCCGCCGAAGCGATTCGCGCAAGCGATGGGCGTCGCCTTCTCCGGCACTGCGCTCCTGCTCGCGCTGACCGACCACTGGTTCGCCGGGCAAGTCGTTCTCGGACTGCTCGTGTTCGCGGCGTCGCTCGAAGGCTTCCTCGGCTACTGCCTCGGCTGCAAGATCTTCGGCATCCTCATGCGCTTCGGGATCATTCCCGACGAGATCTGCGAGGAATGCAACAACGTCGGCCAGCGCATCGTCGACCTCCGCGCCCGCGAAGCGGCCGCCTCGGCGAAATGACAGCGAGCCGCACGCGCGCGGTGGCGGTCGTCGTGATCGTCGTCGCCTTCGTTGCCCTGGCCGCGTTCGCGTTGTTGGCGCGGGGGTATCAACCAGGGCGTGAAGGCGTTCCCATCTCGAACGGCTCGCTCCGACTCGAAACGCCCCACCTCGCGGAGCCGATCGCGGCGACGCAACCGATCGCGCCGACGGTCGTCGCCGGCGCGGCGCAGGACGCGTCGCCCACCCCGGCGTCGACTCCAGCGCCACCGCAGCTTCCCCCGCCGCCGAGCAACGACGGCGGCGTCGCACTCGCAGCCTGCGAACTGGGATTGCCCGTCCCGACCGAACAAGCGGGTCTCGCCAACCTCGTGACGCTGGTCCCGTTGTTCGGTCCGTTCTCGCCGGAGGCGTTCGCCATGGTCCCCGCGTTCGAGCCAGCGTTTCCGATCTTCGGTCCGATGATCGTCGCGGGCGGCCAGCAGCTCGACGCCCACCAGGACGCCGTCAACACCGCCAACGGCGTGGTGCATCCGCTCGAAGTCGCGGGCTACGACGCGCTTACCCCGCTGTACGGTCCGCACCGTCAGCAGTTCCTCGCCGGCGAGTCGCAACTCGCGAGTGCAATCGAGCCGGGCGTCGCCGCTTTCGCCGCCGCGCCGGGCGCGACGTGCGTACCGGCGGCGTTGTCGGTGGTCTTCTAGCTCGCGAGGCTGACGGCGCGGGCGACGACGTTGTCGCCGTCGAACTGCTTCGCCACCGACGCGAACTCGGCGGTCGGGCCCTGCCACTCGATGCGCGTCACATCGTCGAGCAAGGACGGGTCGACGCGCAGCGTCGCCAGCTCCTTGAACAGGTTCGCCAGGTCACGATGCTCCGCGAGCGTCGATGCCAGCGTGCCGCCACCGCGCACCGTTACCTCCCACTGCCCCGGCGCGTCGGGGATCGACTCGATGTGCTTGTAGTGCTTGAGCAGCGCGGCGGCCGTTTTGGCGCCGAACCCCGGAAGGCCGGGGAAGCCGTCGGCGCTGTCGCCGACGAGCGCCAGGTAGTCGGGGATGGACGACGGGTCGACGCCGAATTTCTCGCGCACGCCGTCGGCGTTGATGACCTTGCCGGCGCGCCGGTCGACCTGGACGACTCGCTCGTCCTCCGTGACGCACTGGCCGAGGTCCTTGTCAGGCGTCCAGATGACCACCTGCTCGACGCGTTCGTCGTCGCGCGCGACGGCGGCGACAGTCGCGAGCGCGTCGTCGGCTTCGAGTTCGACCATGGCGAACGTCGCCACGCCCATCGCCATCAGCGCGTCTTCCAGCAACGGGAACACCGACAGCAGTTCGGGATCCATCCCGGCCGACGTTTTGTAGCCCGTCCAAATCCGGTTGCGGAAGCTCTCGATCACGTGATCGGTGGCCACCGCGATGTGTGAGCCGCCGTCGGCAATCTGGCCGAGCACGGTCGACAGCACGCCGCGCACCGCGGCCGTGCCCGTGCGCGTGTTCTCGTCGCGCTGACCGTAGAAGTGACGGAACAGTTCGTAGGTCCCGTCGATGAGGTGAACGCGGATCACGCGAGCAGAGACACGATGGCGTCGGCGGTGCGTTGCGCGTCTTCGAGCATCGGGAAGTGTCCGACGTCGTCGAGCGCCACACGGCGAGCGTCGGGGCGCGCTTCGAGCAGCTTGTCGGTCATCGGATACACGGCGACGGGATCGAGCGCGCCCCACACGATCCCCAACGGCGACGGATGCTTCTCTATCGCGCCCGTGAAGCGTGACTCTTCGGCGCGGCGATCTTCGATGTAACGAATGGTGCGCGCCAACAAGCGTTCACCTTCGTTGTGCGACATGAACGCCCACAGCGCCGCCAAGTCGTCGGCGGCCGGCTGGTGGGCCGGCGAGCAGATGGCGGCAAGAGAAGCTTGGAAAGCGGAGCCGTCACCGCCCCAACCGGCGTCCATCAGCGCGTCGGGCGCGGCGAGGAGGAACTGCTGACCGTTGGTGAGCTGCGCCATGTCGATGTAGATCGAACCGTTCGTCAGGACACGCTCGCTGACCCCGAAGGGCAGCGCGCCCTCGATGTCGCGCGCCAGCACTTCGCCGCCGACGGTGTCGCCCATGTCGTGCGTTACCAACGCCACGCGCCCGAGTCCGACGGCGCCGGCGACGGCTTCGACCGCGTCGGCGTAGAGCCGGATCGAGTACCGCACATCCGGCTTGACCGACAGGCCGAACCCCGGAAGGTCGAGCAGCACGACGCGGCGACGCGCCCCGAGCGTCGGGATGCACGCGTGCCAGTCGTATGAACAAGACGGGTAACCGTGGATGACGAGGATCGGATCGAGCCCGGCGTCGTCAGTCGCCGGGATGTCGACGTAGAACACGCGACCGATGGCGGCGTCGACGTACGCGCCGCGCGCCTCCCAGTCGCCGATGACGGTCAACCGACCACGTCCCACAGCATCTGGTCGCCGCCTTCGCCGAACAGCGCCTTCGTCGGCGACTGCTTGTCGATGTGACCGATGAGCCCGGTGTAGATGCCGTAGCCGACGAGTCGTTGCAGCCGCGGCTCGAACGTCTTCACTAGTGATGGCGGCAGGCCCAGTTGCTGGTTCTCCTGCTGGCGGATGTAGCCGGCGCAGTAGTTCATGGCGATGCCGATCCGGCGATCGCTGGTCGTGTTGGCGCCGCCGCCGTGCCACAGCGAGCCGTGCCACACGAGCACCGATCCCTTCGGCATTTCGGCGGGGATCGTGTCGTACGCCTGGCCGTAGTTCGGGCTGTGGTCGAGCGTGTGCGTGCCCGGCATGATGCGCGTCGCCCCGTTCGCTTCGGTGAAGTCGGTGATGGCCCACATCGAGTTGCACACCGTCGGCGGGTGCGGCTTCGGGATCGGGATGAGTTGGTCGTCAGCGTGGATCGGCTGCGCCGTCTCGCCCGCACCGATGTTGATCGACGACAGCGACGACACGAGGCACCCGGGATCGAGCACGTGCTCGACGATCGGCAACACGTTCGGATGAACGGGGATTTGCTCCCACACCTTGCCGTACTTCAACAGGTTGTAGACGCGCAGCGTGTTGACGCCTTCGAAGCTGTTGGCCGATGGCTTTACGTCGAGCTCGCGCTCGAGGCGCGCCAGATCGTCGGCGATGGCGTCGACGAGGTCGGGCGCGATGGCGTTCTCGACGATCGTGTAGCCGTCTTCGGCGACGCGCTTGGCGTGCTCGGCGATAGCGGCGGAGTCGAGAGTCATCGACGCGGAGGGTAGCGGTAGATCACGCCGGTTTGCGCAGTGATCACCGACCCGTCGACGAGCGATCCGATGTCGCGGTCGCACACGAGACGACCGACGAAGCTGCGCCGCCGCGCGACCTCGTCGAGACCGATGTGCACTCGGTACACCTTGTGGTGGGTGCGGCTGCACAACAGGATCTCGTCGTTGATCACCGTGGCGTCGCTCGGGTTCGTATACGGCGGCAACACCGACGCGAACCGATTTCGCTTCGCGTGGTTCGTCTCCCGGCCGCGCGCCACGCGCTCTTTGCCACCGGGCGGTTCGTTGTCGGCGACCCAGATGCGGTCGCTGCGGCCCGCGGCGATCACCGGGTCTGTCCATCCGCGCGAGAGCACCTTGTGCGTTGGCTGCAGTTCGAGGACCTCGTTGCCGACTCCGACCACGAGCTCGCCTTCCGACGTGATCGCCAGGTGCGCGGGGCTGTGCGTCGTCGAGCCGTGCCACACGACCTCGGGATTGCCCGCCTGGTAGGCGTTGACGGTGAGACGGTGCTTCCTCGTGCGCGCCGCGACGTACACGACGCCGTGGTGATCGACGGCGAGCGAGTCGGGTTTGTCCTGCGTGGTGAACAGGTCGTGCACCACGCGATTGCGGTCGACATAGTGCAGCGCGTTGGTCCGCAGCTCCGCGTAATAGACGCGGTTGTTGGGACCGACGGCGAAGGTCACCGGCCCGTTCGGCGTCGCGATCGTCTGCGCGGCTTGGAAGCGGAGGCGGTATCGGTCGTAGTTGGAGTTGCACGCCGTCGCCGTCATCGCCACGACGGCAACCAGCGCGAGGAGTCGACTCAAGCGAGCAGTTGGCCAATCACGTCTTCGTCGACAATTCCGGCGGCGGGCAGCCGCCCGGCGAGATCGCGCCATCCCGGTTCGACTTCGCAGACCGTCTTGAGCAGTGCGCGCGCGTCGTCCATCTCGCCGCTGGCCGCGAGCCCGATGAGGTGCCAGAACTTCAACTCGTAGTTGTCGCCCATGACTTCCGGATCGCCGCCGCGGTACGCGCGGTGCAGTCCCAACAGCCTCCGCATCTCGCCCAAGGGATCCACGTGGTCCTCGATGCGTAACTCGAGATCGCGGGCCCACGGTTCGCCCACTCCGGGGACGATGAGCATCGCCACCGACTGTTTGCCGCGCACGTCTCCGCCCGCCGCTTCAGCGGCGTCGAGCGCGGCGAGCAGGCGATCGGCGAGCGGTTGTTGCGCGGTCGCGGCCAGCGAATCCGCCATCGCTTCAGGCACGCCGGCGCGTCGCATCATGTTCGCTTCGACCGTCCATCCGTCACCGATGATGTGACTGGCCTCCGCGATGCACCGCGCGCCGGTGTGGGCTGCGGCGTCGCCGTCGCCGTCGATCATCGCCACCTGGCGCGTGTCGCGCCCCTCGTCTTCGGCGAGCAGCGTCGCGAGAGCGGTCGACGCCGACTCCCCTGCGCCCATCAGTTGCAGGCCGCGCGGTCCATACGTGATCTCGGCCATCGCCTGCGTCGCCACGGCGCCGATCCCCGGGCGCGCCCACGGCACCACCGAGCCGACCGAGAAGTAGTGCGACTGCACCGCGACACCGAACTGCCCTGTGTCGGCGTCGCGCACCACAAGCGAGTACGTCATGTGTGCAACCTACGCTCGCGTGCATGGCGGCGTCGGTACGCGTGTGTGTTCTGTCGTTGTCGGCGCGCTCGCCTGAAGGCCAGGACGCCGCGTACCTCGAGTGGCACAGCCTCGACCATCTACCCGAGCAGTACTCGATGCGTTCGCTCGTACACGGCCAGCGCTGGGTTTCGACGCCCGACTGCCGCGCGGCGCGCGCCGTGGGTGCTCCCGCGCTCGACGCCGCCGACCACGTCGTGCAGTATCTGTTCGCCGACACGGAGTCGCTCGAGCGCTTCTTCGCGCTCGGCGCCGAGTTGCGCGAGGCCGGACGCATGCCGCTGCGCCTGCCGCCGGTTGAGCTCGCGGCGTATGCACTTTCCGACGTGACGTCAACAGTCGTGCGCGCCGAGGTGCTGCCGTGGCGACCCAACCGGGGCGCCTACCTCATCGTGAGCGAGGACGCCGTCGACCTGCCGCCGATCGACGGCGTCGCGGGTGTGTGGCGCTACGTCGGCGGCACGTTCCACGAGCGCCTCGCCGACACGCGCGGTCGTCATCTCACGGTTTGCTACCTCGATGGCGAGCCCGCAGAGGTGGGTGCCGCGATCACGAGCGCGCTCGCGCAACCGGTGTTGCTCGGCGCGCCGTTCGCGGCCCTCACGCCCTTCGACTGGACGCGGTCACTTCCCTAGACGAGCTGCGCCATCGCTTCGAGTTGCTCGATGTAGTGCTCGACGGAATGGTGCACGAACCGGAGTGACAGCATCGTTGCGCCGGCGTCGACGAGTCGTTGCGCCGCGGTGCGGGCCTCGTCGGGGCTCGTGGACGGGTCGACGGGCACGTCGGTCTGCAACACGACCTCGAAGCCCGCGGGCAGGTCGTGGCGCGCCAACCACTCTTTCGCCTTGTCGGGCGAGAGCCAGAAGGGGCACCACCCGTCGGCCAACTCGACGGCGCGCCGCAGCGATCGTTGCGAACGCCCGCCGATCCAGAACGGCACGTGCGACTGCGCCGGCGTCGGATCGAGCACCATCCCGTCGAACGCGAAGTACTCGCCCTTGTACGACGGCACTTCGGCGGATAGCGCGGCGCGCAGCGCGCGGATGGCGTCGTCGGCGCGCGGACCGCGGTCTTCGAACGGCGCGTCGAGCAGCGCGAACTCTTCCTCGAGCGAACCGACGCCGAGCCCGAGAACCAGGCGCCCGTTGCTCACGCGGTCGAGCGTGCCGTAGCGCTTGGCGATCGCCATGGGGTGGTGGTAGCCGAGCACGAGCACGTCGGTGGCGAACCGAATCCGTTCGGTGCGTGCTGCCAGGTAGCCGAACGTGGCGAGCGGATCCCAGTAGCGGCCGCCGCGCACGTCGACGGCTTCCTGCGGCACCGCGACGTGCTCGCTACACGTGAGGTGGTCGTAGCCCAAGCGGTCGGCAGCGGCAGCGATGCGCGCGACGTCTTCGATCGTTCCGTCGCGCTCCCACCGCGCGTGACCGCGCGGCACCAACGTGAGCACGGGTGTGAGGATCCCTAACTTCATGGCGAGGCCGTAGCCTTACCTAGATGGAGGAGCGCCGCGCTGGTACCGCCACGTCGAACTTCGGCGTCGGCAAGCGCGAGAACCACGACGCGTCGGGGTTCTACGGCCGGTTCCGCACTCCTGAGGTGTCGACCGACGACACGGTTCTTCCGCCCGCGCCGATCGCCGAGCCGCTGATTCACGGCGACGCGCGCCACATGGACGCCGTCGCCGACGGGTCGGTCGCACTGGTCGTGACGTCACCGCCGTACTTCGCCGGCAAGCAGTACGAAGAGGAACTCCAGCGCGAAGGCGTGCCCGGGTCGTACCTCGAGTTCCTGCAGTTGCTCACCGACGTGTTCGCCGAGTGCGCGCGCAAGCTGGAGCCCGGTGGACGCATTGCGGTCAACGTCGCCAACCTCGGACGCAAGCCGTACCGCAGCCTGTCGGCTGACGTCATCCGCATCCTCCAAGACGAGCTCGGCTTGTTGTTGCGGGGCGAGTTGGTCTGGCAGAAGAGCGAAGGCGCCAGCGGGTCGTGCGCGTGGGGTTCATACCGCAGCGCCGCGAATCCCGTGTTCCGAGATGTCACCGAGCGCGTGGTCGTCGCCAGCAAGGGACGCTTCGATCGCGCGCTGACGACGAAGCAGCGCGCTGCCGCCGGGCTGCCGCACGTCAACACCGTGAGTACCGACGACTTCATGAACCTGACGCTCGACGTGTGGACGATCCCACCGGAGTCGGCGAAGCGCGTCGGTCACCCCGCGCCGTTCCCCGTCGAGCTGCCCGAGCAACTCATCCGGTTGTTCACCTACGAGAACGACCTCGTACTCGACCCCTTCGTCGGCAGTGGTTCGGCGATGGTCGCGGCGAAGCGTCTCGGCCGTCGGTACGTCGGTTACGACCTCGACGCGTCGTACATCGACGTGGCGCGCGCTCGGCTCGCGCAAACCGAACGCGTCGACGAGCCCAACCGCGACGTCAACGCGCACCAACTGGCGCACAAGGTGCTGGCGTCGTCCGGGTTCACGATCACCAACGAGAACTACCGCGTACCGAAGGCCGGCGTCGTCGTCGACTTCCGCGCGGTCGACGGCACCGGCCGCGAGTGGTTGTTCGACGTGCCGGGCGCGCACACGTCGCACCGGCCAGGGTTGCAGACCATGGACGCGGTGTGGCGTTCGTTGGGGGTGGCCTCCGCCGTGCGCGGGCGGCTCGGCGACGTGCGCTTCGCGCTGCTAACGCCAGGCTTGCCGAAGCGTCCCGGCGAAGGCGACACCGTCCTGCGCTCCGCGGGCCCCCGCACCGTGTTCGACGTGATCTCGCTGCTCGACGAAGCCCACGTGGCACGTCTGGCGTCTTACGCCACCGGCGCGGCGACGACGCCGTCCGTCGGGTTCTGGACCGCGGCGGACCTCGCGCGCTAGGGCGTGTGCGTACTTAATCGGGCAGAGCCCGATTAAGTACGCACACACGGTCAGGCGGGGTGGGCGCCGAGGACTTCGAGGTCGCCGATGTCGGCCGCGTCGATGGCGCGGGGGTCTTGGTTGAGCGTCGTGATGCCAACGGACTCGTCCGTCATCAACTCGTAGGCGGTCTTGAGGTCGAGGCCCGAGCCGCGCGTCACCTTGGTGGTGAGGTCGCGCAATCCGACGAGGGGATCCATCGTCTCGATCGGGTAGTCGCTGCCGCTGATGACGCGGGCGCCGGCCTTGAGTAATCCGGCCCAGTCGTAGGAACGCTTCCAGCGTTCGTCGCCCAGCGCCGCCGCTGCCGACTCGCGATCGCTCACGGCGAAGCTCGGTTGGATGCACGCCGTGATGCCTTGATCGGCGAAGCGGTCGATGAGCGCCGGCGACAGCACCTGCGCGTGCTCGATGCGGGCGCCGTTGTCCAGCGCGGCGGCTTGGTCGCCGTCGAAGATCATCTCGTAGGCGTCGAGCACCGCGATGGCGGCGCGGTCGCCGATGGCGTGCGTGGCGATCGTCCATCCGGCCTCCGCGAGCGGCTGCGCGGCGCGCGCGAGCGCGACCGGATCCCAGAACAGCACGCCGTCGTCGGTGGGGTGGACGTCGGCAAACGGCGCGCACAGCGCGCAGGTGCGCGGCCCGATCCACCCATCGGCGTAGAACTTGACGCCGACGACGTCGACGTCGGGATCGTTGGTGCGCTCACGCATCCCTTCGTACGCAAGGCCGCTGGCGACGAGGATCCGCACGCGGCACGGCAGGCGATCGGTCTCGCGCCGCCGCAGCAGCGTGTCGAAGTACTCCCAGCCGTGCATACCGGCTTCGGTGATCTGGCAGATGCCAAGCTCGGCGGCGCGCGTGAGCCCCGCCATGAGTTGCGCGTCGAGGCGTTCGTCGAGCGGGTCACCGATGGCGTCCATCGGCGTCTGGCCAGCCGCCAACACCGAGCGGTGGTACTTGGCGATCGACTCCGACGACGTGTAGTCGTACGGCGGCTTCACGGCCGCGCTGACGCGCAACAGGTGCGTGTGATGGTCGACGAACCCGGGACCGTTAAACGCCATGCGCTACGAACGTAACGTCACCGCATGGCTTCGATCGACGACGACCCGATCGTGTACGTGGAGACGGCGGCGAAATTCGACGCGTGGTTGAAGAAGAACCACAGCACCTCCGGCGGTATTTGGCTCGCGTTGGCGAAGAAGAACGGCACGAAGAAGTCGCCGACGTACGTCGAGGCCGTCGAGGTGGCGTTGTGCTGGGGCTGGATCGACGGGCAGAAGAAGAAACTCGACGACGACTACTCATTGCAGCGCTTCACGCCGCGCCGGCCGCGCAGCAAATGGTCGCAGACGAATGTCGACCGCGTGGCGCAACTCGTCAAGGACAAGCGCATGCAAACCGCGGGACTCGCCGAAGTCGAGAAGGCCAAGGCCGACGGACGCTGGGATGAGGCGTACGCGCCGGCGTCGACGATCGGGGTGCCCGACGATTTCGCGACTGCACTGGCGAAGAACCCGCAAGCCGAGGCGTTCTTCAAGACAATCAACGCCGCGAACCGCTACGCCATCCTCTACCGCATCACCACGGTGAAGAAGCCCGAGACGCGGGCGCGCAACATCGAGAAATTCGTCGCGATGTTGCAGCGCGGCGAGACGCTGTACTGACTACAAGCAGGCGCGGACCGCTTCGACGAGCGCTTGCGGACGCGCGTCGGCGTTGATGTTGCCGTTCATCTTGTTCATGACGTAACCGAAGGCGATGCCCGACTCCGGATCGGCGAACCCCATCGAACCGCCAGCGCCGTCGTGACCGAACGAGCCGTCGCCGAAGTACGGCACGTCGGGGCCGTCGAGCATGAACCCGAGTCCGAAGCGCGTGATCTTCTTGAGGATCTCGTCGGGTCCGCTCGACTGTTCGGTTCGGGCGAGGTCGACGGTCTCCGGCTTGAGCGCGCGCACACCGTCGATCTCGCCGATCAACCCCGCGTAGAACCGCGCCAGGCCGCGCGCCGTGCAAATGCCGTTGCCCGCCGGAACCTCGGCGGCGTGCAGAGCCGGATCGTTGAAGTCAATCGACGGGGTGCACAAGTTCAGCGCGCGCAACGAAAGCGAGTTCGGGTCGAGGAACGCCGCGATGAGGTCGCGCACCTCAGGCGGGAACGCGTTGAGGTCCATGTTCTTCAGCGACTCGCGCTGGTCTTCGGGGATTTCGAACTTCAGCTCGATCAACGTGGAAACCCGCGGCTCGAGCTCCGCCGGCAGACCGATGTAGAACTCGGCGCCGAGCGGCCCCGCGATCTCGTCGGCGAAGAACGCCCCGACCGACTTGCCCGTGATGCGTCGGATGACCTCTCCGACGAGGTAGCCGTACGTGAGCGCGTGGTAGCCGTGCTTCGACCCGGGCTCCCAGTACGGCTGCTGCGCGGCCAGCGCGTCGATGATGGGATCCCAGGCGTACAGGTCCTGCGGCGTGAGCGACGCGTCGACGGTGGGCAATCCGGCGCGGTGCGAGAGCAACCAGCGCACCGGGATGTTCTCCTTGCCGGCGGCCTTGAACTCGGGCCAGTACGTCGCGACGGGCGCGTCGAGATCCAACTGGCCGCGCTCGACGAGCAACATCGCGCTGGCGGCCGTCGCGCCCTTCGTCGTCGAGAACACCAACTGGAGCGTGTCCTGCTCCCAGGGCCGACCGGTGCCTTGATCTGCGACGCCGCCCCACAGGTCCACGACCTTCTCGCCGCCCTTGTAGAGCGCGAACGCCGCGCCCACTTCACCCCGCTGATCGAAGTTCTCGGCGAACGCATCGCGCACGCGCTCGAAGCCCGGTGCGACCTCGCCGTCAATCGTTGTCATCGTTCTCCTAGATCCCGTAGATGCCACGCACGAGGGCGCGGAACTCTGCTGGTGCCATCGACGCGGCGGCGCCGCGCATGCCTTCGTTCGCCGCCGGCACCACGACGCGCAACGCGTCGAGCTCGTCGTGGATGACGCGCGCGACCGCCTCGGCGACGTCCTGCGGGTTGTCCTGCTGCGCCATCGATGCGAGGTGTCGCTCGCGCGCGGTGCGCGCACGGTCCGCGTACGGCGACGCGTCGGTGTGGGCGCGCAGCGGCTGATCGGCGGTGACCATCATCGGCGTCTTGTACGCCGCCGGTTGCACGGTCACGACACGAATGCCGAACGGCAACACCTCGCCGTGCAGCGCTTCCGAGAACGCTTCGATCGCGGCCTTGCTGGCCGCATACGCGCCCATGAACGGCACCGCGATGAACGCGGCCATCGACGTCACGTTCACGATCGTGCCGCCGTTCTGCGCGCGCATTGCGGGGAGCACCGCGCGCATGCAGCGGACGTATCCCATGACGTTGGTGTCGAAGATCTCGAGGATCTCGTCGTCGGCGTGTTCCTCGAGCGGACCGAGACGTCCGATCCCGGCGTTGTTCACGAGCACGTCGATACGACCGTGCTTCGCAAGGGTGCGCTCGACGCACGCGCGCACCGACGCGTCGTCGGTGACGTCGAGTTGGTCGACTTCGAGCGCGAGCCCTTCGGCCGCGGCTGCATCGTCGAGGACCTTGCGCTTCTCGAGGTTGCGCATCGTCGCGACGACCGTGTCGCCGCGCCGCGCCAGCTCGAGCGCGATGAGTTCACCAAAGCCGCTGCTCGACCCGGTGACGAGAACGACGCCCATAGGCGTCACGTTCTACTCCTGAACGAGTTCGATGAGCGTGCCGAACGAACCCTTGGGGTGCACGAAGGCGACCGTCGTGCCGCGTGAGCCGGGACGGGGTGCCTTGTCGATGCCCGTGCCGCCGGCCGCGATGATCGCGTCGAGCGCCTTGCCGCAGTCCTCGACGCGGTAACCGATGTGGTGCAGGCCTTCGCCGCGCTTCTCGAGCGCCTTGGCGACGGGCGAATCGGGCCGCGTCGGCGTCAGCAGCTGGATGTAGCTCTCGGCGACCTTCAGCAGCGCTTCTTCGACGCCGTCTGATTCGACGACCTCGCGATGGTCGACCGTCGCGCCGAACGCGTCCTCGTAGTACTTGATCGCCGCTTCGAGATCGTTGACGGCGATGGCGACGTGATCGATTTCCGTGAGCAGCATCTAGAGCAGTCCCTTCACGGAGTCGGGCATGTCGTCGGCGATGCGAATGATCGGGATGCCGGTCTGGGTGTTGTCGTGCATCTCCTTGAAGCAGCGCGGCAGATCTTCGAACGCGTAGATCTCCTTGTGCACCGTCGGGCGGAACACCTTGCCGTAGAGCTCGGTGGCGGCTTCGCAGCCGAGCAGCGTCTCGTAGTGCGTGTGGTCGATCGTGACCTGCTTCACCGACATCACCGTCGAGTTGTAGGTGACGACCTGGCTGAGCTGCCAGCCCGCCGACACGTTGACGCCCATGCGCGCCGCCACCGCGAGGCCCGCTTCGAACACGGGTCCGCGCAGCATGTCGCACACCGCGTGGAAGTCGTCGCCGCCGGTGATCTGGCTGCAGTGCTTGCGGAACGCCTTGATGTCGTCCTTGGACGCGAAGCGGTTGAACTGCTTCTGGTCGATGCCGACGATGCCCTGCTTCTCGAGCGCCTCGCGGCGCTCCGGCGAGCCCGAGCAGAAGTAGGCGTTGTGGCCCTCGGCCTTGGCGAGCTGCAGGAACAGTTCCGACACGCCGCCGCCGAAACCGAGAACGTTGATGGTGGCGCGGCGCTCGACCGGGACCTTCACGCGGTAGATGCCGATGGCGCGGCGCCACAGGTGATACGCCGTCGGCGCCCGCAGCGGCAGCGCCGCCATTTCCCACAGGTTGAGGCCGCAGTCGAGCGGCGCCTTGATGAGCTGCCAGTCGCCGACGACGGCCTCCTCGCCGTACCAGCCGATCGACTCGGGCTGGTCGTACGCCCAGATGCGCAGCGGGAAGCCGTACTCGTCGGGCTCGCCGTTGCAGTGCGTGACGACGATGTCACCCGGCACGAACTTCGTGACGTTGCCGCCGACCTCGACGACCTCGCCGAGCGCCGAGTTGCCCGGATAGATCTTGCCGCCACGCGCTTCGGCGATGTTGATGGTGTCGGCGAGCGCCGCGTGGTTGATGTTGTGCTCGGCGGACACGGCGAGCACCTTGAAGCGCACATCGTTCGGTCCGACATCGCGCAGGTCGAGCTTGTCGAGGTGCACGACATTGGTGATGTCCATGTCCTCGGTATTGCCGGCGCGTTCTTTCTCGGCGGCGATGGCGTCAGTGGCGATTGCGTATGCGCGAACGGTCTTTCCCATAAGCAGAACAAACTACCGGGCGGTAACCAGGTCGTTCACTTCGAGTTCTCGGTACCCTCGACGGCCATGCAACAGCTCACTGGGTTGGATGCCACGTTCCTTTACGTGGAGACGGACAAGCAATTCGGACACGTCTCGGGCTTGTCGATTCTGCGGCGGCCGGACGACGACGCGTACTCGCCGTACGAGGCGTGGCGATCGAGCATCGCCGAGCGCTTGCACCTGCTCGAGCCGCTGCGGCGTCGCCTCGTCGAAGTGCCGTTCGGGATCGACCACCCGTTCTGGATCGAAGACCCCGACTTCGACCTCGACTACCACGTGCGCCACACGGCGGTGCCGCCGCCCGGCGGCCCGGAACAACTGTCGAGCGTGATCGCCCGCATCATCGGCCGCCCGCTCGACCGCCACCACCCGCTGTGGGAGACCTACGTCATCGAGGGACTGCCCGAGGGGCGCTTCGCCATCCTCACAAAGGTGCACCACGCCACCGTCGACGGCGCGTCGGGCGCCGAGCTGCTGACGATGATGCTCGACGACACTCCCGAGGGCAGCGAGATCGCGCCGCCGGACCACGAGTGGCAGCCCGAGGCGGCACCGTCGACAAGCGACGTGCTGGCGCGTGCGGCGGTCAGCCTGGCGCGCAAGCCCGGTCGCTTCTTCCTGCTCGGGGCGCGCGCCGCGCGCGAACTCGGCGAGGCGACGCGCAACCCCGCGTTGGCGATGGCTGCCCGCCAGGTGCGCGCCCAGTTGCGCGGCCCGATCGGCACGTTGCTCAACCTCGGCCGCGAACGCGAGGAGGGGCTGTCGCGTCCGCCGGCGATGGCGAACCTGAGCGCGCCGCGCACGCCGTTCAACGCCACGATCACCGCCCACCGCCGGTTCGCGTTCCGCTCGTCGTCGCTCAACGACGTGAAGGCGGTCAAGAACGCCATCGGCGCGACGGTCAACGACGTCGTCATGGCGATGTGCGCCGGCGGCCTGCGCACGTACCTCGAGAACCACGACGTGCTGCCCGACGATCCGCTGGTCGCCATGGTTCCCGTGTCGATCCGCACCGGCCTCGAAGAACACAAGTGGACCAACCGCGTCTCGGGCCTGCTCGCCGCGCTGCCCACGAACGAAGAGGACCCGCTCGAGCGCATCCGCCTCGTGCACGAGGCGATGAACGAGGCCAAGGACCTGTTCATGGCGGTGCCCGCGGAAACGCTCACCGACTTCACGCAGTTCTCGCCGCCCGCCGTCTTCGCGCAGGCGACGCGGCTCGCGACCCGCCTGCGTCTGGGCGAGCGGTTGAACCCAGCCGCCAACGTCACCGTCTCGAACGTCCCGGGCCCGCGCAACTCGCTGTACATGGCCGGCGCGGAGTTGCTGCACTACTACCCCGTCTCCACGATCCTCGACGGGCAGGGCCTGAACATCACCGTGCAGAGCTACCGCGACTCGCTCGACTGGGGTCTTGTGAGTTGCCGCGAGCTCATTCCGGACCTCTGGGACCTGCTCGACAACATCATCGAGGAGCTGCCCGTGCTCGCCAAAGCGGCGGGCGTGAGCCTGTAGCTCCTACACCGCGATGACCTGAATGAGGTCGTCGAGCTCGGCGAAGTCATCGAGATTACGCGTGAACAGCGGCAAACCCTCGGCGAGTGCCGTGGCGGCAATCATGAGGTCGACCGCGCGCCCGCCGCGCGGCTTGCGCCCAGCCGCGGCGACCGCCGCGAACACCCGTCCATACGCGCGCGCCGCGTTCGCGCCGAACGGGATCGGACTCGTTGCCGCCTCGAGCCGTTGCAACCGTTCTTGGCGTCGCGCCCGTTCGTTCGCGTCGCCGGTGGCGTGAGGTCCGGCAGCCAACTCGGCGAAGGTCAGCGCACTGACGGCGGACTCGAGTGGCAATCGATCCGCTGCAATGTGTTCGAGATCGATGACAACCGACGTATCAAGCAGCCCGCGTGCGACGCGCGGACGATCAGCCACGCGGGCGCGGGTCTTGCGAAGCGACCGCGTCGAGGTCGGCCCTCAGCGTCCCGAGGTCGACGGGCGCCGCAGAACGGAAGTCCCATTGCAGCGTCTCCGTAGGCACGAACCGTCGTTGGCGAAGCGGTAGTAACTCGCCGACGGGCACACCGTTGCGCGTGACCACGAACTCGTCGCCGTCGTCCAGCGCCCGCATGATCTCACCACTCTGGTTGCGCAGTTCGCGCTGCGTGATTTCCCGGCGCACGCCCGTACCGTAGCACGCCGTGCTACACACGATCCCGGGCGGTTCGGGTTCGCCGTAGTGGTCCACGTCGTCCCACTCGTCGAACGGATCGAATGGACGCGGCGCCGGCTTCTGGAGCTCCGGACGGAGCGCCTCGATCCCGCGCGCGTGTTGATACTGCAGTCGAAAGGTGCCCTCGGTCTTCGCAGGGTTGGATGCCCGCACGAATTGATACGTGCGGCCGCGTTCGTCGACGAACAGGTGCCGCCCGTTCGGCACGTAACGGAAGACGTACACAGTCGGCTTCGTTCCCCGCGCGATCGCCTCGACGAACTCGAGGTCGGCAGGGTCGAACCAGTTGACCTCGTCGTCGTATCGCAGCCCGGATTTCAGTCGGGCGAGGACTTCGGTGAGGTCCGGGATCAGAACGGGAGATTGCTGGAACTGCGCGTCGGTCATGGTGGTCGCTCCTGAGAAGGTGTGGGAGGACGGCGCGAGCCGACGATGCCCCCAGTATGCCGAGGGGGTGTAGCGAGTTACCGGGCAGTAATCCGCTAGCCCGGCGTTGTCTAAGCTGGCTCCCTACTTACACACGTCTTCTGGAGGTTGACCCATGGCCGGGTCTGTCATCGTCGCTGGTGCTCGTACCCCGATCGGCAAGCTGTCCGGTGCGCTCGCATCGCTGACCGCCATGGATCTCGGCGGGATCGCCATCAAGGCCGCGCTCGAACGCGCCGGGGTCACGCCTGACCGCGTGCAGTACGTCTTCATGGGCCAGGTGCTGCAGGCCGGCCAGGGCCAGAACCCGTCGCGCGTCGCGTCGGTCAACGCCGGCATCGGCATGGACGTGCCGACCTCGACGATCAACAAGGTCTGCCTGTCGGGCCTCAACACGATCTACCTCGCCGACCTCATGATTCAGGCGGGCGAGGCCGACATCGTCGTCGCCGGCGGCATGGAGTCGATGACCCAGGCGCCGCACCTGCTAGCCGGCGCCCGCGCCGGTTACAAGCTCGGCGACGGCAAGCTCGTCGACTCGATGATGCACGACGGCCTCACGTGTTCGTTCGACCAGTGCGCGATGGGTCTTGCGACCGAGCGCTACGCGGCGGGCAAGATCAGCCGTGACGCGCAGGACGCGTTCTCGGCCAACTCGCACGAGCGCGCCGCGGCGGCGATGAAGGACGGCCGCTTCGACGCCGAGATCGTCAACGTCGAGATCGCGCAGCGCAAGGGCGACCCGGTCATCGTCGACACCGACGAAGGCGTGCGCCCCGGCACGACCGCGGAGAGCCTCGGCGGTCTGCGCCCCGCCTTCGACAAGGAAGGCACGATCACCGCCGGCAACGCGTCGCAGATCAGCGACGGCGCCGCCGCGGTCATCGTCGTGAGCAAGGCCGTCGCCGAGAAGCTCGGCGTCGACCCGCTCGGCGAGATCCTCGCCTACGGCCAGGTCGCCGGCCCCGACCCGTCGCTGCTGACGCAGCCGGCGCGGGCGATCAAGCAGGCCCTCGGCAAGATCGACAAGCAGGTCACCGACGTCGACCTGTTCGAGCTCAACGAAGCGTTCGCCGCCGTCGGCCTGGCGTCGATGGAAGACCTCGGCATCACCGACGAGATCTGCAACGTCAACGGCGGTGCGATCGCTCTCGGTCACCCGATCGGCGCCTCCGGCACCCGGGTCGCGCTGCACCTGCTCAACGAGCTGAAGCGCCGCGGCGGCGGCACCGGCGCGGCCGCCCTCTGCGGCGGCGGCGGCCAGGGCGACGCCATGATCCTGCGCACTCTCTAACCCACTTTGTGAATCTGAGCGCACCCCGCCGCGCGCTCAGATTCACAAAGTCAGATGGTTTGGCGACCCTCCAGGGCGCGGCCGAGCGTCAGTTCGTCGGCGTATTCGAGGTCGCCGCCGACGGGGAGGCCTGACGCGATGCGGGTGACCTTCACGTCGGGGTGGCCCTCGCGCACTTCTTTGGCGACGTAGAGCGCGGTGGCTTCGCCCTCGATGTTCGGGTTGGTGCAGACGATGATCTCGGTGATCTCCTCTGCATCGATGCGCTTGATCAACTCCGACAGACGCAGCTGGTCGCCGCCGACGCCGCGGATCGGATCGAGGTGTCCTTGCAGCACGTGGTAGCGGCCGCGGTAGCGGTTGGTCTTCTCGACGGCGACGACGTCTTTCGGTTCCTCGACGACGCACAGGATGTGCTCCTCGCGCCGCGGGTCCTGGCACAGTCCGCACTCGACCTCGTCGTTGCTGCCTGACCCGTCGGTCTCGGCGATGTCGAAGCACCGACGGCAGAACGTGATGCGCCGCTTCACCTCGTCGATGCTTTCGGACAGCCGCCGCGCGTCCTCCGCCGGCAGCCGGAGCAGGTGATAGGCGATGCGCTGCGCGGACTTGGGCCCCACGCCCGGGAGGCGACCGAGTTCGTCGATCAGCTGCTGGACCGACTGAGCGTAAACCGACACCTAACCGAGCAGGCCGGTGAGCCCCGACAGCCCGCCGAGCGCGTCGGCGTTCAACTCCGTGACCTTCTCCGACAGGTCGCGCAGCGCGGCGAGCACGAGATCTTCGAGCATCGACACGTCGCCGTCGGCGAGCACGTCGGGATCGATGCGCACCGACACGAACTCCATGCCGCCGGTCGCGGTGATGCGCACGACGCCGCCGCCCGACTCGCCCTCGACTTCTTGCTCGGCGATCGCCGACTGCGCCTCGGCCAACTGCTGCTGCATCGCTTGCGCTTGCCTCAACAGTTCGCCCATGTCGGGCATCTGCGGTGCGTCACTCACTGTTGGTCTTCCTCCACGGCCCCCGGGAAAGCTTCGAGCAAGCGAGCCGTGCCCGAGGCTACCGGCCCGGCGTCCTCGAGTTCCGACACGTCGCCGATGTCTTCGACGACGTCTTCCTTGTCGACGGCGCGCGACGGCTCGGCGCGCGTGAGGGTGGAGCCGTCGGTCACGAGCGTCAACGGCACGCGCACACCGAAGTGCTTGCTCAACGCCTCCTGCACGTCGAGACGGAACTCGTCGCAGCGCTTGCGGTGAATGTCGGTGGGCAGCGCGAACGTCGGCGTCGGCGCGTCGACCCAGCGACCGCCGCGGAACTTCGCCTTCACGTTCGGCTTGAGCTGATCGAGGATGGTGTCGGCCCACGCCAGCGTGAGGGTTTCGCGATCGGGCAGGTCGCCTTCGGGCAGCGCTGCCGCCGCTTCGGCAACGGGCGCAGGCGCCTCTGCCTTCGCCGTTGCGCGCGTCTCCATGCGCAACGACGGACGAGGTGCACTCGGCGGTGGCGCGACGGCCTTGACGGGCTCGGCGGTGGCCGCCGTTTCGGCGCGGCCCGCGTTGTCGAGGCGGCGCTCCAGCTTGTCGATGCGCTCGAGCAGCGCCGACGGGGCGACGTCGAGGTCGCTACGGCACAACCGGACCAGCGCCGTCTCGAGCGCGACGCGCGCATCGACCGCTTCCTTCATCGAGGTCACGGCGTCGCCGATGACTTCCAGCGCGCGCGTCGTGCCCGCGGGGCCGAGTTGGCGAGCGTGGTCCTCGATGGTGTCGTCGCGGGCGTCGACGTCCAACTCGGGCGCCAGCAGCGCCAGGAAGCCGGTGCGCAGCCGCGCCAGCAGCGCCTCGCCGATGCGCCGGGCGTCGCGCCCCGACGCCAGCGCTTTCGCGGTCGCGACGAGTGCCGCTCCGGCGTCGCGCGCCGCCAGCCCCGCCACGATCTCGACGGTGGGGTCGGCCTCGTCGACGGCGCTACCCCCGGACGCCGCAACCTGGTCGAGCGCGGACAGCGCGTCGCGCGCCGAGCCGGCGCCGCGGCGCGCCACCACGTCGATCGCCGACGCGTCGATCTTGAGACCGGCGTCCTTGGCGACGTCGCGGGTCAGCTCGGCGAGCGTTTCGGCGGAAATGAGGCGGAACTCGTAGTGCTGCGTGCGGCTGCGGATCGTGGGCAGCACCTTTTGCGGATCGGTCGTCGCCAGCACGAACACGACGTGCGGCGGCGGTTCTTCCAGCGTCTTCAGCAGCGCGTTCGACGCGGCGGCCGACAGCATGTGCACCTCGTCGATGATGTAGATCTTCCAGCGCCCCGGGGTGGCGAGGGCGACGCGACTCACGAGGTCGCGGATGGCGTCGATGCCGTTGTTCGACGCCGCGTCCATCTCTTGCACGTCGAGCGACGCGCCTGACGTGATCGCGGCGCAGCTCTCACAGGTGTCGCACGGCTCGCCGTCGATCGGCTTCTCGCAGTTGAGCGCCTTGGCGAGGATGCGGGCGGAGGTCGTCTTGCCCGTTCCGCGCGGCCCGCTGAACAGGTAGGCGTGGCCGACGCGGTCGTCACGGACGGCGTTGCGCAGCGCCAGCGTGACGTGATCCTGGCCGCGAACGGCGGACCACGTCTGCGGCCGGAAGCGCCGGTACAACGACTGATAGGCGACTTCCTCAGGCATGGGACGAATCTACGCTGCCGGTGTGGCGAGCTCAGCATGCGCGCCGCGACGGCGCGTTAGCCCCCGCAGAGGACGCAATGCCGAGAGGTCGACGGCGGGGGCATCGACGACGGGTCAGGGTTCGCAGGCGGTGCCGGGGCCGCGTTCGTGTCGGCGCGGACGAGCCGGCCTTTGACCACGTAGCGCTGGCGATCCGATCCCTTCGGATGGCACGCGAACAGCGTGAAGGTCGCGGTGTCGGTCGCGTCGGCGATCCACGTGTCGGTTTGTGCGACCACGAACGCGTCGGTGGCTTCATACGTGAACGTGCCGGCGTCGGTCACGAAGATCACGTCGTCACCGGCGTCGATGAGGTCGATGTCGCGGAACGGATGCGTGAAGGTGGTGCGGTGCCCGGCGACAACGATGTTGCCCAGTTGTCCGGGCGCGGCCGTGCCCTCCCAGTGTCCCGGGCCGAAGCGAAGCGTCCAGGGGTCGATGCCCTCGTAGACCGGCAGGTCCACCCCGATCTTCGGGATGACGATCCGCGCGTCGGCGATGGGCGGCGGCAGGGTCTCGCGCGGCGCGCGGACGACGCGGCGCCGCGACTCGGCGGGTAGTGACGGCGGCGCGGACGGCGGCTCGCTCGCGTCAGGCGTCGGGACGGCCGCGGTCGACGGCGTCTTGTGGTGCACGGAGAGTCCGGCCCCGATCGCCGCCGGCGGCGGCGCGTGACCACACGCCGCGCCGAAAGTTGCCATCGCCAACAGCGCGACCAACGCGCGCCCTGCCCCAGACCGCATACCACTCTCCTGCCCCAGCGTCCCTGCGCCGCAGAGCCTCGCGCGAAGCCGCCTTCGCCGCCAGGGGCGAAAGACCCTCACCGGACCGCGCGGGTAGCGTCCGCAAGTGGGCAGGATTTGGGGGCGGCTCGGCGTTGCCGTTGCTCTCGTCGCGGCCGTCGCGCTCACGCCCAGGGCGAGCGCGGCAACACCGCGGTCGCTGCGTCCCGGTGGGGCGCCCACCGTCGCGGGGATGCGCGTGCTCGCGGGCAACCTGCACGACCACACCACCGACTCCGACGGCGACGCTCCGTCGGCGACCGTCATCCGTTGGTACAAGGCGCATCACCGCGAACTCGGCTTCGACTTCGAGACGTTGAGTGACCATTCCGACTTCTTTCCGCTCGCGCCGGAAGGCGGACCCCCGTCGCCGGTGTGGGCGCGGCAGGCGAAGTTGTTGCGCGCCGAGTCGGGCGACGGCATGACGTTCCTGCGCGGCTTCGAGTGGACGAACGATCAGGAGAACCACCTCAACGTCATCGGGTCTCGCAACTGGACGAGCCGCTTCACGTCAGGCGACGCCGCGCTGCACATGACGCCGTTCTGGACGTGGCTGTCGACCGCGCCCGTCGACGACCCAACCGGCACCGGGTTGGGCTACGGCGGCGGCGACGGCATCGGCCAGTTCAACCATCCCGGCGACAAGGGGTTCCTCAACTGGGACGACTACGACCTCGACGCCGGCGCGGCCCAGAGGATGGCCACGATCGAGATTCCCGGCGACCGCAACAAGAACGCGCACGACCTCACCCACTCCGACGCCGGCTGGTACTGGTACGCGCTGGCGAAGGGATGGACGGTGTCGCCGGTGATGAACCTCGACTTCCACGACTGGAACGCCGGGGACGTGCTGAAGAACAAGACGCCGGGTGCCGACTGCGGGACGCACGGCTACCTGAGTTGTCAGCGCACGCTCGTGGTCGCCCGCGACAACAGCGCCGACGCCATCCGCGACGCGCTGCGTCATCGACGCACGAGCGCGTCGGAGTTGGCCGACCTTTGGGCCACGCTGCGGCAAGGCGACGCGTGGCAGGGCTCGACGGTCGCCGGCGCGCCGGGCGACACGATCACGCTCACCGTCGACGCTGGCTCAGCGACCGAGGAGTTGCAGTCGGTGGACATCGTGAGCGACAACGGCATCGACCCGCACCCGTTCTACGACGGCGACAACGTCAACTGCTCGGTGGCGAAGTGCGACCCGTCGTCGTTCGTGCACACCCAGCACACGCCGAGCGTCGTGGTGCAGCACGCGCGCTACGTCGCGTCGGGCGGGCACGCCACGAAGAAGCAGCGCATCGACGCGCCGCCGTCGGGCTCGGTCGTGGCGACCGTGCCGTTGAGCGGTCATCGCGCCACGCGTCAGATCACCGTCCGCGTCCCTGCCGGCAAGAGCACGCGTCCCGACGGCAAGCACTTCTTCTACGCGGTCGTGCACGCGGCGGCAGCGGCGCGTGCCTGGACGGGGCCGATCCTCACGAGCGGCAACCCGGTGGGCGCGTGGATCGCCGGAGACACGCACGTGCACGACGACCACTCGTCCGACGGCAGTTCGATACGCCAGGGCGTGTCGCAGGCGGCACCGGGCAACGTGTCGCTCGCCGATCAGATTCACCAAGCCGAGCGCACGGGCCTCGGGTTCCTCACGCTCACCGACCACCGCACGTACGACCAGCAGTGGGACCCGCTGTGGACGTCAAACAAGCTCGTCCTCGTCCCCGGCGAGGAGGCGAACGGGTCACCGCACGCCAACGTCCACGGCGCGGCCGACGAACTGGTCGACGGCGCCAACCCCGCGGGCTCGGCGTCGTTCCGTCACATCCAGCAGTCGATCTGGGACGTGCACGCGCAGGACGCCAGCTGGCAGGTCAACCATCCCGACGACGGCGAGGTCGACGGGACAGGCAGCCCGAACGCCAACGCCAGCGCCGTCGGCATGGACACGGTCGAGGTGTGGAACCGCGCGTCGGATCCCGAGGCCGAGATCGACTACGCGGAGAACCGGCTCAACGCCGGCTGGCGCTTCGGCTTCACGGGCGCCAGCGACGACCACTTCAAGGAACTGTGGGCGGTCGCGGACCCCGGACAGCCGACGACCTACGTGTTCGCGCCGACGCCGACCGAACGCGGCGTCGTCGCCGGTCTCCGCGCCGGTCACACGACGATCTCGGCGGGACCTCTGGCGCCGATGGTGATCCTTACCGCCGACGCCGACGGCGACGGCGCGTACGAATCGATTGCGGGCGACGAAGTGACCGCGGTGACGGGTGCGGCCGCGACGCTGAAGGTGCGCGTCAAGCGCGGCGTCGGCGCGTCGGTGTACGTGTACGCCGCGCCCGGTCGCAGCAAGGGACCCATCGCGGTGTTCCAACCGACGAAGCTCGACCAGTCCTTCACGCTGCCGATGGCGGCGAAGGGCAACTGGTATCGCTCCGAGGTGCGCGGCGTCGGCGGACCTTCGGGGATCGGCGACACGTCGTCGACACCGAACAACGCGTTGCTGGCGCTGAGTTCGCCGATCTTCGTCGACAACCCCGGTCACGCCGAACCGCGCGCCGCGATCGGGTTACCGCCGGCGTCGACGGCGACGGATCGCGCGACGACCGCCATCGAGACCCCGGGCGCGTTCACCGGGTTCACGGACGTCGCCGACGGCAACGGCACGACGCACGTCGTCGCCGAAGCCGACGGTGCCGGTCGCGCCAGCGTCGTGTACCGACGTCTCGGCGCCGCGCCGATCACGCTGTCGGATCTCGACGCGCAAGCGCGCTTCCCGACCGTCGCGGCGTCGGGCAACGACGTGTGGGCGGCGTGGCAAGAAGAGCGCGGCGCGCAGATGCCGCACCGCACGAACGTCGTCATGCGCCATAGCGACGACGGCGGCCGCACGTGGGACGACGCGCGCAACGTCACCTCCGACGGCCACGCGCAACACCCGACGCTGGCGGCCGTGCGCGGTCGCGCGGTCGTCGCGTGGATGGACAACGCCGGTGGCGCGTTCGACGTGTTCGTGCGCGACGACGGCGCGGCGACGAACGTGTCACGCGCGGGCAAGAAGATCGTCGCCGGGAACCCGCTCGACACGCGCTCGGCCGTCTACCCGGCGTCGACGTTCCCGTCTTTGGCCGTCGGCGGCGACGGGCGCGTCGCAGTCGCGTGGGCCGACAATCGCCGCGACGTCGACCCGGGGTGGACGGGATCCACGGCGGGCGAAGGCACGACGCCCGACGACTGGGAGGTCTTCACCTCGGTGCGCGCGCCCGGCGGCGCGTGGAGCGCGCCGGTCGACGCCAGTAACGATCCCAAGCGCGCCGACCGCCACCCGTCGATCGCGTTCACGGGCGACGGCAACGTGCTGGTCGCCGCGTGGGACTCGAAGGAGTTGCAGGAATCCGGCGTCAACCTCGACGTGCGCTACGCCATGGCCCCGCCGACGGGCCGCGGTTGGACGCGCTCCTTCGTCGTCGGGGCCGACCCCGCGGCGATGAGCGAGCACCCGCAGGTCGTCGCCTCCGGCGGCGGCGCTCGCGTGGTCTGGTACGACTCGCGCTCGGCCGACTGGCGCTGGAGCATCTGGTCCGCCGCTCTCACTCCCAACGGCGCGGGCACGCCGGTGCGCCTCACCGCTGGCGGCAACGCCACGTACCCGTCGGCCGCGCCCAAGGTCGTCGCCTTCACCAGCGACCGCCACGCCGGCCGCGTGCAGCGCGACCCCACCGAAGGCGCGTTCGTGCTTCCCCTCGGCTAGCGCGTCACACCCCCTCGACAAGATGGCGACATGTGCAGCATGTGTGAAGGACAGACCATCGAAGACCATCTCGCGTGGATCGGTGACACCATCGAGCGAGCCGGCTGGGCGCTGCAAGGCGTCGCCACGGGATCGTCCAGTAAGGACTGGGCCTACACCATCGGACTTATGGAGAACTACGACCACCCGGAGCTCGTGGTGAGCGGAGTCGACGCCACGCTGGCAAGCCGGATGCTGAACGCGATGGCGGCCGGCGTGGCGACGGGTGAGCGCTATGAACCCGGCGAGCTGATCGAGTTCGGTGACGGCGACGTCGTCGCCCGCTTCGTGAAGGTGCACCCGTCGTATTTCACGGGTGACAAGTTCGCGATGTGGTTCAACTACTACGCGTCCACGGGCCGCGGCATGAACGTCGCTTTCACGCAGGCGGCCGTGCTCGACCCGAACTACTGCGACATGCACCAACGAGGCACGGGCTGGCTCGATCGGCCCGTCGTCACGGCCCGAACCGGCGGGCAGGCGAAGCGCCGCCCCAAGAAGCGTCGCCGTTAAGGCGAGAATGCGCCCTACCGGCGCGAAATCCTTCGATTTCGCACCGATAGGGCGCATTCCGAGCGGAGAGAGTGGGATTTGAACCCACGGTCCCTTGCAGGACACACGATTTCCAGTCGTGCCGATTCGGCCGCTCTCGCATCCCTCCGGGTACTGCTTTGAGGACGTAAAAGGTATCCTCTGACTGGGTCCGACCATGCAGTGCGGCGGCCGGGACCCGCGCAACGGCATCCCCGTGAACCGAGTCAGGGCCGGAAGGCAGCAGCTCTCAGCGGATCATGCTGTGTGCCGCGGACAAGCCTGGTCGCCGCTCTGGATGGTCGGACCCAGTCGTATGGTGGGAAGCGATGGCGCAACGGGCAGCTGACCTCCACCTCGTCGAGGGCACCGACGTCGAACAGCGCTACTTCAACCGCGAGCTGTCGTGGCTCGAGTTCAACGCCCGGGTGCTGCGCCTCGCCGGCGACGCCAACCTGCCGGTGCTCGAGCGCGTCAAGTTCCTCGCCATCTTCGGCCAGAACATCGACGAGTTCTTCCAAGTGCGCGTCGCCGGCCTCAAGGACCAACTGGCGGCCGGCGTCGCGGCGAAGTCGGCCGACGGGCTCGACCCGCGCCAGCAACTCGTCGCCATCAACCGGGTCGCCGAGCGGCTCCTGCTCGACCACGCGCGCTGCTTCACCCACGACGTCATGCCGGCGCTCAAACACGCGGGCATCGAGTTCGTCGAATACGACGTGCTGACCGAGCGCGACAAGAACCACCTCTGCAACCTGTTCGAGGAGCAGGTCTTCCCCGTCCTCACGCCGCTTGCCGTCGACCCAGGGCATCCCTTTCCCTACATCTCGAACTTGTCGCTCAACCTCGCGGTTGCGGTGCGCGACCCGAACGAAACCGAAGTGCGCTTCGCCCGCATCAAGGTGCCGTCGGTGCTCCCGCGCTTCGTCGCGCTGGAGGACGGGCGGCGCTGGGTGGCGCTCGAGCAGATCATCGCCGCCAACCTCACCGAGATGTTCCCGGGCATGGTCATCGAGTCGCACCACCTCTTCCGCGTCATCCGCAACGCCGACCTCGCGCTCGAAGAAGACGAAGCCGACGACCTGCTCGAAGCGATCGAAGTCGAGGTCCGCCGCCGGCGTCGTTTCGGCACGCCGGTCACGCTGCAGATCGACTTCGACATGCCCGACGACCTCGTCGCGCTGCTCATGCGCGAACTCGAACTCGAGGACATCGACGTCTACCGCGTCAACGGACCGCTCGACCTGGCGCGCCTGTGGCAGATCGCCGAGTTGGACCGACCGGACCTGAAGGACGAGCCGTGGGCGCCGGTCACCCAGCCGCGCCTCATGCGTTCCGACGACGAGCCGACGAACTTCTTCTCGGTACTACGCGATCGCGACGTGCTGGTGCAGCACCCGTATGACTCGTTCGCCAGTTCGGTCGAGGAGTTCATCCGGCAAGCGGCGCTCGACCCGCGTGTGCTGGCGATCAAGCAGACGCTGTATCGCACGTCGGGCGACTCGCCGATCGTGTCGTCGCTGATCAGCGCGGCCGAACGCGGCAAGGAGGTCGTCGCCCTCGTCGAACTCAAGGCGCGCTTCGACGAGCAGGCCAACATCCAGTGGGCCCGTCAACTCGAAGAGGCGGGCGTGCACGTCGTCTACGGCCTCATCGGTTTGAAGACGCACTCCAAGACGGCGCTGGTCGTGCGCCAGGAGAGCGGCCAGATCCGTCGCTACTGGCACATCGGCACCGGCAACTACAACAACCGGACGGCGCGCATCTACGAGGACATCGGCGTGCTGTCGTCGAACCCCGTCGTCGGCAACGACCTCAACGACCTGTTCAACTACCTCACCGGGTACAGCCGGCACACGAGTTACCAGAAGTTGTTGGTCGCGCCCCACGGACTGCGTGACGGGTTGCTCTCGCTCATCGCCGAACAAGCTGCGCTGGGCGCGGACGGACGCATCCTGCTGAAGATGAACGGCCTCGTCGACACCACCGTGATCGACGCGTTGTACGACGCGTCCGACGCCGGCGTGCGCGTCGATCTGCTCGTGCGTTCCATCTGCTGCTTGCGCCCGGGAGTGCCTGGTCTCTCAGAGAACATCCGTGTGCGCTCCGTCGTCGGGCGCTACCTCGAGCACTCGCGGCTGTGGGCCTTCGGCGGCGTGACGACGCCGGTGAAGTACTACATCGGCTCGGCCGATCTCATGCCGCGCAACTTGGACCGGCGCATTGAAGTCGTGATGCCCGTCGAGGACGACGCGTTGCAGGATCGCCTGAAGGAAATCGTCGCCATCGACTTCGCCGACAACATTTCGGCGTGGCAACTCGAAGCCGACGGCAACTGGTTCCACCTGCTCGGCGACGACCTCGTCGACAACCAGCGCCAGTTGCGCGACAGCGCGGTAGCGCGAGGCTCGCGTCGTACAGACGCCGTTGCGCCCGTCTCGCCGCTGCGACGGTGGCGTCCGCGCATGGGACGTTCGCGCTAGGCCGTACCGTGTAACGGTGCGCATCGCCGCTCTCGATCTCGGGAGCAACTCGTTTCATCTCATCGTCGTCGAGGCGCACGCCGACGGCCACTTCGAAACGCTGCTGCGGGAGAAGGATGTGTTGCGCCTCGCCGAGAGCGTGGCGACGACACAATGCATTCCACCGGAGAAGGTCGAAGAGGCGATCGAAAGCGTGAGCCGCATGCGCGCGCATGGCGAAGCGATGGACGTCGACGAGTGGGTCGTCAACGCCACGTCCGCGTTGCGCGAAGCCGAAAACGGCGCCGAGGTCGTCGAGCAGATCGAACGCGAGACGGGTGTGGGCATCAACGTCATCACCGGCCTCGACGAAGCGCGCCTCATCTTCGCCGCCGTGCGCGCCAGCGTGATGCTCGACAAGCCGCCGGCCGTGTGCATCGACCAGGGCGGAGGCAGTTTCGAGGTGTCGGTGGGCGACGCGTCGGGAATGGTGTGGGCTACCAGCCTCAAACTGGGCGCGGCGCGCCTCGGCGCCGAGTTCCTCCGCTCGGACCCTCCGCATCCCGACGAGCTGGCGCGCTTGCGCGCACGCGCGGTCGAACTGCTGCAACCCGTCGCCGACGCGACGAAGCGGTTCCGCCCGGGCATGCTCGTCGCCACCAGCGGCACGCTCGTCTCGCTGGCGCGGCTCGCCGCGCCGAGCGCGCGCCGCGCACCGACGTCGGTGCATCAGCTCACCGTGAGCGCCGCCGACCTGGCGCGCGTGCACGCCGACATGCAGACGATGTCGGTCGCCGAGCGGCGCGCCATCGAAGGCGTGGACGCGCGCCGCGCCGACATCATGCCGGCGGGTTCCGTCGTGCTCCAGGTGGCGATGGAGTTGTTCGGCTTCGACGAGTTGACGGTGAGCGAGTGGTCGATGCGGGAAGGAATGATCCTCGACGCCATCGGCCATCACGACGCGTTCGAATGGGTCGACCCGCGCTCGATGCGGCGCGCCAGCGTTCGCGCGCTATTCCGTCGCTACGGCGGCAACGAGGCGCACGCCCACCAGGTGGCGCGGTTCGCGGCGGCGATCTTCGACGACACCGCGCCGCTGCACGGGCTGTCGCCTGTCGATCGTGAGTTGCTCGAACACGCGGCGTGGCTGCACGACATTGGTGAGCACATCGCCGTCGACAACCACGACAAGCACACCGCCTACCTGATCGAGTACGGGCGCCTCCGCGGCTTCCCGCCCGAAGAAGTCGTGATGCTGGCGAGCGTCGGCCGCTTCCACCGCCGCGGCACGCCGAAGGCCGCGTCGTACGCGCCGATGCGTCAGCTCACCGACGAACAGCGGGACCGTGTGACCAAACTGGTGGCGATCCTGCGAGTCGCCGACGGTCTCGACCGCAGCCACAACGACGCCGTCGACGTGATCAGAGCGTCAATAAGAGACGACCGGGTCGAGCTTGCGCTTGCCGGCAGCGGAGACACCGACCTCGAACGATGGGGCGTGCGCCGCAAGCGCGCGTTGTTCGAGAAAGTCTTCGGGCTGCCGATCGAGCTCGCGGACTAACCGTTCGAGCAGTAGCGGAAGAGATTCTTCCCAGTGCAGTGCTGGCCGCTCCCGCTCCCGCTGCCGCCGTCCGACGCCGGCGGCTCGGTGCTCGGCGGCTCGTCTGACGGAGGTGGCGGCGGTGGTGAGTTGTCGTACGTCGGCTGCGAGTTGACGGCGACGCCGGGCGGGCGCAGGTCGAGGGCGCCGTTGCCGGTATCGAACTCGACGGGCTCGCGCCCGGGATGTTCCTGCGAGATGCGCTCGACGGCGTAGTTGAACGCCGACTCCACGGTGGCCGACGCCCGGTTCTCGATGATCGCCTGGCGCACCATGTACTCGACCATGTAGCTGCGGCCGATCGAAGAGTTCTCGTAGGCCAGCGAGTTGCGATCGGCGGCGGCGGTGAGCACGCGGCCGGGCTTGTCGAGGACCTCGTCGAACCCGCCGCCGTAACAGGCGGCGATGGCGACCCACGAGCGAGACGCCTGCACGTGGTCGAGGGCGCGGGCGAGCTCGACGTCGGTGACCGAGCCGCCGTCGCTGGTGACGATCTCCTCGGTGCCTTGTCCGGTCTTGCGGACATGGCCGGCGTAGAAGAACCCGGCGACGGCGTCGGTAGCGGCGTGGCCGGACAGCCACGCCACGGACTGCAGCAGCGTGCTGCGCGTGACCTGGCCGTCGCGCAGCTCGAGGATGTGGTCGCCCGTCACCCCGAGCGACTCGAGCGCCTGCACGACGTCGTTGGCGTCGTTGACCGCCGACACGAGGTCGTTCTGGCTGCCGGGATAGTCGTTGATGCCGATCACGACCGCCCACGTCCCCGACTGGCGTTGGCCTTGCGAGCTGACGGATCCGTCGTCCATCGAGGCCGGCGGGGCGACGTGTCGCGGCGCGGTGCCCCGGAACTGCTGCGGCGCCGTCTTGATGACCGACTCGACCGGGACGGTCTCGGAATTCAGCACCGAGACCTGCGTGCTCAGCCCCTCCGACGACACCGGATCGACCGGCGCCAGCGCCATGTCCTGCGACAACGCCGTGCGAGGCAGATGGTTGTCGCCGCGGGTGCGCAGCGTGAATGACGAAAGATCGTGTACCGGAGCGCCGCCGAACAGGCCCATTGCGATTGCTAGCGGGAGTGCAATGAATAGGCGACGCCGGACTCGTTTCATTTCGAGTTCACGGCCCTGTGATCGCTCCGGCATCGAGTACGACCGGACGGCCCCAGCGCCGTCCGAACGTGGTGATCGATGTAAGAGTTCGTCCGCAACCGGCGGGGTTCCTGCCGGGTCCGGAAATAACGCGAGGAAATTTGATGACCGACGACGAGGCGATGCAGATCGCGCTGCTGGAGGCGGCCGCGGCCGTCACCCACGGGGACGTGCCCGTAGGTGCGGTAGTGATCCAAGAAGGAAAGGTCGTGTCCCAGCGCCACAACGAGCGGGAGCTTAGCGGCGACCCCACGGCCCATGCCGAGGTCCTTGCGTTGCGCGATGCCGCGTCCGCTTTGGGCACTTGGCGACTCGCGGACGCCACGCTCGTGGTGACCCTCGAGCCCTGCCCGATGTGCGCGGGCGCGGCCGTCGCCGGACGGGTGAAGCGGCTCGTCTACGGCGCCGCGGACCCCAAGGCGGGCGCCTGCGGGTCGCTGTACAACCTGTGCAGCGACCCCCGCCTGAACCACGACGTCGAGCTCCAGCACGGCGTGCGCGCCGACGAGGCGTCTGCCCTGCTCTCAGGCTTCTTCGCCGATCGGCGGAACTTGTAGTCTGAGCGCTCCGCTGTTTCACCTTGCGTTACCGGGAGGGGTGCGAGAGCGGCCGAATCGGACGGTCTCGAAAACCGTTGTGGGGGCAACCTCACCGTGGGTTCAAATCCCACCCCCTCCGCTCGAAAACCGAGTCCAAGGCCGAACTGGTCCTCCCAGCAACCGTCGCACGGTTGCTGGGAGGACCAGTTCGGGTTCGGGGGGATGTTCTTGGGGGCTTCTAGAGACTCACGCGGCGGACGATGATGTCCATGGCGCGGCCGGGGCCGGGGGCGGTGATCAGCTCGGCGCGGCCGTCGGCGTCGACATCGCCGACGGCGACGCGCGTGCCTCCGGCGAAGGTCTGCTCGTAGGCCATGAACTGATAGGGCACACGTCGAGCGTCGGGCGGGAACTGGTTGACGGCGACGTGGGGCCCGCCGCCCGGTCCCGCCGCGGTGACGACTTCCTCGGCGGTGTACCCGCTCATGCGTCCCCCGGCGACGAACACGCCGCCGCGGAAGGCGGGGTCGTAGGCCGTGAAGCTTTTCGCCAGCGTCGCCGTCGTGCCGATGACGTGGAACACCTGCACGGTGGGCGATCCGCCGGCGCCCGCGCCGACCGCGATCTCGTCGCGGTTGTCACCGTCGAGGTGGAAGCCCGCCACCCAGGCACCGTTGGTCGAGGCGCTCGCCGACGCCGTGAAACCCGCGGTCTGGCTGACGGAGCCGTTTGCTTGCACGGACCACACGCGCACGGTGGCGTTGCCCGAGGATCCGGGCGCGGTGACGATCTCGTCGTGGCCGTCGCCGTTCACGTCGGCGGCGCCGACGGCGACGCCCGCGGTCATGTCGGACGCGTAGGGCGCGAACGCGGCGATCTGTTGCCACGCCGAGCCGGTCCAACGGAAGACGCGGACGTCGGGCGCCCCGTCGCGTCCGGGCGCGGTGATGATCTCGGCGCGTCCGTCGCCGTCGACATCGGCGGTGGCGACGCGGACGCCGCCCGTGAAGGACGAGTCGTAGGCGACGAAGCCCGACTTGCTCGCGAGCGTTGCACCGTCGAGGACGCGCACGATCGGGGCGTTGCCGCGGTCGCCGCCGACGATCACTTCGGCGCGATGGTCGCCGTCGACGTCACCAGCAGCGACGAACGCGCCCGTCGTGGCGGCCGCGAGGCGTCGCGTGGCGACGGTCGACGACGATCCTTGGCGGTCGTCGTCGCGAATCGTGATGGTGCCCGTGTCATTGCTCGAATCGATCAACGCCGCGAGGCTGTAGACGAGGTGCACGCTGAGCGTCTCGTCGGCTTCGACCTCTGAATCGTCGACGACGTGCACGGGGATGGGCGTGATCGTCGTCGGCACGTAACCGTTCACCGACGCGTACTGGTTGTTGGTGTATCCGGCGTCGCCGGGAACGTTGGCGGTTCCGGAAGCGAACGTGAACCCGAGGTAGTCGGGCGCGTCGGGAGGCCGGTCGAAGTGCGCGGGCAACCCGTAGCTCGTCTTGTAGTGCTCCCACACGGCGTAGTTCTTGTCGAGGGAGAGGACGGGCGCGCCACCGCCGACCGTCGTGTCGCGCGCGATGACCCCCGCGTCGTGCCAGTCGGTCGCCACGGCGTTGCCAACGACCACCATCCCCGGGAAGTACAGACGGTGCCCGCTCACTGCGACGTGCGCTGAGTACCAGCGCGTGTCGAGTCCGAGGCCCAGCGCGATCGTGCCGTGGTTGCCGAAGCTGTCGTCGAGCGTGCCGTCGGCCAGGTAGCGACGCGTCGCCCCGCGCAGCGACACCACCAGCGCGCCGTCGTCCTGCGCGGCGAAGTCGCAGATCGAATAGAAGTTCGCCGAGAAGCCCGACGGGCCGTTGAACGACGTGTCGAGGGAGCCGTCGTCGTGGAACCGCGTCATCGCGCCGCCCGTCAACAACGTCAATCCGTTCGGCGTCGGTCGGAGCACCTCGCCGTTCCCGTCGACGCACTGGTCCTTCGCCCGCGGATCGGTGATGTGGACGGTGCCGCCGTCGCCCCACGTCGCGTCGTCTACGCCCGGCGACGTTTGGGCGCGCAGCGTGATCTGCGGCCCGTCGCTGGGGGCGACGTCGCCGTTGACCCCTGCGATGACGTAGCCCGCGCCGCGTGGTGCAACTGCGACGGTGCCCGTCACGTCCGTGGCGAATCCGCCCGTGGGCTCGACAACCCCGCTCGTCGTGACGAGCCAGCCCCAGCCCGCCGTCACGACGATGATCCGACCGTCGACGAGCTTGGCGGCGGCGATGTTGGTAACGGTCACGGTCGGGTTGAGCGACGGAGGCAACAGCAGCACCTTGCCGCCGTTGAACGACGGGTCCGGCGCGCCATCGCGCAAGAACCGTTGCACTGCGACATACGACGGGGCGTCGGCGGCGTTCGTCTGCCAGCCGACCGCGGTGACGGTGTCGGCGGGGCCGCCGACGAGTGCGTCGACCACAGAGAACTCGGTAAGTACCGCACCGCCGTCGGGCGATGACGTGAGCCTCTTTCCGTTCGCGTCGAAGTGGACGAGCATGGGGTAGTCGGCGTACCAGTCGAACCACAGCCCGCCGGCGCTGTCGGTTATGGCGGCGTTGCCGAAGCCGCCTCCGAAACCGAAGCCTCCGAGGTCGATCCGGCGCAGCCCGCCCGTGCCGAACTGCGGGTCGAGCGCGCCGGTGCCGAGGAGACCGAGCACACCCGTGTCCGCGTTGCCGAGTCGCGACAACACGACGGCGCGACGTTGCCCGCTCGAGCCACCGCGCGCGGCAATGGTGATCGTCCCGCCGAAGCGCGTCACGGCGTTGCGCCAGTCGGCCTCGCCGCCGTTGCCGAACGAGGGGTCGAGCGACCCGTCGGGCATTCGCCGCTCCAGCAGCCCGTACTCGTCGAGGCGGACCGTCTTGGGCCCGTCGGCGAACATCTCGTCGCCGATGTCGCTTGAAGGAACGGCCAATGAGCCGTTCGTGCCGAACGCGGTGTCCAGGGCGCCCGCCGCGGTGATCTGCGCCAACGCGTGCGGCAGGCTGGCGGTCACGGCACCCGACGGGTGGAGGACGAAACCGGCGAGACCCGTGTCGCCGGGCTGCTGCGCGCCGAACTCGACGTGACCGGCGCTTCCGTATCCAGGTTCCGCGAGCCCGCCTGGCTGCATCACCCACATCGCCGCGCCGAGCGTGTCGTAGGTGCCGAGTCCGAGCACGAGATCACCATCGGCGCGCGTTTCGAGTCCGCGGATAAAGGCGTAGTCGTAGCCGACGCCGGAGACTCCGCCGGGCGCGACCACGCCGCTTGCGCCGAACGCGCCGTCCGGCGATCCGTCGGCCTTCACACCGCCCAGGAACACACGCCACCCGTGCACGCCGCTCTTGTCCGCGGCGTAGGCGACCACCACGCGTCCGTCAGGGCGCACGGCGATGGCTTGGCCTCCCCCGTCGTCGGGCGTCCACCCCGTCGGATACGGCACCGGAGCGAAGCCCGTGCCGGACGAGCCGAAGTTCGTGTCGACGGCGCCGGTGTTCGTCACGTGAAGTACGAGGGCCTGCATCTGCGCGCCGAACACCAAGGCGTAGACGCTGTCGTCAGGAGCGAGCTCGAAGGCGTTGAGGACGAGCCCGTAGCCGGCCGCGATGCCCGCCAGGGCGCGCGTGCCCCCGACGCCGAACGTGGTGTCGGTGGCACCGCTCGGGAGTAGCCGCGTGAACGCCGCAGTCGGTGACGCCAACGAGACGAGCTTGCCGTTGGCGTCGCGCACGGGGCGGACAGCCACGGTGCTGTCGAAGACAATGCGGCCGTGCATGTCGACGGCGACGCGATGCGGATCGTCAGGCGCGCGGTTGATGCGCCAGCGCGCCGCGCCGTTGCTGCCGAAACCGGTCGCCTTGCCGCCGAGGTTCGTTGTCGCCGCCGCCGACGACGGCGCGACGCGCAACATCGGCGCGAGTGCAGCCGTGATCACCGCGAGCACGAGCAGGACGCGGCGCACGTGTCGCACTACGCCGCGGTGGTGATCGTGGGAGCGACGACGACGAGGGCGAGGGCGACGGCCACGAACAGCCTTATCCGCCGGGCCCCCCAATTTTCCGCCATAGGGACAAGCGTGACCGAACGACGACTCCGCCGACATCGCCCGCAGTGGTCAAATACACCGGCCCGAGCGGACTAGTTACCGCTCCGCTCGAAAAAACTCCGAACTGGTCCTCCCAGCAACCGTGCGACGGTTGCTGGGAGGACCAGTTCGGGTTTTCGGGGACTTATCTCGGCGGGCAGAGCGTGGTGTCGGGGGCTTCGGCTTTGCAGTCGTAGGTCGACGGGATGTCGGGCGGCTGCGTGCCGAGCACGAGGGCGATCTCGTTCCCCGCGTGGATGACCAGGTCCGGCGCCGGCATGTCTTGAATCGAGCCGTTGACGAACACCGCAACCTCGTCGCCGCACTTGTCGGCAACACACGCGCCCTTCACCTTGACACCCCACTCGCTCAGGAACTGCCCGAGAGTGAACGTTGCGTCTTGGTTCGCTTCGATGTGGATGACGCCCGAGTCGGCGTGCGTGTGCATCGGCGAGATGCGCTGGGCGTCGTAGTCGATGCCGACGCTCGCCGGCACCTTGACGGGCTGACCGTCGTAGAAGACGTCGAGATGCGCGTGGAAGTGCACCACCAGCGACTCGGCTTTGTACCCCTCGAGCCCGGCAGCCTGGATGCGCTGGAACTGTTGACCGGCCAGCGGCCACGGCGGCGGCCCGTCGTAGTACGACAACCCCGGCTGGGTGACGGCCGTGTCGCCCGTCGTCGTGTCGCGCGGGGGCTTGTCCTTGCCCCCGCAAGCGCCGAGCAACGCCGCGACGACCACGAAGGACACAGCGAGACGGCGCACGGCGGCGCAGGTTAGAGGCGTCACACCCCTTAGGTAGGGTCAACGCAGATGCAACCAGCGGGTTATCACGGCATTGGCATGGCGCGCCTCGCGCGCCGCGATCGTGCCGCCGCCGGGATCGACCGGGCCACGCTGCGGCGGGCCTGGCATTTCGCCGACAAATACCGCTTCAAGCTGATCCTGTACATGGCGACGATCGTGCTGGTGACGTTCGTCGCGCTGGCGCCGCCGCTGGTGTTCAAGCGCCTGATCGACACGGCGATCCCGCGCAAAGACCTCGGCATGGTCAACCTCCTGTTCGTGCTCGCGGTGGCGCTGGCCCTCGGCGAGTCGGCGCTGCGGTCCCTGACGCGCTGGTTCGGTGCGCACATCGGGGAGAACCTGATCTTCGATCTGCGCCTCGCCATGTTCGAGCGCGGCCAGCAACTTCCGCTGGCGTTCTTCACGCGCACCCAAACCGGCGCGCTGCTCAACCGCATGAGTTCCGACGTCGTCGGCGCGCAGGCCACCATCGGCACGATCGCCACGGTGTGGTCCGACATCTGCCTGCTCGTGGGTGCCATCGGGCTGATGCTGAAGCTGTCGTGGCAGGTCACGCTGGCGTCGTTGTGCATCATCCCCGCGCTCATCGCCATCGACCGCTGGTTGGCGCCGCGCATCGTCGCCATGAACCGGCAGCGCATGCAGCTGCAGGGAACGATGTCGGCGACAATCGCCGAACGGTTCAACGTCAGCGGCGCGCTGCTGGTGAAGCTGTTCGGGCGCGCCAAGAGCGAGCGCGACATGTTCGCCGAGACCGCGGGCACGGTGCGCGACACCGGCGTGCAGCTGGCGATGACGAGCCGGCTGTATTACGCGTCGCTCACGCTCGCCGGCGCGCTCGGCACCGCGGCCGTGTACTGGATCGGTGCCCGCGCCGTGATCAGCGGCTCGATCAAGGTCGGGTCGCTCGTGGCGCTGTCGCTGTACGTCACGCGGTTGTACTCACCGCTGACTGACCTCGCGTCGGCGCGCGTCGACCTGCTCGGCGCCCTCGTCAGCTTCGAACGCTGCTTCGAGATTCTCGACGCGCCGGTGCCGATCGCCGACGCGCCCGACGCGACCGACCTCGTCGACTGCCGCGGACGCATCGAGTTCGCGGACGTCGTCTTCCGATACCCGGCGCCGTCGGCGGTGTCCGTGATGTCGCTCGAAGGCGACGGCGAAACGCCGCTGTCCGACGAACCGTCCGACGAGATCCTCCACGGCGTGTCCTTCGTCGCCGAGCCGGGCGAGCTCGTCGCCCTTGTGGGTCCGTCCGGAGCGGGCAAGACGACAATGAGCAACCTCGTGCCGCGTCTGTACGACGTGACCGGCGGTGCCGTGACGATCGACGGGCAAGACGTGCGCTCGCTCACGCTCGACAGCGTGCGCGCCGCCATCGGTGTCGTGACGCAGGACCCGCACCTGTTCCACGACACGATCGAGCACAACCTGCGCTACGCCGCACCCGATGCCACGACCGAGCAGTTGCACGAGGCGTGTCGCCACGCCCGCATCCACGACGTCATCGCCGCGCTGCCCGACGGCTACGACACCGTCGTCGGTGAGCGGGGCTACCGCCTCTCCGGCGGCGAGAAACAGCGTCTCGCCATCGCGCGCTTGCTCCTGAAGGACCCGGCGATCGTCATCCTCGACGAAGCCACGAGTCACCTCGACGCCGAGACCGAAGCCCTCGTGCAAGAAGCCCTCGCCGTGGCGCTAGCGGGTCGCACCGCCGTGGTGATCGCCCATCGCCTCTCGACGATTCACGACGCCGACCAGATCCTCGTCGTCGACGCCGGGCGCATCATCCAACGCGGCACCCACCGCGAACTGATCGAAGCCGGCGGACTCTACGCCGAACTCACAGAACGCTTAGCGACGAACTAGGGAGAGACGACGACGGTGCCGTTCATGCCGGCGTGGATGGTGCACTGGAAGGCGTAGGTGCCGGCCTTGTCGTAGGTGTGGCGCTGGGTGAACTTCGAGCCTGCTTTGTGCGCCACGCCGTCGTCGCCGTTGAGGTCGTGCACGATGCTGCCGTCGACGTCCCATTCGACGACGTCGCCGACCTTGACGTTCGTCTCCTTGGGCGCCCACGTCGTGCCCTCGGCCTTGACCGTCGCCGCCGGCGCCCCGCCGCCGGCCGCGGTGGTCGGCGTGGCCTTCTTGGACCCGCCGCCGCACGCAGCGCCTCCGAGGAACATCAACGCGGCAACAGCAACCAGAAACTTACGCATGCGACCATCCTTCCAGCAGCGTGTCAGTTTCCCAAAACGGCAAGTGGTATCTGATCAGATACCATTTGCGCATGCGCAGCGACACTCTGGCCAAGCAAGCCCGGCAGCGGTCCCACCTCGGCCTGCGGGAACTCGCACGGCGCGCGCGAACGTCACACGCGACGCTCCACGCCTATGAATCGGGCGCCAAGACGCCGCGGGTCGACACGCTGAACGATCTCGTGGCCGCCGCGGGATTCGATCTCGAGGTCACGCTCGTGCCGCGGCGGCGGGTCAACGAGCGCGGAGTTGCGCGGGGCGTCGAGCTGGCGGAGGTCCTCGCACTCGCCGAGGCCTTCCCGGCCCGCCACACGCGCAAGCTCACTGCGCCGCGCTTCGGCCCGCGCCGGCGGTGACGCTGGTCGAGAAGATCGTGGCCTTGCACCGCGGCCTCGAGAACAAGTCGATCCCGCACGCGTTCGGTGGCGCACTTGCCCTGGCGTGGTGCACACAACAAGCCCGTGGCACCAACGACATCGACCTCAACGTCTTCGTCGACGCGACCGCGCTGGACGCGCTCATCAGTGCTCTCCCACGCGCCGTCGCGGTTTCGAAGAAGGATCGCCAGCTGCTCGAACGCGACGGTCAGGCTCGGCTGTGGTGGGCCGACACGCCGCTCGACGTCTTCCTCAACACGACGCCGTTCCACGACCAGATCGCGCTGCGCGTCGTCGAGGAAGGCTTCGGTGGCGCCCGCATCCCGTTCCTCTCGTGTCGCGATCTCGCCGTGTTCAAGGCCTTCTTCAATCGCACCCGCGACTGGGCCGACCTCGAAGCGATGGCCGAGGCCGGCACGCTCGACGTCGGCGCCGTTCTCGGCGTGCTCGTCGAGTATCTCGGAGGCCGAGACGAACGCGTCGAGCGCCTGCGCGCCCTGCGCCCGTCCTAGCGGCGCGGGCCGAGCCAGCCGTCGAGGACGCGCACGAGCTCCGACAGCGAATCGATCGTGGCGTCGGGCTCGACGTCGTAGTCGTCGTTTTCCGGACCCGGGCGCACGAGCACGGCTCGCATGCCGGCCGACTGCGCACCGAACACGTCGTCGTAGCGCCGGTCGCCGACGAACACCGCGCGCGACGGGCGCACGTCGAGGGCGCGCAGCGCGGCGCGGAACGCGATCGGGTGCGGCTTCACGTGCGTCAGCTCCGACGAGTACACCCGCGCGTCGATGAACTCGGCGAGGCCGTCGCGCTCGAGCAGCATCTCGTGGAACGACCGCGGCCAGTGCGTGTTCGACAACAACGCCGTTTTGAGGCCCATGCTCTTCAGCGCCGCCAGCATCGGCACGGCGTCGGGCTTGTGGTGCAGTTCGAGCTCCCACGCCTCGAAGTACTTGCCGGCGGCGAGCTGGAACTGCGCTTCGGCGAGCTCGAGGTCGTGCTCGGCCATCGCCGCCGCAAAGATGTCTTCGATCTTGCCGGAGCGCTGCGCCCCACGGATCTGATCCCACACCGCGTATTCGGCGCGCAGCAGCGCGTCCGAGAGGTCGTCGATGCGCGAGGGGTCGATCGCCGACGCCGCGGCGCGCCAGAACTCGGGCACGCGTTCCTGCGGCACCCAGTGCGACAGCGTGCCGCCCCAGTCGAAGATGACGGCCTCGACGGCCTCAGCGGTCAATGCGAATGCGTGGTGCCGTCGGGGTGCGTATGCGTGTGGCCGCGCTGGTCGAGCCAGCGACGGAAGCCGGCGGCGTTGGAGTGCACGCCGTTGAGCGTCTCGAGCTTTTCGCGCTGCGACGGGTCGAGGCCGTCGAGGTCTGACATGAACGCCGCCGCCAACGCATCGGCGATGTCCTCACCGGCGCGCCACGCCTTCTCGGCGACCTCAGCCCACTCCCGCAGGATGCCTTCGGCCTCTTCGCACACCGTCTCGGGGTCGGGCACGAGCCCGTAGTGCGCCAGCGCAATTCCCGTCGGGTGACGCGCCGCGAACTTGCCGAGCGACGTGATCGCCTGATCGAGGTCGAAGTCGGGCGGCGGGGTCGCCGGGCGCAACACCCCGGCGTCGGGAAGGCGCACACCGACGGCGTCGCCGACGAACATGAGCCCGCTCTGGGAGTCGTGCAGCGCCAGGTGATGCTTGGCGTGACCGGGCGAGTCGACCGTCGTCAACGTGTGGCCGGGCCCGACGACGATGTCCTCGCCGTCCTCGAGCACGTGGATGCGCTCGGCCGGCGTGGCGTCGAGGCGGCCGTAGAGCGAGTCGAGCAGGTCGCCGTAGACCATCGCCGCCGAGTTCACGAGCTTGGTCGGGTCGGCCAGGTGGCGCGCCCCCTTCTCGTGCACATAGATCGTGGCGTTCGGAAACGCCTGTGCGACATTGCCGACGCCGCCGGCGTGGTCGAGGTGGATGTGAGTGACGGCAACGCCCGCGAGGTCATCGGCGCCCACACCCAGTTCGGCGAGCGCCGCGAGCAACTGCGGCACCGACGACTGGCTGCCCGTCTCCACCAGCACGGGCTCCGGACCCTCGACGAGGTACCCCGCTGTCACGCGCTCCCACCCACCGAGCAGCGTGTCGATCTGCAACACCCCGTCACCAATCCGCTCAGCCACGCGCTGCAACTTACGCGCAGACGCGAAGGAGGGGAGGTCCGAAGACCTCCCCTCCCCCTACAGCGTTGGTGTGATCACCTACGCCGTGCGCGCCTTCCGACGAAGGAAGACACCGATGGCGAGGAGCAAAAGGCCAAGCAGAGCAAGACCTTCTACCGACCCACCAGTGTTCGGCAACGAAGACACCGACGGATGAACCGGCGGAGTCGTTGGCGGGGTAACCGGAGGAGTCACCGGAGGAAGCACCGGCGGCTGTTCCTGACCGTGCGGGCACGGGCAGGGCAGCGGCAGCGGCGGCAGGACCGGCTGCGGACACGTAGGTCCGAAGTCGATGCCCTGGCACGTCGCGTTCGACGCGATGTTTCCGAAGGCGTTGGCGTTACCCGTGTGGATATTCGCCGACCCGTCCGAAGTATTGCTGAGGTCAGCAACGTTCGACGCAACGCCGCCAGGGGCCGTAGCCGTGGCGTTGTGCGTCGTGTTGTTGACCGAAGTGTTACCGGCACCAACGTTCAGGCCGGAGTTAGCGAAGGCGAGGCCGAAGTTCACGGTAAGTGAGTCCGTATCCACGTCTTGGCTATTGACGGTGCCAGTCGCCGAGCGGTTGCCCAGCGCGTAGGCATCACCAGTGGTCAGGTTCACAGTGCCCTTGGAGTTGTTGGTCTCCGTGATGACATTGCTAGCCACACCGTCATCACCAATGTTGATCGAACCCGGACCGGCCTGGGTGAACCCAGCGGTCGTGCTCGAGGTGATGGTGTTGGTGGAGGCATTGCCGACGCCGATGTTGAGACCGGTGTTGGCAAGGCCGATGCCGAGATTCACGACGAGAGAATCGCCGTGCGTCACGGTTGTGCTCGTGTTGCCGTAGCCCGTCGCGCCACCAGTAGCGATGTCGGCATTGCCGTTCGACTGGTTGCTGGACGAGACAGTGTTGGCAGCAACGACGTCGTCGCCCACGTTCAGGTTGCCCGCGCCAGCTTCAGAGAAGCGAGCGGTTTGGGTGTCCCGGATCGTGTTGACGGAACCGTTACCGACAGCAGCGTTGAGGCCGGAGTTACCGACACCGACGCCAAGGTTGAGAACAAGCGTCGTCGAGTCGTCCGCCGTGGTGGCGTTCGTCTCGGTCGTCGAGATGTTCCCGAATCCGCAACCGACACCAGTCTTAATGCTGGCGTGGCCGTCGGAGTTGTTGCTCAGGGACGCCGTATTCGACGCCACTGCGTCACCGCCGACACGCAGATTGCCAGGTCCCGCTTCGGAGACGGTGGCGGTCTGCGGACCGTTGTTGACGTTCTGCGATGCATTGCCGAGAGCGAGGTTGAGCCCGCTGTTGCCAATGCCAGCACCGGCGTTGACCACGACCGTCGCGTTGTCCACGAGGTCGAAGCCCTTTCCGTCGATGTTGTTGTTCGCAACCTGGTTCACGACGGTCGTCGAACGGTTGCCCGTGCCGACGGCGTCACCAGTCTGGATCGAAGCCGACCCAGTGCTCTGGTTCCACTGCGTTGCGTCATTCGCAGCCACAGCGTCACCATCAATGTTGAGATTGCCTGCGCCGGTCTCGCTGATGCGGGCCACCTGTGTATTGGTAAGCCTGTTCACCGAGCCATTGCCGACCGCCAAGTTGAGACCGCTGTTAGCAACGCCGAGACCGACGTTGGCAACAAATGCGTTCTGATCAACAAGGGCGAAGCCAGAACCGGCAATGTTTGTATTGCTGGCCTGGTTGACGACCGTGGTCGAGCCACTGTCGTTGCCGATGGCGTTAGCCGCACCCGTAGAGATGCTGGCCGTGCCATCCGAAGTGTTGCCACCCTCGCTGTTGTTGCTGGCGACTACGTCGTCAGCGGCGAGGTTGCCGGCACCTGCTTCGCTGATCCGCGCCGTCTGGGTCGAAGCCGAAGCATTGACCGAGCCGTTGCCGATAGCAGCGTTGATACCGGAGTTTGCAATACCAACACCGGCGTTCACGACGACCGCGTTTTGGTCATTCAGGGTGAAGCCACTACCGGTGATGTTGGTATTGGCGGCCTGATTGACCGTGGTGGTCGACTTGTTGCCGGTTGCGTCGGTGGCACCAGTCGTAATGCTGGCGGAACCGTTGCTTTCGTTGGTGTTGGTGGCATCGTTCACTGCCGCGACGTCGTCGACGTTGAGGGAACCCGGTCCAGCTTGGTGGATCGAGGCAACCTGCGTAGCCGACGAGTTGTTGACAGAAGCGTTGCCGACGGCAGCGTTGACGCCAGAGTTGGCGACACCGGCACCGAAGTTGACGACATTGACGTTCTGATCAGCCAGGGAGAAGCCATTACCGGTGATGTTGGTATTGGCGGCCTGGTTGACCGTGGTGGTCGATGCCGAGCCAAGAGCCGTCGATGCGCCAGTGATGACGGTCGCCGAGCCATTGGAGTTGTTGCTGGTGGTCGCAGTGTTCGCGGTGACGAGGTCATCGGCGTTGATCGCGCCGGTGTTGTTCCCCTTACCGCCAGGCACTGCAGGGTTCTGTGCGGTAGTCGCGCGGTTAACCGACGCGTTACCGACAGCGGCATTCAAGCCGGAGTTCGCCGCGGCGATACCGACGTTGACCACAGTGGCGTTCTGATCGGGGAGCGAGAAGCCCTTACCGTCATGATTCGCCGATTGTGAGACGTTGGTCGTCGAGGCATTGCCCGTCGCCCAGGTCGGACCGGTAACGATCTTCGCTGAGCCATCGGAGTTGTTGCTCGCGGTCGCGTCGTTGGAAACGACGAGATCGTCTGCATTGAGGGTGCCGACAGCCGGCGGGCGGATGGCGGCACGTTGTGTGCTGTTGGCGTTGTTCACCGAAGCGTTACCAACAGCGACGTTCAGACCGGAGTTCGCAGCCGCGATACCGACGCTGACAACAGTTGCATTCTGATCACTCAGCAGGAATGCGCCGTTTGAATTGGCGGCCTGCGAAATGTTCGTCGTGCTGGCGCTGTCGTTGCCGATGGCGTTAGCGGAACCAGTCCAGATTTCGGCGCTGCCGTTCGACTGGGTCGAAGCAGTGCCGTCATTGCTCGCAACAAGGTCGTCCGCATTGGGGAACGTGCTGTTCGGCAGCGTGGCTGTTTGGGCCAGTGCCGCATTGTTCACCGATGCGTTGCCAACTGCGATGTTGCCGCCGGTGTTGGAAATACCAACGCCGACGCTTACTGCGGTAGCCGACTGATCGGGGAGCGAGAAACCCGCACCCGCGATGTTGGCGGCTTGGGCAATGTTCGTGGTCGAACGGCTGCCCACGGCGGCGGAGTTGCCGGTGTGGATCGACGCAGAGCCATTGCTCTTCGTCTTCGACGTACCGAAGTTCGCCGCCACAGCGTCATCTGTGCCACCAAAGAAGACCTGAGCGAGCTGAGCGACAGCCACGGCGGAAACCGCCGCGTTGCCAACAGCCAGGTTCAGGCCGGTGTTTGCAGCGGCAACACCGACGTTGACAGCAAGAGCCGACTGATCAGTGAGCAGGAATCCCTTGGCGCCATTGGCGTTCACGGACTGCGCAATGTTCGTGTGAGCTTCGCTACCAACGGCGTTTGCGTTGCCGGTGGTGATGCTGGCGGAACCGTCGCTCTCAGTGACGGCGTCGCCGAAGTTGCTTGCAACCGCGTCCGAAGAAGCGGGCTGAACCTTGGCGGTCTGCGCCGTGGCCGCATTGTTGACAGAGGCATTGCCAATGGCAGCGTTGAGGCCGGTGTTCGAAGCAGCAGCACCAAAGTTGATGGACGTTGCACTCTGATCGGCCAGGACCATGTCGGCACCATTGGTGTCGACGGACTGGCTGATGTTCGTGCTGGCGCCCGAGGCATTGCCGATGGAATCGGCGTTGCCGGTGGTCACCGACGCCGAGCCGTTGCTCGTCGTGGTGGCGTCACCAAAGTTGGATGCAACGATGTCGTCGCCGTTGTTCTTCGCCTGAGCGGATTGCGCAGCCGAAGCGACGTTCGTCGAGGCGTTGCCGACCCCGACGTTGAGACCGGTGTTGGCGATGCCGATACCAGCGTTGAGCACGAATGCACTCTGATCGGGGAGCACGAGGCCACCCGTCGAGTTCACGTTGATCGCCTGAGCGACGTTCGTGGTTGATTCGTTGCCGGCAGCAGCTGCATTTCCGGTCCAGATAGAAGCCGAACCGTTAGACGGATCGGAAGCGGTGCCGAAATTGGCAGCGACGGTGTCGCCGTTGTGCTTTCCGGCATTGGTAGCGGCTGCGGTCTGGGCGATGGCAGCGCGGTTGACGGAGGCATTACCCACCGCAACGTTGCCACCGGTGTTCGCCAAAGCGAAGCCGGCATTGATAACAGTGGCGTTCTGGTCCGCGAGCACAAGGACATGTCCTGTGGTGTTCACGTTGAGCGCCTGGGTGAGATTGGTAGTAGAGCGATTACCGGCAGCGTTGGCCGCACCAGTCGAAATGCTGGCATTGCCATTGCTGTTTGTGCTGGCGGTGCCGTCGTTAGAAGCGACAGCGTCGTCAGCCGGTGGACCAGCACCAGAGACAGCGCCTTGGACGGCGTTACTGGTGCTAACCGCACCATTGCCGACCGCAGTGTTAAGCCCAGTGTTGGCGATAGCCGCACCCGCATTGACAGTCGTTGCGTTCTGGTCGCCTAGGACGATGACGCCCATGGCTCCCGGCGCATTGATGTTGCGGACTTGCGTCACGCTGTTTGTTGCCACGTTTCCTACTGCCGTCGCGTCGCCGGTAATGATGCCGGCAGACCCGTTGGAGTTCGTCGACGCAGTGCCGGTATTAGCGGCGACCGTGTCGCCGGTTCCCCCGTTCGCAACCGTCGACGTTTGTAACGCCGCGGCATTGTTGACGGAACCGTTTCCAACGGCGGTGTTGCCACCAGTGTTCGCGCCGGCGATGCCGACGTTGACGATGGTGGCGTTCTGATCGCCTAGGGCGACCACACCAAGACAGTTGGGACAGTCGATGTTGTTCGACTGATTGATGGTGTTGTTCGACACCGACCCTGTGGCAGTTGCGTCACCCGTTTGAATACGGGAGTCGCCGCCGGAGTCGTTGTGAACCGTCGCATCGTTCGTGGCAACCGCGTCACCTGAACCGCCAGTGGCGGTAGCAGTCTGGTTGGCGTTGGCGTTATTTACGCTGCCATTGCCGATTGCCGTATTACCGCCCGTGTTCGCTCCTGCGACGCCAATGTTGACGACAGTTGCGTTCTGGTCGGTAATAGAGACAACACCGTTGTGACCCTGCACCGTCGTCTGCGACACGTTGTTCGTGGCCGAGTTGCCCGTCGCGTTGGCATCTCCAGTTGTGACACTGGCGCTGCCGTTCGACGAGTTCCCCGAGTTCGCTGAGTCGGATGCAACAGCATCATCGCCAGCCTTGGGGCTGGTCGCTGCTTGGTTGCTCTTGGCTCCATTGTTCGACGCATTGCCACCTGCTGCATTTCCACCGGTATTAGCTCCTGCTGCGCCTGCGTTGGCAGTCGTCGCGGCTTCATCAGCCGAGGCGGCACCGCCAAAAAGCAGGACAAACAGCATCACTGCGGAGGAAAACAGGAGGGCAATGGCGCCAGTTTTGGAGCCAGTCCTCATTTTGCTCGTAACCAATTTCTCACCTCCTTTCGTGGTTCTCGTGTTTTGGATAGGTAGGTATTGCTGTGTGTTGCTTGGTATTGCAGGTACTACGACGCCGCGACGAAAGACGCCTCGGCGTTTGGTACGGGGTGCCCGATGCAGTGTCATCGGAAGGGGAAGCCTGAATTGCCTCGCCCCCACGTCACCGCTGCTGAACTGAGCGGTGCACGTCGGCAGGGATGGTTTACTGGCGCGAAACCTTCCCGTCAAACATCTGAGTGGCACCAAAGGCTGCGAAACGCCTCAGCAGGAGCGAGAAAAACCCTCAATAAAGGGGTATTGGTCAGGTTGAGGGTTCACGTCGCGTGGCGCTGACAGCGGTTTTCGTCACGCCTTGTGCTCGTGCACCTCGATGCTCTTGATCGAGTAGCGCAGCGCCGGCGTGTTCACATTGGTGCCCGCGCCGGCGTTGATCTTGTCCAGAACGGCGAAGCCCTTCTTCACCTGACCGAACAGCGGGAAGGTCGGATTGAGCGTCACACCGCCCGGTCCGGAGATGATCAGGATCTGGCTGCCGTTGGCGTCGGCGGCTTCGTGGGCGTACAGCAGCGCCCCCTTGATGTACTGACTCGACGACGCCGGCAAGCCGTCGTCGGGGAACTCGTAGCCGGCGCTCGTGATGCCGGGGGCGACGGGGTCGCCCGTCTGGATGAACTCGTCCTTGAGCACCCGGTGGAAGGGCAGCCCGTCGTAGAAGTGGTAGCGGGCGAGGAAGATGAAGTTGTTGGCGGCGTTGTAGGCGCGGCTCGGGTAGATCTCGACCGTCAGGTTCCCGGCGGTCGTTTCGATCACCGCCTCGTAGGTCTTCTTGTGGTCGATGCAGTCGCCGGGGGCGGCGTCGAAGATCAGCTGGCGCTTCGAGGACCCGTCGGGGTTCGGGCACGCCGGGCGACCCGAGACGTTCGCCTCCGTCGTCGCCGTCTTGTTCGTCTTCTTGCTCCGGTTGTTCAGGTTCTGGCCGAGGACCCCGAAGGTGAACAGGATCGCGACCAGGGCGATGGCGACCGCGTAGCCGAGCCCGCGGCGCTGCTTGCGGTCCTGCTGGGCCGACCGCGCGGCGTTCCGGAGCACGGCGCGCTCCTGCTTCGACGGCGTGTTCTTGCGCGACCTCGAGTTGGGCATGTTGCACACGAAAAGTAGTCAGACGCGCCGGGAGCGGGCCGTATTGGCCCGCTCCCGAGTAATCGCGCTCTACCGCGACACCTTGACCACTTGGGTCGTGGTGTTCGTTGCTGTGTTGCCTGACGCCGTCCCGCCGGTGGCGGTGGCGACGCCGATGTTGCTGGTGGTGCTCGTCTGACTGACGTTGGCGTCGTCGTCGCTTACGTGCACGACGGCGATCTGCGTGACGTCGGTGCTCGACGTGTTGCCGACTGCGGTGGCGTCGTGGTCGGTTGCCTCGGCGGTGGCCACGCCCATGTTGTCGACGTGGGCCGACTGGGTGAGGTGGGCATCGCCTGAGCCCTCGACGAACACCACGGCAATCTGAGTGACGCTCGTCTGCGAGTCGTTGCCAATCGCCGTGGCGTCGGCAGCGCCAGCCGTTGTGGCGCTCGCCGTGCCGACATTGTCGACGCTGGCTGACTGTTCGACGGTTGCCGACCCGGATCCCCGCAGTTCGATCACGCTCACCTGAAGAATCGTGGTGTCGGACCTGTTGCCCGTGGCGTTCGCGTCACCGCCGCCGTGGCCGTCCGCCGTAGCCAGACCCACGTTGTGGACCGTGGCGGTCTGCGACGAAACAGCAACCGTGGTGTGACCGAACTGGTCGCGGACAACCGCCACTTGCGTAGTCGTGTTGCGGGCGTCGTTGCCGAGTGCGGTAGCCGTACTCGGCGGTGGGCCGCGGACCGGCGACAAGCGCCATCTCTCGGCGATGCGCTGATCGGCCTCGTCCTGCACCCACGCCGGGTACCAGGCGTCATCGCTCGACGCCGGTTCGATCGCGGGTGGAGGGGTGGCCTTCGGCGTCACCGGAGCGGCGGTCACCGTGGCATTGGTCGAATTCGCAGGTCCCGGCGTGGGCCGTTTCCCCGCAGGATCGTCGGTCGGGGCCGGCTCGAGCGGCGCCGGAGCCGGAGTCTCGGTGGCGGCGGGCGTCAACCTCCGTCCCCCACCACCCCGCCAACTGGTCTCGATTCCGGCACGGAAAGGTGCCGCGAGCGAGACCAGTTCGTCGGTGAAGTTGTGCAGCGGGACGTCGAGGTGGGGCTCGTCGAGGCTGGGAGCGGTGGCGGGAACGTCGGCCGCGGGCTCCGGGGCGGGCGGCGGCGGGGGGTTCGTGTGGACGGGACCGTCCGCGGGAGTCGTCTCGGCGGCCGCCTTCGCCCGCTCGAACTGCGCGCGCTGCTGCTCGGAGAGGAACTCCCGGGGCGGCGCGGCGGTCGTGGAAGTCGTCGTGGTCGACGGCGGCGCGTCGGCCGGCGGACCGTCGGCCTCTTCGGCGGAGGCCTTGTGGGCGCTCAATCCGACGGCGGCAAGCACGCCCGCGGTGCAAGCAGCCGCCTGTCGCCAACGCACGTGGCGAACGTACCGCCGTTAGTGCGCGCTGTCAGCGACCTGGACGGGAATTCCGCGGCCGCGTTCACACCACCAGCCCCGCCCGGGCGGACCCGCCCGCAATTCGGCGGGCGGATGGAACCCGACCCGCTCGCCGGCGACAATCCGGTCGCTGGTGGCGTCGAGCGCCAGGAGCAGGCCGGGGCACGGCCGGCGCAACAGCCAATGGCCGTAGCCGAGCGACTGGAGATCCGCTTGGTCGAACGCCGCCACCAGAACGTGGCCGCCGGCCCGGAGCGAATTCGGCAACTCGGGGTCGTTCAGCCACGTCGCCCCGGCGGCGTCGTCGATAAGGACGAACGACGGTGGATCGGCGACCGTAAAGGAACTCGACCGGTCGGCGTGCACGACTCGACGCGATCCCGCGTAGGTACGGGCGAGCGCCGCCAGCGCCGTCGATCGGCCACTCCCGCTGCGTCCGATGACGACGAAGCACGGCCCGACGCGCTCGAGGTCGACCACCACCGGCCCGACGAGGTCCTCGCCTCCGATCCCGAGCAGGGCGCGCTCCCCCGCGACTTCGCCGAGCGCCGAGGCTGCGACCGTTCGCGGCATGGGCGCCACGAGGCCGTCGACCGGCGCACCGGCGCGTGCGGGCAGCCCGGGCACACCGATCTGTGCGTCGTCACCGTCGGGCAGCGCGATGGCGCGGCCGGGCAACGCGAAGCTGCGGCGCGGCAGGCCGGCGGCCGTCGCGATCGACGGGTCGTCGACGGGCAGGACGAGCCGCATACCGCCCAGCTGGCCGGCGCCACCCACAAGTGACATCGGATCGACGGTCACCGCCGCGAACACCTTGCGGCGTGGGCCGCTCTGCAGCACGTCGGCAAGCTCGGTCGCCAGCGCGGCGTCGACGTCGCGGACGTCGCGCAGCAGCACGTCGTAGCGATCGACAAGGACGAGCCGCGTCGTGCCGGCGACGCCGTCGCCCTTGAGCCACGCCAGCGTGCGCCGCAGGTGGTCGAAGTCGCGGTAGGCGACGACGCCCGCGTCCGCATCGGCACCCGCGAGGACGTCGAGCCCGCCGCCCCAGTCGACCGCGTGGACGACGACCGGTTGCTGCGGGTCTCGTTGCCGGCGCACAGCCTCAGCGAGGCTCAACAGCGTCGTCGTGCGTCCTGAGCGCGGACCGCCGACGATCGTGAGCGACCCGTCGCGGTGCGGCTCGAACGAAACCGGCGCGGCGTCGGCGACGCCCGGCCGATCCCGCGCCGCGAGAACGAATCCCGCCGCGGTCCACCGAGCGGACGCGCCGATCAACGCGCTGCGCTCGATGCGCGGCGGCAAGGGCGGCCCGAGCAACGGGGTGGTCGTGATGCCTTCGGTGCGCGCCGCGATGGTGATGGCGTCGACGACCGCGTCAAACAACTCGGTCGGCAATGACGGCGTCGGAGCGGCGCGCCCGGCGGCGACGTCGATGAGGTCGCGTACGACGACGGCCTGCGCCGAAGAGTCGTTGATCACGACCGGGCCGCGGCTGAGCGCGACTTGGGCGACGCGCGCTCGGTCGGAGTCAGAGATGACGACGCGGCCGGGATGGGCCAACGCCATGGCGTCGGTCGTGCCGAGTACGGCGACGCTCTCCGCCGGCTCGGCCACCCGGAGGCAGAGCCGGACGCCGACGTTCTGGCGGATGTCGGCGTTGACGTCGATGCTCGGCGACTGCGTGGCGAGCACGAGATGTACGCCCTTCGAACGGCCCTGCGCCGCGATTCGCAACAGCGCCGCCACCCGCGTCCCTGTCCCGTCCTCACGACGGAACTGGCCGAACTCGTCGGCGATGACGACGAGGTGCGGCATCGGCAATCCCGTCTTTGCGACGTAATCGTCGCGGTCCGTCGCACGCGCCGCCGCGAACGCATCGTCGCGGCGCGCAAGCTCTCGACCGATCGCCGCGATGGCGCGATCGACTTCGACGGGGTCGCGGTCGCTCACCGCGCCGACGCAGTGCGGCAGTCGCGAGAGCCCAGCGAGCTCGTTGCCGCCCTTGAAGTCGATCGTCATGAGGTTCAGCGCGCTCGGCGCGTAGTTCGACGCCAACCCGAGCGCGAGCGTCTCGAGCAGGCGCGTCTTTCCTGCGCCCGTCGTGCCGGCGACGAGTACGTGGCTCGCCGCGCCCTCGAGCGTGACGGCGACCGGGCTGTGCTCGTCGGCGCCGACGACGGCGACGAGCGGGTCCGAGGCGCGGCGCCACCCGCGGGCAATGGCGGCAGCGTCGGTCACGGCGGGCAGGATCTCCGGGAGACGGACCCGCGTGGGCAACGCCGAACGGCCGTTGCGCTGCCCGCCCAGCGACGCCAAGTGCAACGCCAGCGACAGCGCGAACCCCGTCGCGTCGAAGGGAAGGTCGGCGAGTGCGACGCCAGGCACGCGGTCACCGACCGCAACGGCGACGTGCGCGGGGCTCGTCGACCGCACGACGACGCCGTCGCCGAAGCGCCCGGCGTTCGTCTCGTGACGTGACAAGACGATGTCGTGCGACGACACGTCGACGGCGCGCACCCGGTCGAGCACGACAAGCCGGCGCGGGCGCTCGGCAGTGGGCAGCCCGCTCGAGACGGCGTTGGACGCGACGACCACTCGGGAGCGTGCATGCGGTAGCAGCGCCGTCCACGCCCAACGGTCGAGGTCGTCGCTGACGACCAGCACCTCCATGTCATCGGGACTGAGCGCGGCTGTCGCTTGCGCCACCAACCACGTGAACAGGTCGTCGAGGAACGGCTCGGGACCGACGACGGCCACCGGCGAGCCGTCGCACGTCACCGTCAGGGGCACGAGGTATGCGGCGCCGGCGTCGCCGATGGCGCGTCGGTCCGCGTCATCCGCCTCGACGGCCACCGCGTCGGGTTGCGACGCCAGCCCGATCCGCAAGATGAGGTCGTCGGCGCCATGCGACCACAACGACGCGCTGCGTCGTTCGGCGGATCCGAGTAACGCTGCCGGGTCGGCGAACTGCGCGCGAGCGGCGCGCGCCACCGCGGCGGCCTCGGCGCGTACGTCAGCGGCAATCGCGGCGACGTCAGCCGCGTGCGCCGACTCGGCGCGCCGCTGCGCGCGCTGGCTCAAGACGCGATCGACCCCCAACCCGGCGAGCAGCGCCGCCGGAGTCGCCACCAGCGTGACGGGCGCCGGCGCGCCCGACGCCGCGGCCGCGAACGCAAGCGCACCCGCGCTCGGCACCACGAACGGCGCGTACGAACGGCGCGCCGTCGTCTCTGGCGCTGCCACGCGGTAGTTGCCGCGGTCGACGAACGGCGGTGGCTCGGCACCCGCCGCCACGGTCACGACGCTGTCGCCGATGTGGATGGCGGTGTACGGCGCCACCGTGCGCGATTCGTCGGCGCCCAACCGGTGGCCGTCGATGTACGTGCCGTGGCGCGATCCGAGGTCGCGTACGACGAGCTCGCCGCCTCCCCAGCGCAGCTCGGCGTGACGACGCGAGGCGCTCATCGAGCTCAGGACGAAATCGGCGCCGGGATCGCGCCCGACCACGAACGTTCCCTCGTTAATGCGCCGCCGCTTCCCGGCGTCGACGCCGCCGATCACCCGTAGTTCGGGACCGAGGCGCTTCCAGTCACCTACGAGCGGGTCGCCCAGGCGCAAGGTGTCGCCTGCGCACACGCCAGCGGCGCCCAGCGTCGACGACGGATCGAGCCGCTCGCCGAGTCGCGCCAACGTCGTGGAACGCGACCCGCCGGCCGCTGCCGCGAGATCGGCGACGAGCGTCGTGTCGGAGACGGTCGCGACGACGGGCCGCTCGCCCTCGTCGGTCACGACCATTAGCGCGACGTCGAAGACGGTCACACCTCGACGTCCTTCGGCGCTGGCGGGGGCGCTTCCTCTTCGATGATGGTGGTCTGCGTCGTCGGCGCGCGGCGGAGGTGCGTGACGGTTGTCTTCGGAACAGTGACCGGCGGCGCGACGACGTTGATCGGCGTGTCCGCTTGGAGGTTGCCGACGACAACGCGCACCACAACGGCACCCGGCGCGAGCCCGACGACGCTCAGCCCGTCAACGCGCGCAATCCCGGCGCTGCCGATCACTTCAAGGTGCGCGTCCTTCAGCAATTCCGCCGGCGCTTCGTCTTGCTTCGGTGTGCGGCCGTGCACGTTGGCGTTGGCGCGCTGCCCAACCGTCACCGTCGACGGCACGAGGTCGATCGAGATCGACGCCAGGGTCGGAGCGTCGCTCAACGCCAGCGCGTGGCGCGTGATCGCGTCCTCCCGATCACGCACGAGTTTCGCCAGCAGCGACCGGTCGCTCGTCGACGGCGGCACCGACATCCGGAACGCGACGACGTGATGTTCGTGCGGCGCGATCGACGGCACCTCGAAACGCACCAACACGGATCCGTCGCGCTGTTTCTCGACGGGACCGTCATGGCCGACGAGGGCGAGCGCGTTGCCCCGCACCGCGCTCGGCGGGAACAACTCCGGGATATCGGTGGCGGCTGTCGGCTGATCGGAAGGATTCGACACGTCGAGGCGACCGGTGAGCATGCCGTTCTTGAGTCGCCACTGGTACTGCGTCGGGACGACGGCGTCGGACTCGGGTGGCAACGGCGTCAGCGAGCGCACCGCACCTATCGTGCGCGGTTCGGCTCCGAACAGCGCCAGGCGATTGCGACCGCCAATCCACGCCAGACCGCCGACGACGAGCACAACCGCCGCGATCCCGGCGAACGCTCGCGCCACCGCCGGGCGCCGCTCGTAGGTCGGCACCGGGCGCACGAAACCGTCGTGGCCGCGCTCCGTCGAACGCCGACGCGCTCCCGGTCGCCTCACCGCGGCCACGGGGTCGCGTTCGCCGGCCGCGGCAGACGCCTCCTCGGCAGCCGGCCCCGCCGACTCCAAGAGATGACGCGCCGCACGCGCAGATTCCGGGCGCTGGTCGGGCGTTGGTGCCAGCAGCGCCGCCACCACGTTCCAGATCGAGTCGGGCACGTTCGGCGGGCGGTTCGGACCCTCGGCGCGCAGGAGGCCGATCGCTTGGTACGCCGTCTTGGCGTCGGCGTGCGGCGGCGCGCCGAACAGTCCCTCGTACAAGACGTAACCCACAGCCCACAGATCGGCGGCAGCGGACGGTGCGCCGCCGTCGTGCACCTCGGGCGCGATGTACAGGTCGGTGCCGAGGACCGATCCTGTGCTGCGCGTCCGGTCGATCGGCCGCGCGATGCCCATGTCACCCAGACGCGCCCGCAACTGCCCGTCGACGCGCTCCAACATGATGTTCTCGGGCTTGATGTCGCGGTGGACGAGCCCGACGGCGTGCAACGCCTCGACCGCGGCCAGCACGTCGTCGGCGATTTGCAGCATCTCGATGGGCGTCGGCGCGTCGGCGCCGCGCAGGGCATTGCGGAGGTCGCCTCCGTTGGCGAGGTCCATCACGAGCCCGACGACGCCGCGCCGCTCGTCGACGACCGACGCGTGCACCGTCAGCAGGCGCGGGTGGTCGATGCGGCCGATGTCAGCTTCGGCCTCGGCGCGATCGCGGAAGGTGCGGAGCGGGAGCACCTTCAGCGCGACGCGCTCACCTGTCCGCCCTTTCCGTGCCGCGAAGACCTCTGCCGTTGCCCCCGCGGCGAACGGCTTGTCATCTACGCGGTAGCTCCCCAACTTCCACGCCACGCCGTCGCTGATCGTATGGCCCGCTACGTTGCAATGCCATGGGCAGGTTGGTGTTGGTCCGGCACGGCCAGAGCGAGTGGAACTTGCTCAACGTCTGCACGGGGTGGCAAGACCCGGACATAACCGAACTCGGGCGGGAGGAAGCCGTCGCCGGCGGTAAGGCGCTGGCCGCCGCGGGACTGCTGCCCGACGTCGCCTTCACCTCTTTATTACGGAGGGCGATCACCACCTGCAACCTCGCCCTCGACGCCTGCGACCGGGCGTGGGTCCCCGTCCACCGGCACTGGCGGTTGAACGAACGCCACTACGGCGCGCTCCAGGGGCTCAATAAGCAGGACATCGAGGACGAGCACGGCGCCGACCAGTGGCTGCTGTGGCGGCGCAGCTACGACGTCCCGCCGCCCCCCGTCGACCGCGACTCGCCGCACCACCCGGCCAACGACCCGCGCTACGCCGACGTCGCCCCGGAGCTGCTGCCGGCGACGGAGTGTCTCGCCGACGTGCTCGTGCGCACGCTGCCCTACTTCTACGACGCCATCGTCCCCGAGCTGCACGAGGGCAAGACCGTCCTGGTGGCGGCGCACGGCAACTCGCTGCGCGCCCTGGCTAAACACCTGCTGAAGATCTCCGACGCCGACATCGTCAAGCTCGAGATCCCTACCGGCAAGCCCTGGTTCTTCGACCTCGACGACGACTACTCCGTCAAATCCGCCGACTACCTCTAGCGGGGTGAGTCAGCCCTCGAGCAGGTAGCCGCGCGAGCGGACGGTCTTGATGACGAGGCCGACGTCGGTGAGGCGACGGCGCAGGCGCAGCACGTGCACGTCGAGGGCGTTGCGGCCGGCGTTGCCGTCGGGCCAGCCGGCGCGCGTGAGCGACTCGCGGCCGACGACGGCGCCGAAGCGTTCGACCAGCACCTCGGTCAGCCGCGCCTCGACGGGCGGCAGCGACACCCAACCGGCGCCGAAGCGCAGCACGCCGTCGGCGTCGAGGGTCGGCGTCGACGGCGCGTGACGGGCGGCGCGGCCTTCGAGCGCGACGAGTCGGGCGCGCAGGTCGAGCTCCGATGCCGGCACGCGAATCCAGTCTTCGAGGCAGTCCGACTGTTCGGGCGGCATCTCCCCGTCCTCGACCAAGAGCAGTCGCGCGTGACCGATCTCGACGAGGTCTTCGCGCCGAGAAGCCTCCGCGGGCCAGCGCAGCAACACGACGTCCATGGTCGGGGCACCCTAGAAACCGAACGTTGCAGGCGCGTTTCGCCGTCGTGAAGCCTCATAACGCGCTTAATGTGCGCATGACCTTGCCAAGGGGAGGCTGGAAGTGGCGAAAGATACGAAGCTCGATCAACTGTCCCGAGTGCGCTTGTTCTCTGCGTGCTCGAAGAAGGAACTGACAACGATCGGGCGCGCGTCCGACGAAGTGTCGGTGCCCGACGGTGCGGTGCTGTGTAAGGAAGGCGACCCCGGCCACGAGTTCTATCTCGTGCTCAGCGGCGCGGTCGACGTGAAGCGCAAGGGCAAGAAGCTGAACACGCTCGGCCCCGGCCAGCACTTCGGCGAGCTCGCACTGCTGCACCGCGGGCCGCGCAACGCGACCGTGACGGCCAAAGGCGACACGACGCTGCTCGTGCTCGGCCAGCGCGAGTTCTCGGGCGTGCTCGACAGCATCCCGGGCCTGGCGCACAAGCTGCTGGCGCAGATGGCGGCTCGTCTCGCCGAAGCGGACCTCGGCAGCAACTGACACAACTGCGCTGAACTCCGTCGCTCCGCGCGGCGTTCACTAAGTTGCAACGCATGGCTGAACCCTCCAAGCCGTCGCGTCGACTGCGACCGAGCCACGTCGCGCTCCTCCTCGGCGCGTTCTGGGCCGTGCTCACTCTGGCCGCGGGCACCGCGTCGGCGATCTTCGGGTTTCACGACAAGTCACCCGTCAGCCGCCACGACTTCCTCAACATCCCGTCGCCCGTCAAAGGCATCTTCTACGGGACGCTGACCGTCGCCTTCCTGTGCGTCGGCTACCTGTTCTCGCTGCGGGCGCAGAACTGGGAACGCGGCCAGCCCGACCGGCGCAAGACCACGCCGCGCAACGCCCGTCACCGCGTCGAGGCGTTCCGCTCGGGCGTGTGGATGCGCACGCTGCTGCGCGACGGCGCCGCCGGGCTGATGCACAGCCTCATCTACTTCCCGTTCCTCACCCTGTTCGCCGTGACGAACCTCGTCATCTTCAACGAGCAGGCGCCGGAGTCGCTCAAGTTCCTGCACGGCCGCGCTTACCAGGCACTCGCCTTCGGGGCCGACGTGGCCGGCGTGCTGTTCCTCATCGGGATCAGCTGGGCCGTCATTCGCCGCTTCGTGCAGCGCGTGTACCGCGTGCGCATCAAGACGCGTCCCGAGGACTACGTGATCCTCGGCCTGTTCGCCATCATCGGCGCCGGCGGCTTCATGGTCGAAGCGTTCCGCATCGCGCTCGTCGGACGGCCGGCGTTCGAGAAGTGGTCCGTCGTCGGCTACCCGCTCTCGTACTGGTTCCAGAACAACACGCACGTCCACGGGTGGCATCAGACGTTCTGGATGCTGCATGCGACCGCGTTCGTCGCCTTCCTCGTGTTGATCCCCACGACGAAGCTGCGTCACATGTTCACGTCGCCGGTGAACATGTACCTGTCGGACCGCGATCGCCCCAAGGGGGCGATGAAGCCGCTGCCCAACTTGATGGAGACGAGCCTCGAGAACTTCGGCGCCAACGTCATCGAAGACTTCACGTGGAAGCAGTTGCTCGACACCGACGCGTGCACAGTGTGCGGGCGCTGCACGTCGGTGTGCCCCGCGCACGCGACGGGCAAGCCGCTCGACCCGCGCGAGATCGTGCTCAAGGTCGGCCACGTCATGGCGGCGACGCACCCGTCGGGTTCGGTGTCGCCCGTCGTCGGCCAGGACGCCGAACTGACGGTGTCGTCGGACTCGGTGTTCGAGCGGATCTCGTCCGAAGAAATCTGGGCGTGCACGTCGTGCAAGGCGTGCGACGACATCTGCCCGGTCAACATCGAGATCCTCGACAAGATCCTCGACATGCGGCGCTACCTGTCGCTGATGGAGTCCGACTTCCCGAGCGAACTCGGCAACATGTACCGCTCGATGGAGAACCAGAACAACCCGTGGGGCATGAACCAAGGCGAGCGCGGCGACTGGGCCAAGGCCATCCCGGGTGTCGCCGTCGTCGACAGCTCCTCGCCGCTCGAGCACGAGTACCTGTACTGGGTGGGCTGCGCCGGTTCGTTCGACGACAAGAACAAGAAGGTCACGATCGCCACGGCGAAGTTGTTGCAGCGCGCCGGCGTCGACTTCGCGATCCTCGGCCCGAACGAGCAGTGCACCGGCGATCCGGCGCGCCGTTCCGGCAGCGAGTACCTGTTCCAGATGCTGGCGGGACAGAACGTCGAAACCCTCAACGGGATGGGCGTGAAGAAGATCATCGCCCAGTGCCCGCACTGCTTTAACACCCTGTCGAACGAGTACCCGCAACTCGGCGGCAACTACGAGGTCGTGCACCACAGCCAGTTCCTCGAGCACCTGATCGAGACGGGCAAGCTCGACATGTCGGGCGCGTCGCTCGACGAGCGGGTCGTGTACCACGACAGCTGCTACCTCGGTCGTCACAACGACGTGTACGAAGCGCCGCGCCGCGTGATCGGGTCGCTCAAGGGCGTCGACATCGTCGAAGCGCCGCGCAACGGCAACCGCGGCATGTGCTGCGGCGCCGGCGGGGCGCGCATGTGGATGGAAGAACACGTCGGCACGAAGGTCAACACCGAGCGTTCCCGTGAACTTTTGGCCACCGGAGCCTCACGCGTGGCCACCGCCTGTCCGTTCTGTTACATCATGATCGACGACGGCGTGAAGGAACACGGGCGAGACGACGTCGTCGTCGCCGACATCTCGATGCACCTTCTCGACGCGCTCGAACGCGGGTCGGGGAACATCAGCTGAACTTCGAAGCGACCCTCCAAGCGGCGCAAGCCGGCGGCGAGTGGGCGCTGGCGGAGCTCTACGCCGAGTATCAGCCAGCGTTGTTGCGGTACCTGCGCGGCCGCGCCGGGCCCGACGCCGACGACCTCGCCTCGGAGACGTGGATCTCCGCGGCGCAAGGACTCGGCGGGTTCCTTGGCGGCGGCGACGACTTCCGGGCGTGGCTGTTCACCATCGCCCGGCACCGCCTGATCGACCAGCGCCGCAAGGCCAAACGACGCCCGCCCGCCAGCTCGATGGACGACGCCACGACCGAGCTGCCGGCGCTCGACCCGTCACCCGAGGAAGTGGTCGCTGCCGCCAGCGGCGGCGACGAGGCGGCGCGGCGCATCGCCAACCTGTTGCCGGCGGATCAGGCCGACGTGATCTTGCTGCGGGTGGTGGGCGGCCTGTCGGTCGACGAGGTCGCCGCCATCATGGGCAAGAAGCCGGGGACGGTGCGGGTACTCCAGAGCCGCGGCCTCAAACGCCTGCAGAAATACCTGTAACGACGGGAACGAAAGGTGCGTTGTGGGAGGTGAGATGTTCGAAGGACTGAGCCCGGAAGTCGACGCGCTGCTGAACGCGGCCAAAGCCGACCTTCCCACCGCACAAGCAGATGCCGGCCTGCTCGAGGCGATGACGTTGGCGCTGTCCGTGGACGCTCTCGCCCCCACTCAGACCCCTGCTTCACGGAGACGCCCCATGCTCGGCAAAGTCCTGACCGCCAAAGCCGCCGCCATCGCCGGCGTGCTCGTCCTTACCGGCGGTGTCGCATCGGCGGCCACCGGCACCCTTCCCGATCCGGCGCAAAACGCCGCGTCGCACGCCGTCGAACACGTCGGGCTGCACATCCCCAAGTCCGACGACAACGACGCCGCCGACACCGACACCGACACGAAAGACGCGAACGAGGAAAACGGGAACGAGACGACGACAACCGTCGAGCACCCCGACAACCACGGCAAGGACGTGTCGACAGTCGCGCACGACAAGTCGACCACGGGCGAGGATCACGGCACCGCGGTGTGCACCGTCGCCAGTGAGGGCAAGTGCAAGGCCGGCGCCGACGAAAAGACCGACGACCACAGCGGTCAGGGTGGCAACTCGGCCGACCATCGCCAGGACGGCGACCACGAGCACGAGGACGAGCAGACCACCTCGACGACGACCGTCACCCCGACCACGCAGCACGAAGACGGCGGCGGCCACCACGGTGGCGACGACAGCGGTAGCCACAGCTCAGACGACTAAAACAAATCGCCCCTCGACTGATCTCCGCGTGAGCTTTCCGGCTCTGCGGAGATCAGTCGCGTCTGGGCTTCGGTTGTCCGGTTTTACCGGAAGTTCTCGAAGTACCTCGACGGCGTCGGCCCGCGTTGTCCCTGGTATTTGGAGCCGACGGCCTTCGCGCCGTACGGATTCTCGGCCGGCGTCGTCATCTGGAAGAAGCTGACTTGGCCGATCTTCATCCCGGGATAGAGCCGGATGGGCAAATTGGCGACGTTCGAAAGCTCGAGGGTGAGGTGGCCGCTGAACCCGGCGTCGACGAAGCCCGCCGTTGCGTGCACGAGCAGCCCAATGCGGCCGAGGCTCGACTTGCCCTCGATGCGGGCGACGAGATCGTCGGGCAGCCCGACGAGCTCCGACGTCGAACCGAGCACGAACTCGCCGGGATGCAACACGAAGAACTGGTCCTCCGGCACCTTCACGAGTTCGGTCAGGTCTTCCTGGTCGGCCTTCACGTCGATGACGTCCATCGTGTGATTGAGGAAGACCCGGAACAGGTTGTCGAGGTGGAGGTCGACCGACGACGGCTGGATGCAGTCGTCGCCCAGCGGCTCGACGACGATGCGGCCGTTGGCGATTTCCTCGCGAATAGTGCGGTCAGACAGGACCATCCGGCGACTCTAGTAAGCGCGTCGCCGGCTTCCACCGGGGCGGCAGTTCGTTCTGAGAGGACCTACCGACGCTACGGGTCGGCAAACCTTCTCAGAACGGTGACGGGTCACGGTCGCGTCGTCGGCGGGACTGCGGTCGTCGTCGGACGCGCCGTCGTTGTCGTCGTGCGCCTCACCGTCGTGGACGGCGAAGACGGCACCGACTGTGGGATCGAACAGGGCGCCGACGGAACGCTCGTGACCCGCGTCGTGGTCGTGGTCGGGCGACGCGTCGTCGTGGTGGTCGGGCGAGACGTGGTCGTCGTTGGGCGACGCGTCGTCGTGGTGGCCGGGCGGGTCGTCGACGTCGCCGCCGCCGCACCAGTAAACGGTCGCGGACTCGTCGTAGACGTCGTCGTCGCACGCGCGGTGGTTGTCGTCTGCCTCACCGTCGTCGGCGGCGAATACGGCGAAGACTGCGGAACCGACGCAACGCAGCACG